>NZ_CALDXB010000060.1 GCF_937923675.1 uncultured Sutterella sp. | reverse complement strand
CTTGTCGCCATGCAGCTTCAGGGGGTGGTGTTACCGGATTTCTGGGAATTCACGAATTCCCTGAAGTCGATGTCGGCGCCGAAGCCCCCCGCCGCGAGAACGACGCCGTATCGGGCGCGCCAGCGCATGAGGGCCCCCGAGCGGACGTTCCTTGCGAGGACGCCGAGCACGACGCCCTTCGGGCTCGTCACGATGCGCTCGACCTTCATCCCGACCTCGAACCGGGCGCCGAGCGCCCGCGCGCGTTCGTAGAGCGGAATGATGAGTCCCGCGCCGCTTCCGCTCCCGATGACGGCAGCTCTCGCGACGCTCGCCTCGATCTCTTTTTCGAGATGATCGGGCTTCCAGCGGACGCCCAACTCCTCTTCGGTCCATTCGTAGGTTTCAAGCGCCTTTTCCGCCAGGAGCCGGATGCGGCCCGGATGTCCGCAGTAGCTTTCCTTCAGCATGTCGGCGGCAAAGCGCTCTGTAGAATCGGCGATGCCGAGCTTCTCCTGCACGGGCGTCCCCGGGACCGACATGAGCCCCTGAGAAATGCCGGAATTGCCGCCGATGCTTCCCATCTTTTCGAGCACGATGACGCTCCTCCCTGCCTTTCTTGCTTCAACGGCTGCGGCAAGGCCGGCGGCGCCCGAGCCCACGATCACGACGTCGGCAGCACTTTCGGGAAGATCAGGAAAATTCTCCGGGAAGCTCCCGAAGCCGGTTTCGGGAGCGGGGAGCCTTGCTCCTGCTTCCCCGGCGGCGAGGAACGGGAAAAGCGAGGCCCCGGCAAGGATTCTTCTGCGGCGCATCACTTTTCCTCCCTGAGGATGCGCTTCACGCTCCTCACGGCCTGAGCAATGCCGGAGGCGCCCTTGACGCCGAGCTTTCTGCAGACCTCTCCGCGATGCACCTGCACGGTCTTCACGGATATGCCCCCGAGGCGCTCGCCCACCTCGCGGTTGAGAAGCCCCTCGGCAATGAGTTGAGCCACCTCGCGCTCGCGGTCCGTGAGGCTCTGCCAGCGCGCGATTTCTTCGCCCGGGTTCTTCGACGGGGGCTCGAGCGCTCCACCGCGCTCACGATCGCTTCCATGAGGCGCGCGCGGTCCGCCGTCTTCTGAATGAAGGCGGCCGCTCCCCGCCGCATCGTGTCGACCGCCATGTCGAGGTCTCCGTGGGCGGAGAGGAAAACAATCGGAAGGGTCATCCCGCGGCGATTCATTTCCTCCTGGAGCTCAAGCCCCGTCATGCCGTCCATCTGAACGTCAAGGAGCAGACACCCGGGGCGCGACGGCGAATCCTCCCGGAGGAACGCCTCTGCGCTCGGATACATCGCGCATTCGAATCCTTCCTGCCTCAGCATGAAGGCGAGCGATTCACGCATCCGCTCCTCGTCGTCGACGATGCGGATGAGAGGCGGTTCGTTGGTTTGAAAAGCATTCATCGGTTTTCTCCTCAATCAGCTCCTCTTTGCGTCTTTCGAATGCATGACCGGAAGCACTACAACTGCCGTGATGCCGTCGCCGCCCGAGCGCTCGAAGGAGAGCCTGCCCACGCAGTTTTCAGCGAGCGTGCGCACGATGGAAAGTCCGAGCCCGAGGCCTCCGGGCTTCGTCGACTTGAGAAGGCGCTTCCCGAGCGCTTCAAAGGCATCGTCCGAAATCCTCGGACCATTGTCCGAGACATGGAGCTCCAGCGTCGCTTCAGACGCGGGGCTTCCCGGAATGCGGATAAGCTCAACGAATACGCGCGGATCCTCAGCGTTTTTTGCGGCATCGACCGCGTTTGCAAGAAGGTTGATGATGATGAGCTCGAGGTCGAGAGGATCGATCCAGACCTCTCCCCGGTCGATCCGGCCGAGCGCGATCCGCGCAAGACGCCCGCGGCGGGTGGCGCGGAACTGCGTCACCGCATCGTGAAGGGCGTCGGAAAACTCGACCTCGCGGCGTTCGGATCGGCCCTGACTGTAGGTCCGCACGCGGTCGATAATGGCGGCAGCCCGCCCCGCCTCATCGTTGATGGATTCAACCGCCTTCGAGACCCCGTCGAGCGTTTCGGGCTCATCCTCGATCATGCGGATGGTTCCCCGCGAAAGGTTCTGAATGACGGCGAGAGGCTGCTTCATCTCATGCGCGACGATGGAGGAAATCTGCCCGACGGCCCCCGCGCGCTGAAGCTGGTCGAGGCGTTCGGTCATCTCGCGGGCATGGCGCTCGGCCGCCTGCTGTCCGGCATGGACGCGCTCGAGTTCCGCGGTTCTTCGTCTCACGAGCATTTCGAGAATCGCGCTGTGAGCGAGGAGACCGAGAAGCGCAACAACGGCAACAAGAATGAAGGGCCGGTACTCGTCCCAGACGCGCGAAAGCGTCCACTCGCGCAGATACGCATAGGCGCCGATCCGGAGGGTCTTCATCAGGTCCGTGTAGCTTGACGTGTTGGTCGAGACCGTCCAGTACTGTCCCCAGGCGTTCGCAGGCTTGGTGAGGAGCACCGCCGTCACGGCGCGCGCGGCATCCTGGGAGAGCCTTTCCGACGCGGCCACGGTCCACCCCGGATAAAGCGCCGTCGAATGCCGGCAGGCGAGACCGTCGCCGCGCTTCACGTCGAGCACGCGGATTTCCGCTTCAAAGGTGCGGTTTCCGGCCTTCCAGAGATCTTCGAGGAAGCACCCGCGAAGAATCCCCGCGTCCGCTCGGCCCGAAAGAACGTGCGAGAGGACTTCCTTCATGCGAAGCCTCGGCACCGTCTGAATGCTGCTGAAAAAATCATCCGGATCGGCATTTAGCCGCGCCACCTCGCGCTTCACTTCGAGAATGCCGGGCGAAGGCTCGTCGACGACCGCCGCAACGCGCTTCCCCCTGAGGTCCCTGAGCGTCTTCAGGTCCTCCCGGTCGCGCCGCACGATGAGGGCGGCGCCGAGCGACCGGCTCGAGTCGGGCGCCGCATCCGAAACAATGCTCGCGAGTTCGTGCAGCGAATTGGGAGCGCTGAAGGCAAGGAATGCGGCAGGCGCCACCACGAGGTCGACATTCTTTTCGGCGACCGACTTTTCAAGCGCTTCGGCCGAAAGAAAGTGCACGGAAAAGCGGTACTCGGGGAGCCGCCAGGCAAGGTAGCGGATCGATTCATCGACGAAGGCTCCGTCGTACCAGGGCGGAGAATAGGCGAGAAATCCCACGCGCACCTCCTCAACCCCGGCAGGATGCTCCGTCGTCCCGGACTGCGCTGTCCCCTCCGGAGCAGAAAACGTGGCGCGGCTCAGGGCGTCCGGTCCGTCCTGAAGCGCGGCAGGCGTTCCTTCCGCGCCGACAGAAAGAGAAATGGATAGAAAAAGGATGCCGAGCATCCTGAGAGGTCTGGGTCTCATCCGCATGATGACGGAAGTCTAGCCGCCCGGGCACAGTCTTTTGAAGATCTCTTTTTCCATTGAGAAAGCTCTGGGCGGACCGAAGTGGATTCTCTTCGACCTTAAGCAAATCTCCTAGGAGGTCCCCGGACGCAGAATGCGTTTCGTGATCAGAGGGAATTGAAAGCGTGATGCAGAATCGCGCGGACATCCCTCCGGAAGCAGATATCAAGAGCTGTCCTCCTCGAAGGAGGACGGCCGATCTCTTTAAAGGAGAGAAAGAAAATGACCGAAATGAATCGCCGCACGCTCCTCAAGGGCTCCGTCGCGATGGGCGCTGCCGCGCTCTTTGGCTCTGAAGCGGCTCACGCCGCCGGCGCCGTTGCGCTCCCGAAGAAGTGGGACGAAACGACCGAGGTTCTCGTGATCGGTTCGGGCTTTGCAGGTCTTGCCGCCGCCATTGAGGCGAAGAAGGCGGGCGCCAAGGTCGAGGTTCTCGAAAAGATGGCCATGCCCGGCGGCAACTCCATCATCAACGGCGGCATTCTGACGGCTACCGGGTGCCCCCAGCAGCTCAAACACGGCATTAAGGATTCGCCTGAGCTCCTCGCGCACGACATGCTCGTTGCCGGCCTCTATCTGAACGAGCCCGAAAAGGTGAAGCTCGTCGCCAACTCCGCGCTCTCCAACTACGAATGGACCGTGAAGGAACTCGGCGTCGAATACAACCAGGACGCGATCGGCCAGGAAGGCGGCCACAGCGTTCCGCGCTACGTCTTCACGAAGAATGGTTCGGGCTCGGGCATTGTCTCGAAGGAGCTCGAATACCTCGAAAAGCTCGGCGTCAAGGTCCGCACCCGCGTCTATGTGAAGCACCTCTTCCGCGACGCCTCGGGCCGCGTTCTCGGCGCTGAGGTTCAGGAAGGCTACCGCTTCCCGAAGGCCGACTCCGGCAAGACCAGGTTCATCCGCGCCACGAAGGCGGTCGTCCTCTGCTACGGCGGCTTCTCGCGCGACGTCGAATACCGCATGATGCAGGATCCGAAGCTCACCTCGAAGCTCGACAGCACGAACCAGCCGGGCGCCACTTCGGAACTCTGGCGTGAAACAAGCCGCATCGGCTGCGCTCAGATTCAGAACGACTGGATTCAGTGCACGCCGTGGAACAACCCCAAGGAAAAGGGCATGGGCATCGGCTGGACCTTCTCGCAGTCCGCTGCTGCTGAATACGGCCTCTGGGTTTCGACTTCCGGCAAGCGCTTCGTCAACGAACTCGCCAACCGCAAGGTCCGCGCAGACGCCATCATGGTCGAGCAGACGAACGGCTTCCGCGCCGTTTCGATCTGCACGAAGGCCAACACCAAGGCCTTTGAGGACGCTCGTCCGGGCATGCTCGCGAAGCTCCTTGAGCAAGGCATCGTAAAGGAATACAAGTCCCTCGCCGACATCGCCGCCGACTACAAGATGCCTGCCGACGTGCTCGCGAAGACGGTTGAAGACTTCAACAAGGCCGTGAAGGCGAAGAATGATCCGGAATTCGGCCGCTACATCAACAACGAGCAGGTTCCGCTTACGGAAGGCCCGTGGTATGCAAGCGAAATGAGCCCGAAGGTTCATCACTGCATGGGCGGCCTCGTCACCAACCTCAAGTGCCAGGTGATCGACATTTCCGATGGCAAGCCCGTTCCGGGCCTCTATGCCGCTGGTGAAGCGACTGGCGGCGTGCACGGCGCCGTGCGCCTCGGCTCCTGCGCCATTCTCGACTGCCTCGTGAACGGCCGCATCGCCGGCAAGGAAGCCGCCAAGGCCTGATGAAGCCTCTTATTCCCGCCCTTGGGCGACAGCCCCCGGGCGGGAATAAAGCGAATTTCCCCGCCGGGGCGGAAGGCCAATGAACCTCTCCGCCCCTTTTTCAAATGAAAAAGACCCTGATTCTTCTTGCGATGGCATTGGCTGCGCTTCCCTTCGCAGCCGACGCCAAGGGCTTTGCGGACTATCACACGGAAACGCTGAAGCTTCCGTGCACGACCTGTCACAAGACGCCCGACACAATGCCGACGACGGAAACCTGCACGGGCTGCCACCCGACCGACAAGCTCGTCGAGTCGACCAAGAACGTGAAGCCCACCAACCCGCACACGTCGCCTCACTACGGCGCGAAGCTCGACTGCGTCAACTGCCACGTGGGCCATGAACCGAGCGAAAACTACTGCGCTCAGTGCCACAGCTTCGACTTCAAGGTGCCTTAACCTTGAGGCGCAGCTGTTTCAAGAAAGAGCCCGGATGCGCCGGATAGCGCACCCGGGCTTTCCTTTCCCGGGAAATGCCGGACCGCCGGCGTCATGAACCCGACTCCGAAAGCCTTCCGGAATTCATGCGTTTCGGCGGCCAAAATGCGCCCCGGGCGGAGGCCGAGCTTAGATCGGAGTCCGGGATCCGGTCTTAACCTTGAGCGCATCTCTCTGACGGCTTTTCCCTGACTTAAAATTTAGCATAACATTTTTATTATTTCAATAAAGCATTTTAAAGGACGGCTCAGAGAGAGCCGTCCTTCCTGAATGCTTTATTCGCGTTCGAGCACCCGGCGGGCCACCTCGCCTTCAGCCGGCGTCATGCGCCTCGCAAGAAGCACAGGAAGCAGCATGAGAAGCGCGACCAATCCGAATGAAGCCGAGAGCCCCATTCCCTCGCCGATGAAGCCGAGGGTCGGGGGTCCCGCGAGAAAAGCGCCGTACCCCGCGCTCGAAAGAAGGCTCATCCGGGCTGCAGGGTCCCCCTCGCCCATTGCGGCACCGGCTGAGAGCGCAACGGGGAAGCCGAGCGCCGCGCCTGCGGCCCAGAAGACGACGCCCAGCATGACGAAGAGCGGGGCCTTAAAGAAAATAATGACGGTGAGTCCGATAAGCGCCAGAAGAGCGCTCCCCATGAGAACGCGCCTTTTCCCGAAGCGCCTGAGCCAGAAAGTGCCGGAGAAGCGCACGACGGCAAGGCCCGACGCAAAGACCGCAAAGGCGAGCGCCGCAAAGCTCGTCGACGCGTTCATCGATTCGCGAAGCAGTATCGGGAGCCAGTCGTTTGCCGTGCCTTCGCAGAGCGCGACCACGAAGACCACGATGACGGCGGTGATGAGGCCCCCCGTGATTCTAAGCTTCGGCTTCGCGGCGCCAGTCTTTTTCTGCGCTTCTTCGCCCGACGCCCGAACGAGCGCCTCGACTTCGCCAAGCCGCAGCGTGGAGAGAAGGAAAACCAGCGCCATCAGGCCGAGAGCCATGAGGAAGTGCGTCATCGGCGAAACCGCGAGATAGACGCAGCCGAAGCCGAAAAAGGCGCCGACAGCTTCGCCGAGACTGAAGCACGCATGAAGCGTCGTAAGAACCGGCTTCCCGCGCCGCGCTTCAATGACGCCCGCCGCGACATTCATCGCAATGTCGAGGAATACGGAGCCGAACCCCACGAGTCCGAGACCGAATGCCGTGACGACGCCTCCCGGGAGCGGCATGGGGAGAGCCAGCGGGAGCGCCGCAAAAAAGACGCCCAGAAGCATGAGGACTTCCCCGAGAAGCGTCATTACGCGCGCTCCCGCCCGATGAATCAGAACCGGCGCAAAGATGAGGGACGGAATGGAGCCGAGCGAAAGCCCGAGAAAAACGAGGCCCATTTCTGCAATCGAGAGCCCGAGCCCCTCGCGGATCGCGGGCGTCCGCGTGATCCAGGTTGCCATCAGAAAGCCGCCCGCAAAGAAGGCGGCAAAGAGCGCTTCGCGCGCACTGAAGGATCCGAAGGATCCTTTTGCTGCTTTTCGGAACATGCGTTGTCCTCCTGAATTTAAATATGTACGTACGTACCTAAAGCGAAGCGCATTCTACAGGTTTTCTTCTCGATATGCACGAGCGTACACTATCGGTAAATTTCTTTCGTCCATTCCTTTCCGAAGCGCTCTTCCCTTATGCCCGACGCATCTCAATCCGACCAGGCCGCCAAAGTGTCTGAACGCGCCGCCCGCCGCTACGACCCGGAGAGGCGCCGCCGCATCATTCAATCTGCGCTCGAGGTGATTGCCCGTCACGGCGTCGAAGGCGCGTCGATCCGTCTCGTCGCGAAGGAAGCCGACGTTCCGTTGGGCTCCATGACCTACCATTTCAGGGGCCGGGAGGAGCTTCTTTACGAAGCCATGCAGAGCTTCATTGAAGAGCTCTCAGTCATTACGTTCCCAAGGCTCGAGGCGGCGGGAAGCAGAGAGGAAGCGCTCGAAGTGCTCTCCGACTACCTCTGCTGGCCGGTAGACAAGCGCCTCCTTCTTCTCACGTACGAGCTCTATGCCTATGCGGCAAGAAATGATGCCGTGAAGCCCCTCGTCTCGGAATTTCACGAAAAAGTCCGCCGCGAACTCATGCGCTTCTTCCCGAAGCACGTGGCGAGCATTCTCGATGCCCTCATCGACGGCGCCTGCATTCACCGCGCGTACGACAAGCATCCGCCAAAGCGCGAGGAGTACCTTGAGGTGATCCGCCGGCTCGCCGGCATCTGATCGTTTCTCAGCCCTGAGAGCAAATTCAGACGAGAAGCTCCCAGGCGGTCTTGACGAAGAGAATCGAAAGAACGACCGCGATGATGGGGCGCACGATCTTCGTGCCGTTCTTCAACACCAGCCCCGCTCCGATGTAATGCCCGGCGATGGAAAAGCACCCGGCAATGAGGCCCAAAGCCCAGATCACCTCGCCCGAAAGCGCGAAGGTCGCAAAGGCAGCCAGGTTGCTCGAGAGGTTCACGGCCTTCATCTGGCCCGAGGCCTCCCGCACGCCCATGCGCGCGAGGATCGTGTATGAAAGGAGCATGAAGGTGCCCGCGCCCGGCCCGTAGAAGCCGTCGTAGGCGCCGCAGAGAAGCGACATGCCCCCCACGATGGCGAGGCGCTTGCTTTTATCCATCTCCTCGCCCTCGGAGGGAATCGCCGACTTTCTGAAGACGACGATGGCGGCAAAAGGGAGGAGCACGATGAGGATGTAGCGAAAGACCTCTTCGGGCACGAGAAGCGCGATCCGCGCGCCGACAGCGCTCCCGATGAAGGCGCAGAAGACGGCGGGAAGCGCTTCGCGCACCTTGAGGAACCCGGCCCGCCAGAGACGGAACGTTGAAACGCTCGTCCCGATCATGCTCGCCAGCTTATTGCTCCCCAATGCCATGTGCGCGGGAACGCCTGCAATAAGGAATGCCGGGAGCGTGATGAGGCCGCCTCCGCCGGCGATGGCGTCGACGAGGCCGCCTAGAAAGACGACCGGACAGACGATGAGGAGCGTCGTGAGAAAATCGAATTCCATTTTGCCTTGAGCCGAGGCGGAGCCGCTCAAAAGGAAAAAGTGGAGCGCCGTCTTCAGAGCAGGTTAAAACGTGGAGTGTTCGAAGACGGCCTTAAGCTCGGTAAATTCCTCGAGCCCGTAGATTCCGCCCTCGCGGCCGATGCCGCTCGCCCCGAAACCTCCGAAAGGAGCGGCGAGGTCGCGCGCGGCATCGTTAATGTACACGTTTCCGCTCCGGATCCTGCGGGCAAAATCGAGCGCTTCTTGCTTTGGTCCGAATACGGCACCGCAAAGTCCGTAGGGCGTGCCGTTGGCGATTTCCTCGGCTTCGTCGAGCGTACGGTAGGTGAGAACGGAAAGAACCGGCCCGAAAATCTCTTCCTGAGCGATCTTCATCTCCGGCCTCACTTTGACGAAAACGACCGGCCTGATGAAGTAGCCTTCCTTTTCTCCGGGGTCCTTCGGCACCTCTCCCGCAATCATTTCAGCGCCTTCAGCCAGTCCCGCTTCGATATAGCTCTTCACGCGCCGGAATTGATTGAGAGATACAACCGGTCCCACGCGGGTCGAGAGCACCTGCGGGTCGCCGACGGGATAATCCTTGAGCGCTTCAGTGAGAAGCGCCTTCGTTTCCCCGAGCATTTCCTCCGGAACGAGAAGCCTTGAGAGCGCCGTGCAGGTCTGTCCGGCATTAAGAAGCAGCGAGTCGAAGAGCTTCTTCGCGGCCGGCCTGTAGTCGGACATGCCGCGAAGCCACACGCAGGGCGATTTGCCGCCAAGCTCGAGCGCAATGCGCTTCAAATCCCCAGATGCAATCGAGCCGATCCGGCGGCCCACCCCGGTCGAACCCGTAAAGGACACCATGTCCACCCCGGGATGCGCCACCAGCGCCTCGCCCACGGTTTCGCCTCTCCCCTGAACGAGGTTGAAGACCCCCGGAGGAAGTCCCGCCTCGCGGAAGGCTTCGGCGAGAAGCGTCGCCGTAAGGGGCGTCAGTTCGCTCGGCTTCAGGGCCACCGTGCAGCCCATCAGTATGGCGGGCACTGCCTTCTGAATGATCTGCCCGAGGGGATAGTTCCAGGGCGTGATGGCCGCAACAACCCCCACGGGCTCCCGCGTCACGAGAGATGCCGGGAAGTGCTCCTCGAGCTTCATTTTCCGCGCGGCGTCAATGAAGGCTGCGGTGCGGCGCATCTGGTAGTCGCAGTGCTTCTTTCTCGCAAAGGCGGCCGGAGCGCCGAGTTCGGCGATTTCGAGGGCAACGATCTCTTCGGTCATGCCGCGGAAGATTTCAAGCATCCGCTCCATCAGGCGAATGCGCGCTTCAAGCGTCGTTTTCGACCATGCCGGAAAAGCCTTTCGCGCAGCTCTCACCGCACGATCGACGTCTTCGGCCGTTCCGTCCGGAACGCGTGCAATTGTCGAACGGTCGGCAGGATTTTCAACCGGAATGAAGGCTTCGCCCGAAGACTTCACCCATTCTCCGTCGATCAGCTGGCATTCGAAAAATTCGCGCATGACTTCTTTCTGCCTTTTCTCGCTTCTTGTGACTCTCGGGAGCCCGGAAGGAAAAGGGTCTTCGCTTCAGGCATCCCGCGGAACGGTTACCCGGCGAAGTTTACTTTCGTGAACCGGGAAATGCTTCGACGAAAAAATCATGAAAACCTCAACTTCCTATCAAGATTCCCGGGGAGCCCGCACCGCTCCGGCTTTTTGCGGCGCTTCTCTGACAAAAGACCGAAGAAGCTACGCCGTTCTGCAGAGGGAAGACGCGAAAGTCTTCGGTTAGGCTTGAAGGAACCTCCCTTTTCATTTTTTGGAACCTTCCACATGACTCAAGAGAACGTTCTTTCCCGCGCCGTTGAATTCGCGCAGACGCTCGTGCGCGTGCCTTCCGTTTCGGGGACCCCCGCCACGCACGACGTGATCAGGGCGGTCGAAGAGATCCTCAGCCGCTACAGCCGCTCGACCTCCCGCATCGCCGCTCAGTCGACCGGCGCTCCGGTGCTCCTTGCGCACTGCGGTTCGGACGCTCCCGATGCGCCCTCCCTCATGCTTTCAGGCCACATCGACGTCGTGCCGCCTGCCGGCATGACCGACCCATGGTCGGGGGAAATCAGGGACGGACGCCTCCTCGGGCGCGGCTCGACCGACATGAAGGGCGGAGCGGCCGCCGCAATCGCCGCCTTCTGCGAAGCGTCCAAAAAGGATCTGAAGGGAAGCCTCTGGCTCATTCTCTCCACCGATGAGGAGACGGACGTGAAGGGCGTCAAGGCCGCGCTCGAGGAACCGGGCGCTCCGCGTCCGGATCTCGCGATCATTGCCGAACCCACCGAACTCACGATCCGAAACGAACACCGCGGCGACGCCTGGGTGCGGGTCGACTTCAAGGGCCGGAGCGCTCACTCATCGCGCCCGCATCTCGGCGTCAACGCCATTGAGGCCGCCGCACTCTTCATCGTCCGCGCGAGAAAGCGCCTTCCTGAAATGCAGAAGGAAGGCCCCGGGATCGGCCCGCAGACCACCTCGATCGACATGGTTTCAGGGGGCGCCGCGCCCAATGTGGTGCCTGCAAGCTGCTCCGTCACGATCGACTTCCGCTACCAGGGCGAGGAATGCGGCAGGATCCAGGAGGAAAGAATCCTGCGCGTCGTCGAAGAACTCAGAAAAGATCCGGACTTCCCGCCCGTCGAGGTTTCAACCACGATCACGGGCGACTGGCCCGCGCTTTCCTCGTCCCTTGAAAACCCTGTCGCGCAGAAGGCAATTTCTGCCATTGAGGCCTCTCTCGGACACAAGGTCGAGGTGACCCCGATGTCGGGCTGGGGCGAAGGCGGCTACATGCACGCTTTTGGGATTCCGGCCTTCTATTTCGGCCCCGGCGAAGGAAAGCTCGCCCATACGCCGCAGGAATCCTCGCCGGTCTGGCACATCGAAAAGGCAGCTGAGGCAATCTACCGAGCCGTTATGGCGCACTGCGCCTGACTTTTGTGCGCTCCCGCGCCTCGATTTGGTGCGTCACTTCTGCGCCGGGAGCGCGCGTCCGGTCCATTCGATTTCTTTCAGAGAGTTCCTCTGCTGGCACGTTATTTGCTCAGTCTTTAAGCACGAACCGGCGCCTTTTCCCATTCAAGCCGGCGCATTCTTTCATGAACGGAGACCCGTTCCGGAGTTAAAAAATGAAATTTGCTCATGCCGCCATGGCGCTTGCCCTCTCGGGCGTGCTCGCCGGTCTTGCCGCCCAGCCCGCCGCTGCGAAGGAAGTGACCATTGCCGTTGCCTCCACCTTCACGACGATGGACCCCTATGATGCAAGCGACACGCTTTCCTACAGCGCCGCGAAGTCCATGTATGAAGGCCTTTTCGGCTTCGACAAGGACATGAAGCTTCAGAACGTCCTCGCTGAAGGCTACAAGGTGAGCGACGACGGGCTCGTCTACACCGTCACGCTCAAAAAAGGCATCAAATTCCACGACGGCACGGAATTCCAGGCCGACGCCGTGAAGGCGAACTTCGACCGCGTGACGAATAAAGCGAACGCCCTTCGCCGCTATACGCTCTACTACAACATTGCGAAGACGGAAGTCGTCGACCCCTACACGGTCCGCTTTACGCTCCACAAGCCCTTCTCGGCCTTCATCAACCAGCTTGCTCACGCATCGGGCGCCATGATCTGCCCGAGCGCCATTCAGAAGTATCCGGGCAAGGAACTCGCCTTCCATCCGTGCGGCACGGGTCCCTTCGTTCTCGACAAGTACAACCCGTCTGAAATCCTCCACGTCGTCAAAAACCCCAACTACTGGCAGAAGGGTCTCCCCAAGGTTGACGGCCTCACCTTCAAGCCCGTTCCTGAAAATTCCACCCGCGTCGCGATGCTGCGCACGGGCGAAGCTCACTACATCTTCCCCGTTCCGCCGGAACAGGTGAAGATTCTTGAGGGCGAAAAGAACCTTGTCGTCACGAAGGAGCCTTCGATCATCGAGCGCTACGTTGCCTTCAACATGACGAAGAAGCCCTTCGACAACCTGAAGGTCCGTCAGGCCCTCAACTATGCCGTCAACAAGCAAGCGCTCGCCAAGGTCGCCTTCAACGGCCTTGCCGACCCGACGAAGGGCATTGCCCCGAAGGGCGTTGAATTCGCCGACGAATACGGCGCCTGGCCCTATGACCCGAAGAAGGCCCGCGAGCTTCTGAAGGAAGCGGGCTACCCGAACGGCTTCTCGGCCACGCTCTGGTCGCTCTACAACCATACGACCGCGCAGAAGGTCATTCAGTTCCTGCAGCAGCAGTTCGCTCAGGTGGGCGTCAAGGTTTCCGTGATGGCCATGGAAGCGGGTCAGCGAACCGCTTATCTGCTGAAGAAGCCCGAGGAATCCCAGCTCAACATGGTCTATGCCGGCTGGTCCTCGTCCACGGGCGAACTCGACTGGGCCATTCGTCCGCTTCTCGGCACCGACTCCTGGGCGCCGGTCGCGAGCAACTTCGGCTACTACTCGAACAAGACGCTCGACGACAACTTCCGCGATGCGCTTCTCACGACCGACAAGGCAAAGAAGCAGGCCTTCTACTCCGTCGCTCAGAAGGCGACCTGGAACGACTGCCCGTGGATCTACCTCGTCACCGAGCAGAACGTTTCCGCTCACGTGAAGGGACTTTCGGGCTTCTACATCCAGCCCGATGCCGGGTTTGAATATTCACAGATTGAATTCAAGTAACCGGCATTCCTTCCGACGCCGCCCTTCATGAGGGCGATGAGGAACCCGGCGGCGGCAGACTTCTCAAAAGTCTGCCGCCTTTCTTTTCTGGCACCGGGTTTGCTTATAAATCTTAAGGAATGAACAAAAAAAGCCGGAGACCCGGCCAGGTCCTCCCCTCGGGATCTGCAGTCATCCGGTTCCCTCAGAAGCATACAAACGGGACCAAAGAAATGAAAACCATGCACGCCTCTCTTCTCGCACTTGCCCTCGCCGGCATCATGACCGCGGGCGCGAGCTCTGCACTCTCCGCGAAGGAAATCACGGTCGGCATCGCCTCAACCTTCACGACGATGGATCCGTACGATGCGGGCGACACGCTCTCGCAGACCGCCGCCAAATCCATGTACGAAGGCCTCTTCGGTCTCGACAAGGACATGAAGATCCGAAACGTCCTCGCCGAAAGCTATGACGTGAGCGCGGACGGCCTCGTCTACACGATCCATCTCAGAAAAGGCGTCATGTTCCACGACGGCACGGAATTTCAGGCCGATGCCGTGAAGGCAAATTTCGATCGCGTGACGAATAAGGAGAATGCGCTTCGCCGCTACTCCCTCTACAACAACATCGCGAAAACCGAAGTTGTCGATCCGTACACCGCGAGAATCACGCTTAAAAAACCCTTCTCCGCCTTCATCAACCAGCTCGCCCATCCGGCCGGCGTCATGATCTGCCCGAAGGCGCTTGCCGCTTATCCGGGAAAGCAGATCGCCTTCCATCCCTGCGGCACCGGCCCCTATACCGTGAAGGAATACAACCCGTCGGAAATCCTTCACGTTGTGAAGAACCCCAACTACTGGCAGAAGGGGCTTCCGAAGCTTGACGGCATCACCTTCAAGCCCGTCCCGGAGAATTCCACCCGCGTGGCGATGCTGCGCACGGGCGAAGCGCAGTTCATCTTCCCCGTTCCTCCGGAGCAGGTGAAGTCCCTTGAGGGCGAACCCGGGATCGACGTCACCGTCTCCCCCTCGATCATCGAGCGCTACATCGCCTTCAATACCAAGATGAAGCCTTTCGACAACCCGAAGGTGCGCATGGCGCTCAACTACGCCGTCAACAAGCAGGCGCTCTGCAAGGTGGCCTTCAACGGCTTTGCGGTCCCTGCGACGGGCCTTGCGCCCGAGGGCGTTGACTACGCGAAGCAGTTTGAAGCCATTCCCTATGATCCCAGGAAGGCGCGCGAACTTCTGAAGGAAGCGGGATACCCGAACGGCTTTACCGCCACTCTCTGGTCGCTCTACAACCATACGACTGCGCAAAAGGTGATCCAGTTCCTGCAGCAGCAGTTCGCGCAGGTGGGCGTCAAGGTTTCCATCATGGCGATGGAATCGGGCCAGAGAACGACCTATCTCTTGAAGAAGCCCGAGGAAGCAAAGCTCAACATGCTCTACACGGGCTGGTCCTCGTCCACGGGCGAACTCGACTGGGCCGTGCGTCCGCTTCTGGCCACCGAATCCTGGGCGCCGGTCGCCGGGAACTACGGCTTCTATTCGAACGCGGTGCTCGACAAAAACTTCGCGGAGGCGCTTCGCACCACGGACCGCGCAAAGAAGACCGAGCTCTACGATGCCGCTCAGAAGGCCGTCTGGGACGAAATGCCCTGGATCCCGCTCGTTGCCGAAAAGAATGTCTCCGCAAAGGTGAAGGGCCTCACGGGCTTTTACGTGCAGCTCGACGCGGGCTTCGACTACCTTGAGGCTGAGCTGAAGTAATTCCCGGGAAAATTCCTCTCTGACCAAATTAAGAGGCGGTCCCTGCAAAACGATGCAGGGACCGCCTCTTTCATTTTTGCCCATCGCTTATGCGATGCGGTTCATCCAGGGCAGCAGGGATTTTTTGCAGCAGGCAATCACGCCTTCGCCGCCGGCGGGAGATACGCGTCCCGCTTCTTTTCTACAATGAGCCAGAGGAAAAGCATGACGACGCTCGAGAAAAGCATGACGAGGCAGTACTTCCAGGCTTCGCCCATCACGAGAGGCACCAGAAGGGCGGACGAAATCCCGAATGCGCCCGTGAGCGAAAACTGCTGCACGGAGGCGGCGAGTCCGCGGTTCTTCGGGAAGTAGTCGAGATTCATCACGTTGATCGCCGGCCTAATCGCGGCCGCCGCGAGGTTGTAGAGAAGCGGCGGAAGAAGGAGAAGCGGGAAAGCGAGGGGGTGAACCCATTCCACCAGGGCGCCCGCGAGTCCGGAGAAAATCAGCAACGCAATGCCGCCGAAAATAAGCTTCCTCGTCCCGAGCTTTTCCATGAGGGAAGGTCCCATCCAGGCGCCCAGCATCGAGACCCCGACCAGGGGCACCATGAGGAGCCCGAACTGATCAACCCGAAGCTTCATCACGTGGATCACGAAGTCGGCGGCGCCCGCTGAATAGACGATGAGTCCCATGAAGCAGAAGCCGTGGGCAAGAACGCCCGCAACAAATGCAGGGTTGCGGAGAACCTTCCCGTAGTTCATGAGTGTGGTGGCCGGACGGAAGGAGGTGCGGCGGTCTTCCGGCAAAGTTTCCCTGAGGAAGATCATCACAATGAGGGCGAGGAGCGCGCCGAAGAACGCGAGAAACGCGAAAACGAAGCGCCAGCCGAAAAGAACGGTGAGTTCGCCCCCGACAATCGGCGCCATGCAGGGGCCGACCCCGAAGAGAATCGCTATGAGGGCGAGGATCTTTGCAGCTTCCACGCCCTGCCAGCGGTCGCGCACGATCGCCTGACAAATCACCGGACCCGCGGAAGCGCAGAGCCCCATCAGAAAGCGCCAGCCGTAGAGCACCTCAATCGAATTCGAAAACATGCACCCGATGGAGGCGAGCGCAAAGATGATCGTGGCGGCAATCAGCACCCGGCGGCGGCCGAAGGCGTCCGAGAGCGCGCCGATGAGAAGCGACGCGCAGGCAAAGGCAAGAAGGTAAAGCGAGAGCGACTGCTGCACCGCGATGGCGGATACGCCGAAGTCGCGCTCGATATCCCCGAAGGCCGGAACGTAGGTGTTGGCGGCAAAGGGACCGAGCGTTGCAACGGCGGCGAGCAGAATGCCGTCCGAGAGCTTCGGGGGATTCTTCTGAGCTGAAGAGGTCATGGGGAAAGGAATGCATGAGGCCGGGCGGGAAAGATTCGCCGGCGCATCCTAAAATTTTGCCTGCACTTCCATAGGCAGTCATTAGTTCAGAAGGCTGAAAACCCATGTATCGCGGTCGCTTTGCTCCCTCACCCACCGGCAGGCTTCATGCCGGAAGCCTCGCCGCAGCGCTCGCGAGCTGGCTCGATGCGCGCGCGCATGAGGGAACGTGGCTCCTGCGCATTGAGGATATTGATCCCCCGAGGGACATCCCCGGTGCGGGAGAAAGCTTCATTGAAGATCTGAAGCGCTTCGGGATGGAGTCGGACGAGCCCGTTCTCTGGCAGCACGACCGTTATCCCGCCTATGAAGAGGCGTTGAGACGCCTTGCAGAAAAGGGGCTCATCTACGGCTGCGCCTGCTCGAGAAAGGAAATCTTTGCTGAAGACCTCCGCCTCGGACTTCCCAAGGGGGTCTATCCGGGAACCTGCAGGAAGGGCACTCACGGGAAGCCCGTCCGGGCGATCAGATTCCGCGTGCCATCCGGTATTTTTTCCTTCCATGACCGGCGTCTCGGAGACTTCTCGCAGGATGTCGAGCATGAAGTCGGGGACTTCATTCTGAAGCGCGCCGACGGACTATGGGCCTATCAGCTTGCCGTCGTGACGGACGATATTTTCTCAGGCGTCACCGACATCGTTCGCGGGGCCGACCTCGTCGACAACACGCCGCGCCAGATTCTCCTCACGCGCGCGCTCGGAGGGACGCCTAACCGCTACATGCACATTCCCCTGGTTCTCAATGACGAGGGAGAAAAGCTCTCAAAGCAGGCGGGCGCCACTCCGGTAGACGTGTCGCGCCCGCTCGAGGCGCTCGAAGCCGCAGGCCGCCATCTCGGACTTCCCGCGATCGGCGCCGACAATCCTCAAGGCTATCTGCGCGCTGCGCTCCCCCTTTGGACGGAACGCTGGTGCCGATGATCGCACTCTTCTGAAGGAGAACTTCCCAATGGTCCGCCAGTCTCTCTGGATGCTCCTCGCGACATTCCTCTTTGCCGTCGTCGCGCTGCTCGTCAAGATGGCGTCGGACTTTTATTCCGTCTGGGAGATCATCTTCTACCGGAGCATCTTCGGGGTGGCGCTCTGCGGCTTCATTCTGAAAGAGAAGCATATTTCGCTTGAAACCTCGCATCCCTGGCGGCACCTCATCCGGTGCGCGATCGGCACGACCTGCATCACGCTCGGGGTCTATACGCTTTCCGTTCTGCCGCTCGGCACCGCTCAGACCTTTACCTACTCGTCGCCCCTCTGGTTCTGCCTCTTTCTTTCAATCTCGGCAGCCTTCGCGCGGCAAAAGCTTGAGAAGCCTCTGCTTCTCGCCGTTGCCGTCGGCTTCGGCGGCGTGCTGCTCATTCTGAGGCCGGACTTTCCGGAGGAGGAGCTCATCGGCGCGCTTGCGGGCGTGCTGGTCGGACTCACGGGCGGGGGCGCGGACTTCATGATCCGGGATCTCTCCCGGCATGCCGAACCTCCCGAGCGCATCGTCTTCTACTTCACCCTCACGGGAACGCTCGCTGGACTCATTGCCTCTGCGGTCACGGGCTTTTCGCCTCATACCCTTCAAGGAATTCTTCTCATCATCGGGATCGGCGCCGCAGCCACCTGCGCGCAGCTCTGCCTCACGATCGGATGGACCTACGGTCATCCGCTTCTCAATTCCGTCTACCAGTTTGCGGGCATCCCGTTCGCCGTGATCTTCGGACTCATCTTCTTCGGCGAGTCCCTCGACTTCATCTCGCTTCTCGGCATGGCGATTGTGACGCTCGCCGGGATGACGGCTTCGGTATTGCGTATTCAAGCTGAGAAGAGAGCACCCTCGCAGTCTGTCATAAGCCCATCCAAACGCTGAATCATCCATTTGATTTTCCTAATACTTTACTTCTGAAGCAGATTTTGGTGCTCCTGCTCGACTTCAGACTCGCATTCAGCAGAGGAAAAGTCCCGATGGCTATTCGAGGTTTGCGCGGATAGAGTGAAGGCTTTACCCGACCAAAAGGAGACCCCAATGCTTGTCAAGCGTACCGCAGCTGCAGCCGCAGCTTTCCTGACCGCCCTCTGCGCTCAGGCCGGAACAGATCCGGCAACGCTTCCGCTCGAAAAGCTTTCTGCCGACGTCATTGTGGTTGGCGCGGGCGGCACCGGCATGGCGGCCGCGGCTTCCGCAGCGGAGAACGGCGCTAAAGTGATCGTCCTGGAAAAACTCGGCATTATCGGCGGCAGCTCCGCACTTGCTGGCGGCGCCATTGCTGCGGGCGACTCCAACGCCCAGAAGCGGGCGGGCGAAAAAGACACGACGACTGAAGGCTTCATTGAGATCTGGCTCAATGACCAGAAGCGCTCCTACAAAGGGGGCGCCAAGGGTTATCCGGATGAAGCCGCCGTCCGCCGCATGGCAAAGGAATTCACCACGACCGTCAACTGGCTCGAGGACGTTGTGGGACACACCTTCGCCAAGCCCCGTCCCTTCGGCTACGGCGGCCCTGACTACGCGCACGCGCCCGCTGAATCTCCCGTCCCGGCTTCCGGCCGCGGCTCTTCGCCCGCCGGCGGACGATTCGTCATCAAGAACATCAAGACCTATCTCGACAAGATGGGCGTGCCCGTGCGCACTGGGACCCCTGCCGACAAGCTGATCGTCGCAGAGGATGGTTCAGTTAAGGGAGTTCTGGCGCACGACAAGGCGCACCGCTATGAAATCAGCGGCAAGGCGGTGGTGCTTGCCACCGGCGGCTTCGCCCACAACAAGGAAATGATGGAACGCCTCGTTCCGGACTTCGCGCCCTACACTGATATTTCTGTCGCGACCCCCGGAGCAACCGGCGACGGCATCCGCATGGCAATTGAAGCGGGCGCTGAAGAATTCAAGGACGCCTGGGTGATCGGTCTCTACGTCAACGGCACGAAGCCCGGACTTTCGAAGAGCTTTACGTCGAAGGACAAATACAAGGACCGCGTCTTCGTGAACGAAAAGGGCGTTCGCTTCGTCAATGAAGATCTCCCTTATCTGACTGATCCGGTGGCGATGCAGAAGGCGGTCTGGGCGATCGTCGACAGCAGTGATCCTGAAAAGACGAAGGCGCTCGAAGCGTTCAACGATCCCAGCATCTCCGTTAAGGGCAGCACCTGGGAAGAGCTCGCAAAGAATATGGGCGTTCCGGCTGACGCGCTTAAGCACACCATGACTGCCTACAACGAGGCTTCGCGCACGGGCGACGACAAAGCGTTCGGCAAACCCGCCAAGTTCCTGAAGGCATTCGAGAAAGCACCCTTCTATGCGGTCCGCGTTGTCCCGCAGACGGGCGGCACCATGGGCGGCGTCAAGGTGAACGAGAAGTTCCAGGTCCTGCGCGACGACGGTTCCGTGATCAAGGGGCTCTACGCGGGCGGCGAAGTCATCAACCGCCCCTACTACAACCGCGTCTACACCTCAGGCACCGGTCTCGGCATTGCCTACACGTCTGGACGAATTGCCGGCAAGAACGCAGCAGCTGAGCGCTGATCCGCAGTCTTTATCATTCTTTAACGAACCGGGCAGAGAGTGCATCATGACTCTCTGCCCGGTTTATTTTTAAGCGGTTGATCCTTCAAGTCCGACTGATCTACACAGTCGAACCTGATGTGGCACCATTTGGCAATCAACCTTTCGTTTGCCGTTTTCTTCTAATCCTCACAATGAAATTCTCGCGCAGCGTACGCCGCATTGCCGCCGTCCACGATCTCTCAGGCGTCGGCCGCGTCTCCCTCACCGTCGTCATACCGATTCTTTCCACGATGGGCTTCGACGTGTGCCCGCTTCCGACGGCAATCCTCTCGAACCACACGCAGTACGAGAACTTTACGTTTCTTGATCTCACGGACGAAATGCCGGCGATCATTGATCACTGGGAAAAGCTCGGCGTCGACTTTGAAGCCATCTATACCGGATACCTCGGATCTCCTCGCCAGATCAGGATCGTCGCCGACTTCATCGAACGCTTCAGGACGACCGATACGCTCGTCGTTGTGGATCCCGTGCTTGGAGACAACGGCCGGCTCTACAACAAAATTACTGATGAGATGGTGAGCGAGATGCGAACGCTCGCCGCCCGCGCCGACGTCCTCACGCCCAACCTCACCGAACTCTTCGCGCTCTTAGGCGAACCTTTCCGCCCGGAATGCACTGACGACGAGTTGAAGGCCGCCATCACGGAACTCACGAACTCCGGCCCCGACACCGTCATCATCACCGGCGTTCCGGTGCAGGGAAAGCCCAATCTCACATCGGTCATTGCCCGGAGCCGCACGGACGGCCGCACCTGGAAAGTCACCTGTCCCTACCTCCCGGCCCACTATCCCGGCACGGGCGACGCCTTCACGAGCGTCATCACGGGAAGCCTCCTTCAGGGGGACAGTCTCCCCATTGCGCTTGATCGAGCGGCGCAGTTCATCCTGCAGGGAATCCGCGCCACCTTCGGCTACCAGACCGACAACCGCGAGGGGATTCTGCTCGAGCGCGTGCTTCAGAACCTGTCGCTCCCGATTCAATCGGCCACTTACGAGCTTGTCTGAAGAAAGCACGAAAAAAAAAGCCTCATGCAGCACCCGCCCGCAGAAGCGGAAGCCGCATGAGGCCCGAGACTCAGACTTCTATGAAGTGCAATCAGGCGGCAAGACGATTTCTCGCGATCGTCACCCAGATGGCCGCCCCCGTTGCGAGCACGCGGTCGTCGAAGTCAAAGCACGGATTGTGCAGATTCTTCGCTCCGTAGGGCGCCTGGCCGCCCAGGAAGCAGTAAGCGCCGGGAACCTCCTGAGAGAGGTAGGAGAAGTCTTCGCTCGCCATCTGCGGAAGCTCCGCAAAATCAGCGTTGGCGTCGCCCACGACCTCGCGCGCAGCAGCGAGATAGGCGTCCGAAAGCTTCGGGTCGCTCATGAGGACTGCCGCAATCGGATCAAACTCCACTTTGGCTGTGACGCCGCAGGAGATGGCAATGTGTTCAGCCACTTCACGGATGCGCTTTCTCAGAAGTTCGCCCGTTTCATTCGAGAAGAAGCGCGTGCAGCCGCCGATTTCCGCCGTTTCCGGAATGACGTTGAATGCGGACCCCGTATGGATCTTCGTTACCGAAATCACTGCCGGGTCAAGCGGCGCAATGTTTCTCGAAGCGATCTGCTGGAGCGCCGTCACAAGAAGCGACGCCGCGAGAACCGGATCGGCGGAAAGATGAGGGGCAGACGCGTGCGAGCCTCTGCCCTTCAGGTGAATGCTGAAGAAGTCCTGACCCGCCATCGTGGCACCGTGGCGGCAGCGGACCTGGCCCACGGGGACGTCGGTCCAGTTGTGCATGCCGTAGATTTCATCGCAGGGGAAGCGCTTGAAGAGTCCGTCCTTCATCATCTCAAGCGCGCCGCCCGCGCCTTCCTCGCCCGGTTGGAAGATAAGGACGACCGTGCCCTTGAAGTCGCGGTGCTGAGAGAGGTACTGGGCAGCCGCAAGAAGCATCGTCATATGGCCGTCATGGCCGCAGCCGTGCATCTTGCCCTGATTCTGGGACTTCCATTCGCAGCTTCCTTCCTCAGGCATCGAGAGCGCATCCATATCGCTTCTGAGCGCAATCGTGCGCCCGGGACCGAGATTCCCGTGAATCACGCCGACAACGCCCGTGCGGCCGACATGTTCCGTCACCTCAATGCCCCAGCTTTTGAGCTTTTCAGCGACGACGCCGGAGGTCCAGACCTCCTCGAGACCGAGTTCAGGATGGCGGTGAAACTCGTGACGCCACTTTGCATATTCCGCTTCGTGCGAACGAAGTTCCTCAAGCACTGACATTTCTGTGTATTCCCTTCTTGGAGAAATGCCCGGGGGACTTGATCCGGCTCCCGGGCAATGGAAAATTTGGGTCTTTAAGGACGCTCAGCGAACGATGCGCGGAGGCCTTGCGAGCCTTGCCATCGAGGAGTCGTCGGGCTCCTCTGCGCCTGCCGACTCGTAGGGCGTATCGTCCTCGTCGTCTTCGCTCACGATCCGGTCGGCAATTTTGAGGAAGGGCGGCACGAGCGATTCCGTACCGTCGTCTTCCATTGCCTCGAGCTCCGACTCCGTCGGCTCATGAACATCGAGGACCTTGACGGCGAACTGCAGGCCGATGCCGGCAAGCGGGTGATTGGCTTCAAGCACCACCATGCCTTCAGCGATATCCGTCACGCGCCACGTGCGTCCGTCGGGGACTTCCCCCGGCACTTCATCAACGACTGCTCCGGGTTCAAGAATCTCCGGATGCGCGAAATTCTCTGCGGGAATCAGCTTGATCGCTTCCGCGTCGTATTCGCCGAAGGCATCCTCGGGTTCAAGATGGATCGAAAAGCCTTCCCCGGCGAAGCGCCCTTCAAGTGCCGCCTCAAGCTTCGGGAAAATATCGCCGTTTCCGTGGAGATAGACAATCCCCTCCGGGGGCGTTTCTTCAAGGGTCTTGCCCGTCATGTCGGCCATCAGGACCGAGAGCGTAACGAGCATGCCTTTGCGAATGCTTTCTGCCATATGAATCTATTGCGAACTAAAAATGAGTTGAAAATCAATTGCGCTCAAACGCAAGCTTTATGCCGAAAAGAATGAGAACGGCGCCTGTCGTGCGGTTGAGCCAGCGTCGGAATGAGGGACGCTCGAAAACCGGCCGGATTTTCTCCATCAGGAGAACAAGGGTCGTGAGCCAGAGGATGCCGAGCACCGACCACGTGAGCCCCAGAAGCGCAAGCTGAGGCGCCGCGGGGAGCTTCGGATCGATGAACTGCGGGAAGAACGTGAGGACGAAGACCACAACCTTCGGATTGAGGAGATTGCAGAAAAGGCCGCTTCTGAAGGCCGCAAGCCCGTTCTTCCTCGATTCTTCAACGGCAGCCATTTTTTCGGCCGCATTCGGAACCTCAGGCTTCTTCTGAAAGGACTCCCGAATCGCCCCGATGCCGAGCCAGAAAAGATAGACGGCGCCCGCCCACTTGAGAATGTTGAAGAGCTCCTCACTTCCCATGATGAGCGCGGAGATGCCGAGAATCGCGGCGGTGGTATGGACCGCCACGCCCAGATTGACGCCGAGAAGGCAGAGAATGCCGGCCCGTCGTCCGTGCACGAGGGTCGTTCTTACCGTAATGGCGAAGTCCGGCCCGGGAAGGAGCGTAATCACAACCACCGCCGGGATGAAGAGCAGGTAATCGTTCCAGTTGATCACAGCGAAAAATCCTTCTTCCAGACAAGTTCGGCATCCCTCGCTCCCGGGAAGAAGAGTCCGGCAGCGAGCACGAGAAGATTAACGAGCGGAATGCCGACAAGAAGCGCCCAGCCGCCCGAAATTCCGCAGTCGTGGCAGCGCCTAGCCGTCAGAACAAAGAGCGCAAAGTACCAGAATCCGGAAGCCCAGCTGTAGACCATGGCAATGCGCAGAAGCGCCTTGTCCGAGATCCACTCGGCGTCCGCTATGGGATCCATCAGCAGCCAGGCTGCCGCCCCCAGGGACGCCCAGATGATGAGGCCCCGGGCAAAGGCAGTGCGGTCGGCGCGAACCTGGGGATTGAAGACGCGCAGAAAAAAGAGCCCCAGCCAGGCAAACGCGGACACTGCCGGCATCAGGCCGGAACCCGCTCGATCAAATACTGCGCAACGGTCCATCTGAGGCACGCTCCCTCAGAGCATCAGAATCCGACGCTTCCAGAGTTCGAATTCCTCTGCGGTGATTTTCTCTTTTGCAAGAAGACGGCGGATTTTCTCAATCGCCTGAGCCTTTACCTGAGTCTGAAGCGCACAGGAAAGCTGCGGTATGTCGATGGCGGCCTGCCGGTAGATGAGGCCGCAGGGGGATGTGTCTGAGAGCGGCCCCGGAGCTTCCCTGGCGGATTCTCCGGACGCCGTCCCGGGAGCCCCCTCGGCCCGGGCTGCCGCCCGGGCTTCATTGAGTTCCGCCTCGGTATGGAGGCCGAAGGTATTGAGCACCTTCGTCATGAAGGAAGCCATGGCGGAACTCCTCCTCTCTTAGCGGAGCTGCTCGGCGAGAAGGCCGAGGATGTTGGGCGCAACGCCCGTCGTATCCTCGCCGCCGTCCGGACCCTGAACGGTCACGCGCGTCTCAGCGCCTTCGCCCGAAAGGTGAATGCGGTAGTTGGGCGCGGCAATGACGGCGTCGGAGCTGAAGAGGTTCGTGAAGAACCCGCGCTTTTCCTTCTGAGCGGCTTCATAAGCCGGATCGAGGTAGCGGACGAGGAACCAGCCGGCAGTGCGGTCGCGGTCGACCTGCTCGAAGCCCATGCGGTCAAGCACGAGGCCCATGCGGCGCCAGGCCTGGTCGAAATTGTCCGTCAGAACCACAGCGGCAGCCTTGCCGTCAGCACCGTTCTCGATGCGGGCGCGGGTAGCGGCGGGCTCAACCTTGAACTGCTGAGCGAGCTCCTTCTGAGCTTCGGCCTCAGCCTCAGCAGAGGCATCGGGATTGAATTCGGCATCAATGCGGAGCGCGAGGCGCTGAAGCATTTCCGCTTCCATCGTCGGATCCGTGGGACCCGGCTGCCAGACGGTGCTTTCCTTATCGGCGCCCGTCACCACCTCAACCATCGAGCGGTGCGAGATGTAGATGTCGGTCGTGCCGTCGTCGTTGCGCTCCATGCGGGTGCGGTACTGATCCTGCTCGCCCGTGGAGTATGCAAAGTCGATCACCTTGCCGATCGTGCGGCGGATGATGTCCTGCGGGAGCTTGGCTTTGTTTTCAGCCCATTCGGTTTCCATGTAGCCCGTCTTCGGATTCTGCTCGCGAACCACGAGACCGACGGAGGGCCAGAAGTCCTGCACCACTGCCCAGAGCTGCTCGGGCGCGGCATTGACGCGCAGCCACCGGTCGCTCCCTTCCTTCATCACCTTCGCGCGGACGGTGAGCGGAACAATCTTGGAAGCGGTCGGCGCGTTCGCATCCGCCGCCTGACGGGCCTTCTCGGCCTCTGCGTTCGCGCTTACCACGCCCGGACGCGCAGGCACCTGGAAGCGGTTGTCATTCTGAATCGGCGTCAGATCGGGCGGAATTTCGAGATTCGCACGCGAGTTGGAGGACTCGTACTGAACCTTGTCGTCATTGAAGTCAATGCCGAGGAAGGTGCAGCCCGAAAGAGAGGCAATCGCCGCTGCAGCGGCGGCGAGGCGGAACGCGCGCATGGACATTCTTGTAATGGATTCCAAAAAAATCGTTTTTGCCTTCGGACAATTCCCGCAAAGAAACCCCGAAGGCGCTTGAAAGTCGAAAAATTTTATCAAAGCCGCGGGGCACCGAGGAGATTCAAAAGCGCCGTGGTGCAATTTGTTACGGCTAATCCTCAAAACCGGCAGGTTTCAGGAAGAGCCTTCACTACCGGGCGCCGAGCGAAACTGCAAGCTTTTCAACCGGTCCGGGCTTCATCCAGACGATGCGCTCCACGCCGTAATCGAGCTCGGTCAACCCTTCCTCGTAGGCGACGATCCTAACGCCGGAAGGCGCGAGCCTGAGAAGCTCGCCGGGGAGAAGATAGTGGTCCGGGTTCCTCGGCCTCCCCCAGATGCGCGTATTCACTTCCGTGAAGGTCTCCATGATGAAGAGCCCGCCCGGCGCAAGCGACGCATAGTAGTGCGGGAAATGAGGCCGGTGGAGGTAGTTCGTGACGACGATCGCGTCGAACTGATCCTCTCCATAAGGCCAGGGCTCGTTTTCAAGATCCCGGCATTCGAGCGTGAGACCGGGCGTGCCGGCGAGCGCTTCAACATGAGAGAGATCAATGTCGACCGCCGTCACCCGGCAGCCCTTCATGAGAAAGAGCCCCGTATGGCGGCCTTCGCCGCAGGCGAGATCAAGCACTCTCGCGCGGGCGGGAAGCTCATCGGCAAAGCGCATCACCCAGGCGGACGGGTAGCGCATGCAGTTTTCCTTCGGGTTCTTGCAGATCGTCATGATTGAGGATTCCCTTAGAGCACGAGATTGACGAGCCACTGCCCGAACATCAGGAAGGGACGAACGAAGAAGGTAAGGCCGCCGCCGACCATGAGGACGAGGAGAATGATCATGCCGTAGGGTTCGATCCGGTCGAGCTGCTCGCCCGCGCGCTCGGGGAGGAGCCCCCTCAGGATGCGCCCGCCGTCAAGCGGCGGAATCGGAATGAGATTGAAGGCCATGAGCATGAGATTGACCGAGATCCCCGCCGAGCAGACGGAAAGCACGAACTTGTCGTAAATCCCGACGGCAACGCAGAGCTTCAGAAGAAGCGCCCAGATGATCATCTGAATGGCATTGGATCCGGGGCCGGCGATGGCAGTAACCAGCATGCCCTGACGCAGATTGCGGAAATTCCAGGGATTGATGGGCACGGGCTTCGCCCAGCCGAAAAGAAGGCCGCCACCGCCCGTGAAGGCGGACATGAGGAGCAGCGCTCCCGGAATGGCGATGGTGCCCACAGGGTCGATGTGAGGGATGGGATTAAGCGTCACGCGGCCCATGCGCACGGCAGTCGGGTCGCCGCATTTCGACGCCGCCCAGCCGTGGGCGGACTCGTGAAGCGTGATCGCAAAGATGAGCGGGATAGCGTAGACGCAGACAAGCTGGATCGCGTGATAGAGGCTGTCCATAATGAGGCTTGATGAAGGTTCCTTGACAAGAGGAGAAATCTTAATGCAGGTTGCCCGCCGCTCCGCGCCGCGGGACACATCGGCACACGAATCTTTCCGGGCCTTTCCAAGTCTTTCGTCTCTGCGGAAGCACCGGCATGTCTGACTGCGACCCGGCGTGACGCATGGGTATCGAACAATGGGGTAGCTCGAAATTCATTCAGAGAGACTTCATTCATGGCCTACGGATACAGCACCTGCTACTACACCGAATCCAATACGGCGCTCCGCGCCGCCGCGTTTATTTCTTCCTGGCTCAAGGTCCAGTTCGGACTCGAGGGCGTTGAAGCCTGGAAGCCCGGGTTCACGGTCTTCTCCGCTTTCGGAGAAGCTTTCCGGTTTGAGGCGCGCCGCCGCCGGCCCGAGAAGACCGGCATGATCCGCGCCGAATGGGTGCTTGAGCTCACATCCTCAGGGGCTCCGAAGTGCGTGCTTGGGTTTTCCTCTGCCTCGCTTCTCGGGTCCTCGTCTTTTTCGGCTTTCTATTCGGCCGACCTCACTCATCCGGGAGCCGAAGTATTCCTTCGAAGCTACTACCGCTTCACCCGGGAATTCGCGCCGGGGAAAATCCTCTCTGAGGACTCCTTTTCTCCGCTCTGCGACCGCTTTGAATCTCCTCTTCTGCCTTTTGAATCTCTGCCGCTTCTGGAGGCGAGAGAAGTCATTCCCGACATACCTTTCCTTCAATCTCTCAGAAACGATGCGAAGCGGCGCACCTTCGCGCTCGCCATGGAGATTCTCGAAGGCGTTCGCCGCGCCCGCCGTCGGGACGAAGACTTACTCGACCGCAAGACTGTGAAAGCGCTTGCGCCCGCTCGCTATCGCAGAACCAATGAAGCGCCGCTTACTGAAGAAGAAAAGATCCGGCTCCTGAAAGCCGAAACCGAAAGGAGCCTTCTGCTTTCGCTCAGCAAAAACCGCCAGGAGCCCTCGCCCCGGATGGGGCGGGGAGGAATGGCGGCTAATCGGAGGTCTGATTCTCAATGTATTTTTTAAGAACTTCCAGGGAGGCGCCGCCTACGGAACAAGCGAAGTAGTTGCGCGACCAAAACAACCCTGTTCTGCCGCCTTCAAGAATCCCTGGATATTCCTCGCGTATCTTTCTAGACGAACGCGTTTTAAAGCGGTTCACCATTTCACTGATGCTTACCTTCGGAGGGTAGCTCACGAGCAGGTGCACGTGATCCGCCTCCGCATTGGCCTCCAGGAGGCTGCAGCCTAAATCCTCCGCCGCTATTTTTAGCGCAGCAAGCACGCTTTCCAGTACGTTCGGCGTCATCACTTTGCGCCGGTATTTCGTTGTGAAAATCAAATGCACATGGAGCTTCGTCACGCTGTGACGCGCTCTTTCATAGTCGTCGAACATCGGAATTCTTCTTGACCGCCATATCTTAATTATGATAATATCATAATATTATTTAATAATATATTCCTTTGACCGCTATATGCTCCGCGCTGCGAAATTCCGCATCTACCCGACTGCCGCACAGAAGGCTTTTCTCTGGGCGCAGTGGGGTGCTGTCCGCAAGTGCTGGAACATGGCGCTCTTCCTGAAAAAGCATTACTACCGCACGCGGGGCGTCTCGCTCGATCTCATCCACGAGATCAAGCCCCTTCTCGCCAGAGCCAAGAAGTCGAAGAAGTACGCATGGCTCAGGGAATACGATTCGATGGCGCTTCAGGAAACGGTGCGGAATCTCAACAAGGCCTACCGCGCTTTCTTTGAGAGAAGAGCGGGCTTCCCGCACTACAAATCCCGCAGAGGTCCGCAGTCGAGCTATCACTGCACCAACGTCTCCGTCGGCCCAAACTACGTGTGCGTGCCGAAGATGGAGCCGATCAAGGCCAGAATTCATCGCGAGGTCGTCGGCAAGGTGAAGAGCATCACGCTTGAAGCCGATGCTGCCGGCGACTATTACGCCGCCGTGCTCTGGGAGGATGGCCTTGCTGAAAAGGAACCTCTGAAGGAGATCTATGAAGATCAGGTCACCGGCATTGACGTCGGCATCAAGGATCTCCTCATTGAATCAAACGGCCGTAAGGAACCGAACCCGAAGCATCTGAAGCGCGCCCGCAAGGTCCTGCGCCGAAGAAGCCGGCAGTTTTCAAGAACAAAGAAGGGCAGCCGCCGGCGCGAGAAGGCGCGCCGCAGGCTCGCACGCGCGCATAAGCGCGTGGCTAATGCCCGCAACGACAACCTTCACAAGGTCTCTTCGCGACTCGTGAACGAAAGCCAAGCGCTGGCTGCGGAGAGTTTGAGAATCATCAACATGCTGAAGAACCCACGCCTGGCGGAATCCATTGCTGATGCCGCCTGGAGCGAGCTCTTCCGAATGATTGCCTACAAAGCGAAGCGGGAAGGAAAGTACTTCGTGCAGATCGATACCTTCTTTCCCTCTTCGAAGACGTGCTCCTGCTGCGGCTTCAAGCTTGAAAAGCTTGATCTGGCGACGCGCGAATGGACTTGCCCGCACTGCGGCGCTCACCATGATCGCGACGTCAACGCTGCAGCCAACATCCGGGCAGAAGGCATTAAAAAGTTGAGGGCGGAGGGGCTACCCGTCCTTCGGCGAGAATAGTCCTCGCCTTATGCTCGCTGAGGTCGTGTAAATCCCGGAGACATCCGGGTTGTGACCGTAGAAGCGAGAAGCCTCGCCCAATTCGAAGAATTGGACGGGGAGTAGTCACCACCGATGAGGCATTCCAATGGCTCTCTTCGAGCGCTTCTGAAAAGACCGCGCCTCTGCCTCGCCTCAATCGAAAGATGCGCCGAGCGCTCGAAAAGAAAAATGCTCTTGCGAAGCCTGAGAACGCCTCCGCAGCGAACGAAGCTCAGACTGCTCAGTCAGGCAGCCTCACTGCTGAAGCGGAGAATCAGGGCGAATCACTGGATTTCGTCCCCGGTACAGACCAGACGGCGGGAATGCCGGACATTCACGCCGAAGCCGAATCCATATTCCGGGATGCAAAGAACAGCGCCCGTGAAGCGCGGCTTGAGCGCCTGAGCAGCATGACCCCGAACGAAGAAGACGCCGCCCGGGAACGTGCGCTCCTAGAAGATAGGCTCAAGGCCTCTCAGCTGCGCCAGGCAGCGCTTGAGGAGGCGCGGGAAAAGGAAGCCGCCGAATTAGCGAGACGGCTCGACGATATCGCCCAGAAAGCACTCGAACGAAAGCGCATCCTGGCTGCGGCAGACGAAGCGCAAAGGAGAGCCGAACGTGCGCTGGCAATGGAAGCTCGTGCAGAAACGCCGGCGGACGAAGAGCAGCTCTCCGGGAAAAGCGACGCCCGGAACGAGGCCGCGGAAAGAAACCGGGCAAGAAGCATCGCGAGGCGTGACGAAATGCTCGCCCGCCGGGATGAAGTGCTTCGGCTGAGATCTCAGAACACGTGCATCAGCGCCAAAGTGGGAGGCAAAAGCATTCCTTCGCAAGCTCCGCTCGAGGAAAACGCGCATGCCCAAGCCCGCGGCATTCAGGACCCGTGCTCTCTCTCCGGGCGCCTCGGGAGTCTCGCCAAAACGCTGGACCTTGCCGTCGCGGAAGCGTCTGCCATGGAAGCTGAAGTTGCGCTCCTGCGCGAACAGGTTCTGCGCGAGGAGGCGCGCACGCAGCTCTGGAGGAACGCGTATGAGGAGATCTCGAGGAGCCGCTCCGCCGCCTCGGTCGAAGCTTTCCGCAGAATCACGGCGAATCTCGTCACGCGTCCCAACTGGGAGCCTTCCGTTGAAGAGTGCCTCCAGTATGTTGAAGCATTTCGCCCGGACCGTGTGACGGTGCTCGACTCCGCCTAGGAGTCGGCCCGCGAGAGCGCGCCCTTTCTTCTCGGGCGGCGGCTTCTGAGCCTTCTCATGCGGCTCGTCACCGACGCCGTGGATCAGAGAATGGAAGGCGGCGACCGGCGCCTCTCGAGCGTCTTCTCAACGCGCGAATACTGCCCGCAGGAAACTCAGGAGACGCTTTCCGCCCGCGACTATGCAAAGCGCCGCACGTTCCGCTACATGGGAGAAAAGCTCCTCATGGAGCAGCACCTGCGGATCGGGAACTCAAGAGACAGAGGACGCTGCCTGAGAATCTACTTCGACTTTGCGAAAACCGACGGGCGCGTTCTCATCGGCTGGTGCGGACGGCACCTCCCATGTCTCTCCACCTGAGGGGAGGTTCGCTCCGGATGGTCTTTCCGGGACGGGAAGACCTTCCGGATGATCGTCGGCCAGAGCCTCAATCGACTCCATGCGGCTTCCCATGCGGCGGCTCTTGACCGACATCTGTTCGAGCGAGGACTGCGCCTCCCTGAACTTCTTCTCGACCACCTCAAACTGACGCGTAAAGCCCGCGAACTCCGTCTTCACTTCCGTGAGAATGCGCCAGACTTCACCGCTTCTCTTTTCCATCGCAAGCGTCATGAAGCCCATGAGGAGACTGTTGAGAAGCGCCGTAATGACGGTAGGACCTGCGGGCGTAATGCGGAACTCACGCTGCAGCCGGTCGGCGAGCCCCGGGATCCGGAGCGCCTCGGCATAAAGCCCTTCGGAAGGGAGAAACATCACGGCAAATTCCGTTGTAACCGGAGGCTTCACGTATTTGTCCCGGATGGACTTTGCCTGCTTCAAAAGCGCCCGTTCGAGTCCCTTGCGGGCGTCTGCCGCGCGGGCGGGGTCTCCGGCACGCTCGGCTTCCTCGAGCATTTCCCAGTCTTCGAGCGGGAATTTGGAATCAATCGGAAGCCAGCAGGGGCTCTCCGCATCCCGGCCGGGAAGCCGAACCGCAAAGTCGACCATTTCGCCCGACTTCGGATCAAGCTTCACCTGAGAGGCAAACTGCCCGGGCGAGAGCACTTCCTCAAGGATCGCGTTGAGCTGCACTTCGCCGAAGGTGCCGCGGGTCTTGACGTTCGCGAGAATGTTCTGGAGCCGCGCGACATTTCTCGCCATCTGCCGCATTTCGCCCAACCCCGTTTCCACGAGTCCGAGCTTCTCGTCGACGCGGCGAAAGCTCGCCGAAATGCGCTCGGAGAGCGTCTTCTCGAGCTTTTCCTCAACGGTTGCGCGCATGGCTTCAAGCTTCGCAGCGTTCTCCTCGCGCACTTTGCCGAGCGCCAGATCGAGCGTCGCGCGAATTTCCTTCAACTCTTCATTGAGCTTCTTTCCGAGCCCCTCGGCCGCTCCCGCATTGGTTTCAAGCACCTTCGCAAAGCGCGCGTCGACCATGCCCTGAAGACTGAGGAATTCCTTCGCCAGAATTCCGTTCATGCGCTCGAGCTCGCCCCGGGAGCCCGCGGAATAGTTCTGCAGCGCTTCTCCCGAACGCTTCTCTTCCTGAGCGATGTAGTTGATGAGTCCCGTCATGGACGTGGTGAGCCGGGCGTCAGTCTGCGCAATCTGAGAGGAAAGCTCCCGGCGCACCTCCATCACGCCCTCCATGAGGGCGTCATTCATTTCGTCCGCGTCATCGCGTCCGTGCCGGCGTTCCGTGAGGAGAATGGCAAGAAGCGCCGCGAGCGCGATGAAGGAAAGTGCAGAGAGAATCAGAACTGCAAGAAGAAGCGTGCTTGTCTGAGGCATGGAAAGGTTCGAGTGCGTTGAAAAATTCCCGGCAGAACGAGGATTCTATAGGTCCGCCCAGGCAACGCCCTAACCAGCCGCAGGCAGCTTTAATCCTGAGGCTTCTCGTCCTTCCCTTTGGATTTCTGAGGAATGCTCTTTTTGAGCCAGCCCGCAAAACGCACGCCCAGGGCCCTTGCAGCCTCTCCGGGAGAGAGCTTCTTTTTGAGCCTGCTCCTCGCGGTCGCCATCGCTTCGCCGGCGACCTTCGCGGCCGCGCTCTGCATTTCCTCTGCATCCGCATTTTCAGCGGGCGCCGTCAGTCCGCCTGAACGCACGGATTCGACGCTTCTTCTGTATTCCGCGTCGAGAATGTCGCGCACGCTCATCATGCGCGACTCGGACTCCGCTTCATCCTCCTCGCGCTTCACAAGCTGCTCGACTGTAACAGCGGCAAGCGAAATCGAAGCAATAAGAGGTTCGCAGAGAAGGAACACGTTCTTGTCGGCCGGATCAAAGTCCCCTGCCTCGTCAAGAGTCCGGAGGAGCACCACCACCGGGAGATCCTTGTTGAGCTGCCGCACGACGGAAAGCACGCGCTCGGCTTCAACCACGTCCGCCCCCGGCAGGACGAGGACGCCCGCACGGGTGACGTGTGCCTGCGCAAGCACCATCGGATCCGTGGGGTCGCCCACAATCACGCCGAACCCATCGGCCCGAAGCTCTTCGAGCGGATCAGACGGATTGCAGATGACGATCGTGCGCCGCCCTTCCTTCTTCATCGTTTCAAAGAGCTCGCGCGCTACTTCGGAAGCGCCGATCACGATCACCTGGCCGTCGAGCATTTCGCGGGGCGTGTCCGCAGGGAGCTGCGAGAAAGGAGGCTGCCGCATGGCGGCCCGGCGCGCCCATTTGAAGCGGCTCACGAGGAACTGCCGGATGTGCGGGGCGGCGAGGAAGAGGAGCGGATTCAATGCAATCGTCATGATCGACGCCGCAACGATGACGCTCATGATGCTTGCGTCGACGAGCTTCAAAGCAATGCCCTGGCCGGCGAGAATGTAGCTGAATTCGCCGATCTGCCCGATTGAGGAGCCGATCGTGAGCGCCGTGTCGAGCGGCCACCGCAGAAGGACGACGATCGTCGTCGAAAAGGTCATCTTGCCGATCATGATGATGAGAACGACAAGAAAGATCTCAAGGGGCTTTTCGAGGAAAACGTGCCAGTCGAGCATGAGGCCGACCGAGACGAAGAAAAGGACCGAGAAGGCGTCCTGAAGGGGGAGCGATTCCTGAGCCGCGCGGTGTGCATAGCGGCTCTCCTGCATCACCATGCCGGCGAGGAAGGCGCCCAGAGCAAAGCTCACGTCGAAGATGGCGCCCGCGCCGTAGGCAATGACAATTGCGGCCCCGAGGACGGCGAGCGTGAAGAGCTCGCGCGACCCTGTGCGCGCCACTTCCCGGAGCATCAGCGGCAGAACCTTTCTTCCCACCACCATCATGAGGGAGACGAAGACTGCCGCCCAGGCCAGGGTCTTCACGATGTCAAAGAGAACGCCGAGGAGCGAAACCGTCTGGTCGCCGTGCACTGCTGCCGCAAAGGGCGGCAGGCAGACGAGAAGGATCACCGAAACGAGGTCCTCCATCACGAGCCAGCCGAGCGTTGCCTGCCCGTTCATTTCGTTCGTGAGCTTGCGAATTTCAAGGGCCTTCGTGACCACCACGGTCGAGGCGCCGGCGATGGAAAAGCCGAAGAGTACGGCCGCGCCGAAATCCCAGTGCCAGAACCCCATGGCGACGCACGCGGCCAGGGAGGCCGCAATCACCATCTGCGTCGGTGCGCCCGGTATCGCCACGCCCTTCACGCGCACCAGATCGTGCACGGAGAAGTTAAGCCCGACGCCGAACATGAGGAGCATGACGCCGATTTCGGCGAGCTGCTCGATCATCTTGGAATTGACGGGCGGCAATCCCGGAAGGACGCTTGCCGCAAGGCCGGCGAGAATGTAGCCGACAAGCGCCGGAGCGCGGAAAAACTTTTCCGCTACGTAGCCGAAAGGAAGCGCCAGTCCGAAGCCGGTGACCAGGCTTGTAATCAGGGAATAATCGTCCACTTTTCCGCGTTCCCGAAGGATCCTGCTTTTTTGGGTTGGCGAAAGTTTACCGCTCTACCCGACCGTGTGCGACAAGGGATCCCATACTTTGTTTACATGTTGTTTATGCGGGGAGTCCGAAAAAAAGCGCCGCGGGGACATTCATCCGTGCGCGGCGCTTTCTGAAAAAGGACAGAACCCTTTCGTTACTGGGCGGTCGGGACCTTGCCGACAACGCCCTTCACGAGCCAGTTCATGTTGAGAAGCTCTTCATCGGTCGCGGTCTTCCCTTCGGGAACGCGAACCTTGCCTTCATTGTCGACGATCGGACCGGTAAAGGGCGAAAGCTCGCGCTTTTCCATCTTTTCGTAGGCAGTCTTGATGTTTTCGACCACATTCTGGGGCGTCGAGGGGGCGATGTCGACGAGCGCCACCATGTGCTCGGGAATGCCGCCCCAGACGGAATCAGGCTTCCAGGTGCCGTCCATCACGGCCTTCACGCGGCCCGAGTAGTACTCGTGCCAGGACTGCACGACGCCGCCCAAGAGCATCGTCGGCGCAATGCGCTTCATTGCCGTGTTGTAGGAAATCACGGGGATCTTCAGATCCTCGCAGGCGGCTGCAACTGCGGGCGAGTCGGTGTGGTGCGTGAGCACGTCGGCCTTCTGGCCGACCAGGGTCTTCGTCGCATCGGCTTCCTTGCCCGGATCGTACCAGGAGGAGGTCCAGACCACGCGAACCTCAATATTGGGGTTCACGCTCTGAGCGCCGAGCGTGAAGGCATTGATGCCCTGAAGGACTTCAGGAATCGGAACCGCAGCGACGTATCCGAGGACATTCGTCTTCGTGGTGGCGCCGGCGAGCTTGCCCGCAAGGTAGCGCCCTTCATAAAAACGCGCCGTGTAGTTGCCGACGTTGGCGGCAGTCTTGTAGCCCGTCGCGTGCTCGAACTTCACGTCCGGAAATTCCTTGGCGACCTTGAGGACGGAATTCATGTAGCCGAAGGACGTCGCGAAAATGAGCTTGTTGCCCTGCTGCGCGAGGTCGCGCAGAACGCGTTCGGAGTCGGCGCCGGCGGGAATGTTTTCAACCGTCGTCACCTTGATCTTGTCGCCGAATTCCTTCTCAAGCTCCTGACGTGCAAGGTCATGCTGGCGGGACCAGCCCTCCTCGCTCGCGGGGCTCACGTAGACGAAGGCGATCTTGAGGGGGCCCTGGGCCGTCTCAGCCGTCTTGGGAGCATCCGCAGTCTTCGCGGCCTGAGGGGCCTCGGTCTTGTCGCCGCAGGCGGAAAGCATGAGGGCCATTGCGCCGGCAAGGGCGAGCTTGAAAGCAATGCGCTTCTGCATGAAGGATTCCTTTTATGGAAAAAAAGTATTCAGCAAAAGCGGCTCCGAAACCGAAGCCGCCTGATTAAAAAGTTGCTCTTTAGTTCATCGTCGGAAGCTTGCCGGCGACGCCCTCAACGAGGTAGCCCATCGTGAGAAGATCCGAATCGGTAGCCACCTGACCGGCCTTCAGAACTTCCTTGCCGGTGTTGTCGACGATCGGGCCGGTGAAGGGATGGAATTCACGCTTTTCCATCTTTTCGGTCGCCGCCTTGATGTCGTCGACCACGCTCTGCGGGGTGGTCTTTGCAATGTCGACGAGCGCCACCATGTGTTCAGGGACGCCGCCCCAGACGGACTGCGGCTTCCAGGTGCCGTCCATGACGGCCTGGATGCGGCCTTCATAGAAGCTGTCCCAGATCTGGATGACGCCGCCCAGGAGCATCGTGGGCGCAGCGCGCTTCATCGAGGTGTTGTAGGAAATGACGGGGATCTTCGCTTCCTCGCAGGCTGCCGCCACAGCCGAGGAATTCGTGTGGTGCGTGATCACGTCGGCCTTCTGTCCGATCAGGGACTTCGTGGCGTCGGATTCCTTGCCCGGGTCGTACCAGGCGGAGGTCCAGACGACGCGGACCTCAACATTGGGATTCACGCTCTTCGCGCCGAGCGTAAAGGCATTGATGCCCTGAAGCACTTCAGGAATCGGAAGCGCGGCGACGTAGCCGAGAATGTTCGTCTTCGTGGTCGCGCCGGCGAGCTTGCCCGCGAGATAGCGGGCTTCATAAAAGCGGCCGGAATAGTTGGCGACGTTCTCGGCGGTCTTGTAGCCCGTTGCATGCTCGAACTTAACGTCCGGGAACTCCTTTGCAACCTTGAGAACGGAATTCATGTAGCCGAACGAAGTCGCGAAGATGAGCTTGTTGCCCTGCTGCGCGAGGTCGCGCAGAACGCGTTCAGCGTCGGCGTTCTCGGGGATGTTTTCAACCGTCGTCACCTTGATCTTGTCGCCGAACTTTGCTTCCGCGGCGCGGCGGGCGATGTCGTGCTGCGTCGACCAGCCTTCCTCGTTTGCCGGACTCACGTACATGAAGGCGACCTTGAGGGGTTCACCGGCCTTCGGCTGAGGAGCGGCATCAGCTGCCTTGGCGGGTGCGCCTGACTGCGCGGGAGCCTTGGGAGCCTCCTTTTCGCCGCAGGCCGTAAGCATGAGAGCGGCCGCGCCGGCGAGCGCGAGCTTGAAAGCAAAACGCTTGTTCATTTTTTCAAAACTCCAAGAAGTTAAAAAGGAAAAAAGGCTCACGCGCTCCTTCAGCTTCTCGGCGCGAAAGGCTTGCCGAGAGAAGCGGGAACATTGAGACGGATCCACTGAGGATTGCGCGAAATCAGAACGAGCACGAGGATGGTCGCGAGATAAGGCGTCATCGCCATGAACTGCGGGGAAATCGAAATGCCCATGCCCTGGAAGGCAAACTGAAGCATGGTCACGCCGCCGAAGAGGTAGGCGCCGACGACGACGCGAAGCGGACGCCAGGTGGCAAAGGTAACAAGCGCCAGCGCAATCCAGCCGCGGCCGGCTGTCATCCCTTCAACCCAGAGGGGCGTATAGACGAGCGACAGGTAGGCGCCCGCCACGCCCGCACAAAGGGCGCCGAAAAGAACGGCGAGAAGGCGGATGCGGAGAACCGGGAAGCCGAGCGCGAAGGCCGACTGCGGCGCCTCGCCCACGGCGCGAAGGATCAGACCCGCACGCGTCCTGAAGAGGAACCACCAGACTGCGGCAATGAGAATCAGAGCGCCGTAGACGAAGAAGTGCTGCGAAAAGAAGGCTTCGCCGAGGAACGGAATGTTTTCGAGCCCGGGGATGCCGGAAGCGGCGCGTTCGGAGAGCGCCTGCCCCAGGAGGGGCTTCCCGATAAAGGCCGAGAGACCGGTGCCGAAGAGCGTGAGCGCGAGGCCGGCAGCGTACTGGTTGGCGTGCATGCCGAGCGTGAAGAACGCAAAAAGGAGCCCCAGCAGAAGGCCGACTCCGGCGCCCGCGAGGAAGCCTAACGGGAAGCTTCCCGTCGCGAGCGTCGTCGAAAAGCCGATCACGGCGCCCATCAGCATGATGCCTTCGATGCCGAGATTGAGAACGCCCGACTTTTCATGAATCACAATGCCCGCGGCGGCAAGCAGCAGCGGCGTTCCGGCATTGAGCGTGGAGGAGATGATAGAAGCGGCGAGTGACATGTCAGGCGCCCTCCGTCGTACGGCGTTCAGTGAAACCGCGCCAGGAGAGCCGGTAGAAGATCGTGGTGTCGCAGGCGAGGATGAAGAAGAGGAGGAGCCCCTGATAGACCCCGGTGATGGATGAAGGGAGCCCGAGGCGGCTCTGAGCGAGTTCGCCCCCAAGATAGAAGAGCGCCATCACGAAGGCGGCGGGAATGCAGCCGAGCGGCGACAGGCGGCCGACAAAGGCCACGATGATCGCGGCAAAGCCGTACCCCGGAGAGATCGTGGGAGTGAGCTGTCCGAGCGGACCCGAAGCCTCAATGCCGCCCGCAAGACCGGAGAGAGCGCCGCAGATGATGAGGGACGCCCAGATGAGCTTTCCCGGATGGTAGCCCGCATAGCGCGCGGCAAAGGGCGCCATGCCGGAAACCTTGAACTGGAATCCGAGCGCCATGCGGTCCATGAGAATCCAGATGCCGAAAGCGGCAATCAGGGCAAAGAGCGCCCCCAGATGAAGGCGCGTGCCTTCAATCACAGGGAGCATCGCGCCCGATTCGAAGAGCTCGGTCTGCGGGAACCCGTAGCCCTGCGGATCGCGCATCGGCCCCTGCACGCACCAGGCGAGAAGGAACTGCGCGACGTAGACGAGCATCAGGGAAACGAGAATTTCGTTCGCGTGGAACTTGTGCCTCAGGAGCGCCGTGAGGCCGCCCCAGACGGCTCCGCCGAAGGCGGATGCAAGCATCACGACGATGACGTACCACTTGCCGAACGAGGGTTCGCAGAGGAGCGCGGCAATGCCGCCCGTGATGGCGCCGGCAATCAGCTGCCCTTCCGCACCGATATTCCAGATATTGGCCTTGAAGCAGACGACGAGGCCCACTGCGCAGAGAAGGAGCGGCGTCATCTTGACGCCGACCTCGGTCCAGCCTCGAAGGCTGTCGAGCGGCGCGATGAAGAAGATGCCGAGCGCGCGGATGGGATCCTGGCCGAGCGCGGCAAAAAGACAAAACCCCGTAAGCACAGTGAGCGCAAGCGCGATCAGGGGGGAAATCCATGAAAGCGCGCGGGCGGGCTCAGTACGCGGCGTCATGGCGATCGGGAACTGCAGCATGATCAGCGCACCTCCGTGTGAGTCTTGCTGAAGGGAGAATCAGGCCAGAGACCGGACATCCAGCGGCCGACCTCCTCGATGGTGAGGGTCTTCTTGGGAACGGCAGGCGACAGGGCGCCGCGGTACATGACGGCGATGCGGTCCGAAACCTCAAAGAGTTCGTCGATTTCCTCGCTCACGACGATGATCGCGGCGCCGTCGTCGCGCAGACGAATGAGGCTGTTGCGGATGACGGCGGCGGCGCCCACGTCGACGCCCCAGGTCGGCTGATGCACGAGCAGCACCCGCGGGCGATTGAGAATTTCGCGCCCCATGATGAATTTCTGCAGATTGCCGCCCGAGAGGCTCCCGGCGGCTTTTTCCGCTGTCGGCGTCTTGACGTGGAAGCGCTCAATCACCGTATTGGCGAACTGACGGGCCTTGTCGCGAAGAATGAAGCCGCTTCTCACGAGCGAGTCGCCCGTGAGGTACGTGTTGGCCGTGAGCGAAAGCTCCGGCACGGCGGCGTGGCCGAGGCGCTGCTCGGGCACATAGCGAAGGCCCGAGATGCGGCGGGCATGCGTGTCGAGGTTCCCGACGGGCTTCCCGAAAAGCTTCACGCAGTCGGGGGGCGTTGCGGCTTCGCCGGCGGCAGCCGCCATGAAGCGCGCCTGGCCGTTGCCGGAAATGCCCGCAATGCCGACGATTTCGCCCGCACGGACGGAAAGATTCACATCGCTCACGCCGCAGACGCGCGTGCTTCCCGGAAGGGTAACGCCGCACATTTCGAAAATAACGTCGCCCGCCTGACCGGCGGCCTCGCGCACCTTGGGAGGATCGGCACCGATCATCTGGCGCGCGAGCTCCTCCTCGGTCGCTTCCTTCGGATTCACCGTAGCGACGACGCGGCCGGCGCGAAGCACGACGCAGCGGTCGGCGAGCTCGCGGATTTCATCGAGCTTGTGGGAAATGAAGAGAATAGACACGCCTTCCGAGGCGAGCTGATGAAGGGTCTTGAAGAGCGTGCGGACTGCCTGAGGGGTCAGAACCGAGGTCGGCTCGTCAAGAATGAGAAGCTTCGGCTTCGTCATGAGGGCGCGCAGAATTTCCACGCGCTGACGTTCGCCCATGGAGAGCTCCATCACGATCGAAGCCGGATCGACCTCAAGACCGTACTTTTCGCCGAGCTTGCGGATCTCTTCTGCAATCTGGGCGGGAGAGAGCTTTCCGGAAAGGCCGAGCGCCACATTCTCCGCAACGGTGAGCGTATCGAAGAGCGCAAAGTGCTGGTGCACCATTGCAATGCCGAGCTCGCGGGCTTCGGCCGGACTTTCTACGGCGAGGGGCTTGCCGTCAAAGGAAATCTCACCCTCGTCGGGGCGGGCTGCGCCGTAGATGATCTTCATCATCGTGGATTTGCCCGCGCCGTTCTCGCCCAGGATGGCGAGGACTTCTCCGGGGGCAATCTCGAGAGAGACGCCGTCGTTGGCGACGATGCCCGGATAGCGCTTCGTAATGTTGCGAAGGCTCAGTCTTGGTGTCATGCCGATGTCTTCCGGCGCTTCAGGCGGCCGGATCTGGTGGAGTTGAACCGGGGTATCGGCCGCGAACTCCCGGGGAAAGCCTCTCGAAAGCCGGAGATCATCTCCCCCGCCTGCTTTAGGCCTCTTTTTCGCCCGGAAAATGCCGATTTGTTTGAAGCCATTTATTGTAACTGTTCATGTATGGAAAATGGCGTGCGGCAAACGAACGCAAGCTCCGTGAATCCGCTATTAAAGAGATCAATCTCATGATTACGGGAAGCATCCCGCATACGCGGTATTCTTATAAAAAGTCCTTGCACTGAATCGATCAGAACGGCAAAATTCTTTTTCTCAGTGCGCCAGTAGCTCAGTTGGATAGAGTATCTGGCTACGAACCAGAGGGTCGTGGGTTCGAATCCTGCCTGGCGCACCAACAGACAATATGCCTTGCCGCATGTACGAACAATGATGCGGAGAAGTGGCAGAGAGGTCGAATGCACACCCCTGCTAAGGGTGCAGGTCCAAAATTGCGGGCCTCGAGGGTTCGAATCCCTCCTTCTCCGCCATTGTTTCTTCTGCGACAGGCAATTCGGGACGATGAGCCCTCCGGTCATACGCTGGGCCATCAGTCAACGAACTAAAGAAACCCCGGTCAGCCTGAAGTGAAGCTGTCGGGGTTTTCTTTTGCCCGCAACCAGAACAAAGCCCGTGAGGAAGCGAATCCTCCGGGCTTTATTCATTAGGAGCGATGCTGCAGACGGGTTATTCGTGCGCAGCAGCGATCATGCCGCGAAGATCAGCGCCCGAGAGTCCAGGGTTCTTTCTGCCTTCGAGATGCTCCTTGAGCCAGAAGATGCCGCAGATCGTCTTCACGTCAGTGATCCTGCCGTCGAGCGCCATGCGGACCGCCTCATCAAAGGGAACCCGGTAAACCTCAAGGTGCTCGCCTTCATCGAGATGCTGATTCTCCTGCGTGAGATCTTCAGCGAGATAAATCACGATGTGCTCGGAACTGTACCCGATGGCGTTGTTGATGAGGCCGAGCCTCGTCCAGGCATCCGCCTTCACGCCGCACTCCTCAAGGAGCTCGCGCTTCGCGCAGTCAAGCTCTTCCTCATCGGGATCGATCTTTCCTGCGGGAAGCTCCCAGAAGCTCTGTCCCAGGGGGTGGCGCCACTGGCGCTCCAGCAGGATCGTGCCGTCTTTGTCGAGCGCCGCCATGCAGCAGGCGCCGCCGTGCCTCAGAAAGAGGCGCTGGGAACTGCGTCCGTCGGGCAGCGTCACTTCATCGCGGACAAGCTTCACGAACTTGCCGTCGAAAAGAATCGATTCGGAAACTGTTTTTTCCTCCAGGGGATCATCCGCACGGGCAGCAAAGGGAACGGGCGGCTTCAGAAGCGGAAAGCGGCGCAATTTGAGCTCCAGAAAAGAAGAAATCAGGAATGGTGAACAATACCGCCAAAAGAGTCACGGGAAAGCGCCCGGCATTGGCGCATCTTCTTAGAATGTGCCCCGCAACATCATTATCCCGTTCCTTTTCAAAACCATGAGTCTTACCGTTCTCAATCTTGAAGAAGCCCGCGAGCTCGAAGCGCGCTGCGCCAACCGCATGGGTCTTGACGCACTGATGCGCCGTGCCGGCACCTTTGCGGCCGAATGGATTTCCGAACATGTTTCCGGAGGCCACGCCGTCGTTCTGGCCGGTCCCGGCAACAACGGCGGCGACGCCACCGTCTGCGCGCTTGAACTCAGAAAGCGCGGCTTTACGGTCGAGCTGGTTCTTCCCGGGGGCGACCCCAAAACGGAACTCGCGCGCACCATGCTGAAGGAATGGCGAGACCTCGGGCTTGAGACGCTCGAAGACCCCTACAGCGCGATGAAAGCCCAGGTCGTCGTCGACGGCCTCTTCGGCACCGGCCTCAAGCGCCCGATCACGGGCGACTACATGGATGCCGTGCAGTGGTTCAACGAACGCATGGCCTACAAGGTTGCGCTTGACGTCCCCTCGGGCCTCAACAGCGAAACGGGCCTCTGGGTAGGCACCGTCCCGGGCGTCCGGGCCGACGCCACCATAACCTTCCTCTCGCACAAGTCGGGGCTCTTCATGAACGAAGGCGCCGACGCCTCCGGCACCGTCGTCATGACGGAGCTCGACGTCTCCATTCCCCTCACGCGCTTGGGCGTCATTGAATCCGCAGACTTCGCGCACATTCTTGAACCCCGCCGCAACTTCTCCCACAAGGGAACCTTCGGCCACCTCGCCGTCGTGGGCGGCGCAAACGGTCATGTCGGCGCGGCGCTTCTTGCCGCCCGTGCGGGCCTCAAGCTCGGCGCGGGCACGGTAACGGTCGAGCTTCTCGCCGACAATGCCCCTGCCGTCGACCCCGTTCAGCCCGAACTCATGTTCTCGTCGGAACCCGTCGACTTTGAAAAATTCACGGCCGCCGTCATCGGACCGGGTCTCGGCACGAGCGAACGCGCGAAGGAAAGACTCCGCGCGGCGCTCGCAGCAAGCTGCCCCCTCGTGATCGACGCCGATGCGCTCAACCTGATCGCTGCCGACAAGAGCCTCCTCACGGCGCTTCTGCACCGCACGGTCGCGACGGTCATCACCCCGCACGAGGTCGAAGGAGCGCGCATTCTTCATGTTGAGCCCAAGGTCATTCAGTCCGACCGCGTCAACGCCGTCCGCGACCTCGCGCTCCAGACCGGCGCCATCACGGTGCTGAAGGGTCCGGGCACGCTCGTTGCCATGAGAAGCTCGCGCACGTGGCTTTCGCCCATCGGCGCCTCTTCTCTCGCGACGGCCGGCAGCGGCGACGTGCTTTCCGGCATGATCGGCGCCTTCTTCGCGCAGCGCTACGATACGGTTGAATCGGTGGTGGGCGCCGTAACGCTTCATGCCCGTGCCGGAGCCGGCCATCTTGCCGGACTGACCGCAGGCGAGATTGCCCCCGCTGCCGCGTGGATTCTTGAAGAAGAAAGACGGAAGACTCAGGCCGGCAGGCTGCTGAGCTGACACAGAGTTTGCAGTCTTCACGTTTTGTTGCATGCTTCACGAATCTGCAATGCCCTTTCCCATCTCCTCCGATATAGTTCAACTCACAGCGAAATACTGCTGAGAGAACAGATTCCGCTGTGTTTCTCCTGACTTTAGGTTGAGAAATTGAGGGTTGAACCTCGCGGGCGAAGGGAAAACGCCTGCGAGGTTTTTTTTTCATCCTCACCCTTCGGGAGGTGAGACAAATGCCAATTTCCGAAAACTCATTGAAAACTCTTCCCTGGCCCTTCCCGCGCATCCTTGCCCATCGCGGCAGCGGCACCGTCGGGCCGGAAAATACGCTCGAAGGCTATCGTGCAGGCCTTCTTCACGGCTACCGCGCGATTGAAACGGATGCCATGCTCACCCGGGACCTGATCCCGATGATCATGCATGACGAAAAGTTCGGACGCGTGATCAGAGACGATCCGAGAAGCGTCCCTGAGGTCACCGCTCACGAACTTGAATCCCTTGATGCCGGAAGCTGGCTCTCCCCCATCTGGTACGGCGCCTCCTCCATGCGCCTCACGACCGCGATCCGCTGGTGCCGCAGAAATGCCGTCTGGATGAATATTGAAATCAAGCCGGCAAAGGGTCATGCGGAGGAAACCGGCCGGATCGTTGCGGAGACGACTGCCGGGGAATTCGAGGATCTCATCCGATCAGGCGGCGATTCGCGCGAAGGGATCGTTCGCGAGGTTCCGCTTCTCTCCTCCTATTCGAGAGACGCTCTTGCCGCTGCGAGGGAAGCCGCCCCGGACATTCCGCGCGCCCTCCTCGTCGACGACATTCCCGGAGACTGGAGAGAAGCCGTCATAGAACTCGAATGCGTTTCGATTCATCCTGACTATCGGTTCGTGACTCCCGAATTCATCCGGGAAGCGCACGATTCCAGACTCTGGGTTTTCGTCTATACGCCCAATTCGCCCGACGTCGTGCGGGCGCTCTTCAGGATGGGGGTCGACGCGCTCTGCACCGACAGGCTCGACCTGATTTCCCCTGCGCTTTGATTTTCCAAAAGAATCTCAGCAATTCTCACAAGGCCTTCCTGCGTATTGCTCACGCCGGAAGGCCTTTTTTCATCTCTCGTCCGGAAGTGCCTGCTTGTCGCGGCCTTATCTGGCTCTTGCAGATTTCCACGCCTAGCCATACTCCTTCCGAGATATTTTCATATTTCGCAAATCCTTTTTTTCATTCTGTGAAGCTTCTAGAGGATATTCCCGTAATTCCATAATTTACCGATAGTTAGTATCTTCCTTTCTCCTTTCAGGGACCCTATACTTTCGCCTGACTCAAGAAAACCCGGATCACGCACATCCGGCATCGAAAGTCCCCGAACGACTTTCTGATTGCAAATTAACCCTAAAAGGACACACACATGCTTCGTCGTACCTTCATCGCTTCGGCTGTTCTCCTCGCTACTGCGGCCGCTGCTCCGAGCGCCTTTGCCTTTACCGAAGGCAAGGATGCCGACTACATCACTCTTGAGAAGCCCCTTGCCGGCGGCGAAGGCAAGATCGTCAAGGTGTGGTCCTATGACTGCCCGTTCTGCTTCAAGTTCGACGTGGGCGTCGATCCGAAGGCCATTCCCGCTGCTGAAAAAGCCACGGGTCTGAAGTTCGACATGTATCACCTCGAAACGAAGGGCAAGTACGGCCGCGCCGGTACGGAACTTTTCGCCTGGTGCATGCTCCGCGACAAGGCGGCCGGCATCACGGACTGGGAAGATCCGAAGTCGCTCTTCAAGAAGGCGAAGGACGCCATCTATCTCGCCTACCACCGCAAGGGCGAACGCTGGACGGCCGGCGAAGAGGCCTTCCTCAAGACCGGTCTTGATGCGATCGGCGCCAAGCCCGAGGAATTCGCCGCCGCGCGCAAGACCCCTGAAGTTCAGGCCTTGGCCGACAGCTGGAAGCCCTGCTACGACGTCGCGAAGATCCAGGGCATCCCGGCCTACGTGGTCAACGGCAAGTACCTCGTGATGACGAAGGGCATCCGCTCCGTTCAGGGCTTCGTCGACCTCATTACCGAACTCTCCAAGAAGTAATCCGGCGGGAGTTTTTTAGAAAATGAATTCCTCCAACGGTCTCCTCGATCGCATCGGGCTCTTCTCGCAGACCCGCTGGCCGTGGCTTCTGATTGCCATTCTCTCCGCAGGCCTTGTGCTCATCGCGCACAACGTCTTCCAGGTCTGGCTCTACATGAAGCCCTGCGAGCAGTGCGTGTACATCCGCTTCGCCTTCCTCTGCATGACTTTCGGGTGCCTCTTCACGCTCGCCTGGCCGAAGGCTCTGATCTGCAGGCTCATCGCCTACGTTTGCGGCGTCTACGGCGCAATCTACGGCATCATGTGCTCGGTCAAGCTTTCCGACATTCACCACGCGATCCACTCCGACGATCTCGATGCGCTCTTCGGCATGCAGGGCTGCTCGCTCGAGCCGCACTACCCGTTCGGTCTCCCGCTTGAAAAGTGGGCGCCCGACTGGTTCCTCCCGACCGGCGACTGCGGCTACGACAACTCCGACGTCCCGATGGGCACGGTGCTCTCGCCGCTCCAGGAATCCATCATTCAGATGTATTCCGATGCGGGCGGCTGGTATCTGATCCCGTCGATGAAGTTCATGTCGATGGCTCAGTGCTGCCTCCTCGGCTTCATCGTTGCGCTCGCGATCTACGCGATTCTCTTCATCGGCGACATGAAGCACGTTGCGGGCGCGAGGAAGGCCGCCTAAAGAGACTTCTCACAGAACTTTTTCTCTCTGCCTTTCAAGCCGCTTCAGAGCAATGCTCCGAAGCGGCTTTTTTCGCGCATCAAAAAAGGCGGCCCCCGTGTGCATCGGTACCGCCTTTTGGCATTCCCTGGAGGATTCCGGGTCAGCCGATCGTTGTCCTCGGCATCTCCACCTCGCTCGGAAGCGGAACGCCGGAAACAATCGCCCTGAGTCCCTCAGGATCAAAAATCCTCACATGCTTCTGGTTTACCTCGATCAGGCCGTCGTGAGAGAAGCGCGAGAGCACGCGGCTCACGGTTTCGAGCTTGAGGCCGAGGTAGGAGCCGATTTCCGCGCGCGTCATGCGGAGCACGAATTCGCTTCTCGAGTAGCCGCGCTGCTCAAAGCGCTGCGAAAGGGAAAGAAGGAAGGCGGCAAGGCGCTCTTCGGCATGCATGGAGCCGAGGAGCAGCATGACGCCGTGCTGGCGCACGATCTCGCGCGAGAGAAGCTTCATGACGTGCGCGCCCATCGAGCGCATTGAGGTGGCCGCATCCTCGAGACGGGCATAGGGAATCACGCAGACTTCCGTATCCTCGAGCGCGAAAACGTCGCTCGAATGAACGCCGCTCGCGATCCCGTCGAAGCCGATCATTTCGCCCGCCATGAAGAAGTTCGTCACCTGCTCGCGGCCGTCGGAGCTCATCACGGTGCTCTTCAGAAAGCCGAGCCTCACGGCGTAGAGGTTTTCAAAACGGTCGCCGGCGCGAAAGAGCGCATCGCCGCGCTTGATGCGGCGTCTCGCCGCTACAAGATCCTCAAGGCGTTCAATTTCCTTGAGCGTTAGTCCGGTAGGCAGGCAAGCCTCACGCAGATTGCAGTTCGAACAGGCAACACGAAGCGCCGACAGATTGATCACGACCTCTCCCTCAAGAGTCGCCCGCACGAAAGCGGACGGCCGGGCTTTGCAGCTTTTTTCAGACCGCACGAGGCTCCGGGGGAAGCCCGTTCAACCGATCCGAACAGCTTGCTAATTTTGGAATAATCTCGCGCGCCTAATATCCAAAGCGGACATCAGGACGCTTGGGCGGCGGAACACTCGCCGTAAGAAGCAGCTCCCTTGAAGTCTGGACCTCTTTCGCGTTGATTCATGTCAACAAAGATGTTCTCGCCTCCCGAATAATATCAGGAAGCTTAACCTAAGTCATAAATCAGAGGCACACCCAACATGATGACCCCGGAAACCAGCGGCGTTGAACTGCCCGACATGGCCCTCCTCAAGAAGTTCGACGTGCCGGCCCCCCGCTACACCTCCTACCCGACCGCCGACCGCTTTAATGCCTCCTTCGGTCCGGCTGACTATGAGAAGGCCCTCGCCGGCCGCGGCGCCGCCAAGCATCCGGCTCCGCTCTCGCTCTACGTGCACGTTCCCTTCTGCAACGACGTGTGCTTTTACTGCGGCTGCAACAAAATCGTGACGCGCGATCATTCGCGCAGCGCCGCCTATATCGAGATGATCGGCCGCGAGTGCGACCTCGTCAAAGAGCACATCACGGGCTCGCAGGAGCTCGAGCAGCTCCATTTCGGCGGCGGCACGCCCACGTTCCTCACGAATGACGAAATCTCCCTCATGATGGAGACGCTCACGAAGCGCTTCCCGCTCGCCAAGGAAGGCGGCGAATTCTCGATCGAGGTCGATCCCCGCACCTGCGGTCCGGACAAGGTGAAGAAGCTCCGCGAAGTGGGCCTGAACCGCATGTCGCTCGGCGTGCAGGACTTCAACCCCGACGTGCAGAAGGCCGTCAACCGCATCCAGCCCTTCGAAATGACGAAGGAAACGCTCGACGCGGCGCGCGAGGCGGGTTTTGAATCCATCAACATGGACCTCATCTACGGTCTGCCGAAGCAGACGCGCGAAACCTTCGCGCATACGATCGACAAGGTCCTTGAGCTTTCGCCCGACCGCATCGCGCTCTACCACTACGCGCACCTGCCCAATCACTTCAAGGCGCAGCGCCGCATTCTTCCAGCGGATCTTCCCGACACCGTCGAGAAGGCCCACATCATGTTCGACGCCATCACGCGCCTCACGCAGAACGGCTACCGCTACATCGGCATGGACCATTTCGCCAAGCACGAGGACGAGCTCTCGAAGGCCCAGATCGAAGGAACCCTCCAGAGAAACTTCCAGGGCTATTCGACCAAGGCCGAATGCGACATGGTGGCCCTCGGCGTCTCCGCGATCTCGAAGATCGGCAGCGCCTATGCCTGCAATCCCCGCGAGCTCGACGACTGGGCGGCCGCCATCTCGGCCGGGCGCCTCGCCACGAACCGCGGCTACCTGCTCAACGCCGACGACGAACTGCGCCGCTACGTGATCATGCAGATCATGTGCAACTTTGAACTCCGCAAGAAGGATGTGGAGGAGCGCTTCGGCATCAACTTCGACGAAACCTTCGGGTTCGAGCTTTCGAAGATGAAGCCCTACGTGCACCACGAGCTCGTCGAGCTTTACGACGACCGCCTCGTCGTGCTCCCGAAGGGCAAGATCTTCGTGCGTGCGGTTGCCATGCAGTTCGACCGTTATCTGCGCGAATCGAATCGTGCAGGCGGCTATTCCCGCATCGCATAAGCACGCTTCAAGCCTCTGCCATTTCGCCCTGAAGCGAAGGGCAGAGACAGCCTGAAAACGATAAAAGCGGCTTGAAGGAGGTCCATCAATCCTCCTCAGCCGCTTTTTCTTGTTGTTTTCATGGCGTCCCACCGCCAAAAAGGCCGGCCCTTCATTGCCGCCCCCAAGGCCTTAAGGACTAAAATCAGGAGTTTCGGGTCCCTCGCGGGACTTTAGTCCGCTCCATTTCCATCAGGATTTGCGAGCCGGAGTCATCGTGCTCCCCGATTTTTATCTTTTACGGACCGAAGCCTTCCCTTAAGCAGCGCTTCCTCCGGACAAAGACCCTGGCAGACTTTTTCCATCCATTTGAACAATCAATGAAAGTCTCAGATATCCGACGCACCTTTCTGAAGTTTTACGAAAGCAAAGGTCACACCATCGTAGCTTCGAGCCCCGTCGTTCCCGGCAACGACCCGACGCTTCTCTTCACCAATGCCGGCATGAACCAGTTCAAGGACGTGTACCTCGGGTTCGACAAGCGCCCCTACAAGCGCGCCACGACCTCGCAGAAGTGCATCCGCGCCGGCGGCAAGCACAACGACCTTGACAACGTGGGCTACACCGCGCGTCACCACACCTTCTTCGAAATGCTCGGGAACTTCTCGTTCGGCGACTATTTCAAGAAGGACGCGATCCACTTCGCCTGGGAGCTCCTTACCGAGCACTTCCATCTGCCGCCCGAAAAGCTCTGGGTGACGGTCTATGCGGAAGACGATGAGGCCTACAACATCTGGCACAAGGAAGTTGGCATCCCCGCCGACCGCATCGTCCGCATCGGCGACAACAAGGGCGCCCGCTACATGTCCGACAACTTCTGGATGATGGGCGACACCGGTCCCTGCGGCCCCTGCTCTGAAATCTTCTACGACCACGGTCCCTCCGTGCAGGGCGGCCCTCCGGGGAGCCCCGACGAGGACGGCGACCGCTACATGGAGATCTGGAACCTGGTCTTCATGCAGTTCTACCGCGACGAAAAGGGCGAGATGCACAAGCTCCCGCGTCCCTCGATCGACACCGGCATGGGCCTCGAGCGCATCGCCACGGTCCTTCAGGGCGTGCACAGCAACTACGACATCGACCTCTTCAGGAATCTCCTTGCCGCTGCGAAGAAAGCGGTCGACGCCGTTTCCGAAACGCCCGCCGACATCAATTCGCCCTCGCTCAAGGTGATCGCCGACCACATCCGCGCCTGCGCCTTCTGCGTGGCCGACGGCGTGCTCCCTGGCAATGAAGGCCGCGCCTACGTGCTCCGCCGCATCTGCCGCCGCGCGATCCGCCACGGCTACAAGCTCGGCGCCCGCGGCCCGTTCTTCTATACCCTGGTCGATGCCGTGCGCAAGGAAATGGCCGAAGCCTATCCTGAGCTCAATAATCCGGAAATCGAAAAGGTGATCGAGGACGAGGAACGCCGCTTCCTCCTCACGCTCTCGAAGGGCATGGAAATCCTCGAGGACGCCATTGCGAAGAACAAGGACGGCGTCCTTGACGGCGAAGTGGTCTTCAAGCTCCACGACACCTACGGGTTCCCCGCCGACCTTACGGGCGACGTCTGCCGCGAACGCGGCATCACGGTCAACACGGAAGAGTTCGACCGCGCCATGGAGCGTCAGCGCGCTGCCGCCCGCGCCTCGGCGAAGTTCAAGATGGCCGCCGGCCTTGCCTATTCGGGCGCCGACACGGTCTTCACGGGCTATGAAACGCTCGTCGAGAAGAACGCTGAAGTCGTTGCGCTCTACGTGAACGGCGACCCCGTTCAGAAGGTCGAAGCCGGCAGCGAATGCGTCGCCGTCTTCAACCGCACGCCCTTCTACGCCGAATCCGGCGGCCAGGTGGGCGACCAGGGCGAAGCGAAGAACGACACGTCGCTCCTCAAGGTGCTCGACACCTTCCGCGTGAAGGCTGCCGTGACGGGCATGCAGTGCCACGTCGCCGAAGGCTCCATCTCCGTGGGCGACAAGTTCGATCTTCACGTTGATGAAGTCCGCCGCCACGCCACTGAACGCAACCACTCCGTCACCCACCTCATGCACTTTGCGCTCCGCACGGTGCTCGGCGACAAGGTTGCCCAGAAGGGCTCCCTCGTTACCCCGGAAGCGACGCGCTTCGACTTCTCCTACACGAAGCCCGTTACGGCCGAACAGATCGCTGAAGTCGAACGCATCGTCAACGCCGAAATTCTGCGCAACGTTCCGGTTACGACGCGCGTTCTTCCGATTGAGGAAGCCAAGCACACCGGCGCCGTCATGCTCTTCGGCGAGCGCTACGGCGAAACGGTGCGCGTCCTTGACATCGGCAAGTCCTGCGAATTCTGCGGCGGCACGCACGTCAAGGCCACGGGCGACATCGGCTTCTTCAAGATCGTCTCTGAATCGGGCATTGCTGCCGGCGTTCGCCGCATTGAGGCCGTTACCGGCATGAATGCGCTTACCTGGGTCCAGCACGAGGAATCCTTGGTCGCCCGCACGGCGCGTGAATTCAAGGCCCCGGCCGATGAAATCCCGGCCAAGGCCGCCGACCTCCTCAACACGGTCCGCACGCTTGAGAAGGGCATCGAGCAGCTGAAGAGCCAGATGGCCTCCCGCGCCGGCGATGCGCTCATCAGCGAAGCCGTTGACGTGAAGGGCGTTCGCGTTCTGCTCGCCCGCCTCGACGGCGCTGACGCCAAGGCGCTTCGCGAGACGATGGACAAGGTGAAGGACAAGCTCGGCTCTGCCGTTGCCGTTCTCGCCGCAGCCCAGCCTGACGGCCGCGTGCAGCTCGCTGCCGGCGTCACGAAGGATCTGACGGGCAAGGTGAAGGCGGGCGAACTCGCCAACTTCGTTGCCGGCCTCCTCGGCGGCAAGGGCGGCGGCAAGCCTGACCTCGCCATGGCGGGCGCTGCCGACGCGGCGCACCTCAATGACGCGCTCGTCAAGGCCCGCGCCTGGATTGAGGAGCGTCTCTGATGACGAGTCCCGCGGACGCCTGCGCGCTCGCGGGAGAGGCCGAAGAGCTGATGCTTCCCGGCCTCTCCTGCCCGATGCCGGTGCTCAAAGCCAAGAAGGCGCTTGCAAAGCTCCCCTCCGGCGCTCTGCTGCGCGTCTGGAGCACGGACCCGCACAGTCTTCCTGATCTCTCCGATTTCGCCCGTCAGACAGGCCACAGGCTTCTCGGCCAGACGGAAGCGGAGAAGGACGGCAGGCACTGGTTCGTGAGCCTGATTGCCCGTCGAGAGGATTGATCAGCCTCCAGACTGACGAAACAGTCGCCGCATCAGCCCGACATCTTCGGATCGCCGGGCTTTTTATTGGCTTCAAAAAATATTTTTCTTTGCCTCTTGCTTTTTTGGATCGTTTCGTCTATAGTTCGTGCTCTGCAAATTTTGATGCGCCAGTAGCTCAGTTGGATAGAGTATCTGGCTACGAACCAGAGGGTCGTGGG
>NZ_CALDXB010000059.1 GCF_937923675.1 uncultured Sutterella sp. | reverse complement strand
TTCTGCGCGTTACGGGAGGTTTGACAGCATTTTATTCGACTAGCAAATGCCCTTCCGTGGCGCTGCGGGTGATGGTCCTCAAGTTCATCGAGACCCGGGGCTTCCCCTTTGACGTGCGGCAGACGCCGAACCTAAACTCCCGCAACGCCGCCCCGGAAGCCCTGCCGAAGCAATCCGCCGCGAAGAATTCTTCCAGCAGGAAGCCGCCTAAAGATCTGCTTGCCGCCTATCTCGCGATGGATAATTGATGAGGCCGAGCGCCCGAATGCGAGACCGAAGCTCATTCCAGAAGCGTCGAAGCATTGCTCCCCGGTTTCGACAAGCCGCTTTCGGGCTCTGATTCTGAATACTGCGCTGCGGCCGGCAATCCGGCAGCAAGCCCCATCTTTCACCCATCAAACCTCATTGGTGCGCCTTCCTGCACATCCCGCCGAAACCCTGATCCAAATCAAAGCATCCCCGAGCATTAACCGAATTGACTAAGCAGATTCCGTCGTCCTCCCGCACATAGAATCGAAAGGAACCCAAGCCGGACAAGGCCCGGCAGCGATTTTTCTGTTTACCGATTCTTTTTCCGGAGACACTCAACATGGCGCTTCAACTTCGTCTCAAGGTTCGCGACTGGGATTTCTGGACGCCGCTTCTTCTGGGCGACGTCAAATCCGAGAAGCTCGACATTCAGACCACCCGCGTTTCCTCCCTCATCGACAACGTCGCCGAGGACCCGGAAGCGGATGCCGCCGAGATGAGTCTTTCGCGCTACAACCTGCGCATCGACCAGAATAAGGCCCAGGGCATCGTCGCAGTTCCCTTCTTCATCATGCGGGGCTTTCGCACCCGCAACATCGTGACGACGAACGGGAGTCCCCTCGAGCGCATTGAAGACCTCGAAGGGAAGACCATCGGGCTCTCGGGCTGGCAGGATTCCGGCAACACCTGGACCCGGGCGCTCCTGCGCCGCGCGGGCGTCAACTGCGACAAGATCAACTGGGTGCTCTCGCGCTGCACGGCCAGAGACAAGATCGAGCCCAACCGCGGCAAGGCCTTCTGGAACGGCACCAACATCACGCACGAGGAAAACGAGGTTCCGCTCGTCGACATGCTCCATAGCGGCCGCATCGACGCGATGTTCCAGGCCTTCATGCCGCAGGGCTACTGCGAAGGGAAGCTTGGCCTGCGCCCCGTCGTGCGCGACTTCAAGTCTCACGAGATTGCCTACTTCAGGGAAACGGGCTACGTCCCGGGGATCCACATCCTCGCCCTCAAGGAATCCTTCGTGCGCGCCAATCCCTGGGCTGTGAAGGAGCTCTGCGAAACGCTCGACGCCTCGAGAAAGCTCTGGCGCGAAAAGCGCCGCCGCTACGCCGAAACGACGCCCTGGGTGCTTCAGGACCTGATCGACGAGGGCACTCAGCTCTCCCCCGACTACGACGCCTGGGGGTTCGAGTCGAACGAAAAAATGGTCGACGACTTCTGCCGCGAAGCCTATGAGCAGCACCTGACCGAGCACCTCAATACCGCAAGGAAGCTCTTTCCGGAGGACTTTGCAAAATGATTGAAGAAAAGAATTTCCGCGTGGCGCTCGGCCAGTTCTTCGTTAAGGAAACGAGCGAAGAAAATCAGGCGATCACGCGCGACTTCATCGAGCGCGCTGAAAAGAAGGGCGCAGACCTCCTCGTTCTTCCCGAAGGCATCATCGCGAGAAAGCCGGGCGACAAGGACTGGCCGCGCCTTCACAGCGAACCGCTGGACGGCCCCTTCGTGACGGCGCTCCTTGCCGCTACCAAAGGAAAGCACGTCACCGTCGTCTGCACCGTGCAGGCGAAGATCCCGGGCGAGGAACGCTACGCCAACGACCTTCTCGTCGTGAAGGACGGGGAACTGAAGCTCGTCTACCAGAAGCTTCACCTCTACGACGCCTTCAGCGCAAAGGAAAGCGACAACGCCGTTCCGGGCGATGAAGTCCCCGCGCTCGTTGATGTCGGTCCCTTCAAGTGCGGCTTCATTACCTGCTACGACGCGCGCTTCCCCGAAATCACGCGCGCGCTTGCCCTCGCGGGCGCCAACCTCCTCGTCGTGTCGGCCGCCTGGGTGAAGGGGCCCCTGAAGGAAATGCACTGGGACCTTTCGCTCAGAGCCCGGGCGCTTGAGAACACCTGCTTCGTCGCGGGCGTGAGCGAATGCGGGCCGGTCAACATCGGCTCCTCGAAGCTCGTCGACCCCTTCGGCGTCGTCGTTGCCCAGTGCGGCACGACGGACGAACTTCTTTTCGCCGACATCGATCCCGCACGCGTTGAGAAGTGCAGGAAGGCGCTCCCCGTTCTCGAAAACCGCCGCTTTGCCGCGCCCAGACTCCGCGAACCCGGCGAACTCTGATACGACCGAACCCTTTGAGGAAAAAATCATGAAGCGCACATTCACTGCCGCGGCCGCTGCAGCCGCTCTTCTCTTCGGCGCGGCTTCCGCCTTCGCCGCCGACATTCCCGTTCAGAAGCTTGATCCCGCGCTCAACGCGCAGCTCCCGCAGGCCATTAAGGATGCGGGCGTCATCCGCAACTGCGTGATCGGAAGCTTCTCGCCCTACACGATCACGCGCGCCGACAAGACGATTGAAGGCGCCGCGATGGACATCACCAAGGCCCTGGGCGAAGTGCTCGGCGTCAAAATTGAGACGACCAAAATCGCCGGCCATTCCGCCACGATGCTCGGCCTCAAGTCCGGGCGCTACGACGTCTCGCTTGAACCCGTGGGCGACTATCCCGATCGCGAGGCCAATTACGACTTCGTCGACTACGTCCAGGAATTCGTGGTCTTCGCCGTCAAGAAGGGCAATCCCCACAACATCAAGAGCATTGCCGACACCTGCGGCCTTCGCGTTTCCGTGATGGCGGCGGGAAGCGCCGAACGCGTCATCAAGAAGCAATCGGAAGTGTGCGTGAAGGAAGGGAAGAAGCCCGTCACGGTGCTCTCCTTTGAAGGTCAGGCCGCGCCCACGATGGCGCTCTCCTCGGGCCGCGCCGACGCCTTCTTCTCGAGCCAGGCGCCGCTCACCTACTTCGTGAACCAGTCGGGCGGAAAGCTTGAGCTCGCCGCCGTGGGCGAAAAGAACGGCTTCAGCGACATCTTCCAGGGGGCGGTGCTCCCGAAAGGAAGCGCGCTTACGCCCGTCATTCTTGAAGGCATGAAGGTGCTCTTTAAGAACGGCACGTATCAGGCGGTCCTCGACAAGTGGAACCTCACTTACAACAAGCTTGAGGCTCCCGGCATCAACCTCGCCACCCAGAAGAAGTAATTTCCGCACGCTTCTCGCCCGGGCGGAGCGGATTCCCAAAGCCCCCGTCCGGGCGGCATCAAGCATATTTCCTTTCAATAGAACAAATCAGAGCCTCCCCACATGACGACCACCAGCACTACGGGCGCGGCAGAGAAGCCGCGGAAATGGACATCCGAAGAGCTTGCCAGAACGGCGATCGACGTGAGCACAGCCGTTCCCCGCCGTCATCCCGTGCGGCTCGCTGTCACCATTCTCATCGCTCTTCTTCTCGTCGCCGCGGTTGCCGCCTGCGCGGTCAACCCCAACTTCGGCTGGCAGACCGTGGGCGAATACCTCTTTGCGCCGAGCGTTCTCACGGGCATCAAGATGACGCTCTCCCTCACGGTGGTCTCGATGATCCTCGGCACCGTGCTCGGGCTCCTCTGCGCAATGTTCAAGATGAGCAATATGCGCTTCTTTGCGTGGCTCGCGGACCTCTACCTCTGGTTCTTCCGCTCGACCCCGCTCCTCGTGCAGCTCCTCTTCTGGTACAACTTCGCCGCACTCTTTCCGACACTCGGGATCCCGGGCGTCTGGACGGTCGCGACGAACGACGTGATCACGCCGCTCACCGCCGCGATCGTGGGGCTCTCCCTCAATGAAGGCGCCTACATGGGCGAAATCATCCGCGCGGGCCTCCAGTCCGTCGATCCGGCACAGAAGGAAACCGCGGAAGCCTTCGGCATGAGCAAGCGCCAGATTCTCTTTCGCGTGCTCCTTCCCCAGGCCATGCGCTCCATCATCCCGCCGACCGGGAACCAGGTCATTTCGATGGTGAAGGCGACGGCCATGGTTTCCGTGATCGCCATGGACGACCTCCTTTATTCCGTCCAGACGATCTACAACGAAAACTTCCAGATCATCCCGCTCCTTCTCGTCGCCGTCATCTGGTACCTCGTCATCACCTCGGTTCTTACCGTGGTGCAGGCAAAGATCGAGCGCTACTACGGCAGAAGCGAGCGCAATTCGGGCTACGTGCCTGAAGCGCCCCAGGCCTGAGGCATCGTTAGGAATCACCGGAGAAGAAAAACATGGCAGCAGATCAGATCCTTGACGAAGCGACGGAAGTGCATCCCATCAAGACGGGCCCGGCGATCGTCGTGCGCGCGAGCAACGTAAAGAAGTCCTTCGGCAGGAACGAAGTTCTGAAGGGCATCAACCTCGAAGTCCACCGCGGCAAGGTGGTCGTCATTCTCGGCCCCTCGGGTTCGGGGAAGTCGACGCTCCTCAGAACCATCAATCACCTTGAATCCATCGATTCGGGCTCGATTCAGGTCGACGGCGTTCAGATCGGCTACGTCGAGAAGAACGGCCGCCTCGAGGAGGCGCCCTACCCGGTTCTCGCGCAGCAGCGCCGCCGGATCGGCATGGTCTTTCAGAGCTTCAACCTCTTCCCCCACATGACGGTCCTTGAAAACGTCATGGAAGCCCCCGTGCACGTGCACGGCGAAGACCCGGAAATTGTGAGAAAGCGCGCCCTGAAGCTCCTCAAGCGCGTGGGGCTTCTTGAAAAGGCCGGCGAATACCCCCGCCGTCTCTCGGGCGGCCAGCAGCAGCGCGTCGCCATTGCCCGCGCGCTCTGCATTCAGCCCGATCTCCTTCTTTTTGACGAACCCACGTCCGCGCTCGACCCGGAACTCGTGGGCGAAGTCCTCAACACCATCCGCGACCTCGCGAAGGAAGGCTTCACCATGGTCGTCGTCACGCACGAAATTCCCTTCTCGCGCGAAGTGGCCGACTGGGTGGTCTTCATGGCGGACGGCCGCGTCGTTGAGGAAGGAAAGCCCCGCGACGTCCTCGTCAATCCGCAGCAGCCGCGCACGCGCGAGTTCCTGAAGCGCTACATCTGAAAGGTTCAGAGCCGGCTCTCCGTCCGGAGCCCGGACTGAGGAAAGCTCCGCCGGCAGCAGCCCGGACGGAGCTTTTCTTTTGAGGAACTTCCGGCCCTGAAGCCGCATTTGGCAAATCTTCGGTACTCGGGGAGCCGCGGCAACGGTCGGCCTAATGCCCGATGCGGCGGGAAGCGCCCCACGGCTAACATGAGGCCGACAGTACGGAGTCCCCGGGCTCTCAACCAAGATTTCTGCAGTTTTTTCATGACGCTTCTATCTCTCCTCATCGTCTGCTACCTCGCGCTCCTTCTCTGGTTCGGAATCCGGGGGAACACCAAGGACCGCACGCTCTCGGGCCTTCTCACGACGGGCGGCACCACGAGCGCAGCCCTCTGCGCGCTCTCGCTCGTGAGCACCATCATCGGGGGCTCTGCCACGCTCGGCATCGGCGGGCTCGCCCAGAAAATCGGCCCCGCCGCCTTCTGGTGGCTCGGGGTCGGGACGATCGGACTCTTTCTTCACGGGCTTTTCGTCGCGCCCGTCATCCGCCGCACCAAAGCCATGACGCTCCCGCATCTCCTCGGGAGCCTTGCGGGAGAAAACGCCGAACGCTGGGCGGGCTTCATCATCGCCGTCTCCTGGGCGGCCGTGACGGCCGCGCAGTTCACGGCGCTCCATTCGCTTCTTCTCTCGATTGTGGGCGGCATGAAGGCGGAAATTCTCTATGCCGCGCTCGCGGGCGGAATCATTCTCCACACGGCTGCGGGCGGCCAGCGGGGCGTCATCCGCACGGACGCCCTTCAGGCGATTCTCCTTCTCGCCGGCTTCCTGCTTGCAGGAGCCTGGTGCCTCTTCGACCGCCCCGGGGCCGTGGCCGCCCTGCCGAAGGTTCCCTTCACCGACGCCTTCGGCTTCACGGACTGGCTCAAGATGATGATTCTCGTCGGCATCACCTTCGTGATCGGCCCGGACATGTTTTCGCGCACCTTTGCCGCGAAGGATGCCCGGTCCGCGAGAGCCGCCGCCTTTGCCGCAGCTCCCATCCTCGCGCTCTTCGGCGTCATCGTGACGATGCTCGCGCTCCTCAACATCGACGCCAAAGCCCCCATCACGGACTGGCTGTCGCCCGAGTCGCCCCTTCCGATGCTTCTTCAGGTCATGCTGGCCCTCGGGCTTGTGAGCGCGCTCTCGGGCTCGGCCGACACGCTCCTTCTTTCCGCAGCGGGCATTCTTGAAAAGGACGTCTGCGGGCGCGAGCGCGCCGGCGCCGTCCGTCTCTGGGCAGTGCTCCTCGGAACACTCGCGCTCGCGAGCGCCTGGTTCTCCGGGAACATCATCGGGCTTCTTCTCAACGCCTATTCGCTCTTCGTGCCGGGCGTCGCCGCGCCGCTCCTCTTCCTCGTGGCCGGACGCCTCAGAAGCGCGGATCCGAAGGTCTGGCTCTCGGGAGCAGTCGCGGGCGGCATTCTGGGGCTCGTCGGCAATCTCACGGGCGAAAATGCCTGGACCTTTGCCGGGATTGCCGTGTCTTCAGCGGGGTCGCTCCTTGCGATTCGCCTCGCAGGCATGAAGTCCTCTACGGCCGGCGCTTCAACCGGCGCCTGAACTTCTTCAAAAACAACACGCAAAAAAACAAGGCGGCAGGAAGATCAGACTTCCGGCCGCCTTTCTTTTTCCAGAGAGCGGGATGCAATTCCCGCTCTCAGAGGCATCCGCAATCAGCGGCGGGCCTTCTTCGCTTCAGAGCGCGCAACGGCATCCGAAATCAGATCCTGAAGCTCGCCTTCCGTGATTTCCTTTTCGGACTGCGCCTTGGTGCGGTCCTTTTCCACCGCAGCGGCGATCAGATCCGAAAGTTCGCCTTCCGTGAGGCTGTGATGCTTCTGAAGAGCCTTTTGAACGGCGAAGTCGATCAGATCCGCCATTTCGCCTTCGGTCAGTTCCGCCTGGCGATCGGCCTTTTTGCGGTCTTCGGCAACGGCGTAGCTGATGAGATCCTGGAGTTCGCCTTCGGTAAGCTCGCGGCGGCGCGCGCGGTCGCGGGCAACCGCATCACCGATGAGGTCCTGAAGTTCAGCTTCCGTGAGTTCACTATGCTTTTCGGCATATTTCTGAACCGATTCGTTGATGAGGTCGGAGAGCTCGCCTTCAGTGAGTTCGGCCGACTTCCTTTCGCGCGGATCAAGGAGATGCTCGCCGAAGTTTTCAGCCGCGGCGCGCAGGAACGCTTCCGGGGTCGGATAACGAACCGAATGCTTTGCGATCACCGCATCAACGAGCTTCACAAGACTTTCATTGGCTTCAACGGTCCAGGTCCTGGTGGTCATAACGTTTTCTCCCTAAATAGATGAGGTGCCTCGAGCCCCGGGCTGACTGAAATCAGCCGCATGAGGCTCAGGGCATCACGCTTGAGGGGACTAAGCCCTTCGCGTAAACCCTGATGCGATTCATCTTAGTCCGCCGCCTCAAAGGCGGCTTGCGGGAGAACGTTCTCTTTGGTCACAGTCGTAACGCTCTGTAAACGAGCGAAGTTTCAGGCTTCGCGACTTTACAACCGGAGACCTCGCGCCTCTTCATCGGGCAATCTGCTTCAGCTCGCCGCCGCCGACCTCGCAGGTCTTTCCGCAAAAGGCAATGCCGTAAGCGAAATACTTGCTGCAGCGTATTCTTCGAAGCGCTTCCGAGTAGTCCTTTTTGTCAACCTGCCGAAGCGCCTCATCCACAGCATCAGGAAGATCTTCCTGCCGGGCAGCACGCTTGATTTCAATGACGACGCCGCTGCGATCCGGGCCGCTGCCTGAAGAGAAGAAGATGCCCGCATACCCGTTGCCGGACTCCGCATTGGAGCGAAAATCCTGAATGCGGCTTCCTGCACAGGCAAAAAGCGCGGAAAGGAAGCCGTGATAATAATTTTCCGCCGGAGCTCTCGTCGCCGCATCACGAACGGGAACATAGGTGCGCAGAAGCGGCTCGAGCACTTCCGCCATGCGGGAAGCATTGCCGGTGACGGCAGCTTCGGCAAGCTTTATGCCGTGTGCGGTAAATGCAGCATTTTGACTCGAGAACCGGGCCGAAACGCGGCTTCTGAAAGTCTGGCGGATCTCTTCATTGGGAATTCTCAAAAGGCAGTTCCTGCCGCCCAGATGCTTATCTACCGTCAGATAGCCGGTAAAAAGGAGCAGAGTCCAGAAGTCTTCAGATTTGTGCTGAACGAAATCCGAATATGTCAGCTGCTCGTTGATATTGAGCTCAATACTGCCGCCGTCGAGAAGCGTCTGCATTCTGCCGGCATCCTCCTCCGTGAGGAACCCGAGAAACTCATCGATCGCATCGTTGCTGCTCGTACTGATCCAATAATTGTCGGGCTCAGCCGTTTTGACGTCGCTGCTTGCGAGCGCGTCCTGGCAGAAGTTCAGAACGTCCCAGGGACAATAGATTTTGACCGACCCGAACTGATAGCCGTCGTACTGCTCCTTGACATCCTTGCTGCGGCCGGCAAGCCCGAAGTAATAAAGAAGCTTCCCGACTTCAGCCTCCGTAAAGCCGATCGAAGCAGATAAGCTTGCATTGCCGCTCAGGACGGTATCGGCATGATCGACGCCCGGGAAAACGTCTTCCTCGCTGACGGGCAGGCAGCCGGTGAGAACAGCCTTTTCCAGAACCGGAAGTCCGCCCGCCCCGGGGAGCATCTTCCGGCTTCAGGACCGAGAGAAAGTCCCTGAGAAAAAGGCGCATCTCCTCATAGTATCCGGCAGAGGCAGCCTTCTCGAGCGGAACATCGTACTCATCAATGAGCAGCATTGCCGGCCGGCCGAAGTGCTTGGCAAGGCAGTAGAGAATGTCCGGCAAAAAACGGGAAGCCTTGAGCCAGGCCGTACGCTCATCCATGCGGAGACAGCTCGAGCCCAGAAAAAAGTAAGCCTGGAGCCTTTCTTTCTCACCTTTCGTCAGACGAGGACTTTCCGGCAGATAGCTGTACTCGGTCACTGCAGCCGTGATCTTTTTGCAAATTTTGCCGAGTGCATAGGAAAAAGACGGCCCCGTGAATCCTTTCATGGAAAAGAAGAAAACCGGCACCCGGCCCATATAGGCGCGGCAGAATTCAGCGTCCCTGACGATGGTGAGGTTCTCAAAAAGCGCCTTCTGCCGGGAGACATCTTCCCGGTTGGCCGGATTAACCGCGAGAAAGGTGCGCAGCGTATCGAGAAAGAGCGACTTGCCGAATCGCCTCGGACGAGAAATCACCTGAACAAAGCTCCCGGATTCAACCAGGCGCCTGATGTACGGCGTCTTGTCGACATAAAAGCAGTTGCGCATCCTCATCAGGGCGAATGAAGAATTTCCAACCGCAATCCTCTTTTCCAGCACAGAAGACCTCGAAGCGACCCAAATTACATTGACCGCTTCGCAGTCTAGCATTTTGGCGAGATAGCTTTTCCTTGAATATCAATGCATGTCCAGAAATCAAACCTGAAAGCAGCTTCCGCCCCGCCGCATCTGTTGCGGTGGAGAATAATGAGGAGGAACGGCATGAGGATTTTTCAGGCATATAATTAGCCGGCTAATAATTATGACAGTGTACCTGCACGGCGCCCCTCACGTTGATGCCAGATCATCTCCATGGAGAGGCCTTTTGCGGCATCAACCTGTCGTTTTTTGATATTTGACTATTTAGCTGACTAATTAAAATGGCCATTCCTCAGAAGCAGAAACGCGACATCCTGCGCACGATCGGCGGATTCGCCGCCGCCGGCATTCTGGCCGCCGGACTGATTTTCCTCGGCAACCGCAATGATGCCGTCTCCGAGGCCGAGCGTCTGAAGGCCGGCATCCTCACGGCGCACGAAGTGAAGGCGGCCTTTCAGAGCGTAGGCGGCCGGCTCGTGGAGCGCCCCGTAACGGAAGGTCAGCGCGTTCGCGCGGGGGATCTCCTTCTCGGCATTGACGGCACCGACGTCCGCATTTCCATTGAGGCCCAGGAAGCCGCCATCCGGCAGATCGACGCGCAGACGGCGCTTGAAGAGGAATCGATTGCCCTGGCGCTCCGGGAAGCCGACACGAACGAGCGGACGCTCTGGCGCCAGATTGAGGAAGCTGAAGCCTCAAGAAAAGCCGCCGCTGCATCGCTCGAAAGCGCGAAATCCGACTGGACCCGCGCGCAGAACCTTTATCCCAGGGGCGCAATGGCAAAGTCCGCCTACGATCAGGCGAAGGCCGCCTGGATCGCAGCCCGTGAGGCGCTCGCCATCAGCGAACATACGGTGAAGCGCCTCTCGATCGGGGCTGACAATGAAGAAATCAAACGTCTGCAGAAGACCGGCTCCGCCGAAGGCATGCACCTTGAGGCCATTGAGACCGCCCGCCGGGCGGCTCAGAACAGAAAGCACAATCTTGAAAATTTCGCGGCAACCCGGGCCTCCCTCAGCGCAGAGCTCGAGCAGCTCCGCGTGAACGAGACGCGCCTCCGGATCCATGCGCCCGAAAATGCAAAGGTCCTTGAAGTGCTCTATGAAAAGGGAGAACTGATCGGCCCCAACGCGCCGGCGGTGCTTCTCGAGAGCGAACGGCATTACTTCGACATCTACGTGAGCGAGAAGGAGATCGCGCGCTTTGCTGAAGGAACTACCGTTCAATGCTTTTCTCCCGCACTTCAAAAAACCATTCCGGGCGTGGTGGCGCTCGCTGAGGCAGCGCCCGATTTTGCGAGCCTCCGGATGGTGCGCGAGCGCGGTCAGGCCGACCTCACGCTCTTCCGGGTCCGCATCGACGTGCCTCCGGCCGAGGGGCTCCTTCCCGGCATGACGCTTGAAGTGAGGCTCTGATGAGAGGATTCATAAAGGAAATCCGGAAAAGCATGGCTTCGGAATGGGAGGCGATGCTGAGCGGACATTTTGTGCCTTACCAGAAGCTCGCCATCCTCGTTGCGCTCATCACGGCCTTTGCCTTTTCGATTGCGCTCTCCCACGACGTGGTGTTTGAGGCCCCGGTTGCCGTGGTCGATCTCGATCAGAGCCGCTGGTCGGCAGAGCTCGTGGAGAAGCTCAATGCTTCTCCGAGCCTATCCGTCAGGTCGGTCGTCCATTCGCCGTCGGATCCGCGGGCCATGACGCGCGGCGACCGCTTTGTGGGCGTCGTCTACATTCCGAAGGGAGCGCAGGCGAGGATTCTCAAGGGCGACCGCACGCTCACCATCGGCTACTTTGCGGACGACAGCAACACGGCGCAGAACGGCGAGGTGTATTCGGTACTGAACGAAATTGCCGCTGAACTGGGTGCGGAGCGCGCCGTCTCCCGTTCGGACGGCGTTTCGTCGCTCGGCAAAAATACGAACGAAACTCAAGCCCTGATGTCGCCCATCAGAATGGGCTTCCGTTATCTCACGAACCCGACCGGACAGGCGACGACGGCGACCGTGGTGAGCTTTCTCCTCTTCTTTTCGATGATGTATCACGGGCTCGTGAGCCTCATGATCGTGGGGCGCCTGCGCGTCACGCGCTCCTGGGACGGCGAAGTCCTGTCGGGGTCGCTTTTCGGCTTTCTCGCCCGGGGAGTGCCCTATGCCTTCATCTTTACGGCGGTGGTGACGGCCGCGCTGGCGGTGCTGATTCTTCTGGGGCAGCTGCGGTTCGCAGGCAATATTCTCCTCTTCATGCCGGCGCTCTTTCTCTGCGCGCTCGGGAACACCTGGCTCGCCTTTCTCCTCTCCTGGGGCACGACCAATCCCGGTCAGGGCGCGGGCCGGATGATTTTCCTCGTGCCCTCGGGCTTCATCCTCGGGGGCGCCACCATGGCGACGGGCTTCATGCACGGCTGGGTGCACGACGTCTCCTTCGGCATCCCGCTCGTCTGGCTCTTCAACTTCTGGCGCGATCAGGGGCTGAGAGGAATCGACGGCCTGGCGACCCTTCCGCTCTTCGGAGGCGCCCTTCTGTGGCTCATTTTCCTCGGAAGCCTCAATGCGATCCGCTTCTGGCGGGATGAAGAGAAGCGGAGAAAGGAGCTCCGGCAGTACTGGCACGACCTGCAGGCAGTACCCGACAGAGAAGCCGGAACAGCTCCCGCCCGCACGGCGGCTCGGGCAGAGGAGGCTCAATCAGGGACTGCGTGACGGAGGATTCCCGGAGACTCCCGGCGTCAGGTCATTTCTCACGGCGTCTTCTTCTCAAAAGGCGCCGTGAGCTTCGAGAGGAGGCGGATGAGCGTTTCCCTCTCCTCGTACGTGAGGGGGGCGGCAAACTCCTCCACGCGCCGGAAATGAACGGGGAGCACCCTGTCGAGAAGCTCCCGCCCTTCAGGGGTGAGCTCAACGAGGCTCGAGCGCGCATCCTTCTCGCTGCTTCTTCTCACGATGAGGGGCCTCTTTTCGCCCACCATCCGCGCCACCATCACGGACACCGTGGGGGGCGCAACGCCGATGCGTTGGGAAATGTCGCCGATCGAGAGGGGCTTTCCTTCCTCCCTCAGGCACATCATCATGGTGAACTTCCCTTCGGAAAGGCCCGTCGAGGCCTTCAGTTCATCGAAGATGACGCCCTTCACCACATCCACCGCATTCATCATGCGCAGCATCAGGTCGATGCTTGAAACATCGAGGTCGGCTGCGCCCTCGCCGTGAACGCGCCGGAGGCTCTCGCGCGCGGGGATGATGCGGATGGATGGGTTCTTCATAAGGAGCGGGAAGAGAGATTGACTGCAGTATCCATGGATTCTAGGCCGGGAGCCGCGCGCATGCAGGGCTGCGTCCGCATCCCCCAGGAAATCGGCAGATTCGGGCCTGTTAAAATGCTCAGACCTCAAAAAAACTCACGCGGAATCCGCAAGAGACGCTAAATGCATAAAGTCCTTCTTATGATTCTTGACGGCTGGGGCATCGGCGGCGGCGCAGCCGACCCGGCCGACGCCATTTCGGCCGCGCATCCGGCCTATCTTGAATCGCTCATGAAGCGCTGCCCGCATGCCGAACTTCTCACCTTCGGCGAAAACGTGGGGCTCCCCGCCGGCCAGATGGGAAATTCCGAAGTCGGCCACCTCAATATCGGCGCAGGCCGCGTGGTCTATCAGGACCTCGTGCGCATCAACCGCGCCTGCGAATCGGGCGCGCTCACCGCGCAGCCGGAAATCGCCGCCCTTATCGCTCACGCCAAGGAAACCGGTTCGGCGCTCCACCTGATGGGGCTCTTTTCCGACGGCGGCGTGCACGCGAGCTTCGACCATCTTCTCGCCTTCATCGACCTTGCACGAAAGGAAGGGATCCGGAAGGTCTTCGTTCATGCCTTCATGGACGGACGCGACACCGATCCGAAGAGCGGCCTCGGGTTCGTGAAGCGCCTTGAGGAGAAGCTCTCCGCTCCGGGCGAAACGGCGGTGCTGGCGAGCATGATCGGACGCTACTACGCGATGGACCGCGACAAGCGCTGGGAACGCATTGAGGAAGCCTACGACCTCCTCGTTCATGGAAAAGGCGCTCCCTCGCAGGATTTCGTGAAGTCGGTCGAGGACTCCTACGCCGCCGGCATCACCGATGAATTCATGAAGCCCGTCGTGAAGACGGATGCCTCAGGCAGCCCCGTCGGCCGGATTCAGGAGGGCGACGCCGTCGTCTTCCTCAACTTCCGCAACGACCGCGCGCGGGAGCTGACGAGCGTTCTCACGCAGGCCCCGCAGGGCAATATGAAGCCGCTCTCCCTCTGGTTCGCGACGATGACCCCGTACGACGCGACATTCCAAGGGCTCCACGTTCTTTTCGACAAGGAAAACGTCGTCAACCCGATCGGCGAATACGTGGCGAGCCTCGGGCTCAGGCAGCTCCGCATTGCGGAAACGGAAAAATACGCGCACGTCACGTTCTTCCTGAACGGCGGCCGCGAGGCTCCCTTCCCCGGCGAAGACCGCATTCTCGTGCCCTCGCCCAAGGTTGCGACCTACGATCTGGCGCCTGAAATGAGCGCGCCTGAAGTCGCTGAGAAGCTCTGCGCCGCGCTTCGCGAAGAGAAGTACGACTTCATCTGCCTTAATTTCGCCAACGGCGACATGGTGGGTCACACGGGCGTCTGGGACGCCATCGAGAAGGCCGTCAAAGCGGTCGACGGATGCGTTGAAAAGGTCATCAAAACCGCGCGCGAGTGCGGCTATGACGTCGTGCAGATTGCCGACCACGGAAATGCCGATCATGCGAAGAACGCGGACGGCTCCCCCAACACCGCGCATTCGCTGAACCCCGTGCCGATCCTCGTCGTTTCCGACCGCGTCGAAAAGGTGAAGGACGGCGTCCTCGCCGACGTCGCGCCCACGGTGCTCGCACTCATGGGACTCAAACAGCCCCCGGAAATGACGGGGCATTCGCTCGTTGAAATGAAGGCCTGACGCGCTCAATTCCTCTGACGCTTAATCATACCAACACTGCCGCCGGATTTCCCTCCTGGGAATCCGGCGGCAGTTTTTTGTTTTCCCTTTATGGAACGGCGTAGCCTGCCGTCTGAAAGAGCGCCGCATCGTCGACGGGAGTGCCGCCCGAGGTCGTGGTAAGAAGATCCCCGCTGATCGCCGAATTGATGCCGATCCGCATGGCTTCCCGGATCGTGTCGGGCGTGAGGAGGTTTCTTCCGCCCGCAAACCTCAGGTAGGCCGTCGGGTTGGCGAGCCGGAAGAGCGCCGCTGCGACGAGGAATTCTTCCTGAGAGAGCGCTTCCACGTTTGCGAGAGGAGTGCCCGGCACGCGGTAAAGCAGATTGATCGGAATCGAAGGCACCTCGAGCTCGCGGCAGAGGCGCGCGAGACGGATGCGGTCGAGGAGCGTTTCGCCCATGCCGATGAGGCCGCCCGAACAGACGTCGAGCCCCAGAGCCCGGGCGCGCCGGAGGGTCTCGATCTTGTCGTCGATCCGGTGCGACGTGCAGACTTCCCGGAAGAATTCGGGCGATGTTTCAAGGTTGCAGTGAATGCGCACGACGCCGGCGTCCTTCAGGGCGCTGAGATCTTCTTCAGACAAGAGGCCGAGCGACACGCAGACCTCGAGCTCCGGGTGATTGCGCTTCACCTCGCGGATCCGCTCGCAGTATTCGCGGATCTCACGCCTTGAGGGCTTCCTCCCGCTCGCCACGAGCGAATAGCGCACGATGCCGTTTTCCGCGGCTCGCCTTGCGCCCGCCTCCACCTTGTCGTCGGGAAGAATCGGATGGATTTTGACGCCCGGCACTTCCCAGTGCTTCGACTGCGCGCACCAGCGGCAGTTTTCAGAGCACTCGCCCGACTTGACGTTGATGATGCCGCAGAGGTTGTAGGCGCGGGGCGCCATCTTCCGCGTGACGGCCTCGGCCGTGTCGAAAAGATCCTCGCGAGGACCAGCGGCGAGCGCGAGGAGTTCGGATTCGCTTAAATTCGCGCCGTTCTCAAGGGCGCGGACAATTTCAGAAAGAATGGGCATAGGGTCGTTATGGGGAAAACGCGAAGATTCCGACTTTCTATCATGCCGGAGTCCCCTTCCGCAGACCCGATCCGGGTGAAATCGTAAGCAAAGAAGAAAGTCCGGGCGGCATCAAATGCTCTGCCCGGACTTCCCCTTGACTCAGGAGGCCGGCAGCCTTTCAGGCCGCAGGCTCCCTACGCATCAGGCGCGGCGTTCTTTCCCCGCATTGATGCCGGCAATCTGACCGTAGACCATGCAGTCAAGGAGGGCGTTCCCGCCCACGCGGTTCGTGCCGTGAATGCCGCCCGTGATTTCGCCCGCAGCGTAGAGGCGCGGAACCACGTTCCCCTGCCAGTCGAGCACCTGCGCCTTCGTGTTGCAGTTGATGCCGCCCATCGTATGGTGAACGGTCATGCCCGTATAGCAGGCCCAGAAGGGACCCTTTTCAATCCGCTTCGTGAGGTTTCTCGGAGCCTTGCCGAAATCGGGATCCTTCTGGTTTTTGACGAGCACGTTGTTGTAGCGGTCGATCGTTTTTTCGAGACCATCGGGATCAACGCCCATCTTCTGAGCGAGCTCCCGGATCGTAGGCGCGGTCCAGGCTTCGTTGATGCGGATCCCTTCCTCGACGCTCGAATGAACCGCAGAGTTGTAGCTCTCATACGTTTCATTGTCGACCACCGTGTAGGCGTAGCGCTCGGGGGTTGCCAAAACCGCATCGCGGATCTGGTCGCGCCTTGCGCCTTCGTCGACGATGCGATTGCCGCGCTTGTCGACGTAGATCGACTCGGCAACCTTGGTGTTGAGGATGATCTTCATCTTCTTCCCGGCAGGAGCACCCGGGGTGGACTGAATGAAGTCCATGCCGACGAGGTAAGCGCCGACGCGCACCGCCGCCATCATGACGTCGCCCGCCGTCTGGTTGGGGAGGTTGTCCGTGCCGAGATTCTTCACGCGCGGGTCATGGAGTTCGCGCAGGTACTTGTTGGCAGAGAAGCCGCCTGCAGCGAGAACGACGCCCTGGCGCGCACGAATCCAGCGAACGCCCTCCTTCGTTTCGCAGCGCACGCCGCGGACGTCCCCCGAAACCGGCGTTTCGCGGATGATCTCCGTCACTCGAACGTTCGTGCGGATCGGGACATTGCGTTCCTTCAGGGCCTTGAGGAGCACCTGGATGTAGCCTTTGCCCTTGGGCTCAACAGGCTGGTGCGCGCGCGGATAAAGGCCGCCGAACATCTGGAAGACGTCCGGACGGAACTCCATGCCGAGGCTCTCGAGCCATGTGACGGCGCCGTAGGCGTTCTCGCAAAGGACGCGCACGCGTTCCGGGTCGCCGCGGTAGTCGCCGGCGGCAAGGGTCTGCTTCGCATGGAGTTCCGGGCTGTCCTTGATGCCCTGCCGGGGCTGACGCACGGGATCCGCCGCATTCATCTGGCCCTGGGCGAGCTGCGTGTTGCCGCCCGGGAAGGCGAGGCGCTCGAGGACGAGAACCTTCGAGCCCTTGTCGGCCGCACGGATGGCGGCCGCCATGCCGGCGCCGCCCGAGCCCACAACGATGACGTCCCAGACCTCATCCCATTTCATGGGAAGCATGGAGTCTTTGGAGGATTCCGGGGCGGCGTGAACGGCTGCCGATCCGGCAGCGGCAGCGCCCGCAACGGCGGTGGAAATGAATTTGCGGCGATTGAGCGTCATGCTTTTCTCCTTTAGTTCTTATGACTGAGCCATGGTCCAGCTCGAAAGAGATGATGGAAGAGAAACATGCGCGCGCATCTTGCTTCACGTCAGAAGCCCCGGATTCCGCGCCTTGGCTTTCAGAACATCCGTAACTTCCCCATTGGTTCCATTTTCGTGACTTCGGGCAAGGACATGTAAAAAGGGCACCTGAAACGCCAGGTGCCCCTGCTGTTTACGCTTTCGCTTCCCTTTCGCGCCGTGCATACTCGTCCGGCATCCACGGTGTCATGTCAAAGCTCTCTATGGCTTCCGGCTCCAGTCGGTCGAGCCGGGGGTGCCTTTGGTCGAGCCGCCCTTCGAGGTACTTCTGCGTCAGCGTCATGCTCTCGCAGTGCGCCATAAAGGCCTCGCCGTAATCCGTCAGCCACTTCTGAATATTTTGTATGCCGCACTTTCTTCCGG
>NZ_CALDXB010000058.1 GCF_937923675.1 uncultured Sutterella sp. | reverse complement strand
TGAAAATTGCAAAGAGAAGCACTCATTAACTTTTCGGATTCTGCGATCGCCCTGTAGAGGACCCAACCAATGCGAATTTAGCGCGGGAACGTACGGTTAATGTTGCCAAAAATTTTACTGTAGAGGTTAATCCATCGAAAAAGTTAGATTCTCTTTGGAAGTCTCGCGCCATTGAAGCAATGGGTAATTCCACAGCGAATATTAATGTTGAAGGTGATGATAATAACTATGTTTTCGTAAATGGAGATTTGCATACAAGTAAGGCTTTAGCGACAGATTTAAAATTTGAATTCCCATCTGCCCAGTACATTGGGTTTACTGTGCATGTCCTTTCTTGGGCGCCTCGCTCTTGGGGTGTTGAGTTAAGTCTTCCATACCAAGACATAGGATCTGTTGAGGATAGTCCGGTTGTCAGTGAAGAAACTGGTGATGTTGACGATGTCGTCCCTCCCTACATCGAAGAAGGCCGCATCAACTTCTTCATGAAGAAAGCCAGTTCCTACCTCATAGGCGCCGCCAACGGCAACATCGACATGGAGGTTGGGTCCGGCACGCTCTGGACTGTTACCGACGACAGCATCTTCAAGAATCTGCGGGCCACTGGCGGCACGATCGACCTGCATCACGCAGAGAACCGCTGGTCTGACGAAAATCCCTATCAGTACCTGGAAGTCAAGTCGATTACGGATCAGGCGCATTCCGGGATTCAGACCGCGAGCGCAGCTGCTGCGCCGGGAGAGGGAAGTCTCTTCATTCTCAATACGGACATCCTCGCCGATCTTGAGAAAGACGGCGTGGAGGTGCTCTCTTTTGACGGCGTGACTTTCTATAAGAAGGACGCTAGCGACGGGATCATTACTCAAGGCAAGCTCGAGAACGGCAGATTCACGGCAGACGGGAGCTATCAGTTCAATGGTGCAAACGGCAGAAAAGTCCCCATCGAGCTTACCGGCTTCTTACTTGACGAAGCCAATGCCCGCATGCGTCACGACATCAGGTTCGGCGACTTCCTTCACTTCAGAAGCACGGGCGGCACGACCGATGAGCATTACCGCGTCCGCATCAACGATGAAACGATCGCTGATGGATCCATCGACTACCAGGGCCGGGTGCTTAAATTTGCAACGACGCCGTCGAACGTGAAGCTCACGGGCGACTGGACGACGCTCGATACGACGGCCTTCAAGTACAAGCCGAAAATCTGGAAGACCACGCATACCGACAGCTACGTTGATGCGGCCGGGAACATTCTTGAGCTCTCTGGCGGTCCCCTGGACGACAACGGGAAAATCAAGGGGGCGGTGAATTCCACGCTCTTCGAGCGCGACGATTACGACAGGATCGTGGAAGTGGATAGCCTTGAATCCACGGAATCCGATCCCGATGCTCTCGACATTTCTACCGGCATGACGGACTACTGGGTCTCCGGCTACACGAAAGAGATCAACGACCCCGGTAAGACCACAACGGCCATTGCGGGAATCAGCTTCAACCCGATCTATCTGAGCACGCTCAGGAAGCGCCTCGGAGAAGTGCGCTACGGCGCTCAGGATGGTCTCTGGGCCAAGGCCATGATGATGAAGGATTCCGTGGGCGGCATCGCCTCGAAGGGCTACGACCAGGATCTCTACGGCGTGAGCTTCGGTTACGACCATCTCGTGCGCAATACCGAGGAAGGCCTCTGGCTCCTCGGCGCCAACATCCGCCAGGCGCATGCCGAACAGGATCTGATGGACGGTCAGGGGTCGGGCAAAACCGATGCGATCGGTCTCAACGCTTATGCGACATGGGCGAACTACCAGGGCGCTTACGCGGACTTCGTGCTCTCGGCCGACCATTACCGTCAGAAGCTTTCCACTGTCGGCGAACATGGAAAGATCACGGGCAAATACAACACCCTCGGCTGGGGCGCCTCGATCGAAGTGGGCCATATGTTCCACACGACGAGAAACGACCTCTCGTGGGGGCCCTGGTACAACTCGTGGTGGCTTGAGCCTCAGCTCCAGCTCGCCTTCTATCGCGTTGAAGGCGAAAAGTACACGCTCTCCTCCGGCGGCAGGATCCGGCAGAAGGATGCCGATTCGCTCATCGGCCGCGCCGGCATCGTGATTGGTAAGAAATTCAATTACGGCGAGGATCGGGAGGAAATCGACCGCCGCTATTCGCAGCTTTATCTGAAGGCGGGCGTCAAGCACGACTTCCTCGGGGACCGCACCGTCTGGTTCGGAAGCGACCGCTTTGACGGCGAAGTGGCCGGGAAGACGACTTTCTACTATGGGCTCGGCGGCGACTGGCAGTTCAACGAAAGCATGCGTCTTTACGGACAGTTCGAACGGGAAACCGGCGACGACTATGAGAAGGACTACGAAGTCTCGGTCGGTCTCAAGTACGAGTTCTGAGGAGAAAGATGATGCATACGAAATTGAAGATCGCCATCCTTGCTGCGTTCTCTGCCGCCGCGTTCGCTGCTGCACCAGCACATGCCGTTTATTCCGTCTATTCCGACCCCGACTGCGGTCCGAAGGTTGAAAGCTCCGCCTGGTTCATCGACTATTCGGGCACGATGCAGGAAAAGTTGAAGGAACCCGAGGAGAAGTCCTATCCGGACTGGGCAAAGGGGAAGGAAAAGGAATACGACGCCCTTTATGACTACCGCAAGGTCGTGCTTGCGAAGAACCTCCTTCTGAAGCTTCGCCGGATGCTCCCGACAGAGGCCGGGATCCAGGTAGCCGCCGGCACCATGGCGCCCCATACGCTCCCCGTGGGCTTTAAGGATGACTTTGAAGAGAAGGTCGGGCGGCTGCCGGAACGACTTGAAGTTTTCGGGCGCATGACGAATCCCGGCGAAGGGCTGATGGATTACGAAATGCGCCTTGAGCGCTATGCGGAGTCGGAGAAAGAACTTCAGCGCGAAACGGCGGAGCTTCTTCGCAAAAAGAGCGCGCTTCTCTTCTTCACCGACGGCGATGAGGTGAATCGCGGGCGCCTTTTTGAAGAAGGCTGGAAGGTCTTCCATGAACAGGAACCGCTTGCCAAGCCCGTTCTCGTTGCCTTCACGGACGACGAGGAGACGGAAAGGGAAGTCAACCGACTCGCCGAAGTCGTTCCCGGCCTCATCACGGCGGACGCGCGCGAGCTTCTCTTGAACGACGAATCGATGGCGGCCTTCATCGCGAAGGTCTTCTATACGCCGTGCCTCGACTTCACGCTTTCAGCCGATACGCTCTTTGCGTTCGACAAGCATGTTCTGAAGCCCGAAGGCATTGCGGAAATCCGCCATGTCGCCGAAGTGCTCGCGAAGGAAAGGAAGATCATCGATCAGCTTCACATCCGCTTCTCGATCACGGCGCATACGGACCGCATCGGCACGTATGAATACAACGATCGACTCTCGGAGCGCCGCCTCAACACTGTTCTCAGACAGCTTGAGAAGGAAGGCGTCGACATGTCGCTCTTCGTGATCCGGCGTGCTGAAGGCGAATATCACCCGGTGACGGGCGACGCCTGCAAGGGACTCTGGAACCAGG
>NZ_CALDXB010000057.1 GCF_937923675.1 uncultured Sutterella sp. | reverse complement strand
GACGTTTCTGCAGGCATCTTAGGAGCGAGTGTAACTTTTGATGGGAAGTTCAGGCTCTTGCGGCAGCAGCAAAGTTATCGGAGGCCGGGCTCCTCAAGGAGGCGATGACGATGTCCGACCTTGGTGAGTACCAGGTTCTGCCGACACTTGTTTTCCACGCATCACTCCGCTCAGACGCCAATCCTGAAGCGCTTCCCTTTCTGAGTCTCGATGAGAATCCGAACGTGTGGATCAACTTCGCTCATGACGAGTCGCCATTGAATGCTCTTCCGGACGTTCTGACGCATCCCGCCTATGACGCGTGGCTTAGAGCCCAGAGAGTCGTAATGATCGATACTGCGGCCGTGTTTCTCGGTGGCCCCTACGTTGAGGAGCTGACGGGCAAGGACCTTGCCGCGCGCATTCTTCTCGCCTGGTCTCCGGAGGAATACGACAATCCGGGAATTGCTTCCGAGGTGCTATATGCCGTTGCCAATGCCTCCGCGAAGATCGACTGGACGCGTTATGAACCGGGAAAAGACGGCAAGTCGCCCTCAGAACTGGGACCGAAGCTGCTGAAGGCTATGCGCATCGCAGCATCTCAAGGCGGCATGGGACTCCCGATCTTCGTGGATATTCCTCATGAACGAGAGAGAGCTCTGGCGATTGCGGATCGGCTCAGAGAAATCGGCGAAGCGCAAATTGCGGATGAACTCCGTGATGCCTGCTATTGAACTGCGGCGAAGCCCATCATCGAGCAGAAGAAAAAAGGTCGGCCACGGCAGAAATACGCCATGACCGACCTGTCAACTAAAAGTTAGTTTTGACCGAGCTTTTTAGTCGACCTTCCCCTGGTGAAGGCTCTGCAGATCCCTCACCTTTTCGGAGAGTTCGCCGTGGCGGATGCCTTCGGCAGCGGCGAGGCCGCCCGCCATCGTCGTGTAGTAGGTCGTCTGCTCGGCCAAGCACGTCTGGCGGATCGCGCGGGCGTCGTCGAGTTCGTTTTCATGTTCGGCAACGGACATGATGACGAGCTGGATTTCCTTATTCTTGATGAGGTCAAGAATGTTCGGACGACCTTCGTGCACGCGGTTGACGCTCCGGCAGGGGATGCCTGCAGCCTGAATCACCTTCGCGGTGCCGGCCGTCGCGATGAGCTTGAAGCCCGCGTGGTGAAGCTCATGCGCGGCAATGGCAACCTTGGGCTTATCAGAATCGCGGACGGTAATGAAGCAGAGGCCGCCCGCAGGAAGCTTCGACGCTGCGGCGAGCTGGCTCTTTCTCAACGCTTCGCCGAAGTCGCGGCCGATACCCATCACTTCACCCGTGGAGCGCATCTCCGGCCCGAGGACCGGATCGACGCCCTGGAACTTCGCGAACGGGAAGACGGCTTCCTTGACGCTGAAGTACGGAGGCGCCTTTTCGAGCTCCTCAACCGTGAGGCCCTGGTCGGCGAGCTTGTCGCCCACCATGCAGCGGACTGCAATCTTCGCGAGCTGATGGCCCGTCGCCTTCGAGACGAAGGGAACCGTACGCGAGGCGCGCGGGTTGACTTCGAGCACGTAGACCACCGGGTTGTCGGTGTGCGCGTCCTTCACGGCGAACTGCACGTTCATGAGACCCACCACCTTGAGGGCCTTCGCCATTTCGCGCGTCTGGCGGCGGATTTCCGCGACGAGCGAGGGCGCGAGGCTGTAGGGCGGGAGCGAGCACGCGGAGTCGCCCGAATGAACGCCCGCCTGCTCGATATGCTCCATCACGCCCGCGACGGCTACAACATCGCCGTCGCAGACCGCATCGACGTCCATTTCAACGGCGTCGTCAAGGAACCGGTCGAGCAGCACGGGCTCCTCGGGGCTCACCTTCACGGCTTCATGCATGTACTTGAGGAGGCGTTCAGGCGTATGAACGATTTCCATCGCGCGGCCGCCCAAAACATAGGAGGGACGAACCACGAGCGGATAACCGATTTCCTCGGCCTTGGCGAGCGCCTCCTCCTCGGTGTAGGCCGTGCGGTTGGGCGGCTGGCGAAGGCCGAGCTTCTCAATAAGCGCCTGAAAGCGCCCGCGGTCCTCCGCGCAGTCGATCGCGTCGGGGGTCGTGCCGATGATGGGCACGCCGTGGGCTTCGAGCGCGCGGCAGATCTTGAGGGGCGTCTGACCGCCGTACTGCACGATCACGCCCCGGGGCTTCTCGACCTCGCAGATGGCGAGCACGTCCTCGAGCGTCACGGGCTCGAAGTAGAGGCGGTCGGAGGTGTCGTAGTCGGTCGAAACGGTTTCGGGGTTGCAGTTCACCATGATCGACTCCCAGCCGTCCTCGTGGAGCGCCATGGAGGCGTGAACGCAGCAGTAGTCGAATTCAATGCCCTGCCCGATCCGGTTCGGGCCGCCGCCCAGAACAATCACCTTCTTGCGGTTGGTCGGAGCGGCCTCGGAAACGCGGCTTCTCTCGAAAGTCGAATAGAGGTACGCGGTCGTCGTCGCAAATTCCGCGGCGCAGGTATCGACGCGCTTATAGACCGGTTCGACCCCGAGCACGCGGCGGGCTTCCCGGACTTCGTTTTCGTGGCAGTCGGCAAGGAGCTTCGCGATGCGTTTGTCCGAGAACCCGCGGGACTTCAAGGCCCAGAAGTCGTTCTCGTCGAGTTCGTTGAGGTTGTGCCCTTCGATCGACTTCTCAATCTGAACGAGCTCCTCGATCTGACGCAGGAACCAGCGGTCGATCTTCGAAAGCTCGAAGATTTCGTCCACCGTCATGCCGATGCGGAAGCCGTCGGCAACGTAAAAGAGCCGCTCGGGGCCGGGTTCGGCAATCTCGCGCAGGATCTGGTTTCTGTCGATCGTGATCGGGTCGAGGCCGCTCTTTCCGGTCTCGAGACCGCGAAGCGCCTTCTGAAGCGACTCCTCAAAGGTGCGGCCGATCGCCATCACTTCGCCCACAGACTTCATCTGGGTCGTCAGGCGATCGTCGGCAGCCGGGAACTTCTCAAAGGCAAAGCGCGGCACCTTGGTGACGACGTAGTCGATTGCAGGTTCGAACGAAGCCGGGGTCTTCCCGCCCGTCATTTCGTTCTTCAGTTCGTCAAGCGTATAGCCCACGGCAAGCTTCGCCGCGATCTTCGCGATCGGGAAGCCCGTCGCCTTAGAGGCGAGCGCCGAGGAGCGCGAGACGCGCGGATTCATCTCGATCACGATCATGCGGCCGTTGTCGGGATTGACCGCAAACTGAACGTTCGATCCGCCCGTATCGACGCCGATCGCGCGGAGCACCGCCATCGAGGCGTCGCGCATCGCCTGGTATTCCTTGTCGGTGAGGGTCTGTGCAGGGGCCACCGTAATCGAGTCGCCCGTATGGACACCCATCGGATCAAGGTTTTCAATCGAGCAGACGATGATGCAGTTGTCCGCCTTGTCGCGGACAACTTCCATCTCGTACTCCTTCCAGCCGAGGAGCGACTCTTCGATGAGCACTTCGCTCGTGGGGGAGAGTTCCAGACCGCGCGAAACGATCGTGATGAACTCCTCCATGTTGTAGGCAATGCCGCCGCCCGTGCCGCCCAGCGTAAAGCTCGGGCGGATGACCGCGGGGAAGCCCACAGTCTTCTGGATCTGGAGGGCCTCTTCGAGCGTATGGGCGGCCCCCGAGCGGGCGGACTCAAGCCCGATCTCGCTCATGATTTTTTTGAAGCGCTCGCGGTCTTCGGCCTTGTCGATCGCTTCGGGCGTGGCGCCGATCAGCTCCACGCCGTAGCGGCGCAGAACGCCGTGGTGCGCCAGGTCCATCGCGCAGTTGAGCGCGGTCTGGCCGCCCATCGTCGGGAGGATCGCATCGGGGCGCTCCTTTTCGATGATGCGCGCCACCGTCTCCCAGTTGATCGGTTCAATGTAGGTCGCGTCCGCCGTCTGCGGATCGGTCATGATCGTCGCGGGGTTGGAGTTGACGAGAATCGTGCGGTAGCCCTCTTCGCGCAACACCCGGCAGGCCTGCACGCCCGAGTAGTCGAATTCGCACGCCTGACCGATGATGATCGGGCCGGCGCCGATGATGAGAATGGATTGAATGTCTGTACGCTTCGCCATTTTCCTGAAACTCTTTTGTCTTGTGTTCTGTCTCTAGTCGCTAGGGGATTGCGGATGCCTTTCAGGGCGCTTCCTATTTCAGCGCCTGCGGTATTCCGCAAGGCTCTTGGCGAACTTCTCAAAGAGAATGTCGAGATCGTGCGGGCCGGGGCTCGCTTCCGGGTGGCCCTGGAAGCAGAAGGCGGGCTGACCGACAAGCTCGAACCCCTGGAGCGACCCGTCAAAGAGCGAGCGGTGCGTGACGCGCGCATTTTCGGGCAGCGTCTCCGCATCCACCGCAAAGCCGTGGTTCTGGCTCGTAATGGCAACGCGCTTCGTCGCGAGGTTTTCGACCGGGTGATTGGCGCCGTGGTGGCCGAACTTCATCTTGAGGGTCTTCGCGCCCACGGCGAGGCCCATGATCTGATGGCCGAGGCAGATGCCGAAGAGCGGCACCTTCGCTTCGATCGCCTTCTTTGCCACCTCGATCGCATACGTGCAGGGGGCGGGGTCGCCCGGGCCGTTCGAGAGGAAGATGCCGTCGGGGTCGTAGGCCATCGCGTCTTCAAACGGGGTCTTCGCGGGAACAACCGTCACGCGGATGCCGCGGTCGGCGAGGAGCCTCAGAATGTTGGTCTTGATGCCGAAGTCGTAGGCAACGACGTGGTACGGGAACGCCACGGGCTGGCGGAACCCGGCGGGCTCGCCCTCGCGCGAGGGCTCCCAGCTCCCTTCGGTCCATTCGTAGACTTCGTTCGTGGTCACCGTCTGAGCGAGATCCTGACCCGCCATGGAGCCCCAGCTCTTCGCGGCGGCTAGCGCGCGGGCGACGTCTTCGTCGGAAAGCTCCTGCCCCGGTTCAGCCGTCAGGATGGCGCCCGCCTGCGCGCCCGTTTCCCTCAGATGAATCGTGAGCGCGCGGGTGTCGATGCCGCAGATCGCCTTCACGCCCGCATCCTTGAGCGCCTCCGGCAGGGACTTCTTCGCGCGCCAGTTGCTCGGAAGGTCCGAGGCCGCCTTGACGATGAGGCCCGCCGCATGAATCGCGCGGCTTTCCATGTCCTCGGGGTTGACGCCCACATTGCCGATGTGCGCGCAGGTAAGCGTCACGAGCTGCCCGGTATAGGACGGATCCGTCAGGATTTCCTGATAACCGGTCATGGAAGTATTGAAGACGACTTCGCCCGTCGTCATGCCGCTCGCGCCGATGCCTTCGCCGTGAAAGACGGTGCCGTCGGCGAGGACGAGCAGAGCTTCAGGCCGGGTTCTTTGAATAAGTGCCACGATGGATTTCCTCTCTGGGGTATCAAGGGATTGCAGAGGTTCTCGAAAACCGGCGGGCGAACTCGGAAACGCTTCGGGAAGCGCCTGAGACCTGCCGGGAGAAGCCCTGTTTAAAAGCATTCCGGCAAGTCTATCGATGCCATATTTGCCATCATTTGGTGCCACATAGGTAAAAAGACCTAGTCCGCTTCAACGCGGTCAACGCCCTCCTTAGTGTTGATTTTTTGTCGACAATTGAAGGGTTTACGGTGAACGCGGTTGGCGCGAAGAGAGGCTTTGCGGCGTGCACTATTGGAGTGCAGCTTCCCTCCTTCCGGCCTTTCTCCGGAATTCTTCCTACGCGGCTGAGGATGCGCTTTTCTTCGTCCTGGCGCGTTCGAGCATGGTGGCCGCTGCCGATGCGCCGATGATGAGGACGACGCCGATCAGAGCTTCGGCGCCGACCTTTTCGCCGAAGAGAAGGAATCCGAGCATGGCTGCAAAGGGAATGCCCGAAAAGTAAAAGACGGAATTGACGAACCAGTTCCCGTACTTCCATCCGCCCGCGCGGCAGAGCTGCACGATGAGGACGATGAGGCCGATGAGAAGCACCTTCGGCTCCGTGCAGATGAGGCCGTCCGCGCCCCCGCGGTAGAAGAATCCGCCGATGATGCCGGCCGCGAAGCAGAAGGTTGAGAGGTAGAAGGTCGTGCGGACCACCGGCTCCCCGCGGTTCCCGACGGCGCGCAGAAGAAGCGTCGAGCAGGCGGCGGCGAGACCCAGAATGCCGCCGAGAATCAGATGGCGGATCGTCATGCCGTCAGCGGTCGGATTGAGCGCAAGAATGCAGCCCCCGAACCCCACCGTGAGAATGGCGGCGAGCGTGAGGAAGCTCACCTTCCGGTCCCACTTCATCATCCACATGATGAGAAGAATGAAGAAGGGAGACGTATAGAGCATGCATTCGGCCGAACAGACCGGAATCTCCTGCGCGAGGATGATGGCCGAGACGGATGCGCAGAGACCCGTGCAGCCGCGCGTGAGGTGAAGCCGCCAGCAGGAGCTGAAAAAGGGCGTCCTCGTTTTCAGCATCCAGAAGGTGCAGAGAAGCGAGACGCCCAGATACTGCGCCGTCATGAGCTCAAGGAAATCATGCGTCGTGCCGATGCTGCGGATCAAAGCCGTTTCACAGGCGCCGAAGAAGGCAGAGAGCAGAATAAGAAGGCTCGAGCTCATGGATGGTCAGGGAATGCTTGGCCGGAGATGGCGATAGGCCATTCTATCTATTGAAAGCGTCTATTGACTACCTCCTATTGCGTAAACCCGCCGCCCCGGGAATTCTCTTCTGGAAAAACTTCGCATGAAAGCGCATGATTTTTGCCGTCCGCCATTCATGCTCTTAATGCTCAAAAGGAGAAGCTCAAGATGACGCAGGCAAACATTCCTCCGATTTCACCCGCGGCCCGGGATGCGCTCGAGACCATTGCGGGACTCCCCGAGGTTCAGAAGGCGCTCGAATACATTCACGACCGCACGGACGCCGCCATCCGGCTCCAGGTCGAGCTCTGCGAAATTCCGGCGCCCACTTTCAAGGAAGAAGTGCGCGCAAAGCGCATCGTCGAGCTCATGCACGAATGCGGGCTCGAGGATGTGGCGATCGACGGCATCGGAAACGTCGTCGGCCGCTGGCAGGGAACGGACCCGAAGGGTCCGCTTCTCGCGATCGGCGCGCACATGGATACGGTTTTCCCGGAAGGGACCGACGTCTCGGTGCGACAGGAAGGAAACCGCTATTACGGGCCCGGCATCGGCGACAACTGCGCGGGGCTGCGCGCCGTGCTCGAGACCCTTCGCGCCATGAAGGCGGCGGGCATCCGCACGAAGGGGAGCATCCTCTTCATGGGCACCGTGGGCGAAGAGGGCCTCGGCGACATCCGGGGTTCGAAGTACCTCTTCGACAAGTCGGGACTTCCCGTCGACGGGCTTCTCGCCGTCGACAACACGGACGTGGGCCGCATCCTCTACGGCGCCATCGGCTCGCACCGCTGGCGCTTCACCGTGAAGGGGCCGGGCGGACACAGCTACGGCGCCTTCGGCGTCACGCCGAGCGCCATTCACGCGATCTGCATTGCGGGCGCAAAGGTCGCCTACCTCAAGGTCCCCGGTGAGCCGAAGACGACCTTCACGATCGGCACGATCCGGGGCGGGACGTCCGTCAACACCATTGCAGCGGAATGCTCCGTCGACGTCGACATCCGCAGTCTCGCGATGGAGCCGATGCTTAAGCTCGAAAAGGAAATCCGCGAGGCGTTCGCCGCCGGCGTTGAGGAAGAAAACCGCATCTGGGGGATTACGGATCCCGAAAAGAAGCTCCGCCTCGTCGAGGAGATGATCGGCGACCGTCCGGCGGGCATGAGGCCCCACGACTGCCCGGTCCTTCAGGCTTCGCGCGCCGCGCAGGCAGAGCTCGGAATTCCGCTCACCAACTACGGCTTCTCCTCCACCGACGCCAACAAGCCCATGAGCATGGGCATTCCCTCCACCTGCCTCTCCGCGGGCGGGAAGCAGATGCGCACGCATACGATTCATGAATACTTCGACGCCGTCGACATTCATCTCGGGCCGCAGCTCATCATGCTCTCGGCGCTCGCTCTCGTCGGCACGGACGCCACCGACCCGATGCTCCCGGTGCGGGAGCACGGAAAAGCTTAAAAAAGACCCGCACTGACCCGAAAAAAACCTCCGGAAGACCATCAGATCCGTCCGGAGGTTTTTTCTTTTCTTCTGAAAACCGTCAGCGCTTCAGGGGATTGAGCCCCACGCCGTCCTCGCCCATTTCAGGAGCGGCCGACATGCCGCCGCCCATCTTCATCATCTTGTCGAGGTCGCTCTCAGGCTTCTTTCCCGCAGGATCCGGCGGAACGGACTTGAGGCCGCCCGCATCGAGCGTCATCTGGAGCTGCTGCGCCAATGCGTCATGGACTTCGTTTCCTTCCGGAATCTGCGTGAGCAAACGGTTGAAGTAGATCGCGGAATTTTTGTAGTCGCCCTCTTCGAAGGCCGCCGCGGCGCCGATCATGAGCGCCTTCTGGTGCCAGGGATCGATTTCAAGCGCCTTTTTGGCGAGCTCACCCGCCTTCACGAGGCTTGAGGGATCAAGCGCAATCTTGATGTCCGCGAGCTCGGCCCAGGCGTTGGCGTTCTTAGGCGCAAGCCGCGTCACGTTTTCGTACGCAAGCTCCGCCTGGGAAAGGTTCCCCGTGGCGTTGTACTGCTCGGCCAAAATCTCCCACGCTTCCAGGTTGTCGCGATTCTTTTCCACGGAGGCTTCAAGCGACGCCACCGTTTCCGTCATATTGCGCTCCGACCTCGCCTGCTCGCGGGTCGTGCGGATCTGCTCGATCGCCTTTTCGTCGAGCGACGAGAAGTCGCCGTACCAGAGGTAGGCGCCGATTGAGGTCGCCGGAATGATGACGGCAAGCGCCGCAGCGGTAACGAGCGGGAAATGCTCGACGTTGCGGTGCTTTTCGGCCGTCTCGGGCGCGGTCTCGTCTATCACGCGCAGCGCCAGCTCATCCTCGCGGTCGAAGAAGTCCTTGTCCGAAACGCGGCCCGCCTTTCTCAACTCAACGAGATGATCGTATTCGTCCCTGAGGCTCGCGATGTTTTCGGCCGTTCGCGTCCATTCGCCTTCCCTGTTCGACTTCCCCGAAAGGAGCCGCCAGGCGAAGAGCCCGATCACGCCCGCCATCAGGAGGATGGCGACAACGCAGAAAATAATTTCGTACTTCATCATGCCCCTCGTCAGATTTCAGGTCGATAGTTCGGGTTGGGCTTTACCTCGCCCTTCTCGAAGATGAGTTCGCCCCGGAGGATTTTCTTCGCGCGCTCGACCGCCTCAGGCGTCGCCTCGCGGCGGCGCTGAAGCGCCTGCGCCCGACGGGTGACGACGATGCGCGTCATGCCCCAGAGAGCGAGGAGGAAGAAGACGCCGGGCCCGAGCCAGAGGAGCCACGTCTTCGCCTTGAAGGGGGGCTTGAAGAGCACGTAGTCGCCGTAGCGGTCGACCATGAAGTCGATGATCTCGTCGTCGGTCTTGCCGGCCTTCACCTGTTCGGCAACCTCGCGCCTCAGGTCGATGGCGAGCTGCGCGTTCGATTCGGCAATCGTTTCGTTCGCGCAGACGAGGCACCTCAGCTGCGTGCTGATTTCATAAACCCTGGGATTGGCCTTCGGATCGAATTCAGAGGGCCTCGCCTCGGAGGGCTTCAGGCTCTGAAGATCCACCGAGGGAGCCCCGCCCGAGGCGGCCATCCCGGCCGCATCCATGAAGGCCTGGGCCGAGCGCGACTTTTCCGTTGCCGTCACCGACCCCATCTGCGGAGCGGAATTTTCCGCTGCCGCCGCCTCAAGCGCCGTCGCTGAAAGGAGCGCAAGCCCGAGGGCGAAAATGGTTCCCTTGAAAGTATTCATGGTCATTTCCTTCAGGCTCCCTTTCTGTCGTCGGTTCTGCGGCGGCGGTCGAACATGGCGAGAATGCCGCCCGCGGACATGAAGAGCGTGCCGATCCAGATGAAAAGCACGAAAGGCTTCACGTAGGCGCGCACGACCCAGCCGTTGCCGTCCTGCGTCGGGGTCGCAAGCGACACGTAGACGTCTTCATGCGGACGGTGAATGATGGCGGCTTCCGTCATCGACATCGAGGTGACGGAGTCGTAGTTTCTCTTTTCGGGTTCAAGGAGCGCAATTTCCTTGCCCGTGGAAGCATCGAGCACGGAGATCGAGCCCTTCGCGGCCGTGTAGTTGGGACCGCGGTACTCCACCCAGCCGTTGTACTGGAAGGTGACGTCGCGCACCGTGACCACGTCCTTCGGATTCATGGTCACATTACGCTCAACCTGATATTCCGACACCGCAACCGCGCCGAAGATCAGCATGGCGAGCCCCAGGTGCGCCAAATGCATGCCCCACCAGGGCAGGGTCTGCCCGAAGACGCTCCGCTTCTGCGCGCGCGCCGTACGGGCGTAGCGCACCCAGTCGGTGACGGCGCCGAAGAGAATCCAGCAGGCGAGGAAGGCGGCGAGCGCCATGACGGCGTCCCAGCTGCCGAGCATGAAGGGGGTCGCGATGCCGAGAATGACGGAAGCCGCAAAGGCGGGCGCAAGCATCCGGCCGAGCTTTCCGGCGTCCTGCATGCGCCAGGCGCAGACGGCGCCGATCGGGAGGAGGAGCGACAGCGGCACCATGGAGCTTCCGAAGACCGCATCAAAGTACGGCCCGCCCACGGTGATCCTGCCTCCGCCCACGGCGTCAAGGAAGAGCGGATAAAGGGTTCCGAGGAGAACGATCGCCATCCCGACCACGAGGAGGAGGTTGTTCCCCATGAGGAGCGACTCGCGCGAGATCCACCCGAAGGTCGAGATGCTCCCGACCGAGCTCGCCTTGGACGCAAAGAGGAGGAACGACACCCCGATCACGATGCAGAGGAAGACGAGAATGAACATGCCGCGGGTCGGGTCGGACGCAAAGGCGTGAACCGACGTGAGAACGCCCGAACGCACGAGGAAGGTGCCGAGGAGCGACAGCGAAAAGGTGAGGATCGCGAGGAAGACCGTCCAGATCTTGAAGGCGCCGCGCTTTTCCGTCACGGCAAGCGAATGCATGAGCGCCGTGCCGGTAAGCCACGGCATGAAGGAGGAATTCTCCACCGGGTCCCAGGCCCACCAGCCGCCCCAGCCGAGCTCGTAGTAGCTCCAGTAGGAGCCGAGGCTGATGCCGAGCGTGAGGAGCACCCAGGAAGCGGTCGTCCAGGGACGCATCCAGCGCGCCCAGGCGATGTCGAGCCGGCCGCCCAGGAGCGCCGCAACCGCGAAGGCGAAGGGAACCGCGAAGCCCACGTACCCTAAGTAGAGGAGCGGCGGATGGAAGATCATCCCCGGATCCTGCAGGAGCGGATTCAGGTCCGCACCCTGGGGCGCAGGCGGAAAGAGCCTCAGGAACGGGTTCGAGGTCGTGAGGATGAAGAGGTAGAGCCCGAACGCGATGAGAAAGAGCGTCCCCAGAATGCGCGCGAGCACCTTCTCGGGGAGCTTTCTCGCCGAGAGCGCCACGGCGAGAATCCACCAGGTGAGCGTCGAAACCCAGAAGAGGATCGAGCCCTCGTGCGAGCCCCAGACGGCGGCGAGCTTGTAGAACCACGGCAGCGCGTCGTTGGAATTCTTCGCTACGTTGAGGATCGAAAAATCGCTCGTCACGAATGCGTAGGCAAGCGAACCGATCGAAAGGGTTGCGGCAAGGGCGAGCGTAATGGCGGCCGCCGCACCGGTGCGCATCCAGCTTCTGACGTCAAGCTGCGCGCCCGCCAGCGTCAGGAGGCCCCCTACGGCACTGATGACAAGCGCCAGGATAAGGGCGAAATGCCCGATCTCTGCTGTCACGGTGGATCTCCTCTTCTCCGGGGAGTTCTTGGGATTGATCAAACACGAAAACGCCGCCCTGCTCCGCCCCGATCCGTATTCGGGAATGCGGCGCGGACGGCGCTCGAGGCATCTGGCTCCGGAGAGGCTGCCGATGAGCCTCCCCGCTCGTCAGACATTACTTGGCGGCAACGTCCTTGACGTCAGCGCGAAGGATCTGTTCATGAATGAACTGCTGGACCTTGCGCTGCATGAGGAGGTGGCGGAGCTCTTCCTTGCGGTCTTCAAACTTCGGGAAGAGCTGGGCGGGACGTTCGTCCTCAACCTTGACGATGTGGAAGCCGGCAGGCGACTGCACGGGTTCCTTGGCCATTTCGCCCTTCTTCAGGCCGCGGATCGCTTCGGCGAGCTGGCCCGTGTAGACGGAGGGAGACTGCCAGTCGAGGATGCCGCCAACGTCCTTGGAGCCGTCGTCGAGAGACTTCTCGGCGGCGAGCTTCGCAAAGGAAGCGCCCTTGTTGATTTCAGCGATGAGCTTCTTCGCTTCGTCGGCCGACTTCACGAGGATGTGGCGGACGCGGACTTCCTTGTCGCCCCAGCGGTCGGCTTCCTGCTTGTACTGAGCCTCGATTTCCTTTTCGGTGACCGGGTTCTTCTTCAGGAATTCGCGCACGGCATGGTTCTCAAGAACCATGTTGGTCGCGCGGGCAACGTCGGCCTGAACTTCGGGGAGCTTGTCGATGCCCTGCTTGCGGGCATATTCGCCCATGACGACCTGCTCGATCATCATCTGGCGGACCTGATCCTCGATCTGCGGGTTCGAGATCATTTCATGCGGATTGGGATTGCTCGAGATGGCTTCGCTCGCAAGCGCTTCCTGCTGGGCCTTGGTGACGAGCTGGCCGTTGACCGTGAAGTCCTTGAATTCGGCCATGGCGGCGCCGGAGGCAAGAGCGAGGGCGAGCGCAGCGGCGATCGTAGTCTTCATCATTTTGTGTCTGATCCTTCTGGTGAACATCCCTTATGAAGTTCCCGCGGGTCTCTTGAATTAAGAGCGGCCTCTCCGAGAAGCCGCTCCGGACGGGAACCCTGAATGGAAGGATTTATACGCGGAGAAGATTTAGCCAACCTTACAGACTAGGTCCCAAGCAGAATGCGGCGGCTTTTCGCCTGCGTTCCGCCGCTTCTCCGCCAGACTTTCAGGGCCTTCAGCGCCAGTTGCCGAGGAGCGCCACGATGAGGTTGGTCCACGTGTCGTAGAGGGTCACCAGCGCGCGCTCATCAAAATCAACTGCGGGCTTGACGGCATTTCCCGCAAAGGCGCCGCCCACGATGAAGTAGCCGGCCTTTCCGCCCGCATCCTGGACGGAGCGCATGAGAAGCGTCCCGTCGTCGGAACTGTTGACGGCCCAGTAGGGAACGACCTTCACGCAGCCTCTCGCGCGCCTCGCGCAGACGGTGATGAGCTGAGAAATAGCCGCATCGGGGACGAAGTCGATCGCCTCGCCCACGATCTTCTGCCGGCATTCAACGCCGTAGCTCATTGCCGCGCCCTGAGCGCGCAGAAGCGCGTCAGCAGCAAGGTCGCGGTTGACGGCGGCGTTTTCGCCGCGCACCTCAACCTCCATCCAGGCATGCGAGGGCACGATGTTTCTGCCTTCGCCCGCATGGAGCTGGCCGACGTTCACGCGCGTCATGCCGTCCTCGTGACGCGGGAGCGCCATGATGTTGATGGCGGCATTGGCCGCGGCGAGAAGCGCATTGCGGCCGGCCTGCGGGTGCGCGCCCGCGTGCGCAGCCCGGCCCGTGAATTCAAAGTCGATCTTCGTGGTCGAAAGGAGCTTTGTGGGCTCGGCCACCACTTCCCCGACCTCAAGCTCCGGCGCAATATGGCCGCAGAAAATCGTGTCGACGCCGTGAAGCACTCCGGACTGCAGAATCGGATAAGCGCCGCGGGAGCCTTCCTCAGCGGGCTGGCAGATGAAGATGATCTTCCCGGCGAGGCGCTCTGCGTTGGCGCCGATGAAGCGCGCGAGCGCCATCGCCACGGCCTGATGGCCGTCGTGGCCGCAGGCATGCATGACGCCGTGCCTGACGGAGGCAAACCCCTCCCTGAAGGGCAGATGCGCCGGGCTTTCGGGCTCCTCAACGGCAAGAGCGTCCAATTCGATGCGGATCGCGATCGTGCGACCAGGCCGGCCCGTGTCCCAGGCGGCAAGAAGCCCCGGATAATCGCCGATGCGGCGGATTTCCTCGGGCGGCACGCCCACCTCGAGCGCGAAGCGCCGTCCCTTTTCGACCTCATCCGGATCGCGCCCGCGGACAAACTGCGGCGCAATGAACTGCGGACCGTAGGTCACCGAAAAGCCCGCGCTGCGGAAGGCCTCTGCAAGCCTTGCCGTCGCGATGAATTCGCTCCAGCCGGGCTCGGGCGTTCTGTGAATGTCGCGCCGGGCGGCGACGAGATCCTCGAACGATACCGGATCAACCCAGCCGGGAAGAAGGTGCGGACGATTCATCAGATCGGAAACGGTCGCGGCCGCCTTCGATTCGGTCGTCTTTGGTTCTGCCGGCGGCGTCTGAGGAGTCGTCTGAGACGCCTTCTGAGCGCGCCGGGACCGCGTCCGCGCCGGGGCGGACGCCTGTTCGGCGGCGGGTTCTCTTGTCTCGATTCGGGCTGGGGACATTGGGGGAAGCTCCAAATCATCCGCGCCCAAAGGTACCGCGTGGATGCATTAAGGGGATTTGCGTATTTTTATACCCCGCATTCTAACATTGCGCACCATCCCCTGAACACCGGCAAACCCGGGGTTTTCCAATACTCTTTTGATTTTTCAATACTTTTTCAAGGAACCCAGGATTAATCTCTTCAGATGAGACTTCGGAAATTGCGTATGCCGCCGAAAAAGACGGTCATGGCGTCGCTGCGCTCGAGCGATCCGCACGGTAATGCCAGACGCCTTTTTCCTGAGAGGGCTCCATCAGCGATTTGAGGGAAAGGCTGCGCATGTCGGGCCGTGCGCCGTGAAGAATGATTTCGGCGAGGTCGACGAGCGACTCGGGCGCATCGACGGAGAACTTCCAGTCGAGATCGGCCGCTTTCTCATCGGGGGCAAACGTTCCGTCCGAAGCGGCGAGCGGCATCGCGCGAAGAAGAGAAGGCTTCCCGGACTTATCCGCCTCCCGGGCGGTGAGGTCTGCCGTGAACTTCGCGCCGCCTTCCCTGCCGATGGAGCGCATCGCGAATTCATCAATTCTGAGGTGCATCGGGCCCGACTCCGTGAGAAGCCTCCCGATGCGGTATTCGTCGAGCGACGTGAAGAGCTCCGAGGGAACCCGGTCGGCCGTGAATCTCAGAATAAAGTCCTCTCCGGCCACGTGCTTGTCGAGACCCGGATGCGAGGAATCGACGCCCACGTTGAAGGTTCCTGCCCGCAGGGCATAGCTGCCTGAAAGACGTCCCTCCTCAAGGTCGGAGGGATTTTCCTCGACCGAGGCGGTAATTCCGGTGAACTTGCCCGTAAGCGCGCCGCGCCAGTCGCCGGCGTCGAAGCCGCCCTTCCGGGCCGTCCCGTGAAGCGTCCTGATGTACCAGTCGCCCGGCGTTTTCCCGGCAAGCCTGAGGCTCGCCGCAACCTTCACATTTTCTGCGCTTCCCTTGAGAATATTGGCGGCGGGATCCGTGAAGCTTCCCGAGACCTCAGGCGCTTCGATATCGGCTTTGAGGCCGTCGTTTTTCGTGAGCGCAAGCCTCAGGGCAACGGGCTTTCTCGCCGCAAGGCTCCAGGAAACGGGGCCGACCCCGCGTTCGACGGCATCGAGCTGCATGTCGAAGGGCGCGGCGGTCGCAGTAATGCGCAGTTCCTGCGCGAAGACGGCGTAGTGATATCGGATCGCGAGCCGCGGGTGCGTGCCGGCGAGCTTCACGAGGAGCTCCGCCGTGCTCGCCGTGGAATTAAGGGGGTAGATGTCGCCGTTAAGCCCGAAGGGGCCGAAATGCGCCACGACGTCGAAGTCGAGCGTCAGGGGCGCCGCTGAGGAATCCGATGAAAAGACGCTCGAGGCGACGATGACGTGAAGGCGGTCGCGCCTCACGAAGAGGCTCTCCTCCACCGGCGTGGACGTTATCAGCACCTCAGGCGGGAGGTCGTCCCCTTCAACGATGCGGTTGATGATTTCCGCCTGCACGGACCGCTGCCAGCAGATGAAGCCTGCCTCAGCCGCCAGCGCTGCCGCGAGGACAACCAGAACGACACCTGAATGCGCCCGAATGAATCCATAGAGCCGATGCATGCGAAAAGCCACCTTCATTAAGCCTCAGGCCTGGGGAAGAAAGTTTCTGCCGAAACCTGAAAAACGGCCTCAATCTTACGCGAGGGCCGCGCCCTGCGGGCGCCTCTGAATGCGCCCGCAGAAGGAAAAAGCGTTAAAAGGCGTTTCCTCAAAAGTCAGAAAAGCCCGCGGAGCATCCGTCAGCGGATCCCGGCCGCGCGGCAGGCGTCCGTCACGAAATGGTTTTCGTTCCCCTGAATGCGCGCGATGCGCTTCGCGCGCAGGCATTCCCACTCGTCGGGCTTATACATGCGGTTCCAGGCTTCCATGAGCTGGCGCTGCTGATTCGAGAGCCGGTATTTCGGATAGCTCTCCGCCATGTAGAGCGTCGTTCGCGCAATGGCGCCGCGCGTATATTCCGGCGGTTCCGCGCGGTTGCCGGAAACCTTCATCGGGCAGGAGCCGAAGGTGGCCGGCACGTCCGGGAGGAGCGCGTAGTTGTAGTTGGAGCGGAGCGCATTCACGGCGCCGATCGCCGGATAGAGGTTGTAGAGGTCGCTCTGCATCAGGCGGTATTCGCGGTTCGCCTTTTCAGCACACTTTCTGCCCTTGAAGTTCCGGCCCTTATTGTCGACGCAGACATCAGCGCCGTCGCGCCACTCGCTGAAGGCGCGCCCGAAGTTTTCCGCCGGAACCACGTGCTCCCACTCAATGCGGTGCGCGCGCTTCTCATGCTTCGGGGTCGTGAAGCCGGGGGGAAGCGTGATGTTCTTTTTGCTGTCGAAGGGGGCCTGGCAGTAAAACGTGATGCGGTGGTCCTGATAGACCTCGCGCTCGAGCGTCTTCTTTGCCTGATTGAAGGATTCGATCTGCGTATTCCCGGCTGCGGCGGCAAGTCCCGCAGCAAAGGCGAGAAGAAGGCCGAAAGCGGTTTTCTTTAAAAGCGGCATTTGAAAATCTGTCCCGGAAGCTAAACTCTTGAGGAGACGCCGGACAGAAGCCTCACGCTTCCGTCTGCTCTCCCCATTCGGAGAGCGAATATTAGAGCGCCTGCGCGGCAAAGCGCGTAACAAAATTCGAGCGGCCTTTCTCTCCGCCATCCAAGCATGCAGTCATCACTTCCCAACGGCATTTCCCACGCTACGGCTGAAGCGCTTCTCCGCTTTAGAGATTCCCGCGGCTGGGCGCAGCACCATAGTCCGAAAAACCTTGCGGAATCCGTCGTCATTGAGGCCGCCGAGCTTCTCGAATGCTTTCAATGGAAGGCACCGGAAGCCGAACTCACGCCGCGCGAAAAAGCGGCGGCCGCTTCCGAAATCGCCGACGTCGCTTCCTATCTCATCCTGATGGCCGACAGGCTCGGCGTGAACCTCGACGCGGCGATTTCAGCGAAGCTTGCCGTGCTCGAATCGCGCTACCCAAAGGAAGCGCTAGGAACCGACGGATCGATTGAGGCCTATGAGGCGCTGCGGGACAAGGCCCGCCGGCGCGAAGCGCTCACTGAGGCTCCTCAAATGAAGGCGCTCCTCGGGTTCCGGTCGTTTCTCGCCAAAACCCGAGCGGGCGAATGGGCGGCGGCTTCCGACAACCGGATCTACTTCGTGCGCTACGCCCGCGAAACCATCGACTTCTGGCGGAACGCGGAAGCGCTGGAGAAGAACCTCGCCGCGCTTTATTCCCCGGAAGAAATTGCAGAGGCGCTCCCCAGGGACTTCCCCGAGAGGCCGGACCGGGCTCAGCTCGAGGCCCTCGGCCTTCCCGGCCTCATTCTTTTTCTCGGCCGCCTCGCGCGACTCGAGCACATTCGCGACGGCGTCATTCTCGCGGCGGCGGATTCGGGGGTTCTTGCGGCTGCGCTCGAGGTCCTTTCCCGCAAGGCGGGCGCACCTGCAGAGTAGTCAGGTCCCGATTCCGACCTTCCTATAATTCTCCTTTTACCGATTCTCTGCTTTTCTGATGCCCATGCCTTCCGGCTCGAATCCGACCATTCTGATTCCCGCTTCGACGATGCTCTCCGTCCTCGGCGACGATCCGGAGAAGTTCCTCGAGCGCCTCTCATCGCCCGAGCCTTTTGGAGAAGCGCCCGAAGGGAGTGCCCCCGAAGCGGTGCTGCAGAAAGGCCGCCGCATTGCCCGGGACCTCGGCATTGAGGAAGAAGATTTATCCCGCGAACTCCTTCTTGCACTTGCCCTCACGGCGCCGCTTTTTGAACGCGCGCGTTCCGCCGGCGTCGACCCTTCCGGGATCGGCTTCATCTTCGGCGCCACCACGGCGGGGACGCCCGAGGCTGCGGAGCGCATCCGGGAAAACGAAGCTTCCCCCCTGAAGCGCTGGCGCATGATGGAAATCGGCCGCACGGCGCCCGTGATCGCCCGCGCGTTCGGCATTGCCGGCCCGGTCTTTACCGTTTCCACGGCCTGCACGGCGGGCGCCAAGGCCATTGCGGAGGGCGCACGGCTTCTCGCGCGCGGCCGCGTGAAGGCGGTGATCGCAGGCGGCCTCGACGTGCTTTCGCCCATGACCCTCGCGGGGTTCTCCGCGCTGGGCGCGAGAAGTTCTGAACGCGCGAAGCCCTTCCGCAGCGACCGCACGGGCCTTCACCTTGCGGAAGGCGGCGGCTTTCTCCTCATGACGACCGCGAGAAAGAAGTTCCCCGATGCTTCCGTGATGCTTCGCGGCTTCGGCGAATCCTCGGACGCGCACCACATCTGCGCCCCGGACCCGACGGGCGACGGCGCGAAACGCGCAATCCTTGAAGCTCTGGGCGGCGTCAAGCCCTCTGAAACAGGCTTTGCGCTCCTTCACGGGACGGCGACCGAACAGAACGACGCCATGGAAGCGCGCGTGATGGCGGAGCTCCTTCCCGGCGTTCCGGCAGCGTCCCTCAAGCGCGCCGTCGGGCACCAGCTCGCGGGCGCGGGAGCCATGAATGCGGCCTGCGCCTGCGCGCTCCTTGAAAAAGGCGGGAAGCTCCCCTTCAATTTCTTCGCGGGCGAGCGCGAATTTGCCGACGGGAAGATGCCCGAAGCGTTCCTCAGGTCGCTCACGGGTGCCGACGCCCTCCGCGAACTCGCCGTTCCCCGGATCCTCGTCTCCGCCTTTGCCTTCGGCGGCAGCAACGCCGCACTCCTTTTTGAAAAATGCCAGTGACCGATTCTCCGGCTGATGCCGGATTCACATACCCGGCGCCTGCAGGCGACTTCATTGCCCAGGAGCCCCCGATGCGCTTCATTGATGAGGTGCTCTCGGCGGACGACCAGGGCGCGAAGTCCCGCACGGTTGTCAGAAGCGACGCCATTGCGGTCGACGACGAGGGGCGCTTTCCGGCCCTAGCGCTCATTGAAGTCATGGCCCAGACCATCGGCATTTACGCCGGCCGCATCGAGCGCATCAACGGCCGGGCTCCCGGCGCGGGGCTTCTTCTCGGGACGCGCAGAATGGAATTCGACCGCCCCTCTTTTCTTCCGGGCGACGTGCTCCTCTGCAGCGTGGAAAAGAGCTTCGAGAGCGACGAAGGTCTCTGGCAGTTTGACTGCCGCGTGACGGTCTGCCCCCAGGGCGACGAATCGCGGGAGGAGCCGGCCGGCCGGGCGCTCCTCAACGTCTTCAATCCTCCGGAAGGCTATTTCGACCGACTTGAGTAGCGAATCCGGAGCCCGGGATTCCCTGCGCGAAGGCGCGCTCCCGAAATAGAATTTTCACCTTTAGTCCTTTTTCGAATTCCTGCACTATGTCTCCTTCTTCCCCGGCAGCCGCAACCGGCGTGATCCGCCAGAGGAAAGCTGAAGCTGAAACCGGCCCGCGCCGCGTTCTGATCACCGGCGCCACGCGCGGCATCGGACGCGCCATGGCGCTTCGCATCGCGCGCGAGGGCTATGAAGTCGTGATTACAGGGAGAAAGCCTTCGCCCCAGGCGGACGAGGTGCTCCAGGCCCTGGAAGAACTGGGCGTCAAGGCCCATGCGCTCTTCTTCGACGTCACAGACCGCGCGGCGGCGCAGACGGCGCTTGCCGGATTCACGGCCGAACACGGCCCCTTCTGGGGCGTGATCCTCAACGCCGGCATCAACCGCGACGGCCCCTTGGCCGGCATGAGCGAGGAAGACTGGGATCTCGTGCTCGAAACGGACCTCGGGGGCTTCTACAACGTTTTGAAGCCCCTGATTCTCCCGATGGCGAGAAGGCGCGCAGGCCGCATCATCGTGATGAGCTCGGTTTCCGGCATCACGGGCACGCGCGGCCAGACCAACTATTCCGCCGCCAAGGCGGGCCTCATCGGCGCGGCCAAGGCACTTTCGGCCGAGCTTGCCTCCCGCGGCATCACGGTCAACGTCATCGCGCCCGGCGTCATCGACACCGACATGGTGACGGCGGAGGACCGCGAGCGGATTCTTCCCTACGTCCCCATGCGGCGCCTCGGAAAGCCCGAGGAAGTCGCCGGTCTCGCCGCCTTTCTCCTTTCCGACGAAGCGGGCTACATCACCCGCGCCGTCATTCCGGTTTCGGGAGGCATTTTCTGATGAAGCTCCCCAGTACTCCCCGCCGCGTGGTCGTCACCGGCATGGCCGCCATCTCCCCGATCGGCTCGACCTGGGAAGAGGTGCGCGCGTCCCTTAAGGCCAACAAAAGCGGCATCCGCCACATGACGGAATGGGAAAAGCTCGAGGACCTTAATACGCGCGTTGCGGCGCCGGCCGCGCCTTTCGAGCTCGATCCTGCAGTCTTCACCCGAAAGCGCACGCGCTCGATGGGCCGCGTTGCCCTGATGGCGGTTAAAACCGCCCGCGATGCGCTGATTGATTCGGGGCTCCTCGACGACCCCGTCATCGCTTCGCCCAGGACGGGCGTCGCCTTCGGGTCGTCCGCCGGACAGCCCGCCGCCGTCGCCGAACTCGCGCATCTCATTCTGTCCTCGAGCTGCCGCGGCATCACGGCCACCACATACGTGCGCATGATGGCGCACACGGCTCCCGTCAACATCAGCGTTTTCTTCGGCTGCAAGGGCCGGATCTGCACGACCTCCTCGGCCTGCACGTCGGGCTCCCAGGGAATCGGATCCGCCTACGAAGCCATTGCCACGGGCCGCGCGGACGTGATGATCGCGGGCGGGTGCGAAGAGCTTGACGCCACGGACGCCGCCATTTTCGACACGCTCTTTGCAACGAGCGTGCGCTGGAACGACGATCCCTCGCATACGCCGCGGCCCTTTGACCGGGACCGCGACGGCCTCGTCGTGGGCGAAGGCTCCGGCGCCCTCATTCTCGAGGAGTACGAACACGCCAGAGCGCGGGGTGCAAGGATCTACGCCGAGGTGGCGGGCTACGGCACCAATGCCGACGGCGCCCACATCACGAGCCCCGAGTCCGCCCAGATGGCCGCCGCCATGCGGCTCGCGCTCGAGGATGCCGGGATGGAGCCCGCCGACATCGACCTCGTGAACGGTCACGGCACGGCTACCGACCGCGGCGACGTGGCGGAAAGCCATGCGACCTTTGAGGTTTTCGGCGGCAATACGCCCTACACCACCTACAAGGGGCACATGGGCCACACGCTCGGCGCCTGCGGCGCGCTTGAAGCGATCTTCGCGATCCGCGGCATGCTCGAAGGCTTTGTCTCGCCGGTTCTGAACCTCGAAAATCCGGATCCCGCCTGCGCGCCGCTCGCATACGTCCGCGACCAGGTGCGCGAACTCCCGCAGCGGGCAGTGATGAGCAACAACTTTGCCTTCGGCGGCATCAATACGAGCCTCATCTTCCGCAGGCTCGGGGACTGATTCGTCATGCCAATGCCAATCGACCTCAGCGGCCTCAGATTTCTGAAGCCGGCAGCCTTTTCGGAGGGCGACCGTTCAAGGGCGGTTCTCGGCGAACTTTTCGCCCCCGACTTCGACGACCCCGGGGAGCTTCTCGCCGACATTGACGACGAAGCCTGGGAGCCCGAACCCCCGGAAGGAGGCGTCGTTCTCGTGACGAAGCTCCCCGAGGAGAGCCTCATCTTCCGCAGGCTCGGGGACTGATTCGTCATGCCAATGCCAATCGACCTCAGCGGCCTCAGATTTCTGAAGCCGGCAGCCTTTTCGGAGGGCGACCGTTCAAGGGCGGTTCTCGGCGAACTTTTCGCCCCCGACTTCGACGACCCCGGGGAGCTTCTCGCCGACATTGACGACGAAGCCTGGGAGCCCGAACCCCCGGAAGGAGGCGTCGTTCTCGTGACGAAGCTCCCCGAGGAGATTGACCCCGCGCTTGAGGGCGAGCTCGAAGCGATGCTTCCCGCCCAGACGCGCTCGCGCCTCTCGCGCTTTCAGAATCCCCGCCGCCGCCGTCAGAGCCTCTACGGGAGACTTCTCGCGCAGCGGCTCGCCAACATTGCGTCTGAAGTGTCCTCGGGCTCCTACTTCCTGCGCGAGCAGCCCCCGGAAGGGCCGCTTCTTGCCGACTATGAAGGTCGCCCCTTCGGGCGCATCGCCATTGCGCACACGGAGGAAGGCGTGGCCGCGAGCCTCTCGCGCCGCCGCGCCGGGATCGACCTCGAGATTCTGAAGACCCACGAACGGCTCTCAGGTCTCGCGGAATTCGCCCTCGGCGAAGACTTTGCAGACGCCATCCGGGAACTTCAGAAGACCGACGCCCGCCGTGCCGATGAAGCCTTCCTCGCCGCCTGGGGCGCGATCGAATGCGCGCAGAAATATAACGGCGAGGACAGGAAGTCCGCTGCCGCCTCCCCCGCGCACGAGGAGCTTCTTTCCAAATACGCCCGTCCGCCCGAGGTCGAGGTGCTCTGGGAAAAGGGACTCGTCGCCCGGGATCCCGCCGGCAGAGCCGTCCCCATCGAGTTTCTCGAAACCCCTGCCGGACACCTTACGCTGCTCGGCTTCCCGGCCGAACGGTCGGTAGAGATCCTCACGCTTTCCCCTGAGGCGCTCCTTGAGGAATTCCGCTCCCACGTCCGCGCCTTCCTTTGATTTTTTCTGGTCGATCGTCATGCTTCGCAGAAACCGTCCGAACTACCTTGAGACCCTTGAAAGCGCGCAGCGCCTTGCCTTTGCGCCTTTGATCTTTCAGGCCGCCGCAGCGGCGCTTCGCTTCGGGCTTCTCAGGGTCATCGCCGAAAACCCCGGCATTTCTTCAGACGCTGCGGCAAAGAAAGCCGGCATGACGGCTTATGCGGCCGAGGTTGTGACCGACATGCTCGTGCCCGCCGGGATTCTCGAGCGGACGGCCCTGAATGAAGGCGATGGGAACGGGAAATCCGGACGGGGTCTCAAAACCACTCCGACGGGCGACCTCCTCGTCTACGACGAGATGACGCGGGCGAACTTCTTCTTCTCCGAATCCGTCTGCTATGCGGGGCTTGCCTTTACGCGGGAAGCACTTGCTGAAGGGAAGCCCGCGGGTCTCAAAGCCTTCAACCCGGGATGGAAGACCATCTATCCGCATCTGCCGGAGCTCCCTGAGGAAGCCAAAAGCGCCTGGTTCGGGTTCGATCACTGGCACAGCGACCAGGCCTACGGGGGAGCGCTCAATATTCTTGCCCGGATGTTCCCCGAGAACGGTCCCGGCAAGCTCGTCGACATCGGCGGCAATACCGGACGCTTCTCGAAGGCCTTCCTCCTGCGCTTCCCCAGTGCGAAGGCCGTCATTGCGGATCTCCCGGTCGAGGTCGACGCACTGCCCCAAAGACCCGAGCTCGCCCAGGTGCGGGAGAGACTCTCGGGCGTTGCCATCGACTGGCTGACTTCAGACGAACTCACCGATCGTCCGCTGGCGCTCGGGGCCGATCTCTACTGGATGAGCCAGTTCCTCGACTGCTTCTCTGAAGCGGAAGCCGTGAGCATCCTCACGCGCACGCGGCGCGCGATGGCAGGAAATTCGCGCCTCGCCGTGCTCGAACCCGTCGTCGACGAGCAGCGCCACCGGGCGGCTGAATTGTCGCTCGCCGCAACGAGCCTCTACTTCACCGTGCTCGCGAACGGCAACAGCAAATTCTTTAACGGGGCTGAACTGAGGCGCATCTTTGACGCCGCGGGCTTCGTCATCGAGTCCGAGCACCCGGACCTCGGCGTATCGCATACGCTCTTCATCCTCAGCCCACGGGACGCTTCCTGACCGCGTGCCAGCGCTTTCCCCGGAAGCGCCGGCCCGCCCTGAGCCTTCTCTGAACCTTCCCCGAGTCCTATCGGCTCGATAGGAAAGCATTGACTTGCCTGTAAATATTTGTGCTTCCTTCTCGCAGAAGGCAATCCGGCCCAAGACTCGTCTTTTTGATGCGGCCCGGGTTTCTTCTTCGGTCTGAAGGACTAGTTCGAGAAAAGCTCAATCCCCTTCCTCCGGCTGATTCCAATTGAATCCGCCCGCTCCTAATCTTTTCTCAACAAGAGAAGCGAAACCGGACGAATCCTCCCGGATTTCTCCCCTTTTGCAGTGAAATTTCAGGAAAAGTTTTTAGGAGCATTTCCATGACTCAGTACATCAAGGAACGCTACGGTCTTCTCATCAACGGCGAATGGGTCGAGGCCGAAGGTGGCCGCACGTTCGATACGTTCAACCCCGCCACGGGCGAAAAGCTTGCAACCTGCGCCGACGCCACCGCCGCCGACGTTGAGCGCGCCGTGAAGGCCGCGCGCGCCGCTCAGCCCGCCTGGGCCGCGAAGTCCGTTCAGGAACGCGCCGCGCTTCTTCTCAAAATTGCCGACAGGATCGACGAACGCGCGAAGGAGCTCGCCGCGGTTGAAACGCTCGACAACGGCAAGCCCATCCGCGAGACCACGCTCGTCGACGTGCCGCTCTCCTCGGACCACTTCCGCTACTTCGCGGGCTGCATCCGCGCCGATGAAGGCGAAGCCACGATGATCGACGAAAACACGCTCTCGATCATTCTGCGCGAGCCGATCGGCGTTGTCGGTCAGATTGTTCCGTGGAACTTCCCGCTTCTGATGGGCGCCTGGAAGATTGCCCCGGCGATTGCCGCCGGCAACACCGTCGTCATCAAGTCCTCGTCGACGACGCCGCTTTCGCTCAACGTTCTCGGCGAAATCCTCAATGAAATCCTCCCGCCGGGCGTCGTCAACGTGATTACCGGCCGCGGCTCCGTTTCGGGCCAGGCGATGCTCGAGAACCCCGGCTTCGACAAGCTCGCCTTCACTGGCTCGACCGAAGTCGGCCGCGACGTGGGCCTCGCCGCCGCGAAGCAGATCATCCCGGCAACGCTCGAACTCGGCGGGAAATCCGCCAACATCTACTTCAACGACTGCCAGATGGACAAGGCGATTGAAGGCGCCCAGATCGGCATCCTCTTCAACCAAGGCCAGGTCTGCTGCGCGGGCTCGCGCATCTTCGTGCAGGAAGGGATCTACGACGAATTCGTCGCGAAGCTCGCCGAAGCCTTCAGCAAGGTGAAGGTCGGCAACCCCATGTCGATGGATACCCAGATGGGCTCCCAGGTGAATGAACGCCAGCTCGAGAAGATCCTCGGCTGGGTCGAGGAGGCGAAGAAGGAAGGCGCTCGCGTCCTCACGGGCGGCGAACGCGCTCAGGTTCCCGGCATGAAGGGCGCCTTCATGCGCCCGACCCTCCTCGTCGACTGCGAGAACTCGATGAAGGTCTGCCAGGAGGAAATCTTCGGGCCGGTCGCCTGCGTCGTGAAGTTCAGGACCGAGGAAGAAGTCCTCGCCATGGCGAACGACTCCGAGTACGGTCTCGGCGGCGCCGTCTGGACGCGCGACATCAACCGCGCCTTCCGCGTTGCCCGCGGCGTGCGCACGGGCCGCATGTGGGTCAACACCTACAACGAACTCCCGGCCCACACGCCCTTCGGCGGCTACAAGAAGTCCGGCATCGGCCGCGAGACGCACAAGGTGATCCTTGAGCACTACAGCCAGATGAAGAACATCTACGTGAGCCTCTCGGAAAAGAAGCGCGGCTTCTTCTGATGAATGACGGCTCATCCCGGGATCCGGGGTGAGCTTGCTGCAGAAGCTCTGAACGGGAAGGACGGTTTGCGCCGCGCCTTCCCGTTTTTTTCTGCCTCAGAGACTCGTCAATCAGGGCGTCTTCAGGTCAAACTGATGACACGCATTGCAGGAAACAACGCTTTGCTGATGACCCTTGTGACAGGTCGTGCAGTCGCGGTCCCCGTAATGATTGAAGTGCGGATTGGGAACCACCTTCTCCGTTCTTCTGGCCATTGCTTCATAGCTCCCATGGCATTTGAGGCAGGCATCCTTGCGTACCGGCCTCGTTTTGTCATTGTCTGCGTGGCATGACTCGCAGCCCATTCCGCGCGCCGCATGACGATCAGCCGTTGCCGGCTGCGCCGCGAGAGCTCCTGAGAGGCATAACAGACCAAGAATGCAAAACAGCTCTTTTTTCATTTTTCCTTCCCCCTTAGCCCATTCTGTGCGACAAAGCCATCTGCCGGGCAGCAATGCGCCCGAACACCAGAGAACCGCCCAACTGAGTTCCGCCGATATAGTTGCCGTAGAAAAGACCGCCCGCAGCATTTCCCGCTGCATAGAGACCTTTTATCGGACGATCCTCATTGGTCATGATCTGCGCCTTTTCGTTGATCTTCGGCCCGCCGAAGGTCGCCGTAATGCCTCCCTGGAAGGGGAATGCATAGAACGGCCCCTGATCAAGAGGCGTAGGCTCATCCAGTGAGCACGGAGGATTCATTTCCTTCAGCCGCCCTTCCTTAAGCGCCCTGTTGAATTCGGCAAACAAATCCGTCAAAACCCTGGGCTCAAGCCCCATCTTCGCTGCAAGCTCTTCCGGCGTATCTGCGACCAGCACTTTGGTCTTCATTTCGATGATTTTTTTAGCCGCAGCAGCCGCTTTGGGCCAATGACTGTCAATCAAATGGTAGGCGAGGTTCTCCGGCGTTCTTGTGGCCGTTGCCATGGATTTCTGCGTGTAGGTATAGATCTCGTCCATGAAGCGCTTGCCGCGCACGTCTACATCAAGGCCTACGCCGGCGTCGATCACGAAATTCGGATTCGCATGCGTTTCCTCAACGATCGGGCCGCAGTGAAACTGATCCATGTGAACGAATTTGGCGCCGAGGGGAGCCGTGAGAAGAATGTTTTCTCCCGTCACGTAGGGAGAGCCGCGGAGAACGAGCCGGGAAAGCGGACCGCCCATGTAGCGGCAGAGCATTTCCCGGCTGCCGGAAAAGCCGCCCGTCGCTATGAGAACGCCGTCCCTGGCATAGAAATTCTTCCACCCGTCATCCGTAACCGTTCTGACGCCTGAAACGCGGAAATGCTCGTCAGTAATGAGCTCCATTGCTTTTGTATTGAAAAGCAATGGAATGCCGCGGTCCTGAAGAGCTTTAAGCAGATCGCGGATCAGCCTCGCACCGCCGGTCAGCCCCTTGCCGTCCACGTTGTGCATCCGGTAGAGAAGCGGCCACGGCTTGCGGCCGATCTTGCCGAACTTGACGCCGACATGGCTTTTCAGCCACTCAAGATCTTCGCCGATGTGCGCGACGTACGTATCGACAAGAGCGGGATCAGCGCGGTTTTCCGACACCTTCATCATATCGGCGCGGAATGCTTCACAGCTTTCCTCATGGCCTTCAGCCTTTTGCTGAGGCGTTCCCCAGGCGGCAATCCCGCCCGAAGCATAGAGGGAATTGCCTGCTGCATAGTCCATCTTTTCAAGCACGACAGGCTTGAGGCCCAGGTCATGCGCCTCAATGGCTGCAACCAGGCCGGCCGTACCGGCGCCGAGGATGACGACGTCGTACGCATCACGTTCCTTGGGGTCTTTATGAGCGGCTGCGGCAGCGGGGATAAGCGGACCGGCAGCCGAAATAGCTACAGATCCTCTCAGGAGATTACGACGGGAAATCATTTTCTTCTTCCTTTTTTAGGTTTTCCGGCATCTCTTATGAGAAGCCAACCGACAGGAGGATTCTTTCCCGAATGCATGCCTAGGCATCGTGACCGTTGTCTAGAGGCATGCTTTTGAAAATGCCTCTGCACTCAGAATTTCGAAAGGAAGCCCTTCTTTCCATAAAATTCAATCAAAGCTCTCTCTTTCTCTCAAATGCCGTGAAGCTGCTCCTCCCTTCGCTCGTCCTCGTGATCCTGATTGCCCCTGCTTTTGCTGAGGCACCCTCGACCTCTCCATCTTCGCCGCCCTACGTCATCGGAGAAGAAATTGCGTCGCCCGAAGGTCCTGTCGACGCAGCCCGGCCTGTAGTGAAGCTCCTCGTCACGCAGTTCGCCAAACCCAACATTCACTACCCGGTGGTGGAAGACACCATCGAAATATTCCGCAAGACGTTCGGTCGGGGCAATTTCTCAGCCAGGGTCTATTCCGGCGAAACCAAAGATATCGGCGATGCAGATCTGGTGCTCAGTTCTGCCGGCACATACGGACGCATGCTCGGCGGCGGCGCGAGAGACCTTGCCACAGTTGTGTCCTCCTTTGCTCCAGATCCCAATCACGCGGAAGGCGCACTCTTCATAACCGTTAGCTGGAATCCACCAATTTTACCGGGGTGGTTCCTTTGTTCAGCTCTC
>NZ_CALDXB010000056.1 GCF_937923675.1 uncultured Sutterella sp. | reverse complement strand
GTACTGTCGGCGAAGTGGAAAAACTGGCTTTCCGAATTTATGGAAGCCCCCTAAATAACAATAAAAATATGTAAATTGTATTTATCAGCGATCCCGGATAACCTTTCAGGCATGAAATCAAACATTCATTTGATTTCAACATCAGTCATCACCAATGCCGGTTCCGGACTAAATCTGCGTCCTGCCGGTGTTGTGACGTCAGTTCTTTGCTGAGGTTTGAAATGTTTCGGAAAACCCTGGCTTTAGTGCTTATGGGAGCACTTCATTTTGCGGGAGCAAACGCCATGTCGGCAGAAATCCAAATGACCGTGGGAGGTCAGACCTTCCCGGTAATGCTTGAAGAAAACGATGCCGCGAAGGATCTGATGAAGCGTCTGCCGCTTTCGCTCGTCTTCGAGAACTACGGCTCCCTTGAAAGGATCTCCTACCTGAAGGAGAAGCTCGAGCTCGGCAATGCGCCCCGCAGCACCACGCCTGCTGCGGGCGACCTCACCTACTACGCGCCCTGGAACAACCTCGCCGTCTTCAAGGGCTCCTTCAGAACATCGCCGGGCCTTGTTCCTCTCGGAAAGCTTTCGCCGGAAGCGCTTAAGGCCATTGTGAATTCTGAAGACCAGATCATCCGATTCGAAAACAAATAACGCACGCCTTTATCTGGAAAAGAGGAATTGAACCATGCTTGATACGCGCGAAAACACTTTCGGACGACGGGACTTCCTGTTGGGCGGCCTTTCACTCGGTGCTTCGGCGCTGGTCTCGGGATGCGCAGCGAATGCGGAGGCCGGCAGGTATGCAGACGCCCAGTCCGCACCGCATCAGACGCTTCCCAAACGCCGCCTCGGAGCGCTTGAAGTGTCCGCGATCGGTCTCGGCTGCCTGCCGATGGTCGGGTACTACGGCGGCACCTATGAGAAAAAGGACATGATTGCCCTGATTCGCCGGGCCTACGATAGAGGCGTCACCTTCTTCGACACCGCGGAAGTCTATGGCCCCTATACAAGCGAACTGTGGGTCGGTGAAGCGCTCGCCCCCGTGCGCAATCACGTGAAAATCGCAACGAAATTCGGGTTCGGCGTCGAAGAAGGAAAGCCCGCGTCGCTCAACAGCCGGCCGGACCATATCCGCCGGGCGGTCGAAGGGTCGCTGCGGCGCCTTCGGACCGACCATATTGATCTCCTTTATCAGCATCGCGTGGATCCGGAAGTGCCTATGGAAGATGTCGCCGGCACCGTAAAGGATCTGGTTCAGGAAGGGAAGGTCCTTCACTGGGGCCTCTCCGAAGCCAGCGCCCGATCCATCCGCCGCGCGCACGCAGTGCTTCCGGTCGCCGTGCTTCAAAGCGAATATTCGCTCCTTTGGCGAGAACCCGAGGAAAAGGTCTTTCCGACGCTCGAAGAACTCGGCATCGGCTTTGTCCCGTACTGCCCGCTCGGCCGCGGGTTCCTTACGGGCGCCATCACTGAAAAGAGCCGCTTCCCGAAAGGGAGGCTCTCCAATCTCCCTCAGTTCACTCCCGAAGCGCTGAGACACAACATGCCGCTTCCCAACCTTGTACGCGCCTGGGCAGAACGGAAGCACTGCACGATGCCCCAGTTCGCCCTCGCCTGGCTCCTCGCTCAGAAGCCCTGGATTGCGCCCATCCCGGGAACGACGAATCCGCAGCATCTTGACGACTTCCTCGGCGGCGTCGACGTATATCTCTCCCAGGATGAACTCAAGGCCTTTGAGGCGGAATATTCGAAGATTCGTCTGATGGGACACCGGGCTGATCCCTTCACCGAAAGTCAGGTTGACAAGTCCTGATCCTTCTTTCCAAACACGGTCGGGTTGGTGCATGTGAGCATGAGCGGCCTGCGGCTAATTGTCGCAGGCCGCCCATGCTTTTCTGCGCACCTTCGGCTGAGAGAGCTTTCTCCTTCGATAGAATCCTCAAAACCCGTGAAAGTCTTCCGAGAGCGGCCTAACGGAAGCCTTCCCTGCGTCATTACTGGATTGGGACTCATCATGGAAAGCATCCGCAGCCTTCGCTACTTCATCACCGTCGCCGAGGAAGAAAGCTATACCCGGGCGGCAAAGCTTCTCGGTGTTGCTCAGCCCACGCTCTCAAAGCAACTGAAGGAGCTTGAGTCCGAGTTCGGTCATGCGCTTTTTGCGCGCACGACCCGAAGCGTTTCGCTCACCCCCCGGGGAGAGCGCCTTTACGAGCGCGCCAAGAATATCGTGGCGCTCTACGATCAGGCGCGGCGGGAAGCCGCGGCAGAGGAAGGACTCACGGGCGACATTCGCATCACGGCCGCGGAAACCCCGGCGCTTCGAGGGCTGATTCACGCCGTGGGGAAGCTGCAAGAGGAAGCCCCCCGCGTGCGCATTCATTTTGTGAGCGCAGATGAAGAAGCCGCACGCCACGATCTGCAAATCGGGCTCTCGGACTTCGCCGTTTTCGTCGGCAACGCCGACTCCACCCATTTTGCATTGATGCCCCTCGCACAGAACGCCCGTTGGGGGCTCCTCACCCGCAGGGACGGCCCCTTTGCTTCGAAATCCGTAATTGACCCGAAGGACCTCCTCGGGCACCCCGTCATGATTTCAGAACAATCCTGCCGCCGGAACGACCTCTCCGGATGGTTCGGAAGCATCTGGGACGACGTGCGGATCGTCGGCTCCTATACGCTCCTCTTCAATGCTTCTCTCATGGCGCGCGAAGGCGTCGCGCACGTGCTGGCAATCGACGGCATCATCGCGGATTCGGACGCATCCGCACTCAAATGGATTCCTCTCAGCCCGGCGGTTCACTCGAGCGTCTCTGCGGCCTGGAATCCCGCGAGACCGCTTTCGCCCGCGGCAAAGAAGCTCCTTGAATACTGGCGCGAAACCGAAAATCAGCTGCGCATCGTGAGCGGCGCCTGACCTTTTATATATAGCTAAAAGCAATTTTTAATTATTATATATCGCTATTTGCTATTATTAATTTTCTTCTATAGACTTCTCCTCCATCAGGAAAGCGGAACTGGCCAGGCCGAATTCCCTCTCAGATTTGAATGAAATTTTGAGGAGCAAGTCTCATGAAGGAAGCAAACGCATCTCCCGTTATGGCGGGTGCCTGGGCCTGGGGAGCAGGCTTCGCGGGCGGCGACCAGGTTTTCGGCGCCGCACTCGATGCCGCAGCATTGAAGCCCGTCGTTGAAAAAGCGCTCGAACTCGGGATCCGCAGCTTTGATACTGCTGCCATCTACGGAAACGGCAGTTCAGAAGCCATTCTCGGCGAACTTCTGAAGGGCATCCCGCGCGAGAGCGTCGTCATCTCAACGAAGTTCACGCCGCAGATTGCGGCCAGCGTGGAAAAGCCCGTCGAAGCCATGTTCGAGGAGAGCCTCAAACGGCTCGGCACCGACTACATCGATCTCTACTGGATTCACAACTCAGCGGACGTCGAGCGCTGGACGCCTCAGGTCGTTCCGCTTCTCAAGGAAGGCCGCATCCGGGCGATCGGCGTCTCCAACCACACGCTCGCTCAGGTGAAGCGCGTGATTGAGATCCTCGGCGAATCCGGCTGCCGCCTCACGGCCGTGCAGAACCACCTGAGCCTCATGCACCGCGCCTCGCTCGATAGCGGTCTCGTCGACTTCTGCCGCGCCAACGGCATCGACTTCTATTCCTACATGGTCCTTGAACAAGGCGCGCTCACGGGAAGATTCGACGAAGCGCACCCGATGCCCTCAGGAAGCGGCCGCGGCGCCTTCTACAACAGCCACTGGGGAGAAATCGCCCCGCTCATGGCGGCGATCCGCGCCGCAGCTCAAAAGCACGGCGTCACGCCCTCGCAGATTGCATCCCGATGGGCCATCGAAAAAGGCACGATCCCGATTCTCGGGGTTACCAAAGTGCGCCAGGTTGAAGAGGCGGCCGGACTCGCAGCGCTGAAGCTTGACGCCGAAGACATGGCTCAGCTCGATCATGCCGCCGTCAGTATGAAGCTCAACACCCTTCGCGAATGGGAGTCGCCCGAGGACTGACGGGCTCTCAAATTTATTTGGAAAGAATGAGGAACACCATGAAAACCGTACTGATTGTCAATGCCGGCATCCGCGCCCAGGGAAAGAGCGGGAAGCTCAACGAAGAAATGACGCGGCTCGCCCGCGAGGCCTTTGAAGCGGCCGGCGTGAAGACGCTCCTCACGGACCTCAACAACGAGTGGACGCTTGAAGGAGAAATTGAAAAGATCCTGGCGGCCGACCTGATTCTGGTTCAGACGCCGATCTGGGCGATGTCGACGCCCTGGCACTACACCCGCTGGCAGGACGAAGTGCTCACGCACCCGAAGGTCTGCGGCACGGACGGCAGAACGCGCACGGACCCGGACAGGAAGTACGGCTCGGGCGGCTTCCTCACTTCGAAGCGCTATTGGCTGAGTACTACCTGGAATGCGCCCAAGAAGGCGCTCGACGAACCGGGCGAATTCTTTGACGCGAGAGGCATTGAAGAAGTGCTTCTTCCGCTCCACAAGCAGTTTGCCTACATGGGCATGAAGCCGTTCCTCCCGACCTTTGCCGTGCACGACGTCTACAAGAACCCGACCGTGGAAGCGGATCTTCTTCGCTGGCAAGCAACGCTCGAGGAAGCCGTGAAGAAGCTCGCCTGACGTACAAGCGCACAGCGATTGATGACGGGAGGGCCGTCCTTCTCCCCGGCAGACGGCCTTCCCTGTCATTCAGCGCGATCCTCATCTAAGGGTCGGCACTCCAAGGGGCGACACCTTGGTCGTCAGAGATCCCAGACGGGCATCGCCGTCACGTCTGAGGCGAGATACTGAGCTTCCGGGCAGGTGCAGATCAAGACGCCAGGACCGCGCTTGATGGTTTCACCCTTCAGCACACCGAAATTGTCAAGCATTCTGCGCTGTGGCGAATCCGTCGTCTTGATTTCAATGGGATAGTAGGTTTCTCCCTCACGGATAAGCAGATCAATCTCTTTTCTCTGAGCGTCTCGATAGAAGTAGAAGAGCGGTCGTTTACCGTTGTGCTTCCAGCTTTTGACGATCTCCATTACCACGAAGTTCTCAAAGAATGCGCCGGCGTTGTATGTTTTCCGAAGTGCCTGAGGACTTGGAGACTTGCATAGCCAGGCCGCAAACCCCGTGTCGGTGAAATAAAGCTTGTGCTTTTTGATGAGTGTCTTCCCGACATTCTCATAAAACGGCGGCAGCAGATAGATCACGCCGGTGGCTTCCGCGACATTGAGCCATGCCCTTGCAGTCTCCGCCGCTATGCCGGCCTCTTTCTGCACTTCTCCAATGGCAAATTCCTGACCGATGCGCGTTGCGAGAATTGAGAGGAACCGGTCAAAATCTTCAATGCGCCTCACGCCGGAACTGAAGGCATCCTTCTCGATATAAGTGCGCAGCAGGCTGTCGTAGAAAGCATCCCGCTCTTCGGGCTCGTCATGAATATGTTCCGGCCAGGATCCCTGCCAGATGATGTTCCATATCTCTTCCACCGTGAGCGGATTCAGCGTCCCGCGCCCGAGGTCTCCTCTCGGCAGGAAGGGTTTCTGTTCAAGGCCTTTTCCCTGCCGCTCATAGAGACTCAGCGGGAAGAGTTCATAGGAAACGACACGCCCGGACAAAGCTTCCGCTACGGCCTTACTGAGACCAAGCTTCTGAGAACCCGTCATCCACACCAAGCCGCGCTCGTTGGTTTCATCGAGAAGTGCCTTGATTTCCAATCCCAGATCAGGAACGCGTTGGAACTCATCAATGAGAACCGGGAATGGATACTGCTTGAAAAAAGCCTCCCTGTCATTCTTAGCTAGGTCCAGAAGCTGAAAACGGTCAAGGTTGAGGTACTTGCGTGCGCCTCCCATCATGGTGCGCAGCATCGTGCTCTTTCCGACCTGGCGCATCCCGGTCACCATGATGCCTTTAAAGCGACGATTCGCGCGTTCAATAACGGGTTCAAGCGTCCGGGGAAGATAACCAGGCAGCAAATAATTAGCGTCGTTCATGGTGAATTTTGATGAAATCAAGAGTATGGTCTTTATTTTATCAAGAGTATGGTCTTTAAAAAATAAAGACTACACTATTGATTTCATTAATTTCCATAAATATCAATAAACATAATTTCCAACAGTAATCCCTGTTGCTTCCCTAGCGATGGAGCGTGATGCCGCAGGAAGAGTCCGGAAACAGTCCGGCGCGATGCGCTCCAAACCGCATCTACTCCAGCAGAAAAAGAGAAGGCCGCTCCGGGGACTCCCGAAAGCGGCCATCTCTTTTGCGTCTTTCTCCTGCCGGAAGCTTCAATCGCGCTCGTCGAGCCACGCCTGAAGAATCGCTTCGAGAATCCGCTCATTCGACTTCTCGGGATCATCCCCGAAGTCGGGAAGCTTCACGATCAGGTCGTGGAGCTTCACGAAGGAAAGCGTCAGAGGATCGAGTTCGGGGTACGCGTCCGCGAGCTCTTCGCCGATCATCTGAGCATCAGACCACTTGAGCATCTCGGTTATTCCCGTTCGCCAACGACGTTGCGGTTGTACTTCGGGATCTCGATCGTGATGTCCTCATCGCCCATCTTGGCCTGGCACGAGAGGCGCGATTCCTGGCAGGCGCCCCAGGCGGTGTCGAGATGATCGAGCTCGTTGTCGGAAGGCTCGGAGAGGGAGTCGTAGCCCTTGCGCACGATCACGTGGCAGGTGGCGCAGGCGCAGTTGAATTCGCAGGCGTGCGGGATCTTGACGCCGTTGGCGAGAAGCGCCTTCGCGACGGTTTCGCCCTTCTGGGCTTCAAAGCTAACGCCCTGCGGGCAGAGTTCCTCATGCGGGAGAACGGTAATCTTCGGCATTTTTATTTTTCCTAGAGTAGTGGGGGTCAGCCTCGGGCAGGGGAATGTCGGGAGGCGCAACCTAAAGATTGAAATGAATTATCTGGCTTCCGGATCGATCGAGAACATATCGTCGTTAACGGACTTGCCGGCAAGCGCCGCGCGAATCGAGCGGTCCATGCGGCGTTCGGCAAACGTTTCCGTGCCCTTCGAAAGCGCATCTGCAGCGGCGTGAATCGCGTCGGCGTCGGTGCCCGTCACAAGAGCGGCGAGCGTGTCGCCCAAGGTCTCGATTTCGGCGCGCTCCTTCTCAGACAGAAGATCCCCGTCCGCCGTCAGGGCGCTCCGGGTGCTTTCAAGAAGGCGCCTTGCCTCAACCTGCTCTTCGCGGAGCTTTCGCGCGGCCATGTCGGATTCAGCGGAGGAATTCCCTTCCTTCAGCATCCGCACGATATCGTCGTCGGAAAGCCCGTAGGAAGGCTTCACGACAACGCTCGCCTCCACGCCCGTCGTCATCTCGCGGGCGGAAACGGAAAGGAGCCCGTCGGCGTCGATCTGGAACGTGACGCGAATGCGGGCGGCGCCCGCCGCCATCGGCGGGATGCCTCTGAGTTCAAAGCGCGCAAGCGACCGGCACGCATCCACCACCTCGCGCTCGCCCTGAACGACATGAATCGCCATGGCGGTCTGGCCGTCGCGGAAGGTCGTGAAGTCCTGAGCGCGCGCCGTCGGAATAGCGCTGTTTCGCGGAATCACCTTTTCGACGAGCCCGCCCATGGTCTCAAGACCAAGGGAGAGCGGCGTCACGTCAAGCAGAAGCCAGTCGTCGTCGGCCGTGGTGTTGCCGGCGAGTTTATTGGCCTGCATGGCGGCGCCGACCGCAACGACGCAGTCGGGGTCGATCCCGGTCAGGGGCTCGAACCCGAAGCATTCCTTCACTTCGCGGCGAACAGAGGGCATGCGGGTCGAGCCGCCCACAAGGACAACGCCCTTGACGTCCGACTTCGAGAGCTTCGCGTCAGCAAGCACGCGCGTCACGGCCTCGATCGTTTCGTCGACGAGCGCCTTCGTCATCCGGTCGAACGCTTCGCGCGTGAGCGTGGTCGAGAATTCGCGGCCCGAGGAAAGCGTAAAGCGCACGTCGACGGAATCCGCGTCCGTGAGCGATTCCTTCGCGCGCTTCGCGCTGTCGAGCATCTGACGGCGATCTTCGGGCGAAAGTTCCGTTTCGCTTCCGATCTCCGCCGCAAAGGCGTCGTAGACCGCGTGGTCGAAGTCGTCGCCCCCGAGGGCGGCGTTGCCGCCCGTCGCAAGCACCTCAAAAACGCCGCGGGAGAGCTTCAAAAGCGACACGTCGAAGGTGCCGCCTCCGAGGTCATAGACGAGGTAGATGCCCTCGGCCCCGTTGTCGAGCCCGTAAGCGAGAGCTGCGGCAGTGGGTTCCGAGAGAAGGCGCAGGACCGTGAGGTCGGCGAGCCTTGCCGCATCCTTCGTTGCCTGACGCTGCGCGTCGTCGAAGTAAGCGGGCACCGTCACGACGGCGCCGGTGAGTTCGCCGCCGAGGCGCTCCTCGGCGCGGGCCTTGAGGGCCTTCAGAACCTCGGCGCTCACCTCAACCGGAGACTTCATCCCGGCCGCGGTGCGGATGGCGACGCCGCCCGGCGCATCATCGATCTCATAGGGAAGCGACGGAAGGTTCTTCAGATCCGCACGGCTTCTGCCAATGAGGCGCTTCGCGGAATAAATGGTGTTCTGAGGATCATTTTCCGCGGATTCGAGAGCCTTCCATCCCGTCTCCACCGTCCCGTCGGGAAGGTAGCGCACGACGGAAGGGAGAAGCCGCCGGCCTTCTTCATCAGCGAGCACTTCGGGGGAAGCGGAAATCACGGTGGCGACAAGCGAATTCGTCGTTCCGAGGTCGATCCCGACGGCAAGGCGATGCTCATGGGGAGCGGCAGAAAGTCCGGGTTCGGCGATCTGAAAGAGTGCCATGATGAAATTTTTGGTTAAGAAAAGGGAATTCCGAAAAGGAGGGGCTTGGGCTTCAAAGCACGGGCGAGGACTTTGCGCTCGTCTGCTCGAGGAAGCGCCCGATGAACATGAGCCTGCGCGTGAGGTCGACTGCCTTCGTCCAGTCCTTCTCGGCGTCGATGGCGGATTCAAGCTTCGACTCGCATTCTGCGAACCGCGCCCGGGCTTTGTCTCGGACGGCTTCGCGGGCGCTCTCGTCCTTCGCATCGTCGAGGTCCTCGCGCCAGGACATCTGCTCCATCAGGAAGTCGGCAGGCATCCGGGTGTTCGTTTCGGCGTCGACCGGGTGGCCTGCGGCTTCGCAAAGAAGCGCCGCACGCTTCACCGGGTCCTTCAAAACGTCAAAGGACTCGTTGATGCGGGCGCTCCACTGTTCGGCAACGCGGCGCTCGGCGGCGGGGCGCCCGGCGAAGCGGTCCGGGTGCACCTTCAGAATGGCGCGTTCGTGCGCTTTTTCGAGTGCGTCGAGATCAATCGCGAACTTTTCGGGGAGCCCGAAAAGCTCAAAAGCGGAAAGCATAGCCATCGCGGTAAAACCACCCGGGAAAAATCAGACGTGGAACGATTCGCCGCAGCCGCAGCGGCTCTTCTCGTTGGGGTTCTTGAAGCGGAACCCTTCCTGAAGACCCTCGCGGGTGTAGTCGAGCTCGGTGCCGTCGATGTAGGGAAGGCTCTTCTCGTCAACGATCACCTTGACGCCGTGGCTTTCCCAGATCTGGTCGTCGGGCTCGGTCGCGTCGGCAAATTCGAGCTTATAGGCCATGCCGGAGCATCCGGAGGTCTTCACGCCCACGCGCAGGCCGATGCCCTTGCCGCGGCGGTCGATGTACTTCTGAACGTGCTTTGCAGCCGCTTCGGTCAGCGTAACAGCCATTTTTTACGCCTCCTTCTTCGCTTCATGCTTCGAGCGGTAGTCGGCAATCGCCGCCTTCACCGCGTCTTCGGCGAGGATGGAGCAGTGAATCTTGACGGGCGGGAGGGCGAGCTCGTCGGCAATTTCGGCGTTGCTGATCTTTCCGGCTTCGTCAAGGGTCTTGCCCTTCACCCACTCGGAAACGAGCGAGGAAGAAGCGATCGCAGAGCCGCAGCCGTAGGTCTTGAACTTCGCGTCTTCAATGACGCCCTTGTCGTTCACCTTGATCTGCAGGCGCATCACGTCGCCGCAGGCGGGAGCGCCCACCATGCCGGTGCCGACGTCGGCCGCATCCTTGTCGAGCGTGCCCACGTTGCGGGGGTGTTCGTAGTGGTCAAGCAGTTTTTCGCTGTAGGCCATTTCTTTTGTCTCCAGATTCCTTTCCGGGGCGGGACGAAGAGCCGTCGCCCCGGAACGCACTTCAAATTCCTATTGGGTTCTTTCCGAACTTAGTGGTTCGCCCACTGGATCGACTTCAGGTCAACGCCCTGCTGATGCATTTCCCAGAGGGGCGAGAGCGCGCGGAGCTTCTTCACGGCTTCCGTGAGAACCTTGACGGCGTAGTCGATTTCTTCCTCAGTGGTGAAGCGTCCGAGCGTGAAGCGGATCGAGCTGTGCGCGAGCTCGTCGTCGCGGCCGAGCGCACGCAGAACGTAGGAGGGTTCGAGCGACGCAGACGTGCAGGCGGAGCCCGAGGAAACCGCCAGGTCCTTCACCGCCATCATGAGGCTCTCGCCCTCGATGAAGGCAAAGCTCACGTTGAGGTTGAAGCAGACGCGATGCTCCCAGTCGCCGTTCAGGTACACCTCGGGGATGTTCTTCTGAATGCCTTCCCAGAGACGGTCTCTCAGGGCGCGCAGACGGGGCACCTCAACGGGCATTTCCTCGCGGGCGATGCGGTAGGCTTCGCCCATGCCGACGATCTGATGCGTGGGGAGCGTGCCCGAGCGCATGCCGCGCTCATGGCCGCCGCCGTGCATCTGGCACTCAATGCGAACGCGGGGCTTTCTTCTCACGTAGAGGGCGCCGATGCCCTTCGGACCGTAGACCTTATGCGCCGAGAGGCTCATGAGATCAACATGGAGCTTGTCGACGTTGAGGTCGATCTTGCCCGCGGCCTGCGTCGCGTCGCAGTGGAAGACGATGCCCTTTTCGCGGCAGAGCGCGCCGATGCGCTCGATGTCCTGGATGACGCCGATTTCGTTGTTGACGGCCATCACGGAAATGAGGATCGTGTCGGGGCGAATGGCGGCGAGGAGGTCCTCCCACTTGATGAGGCCGTTTTCCTGCACGTCGAGGTAGGTCACCTCAAAGCCTTCGCTCTCGAGGTGGCGCATCGAATCGAGCACCGCCTTGTGTTCGGTCTTCACCGTAATGAGGTGGCGGCCCTTGTCGCGGTAGAAGTGCGCGGCGCCCTTGATGGCGAGGTTGTCGGCCTCAGTCGCGCCGGACGTGAAGACGATCTCGCGCGGATCCGCGCTGATCAAGGCCGCAATGTTGGCGCGGGCCTCTTCAACGGCCTTCTCCGCTTCCCAGCCGTAAGAATGGCTGTGGGAGGCAGGGTTGCCGAAGTGAACGTTGAGGTAGGGCACCATCTTTTCCACGACGCGGGGATCGCACGGGGTCGTGGCGGAGTAGTCGAGGTAAACCGGAAGCTTCATTTTTAAAAGGTTCCTGAAGATTGAAAGTTCTTGATTGACGGTTCTTGAACGGGAGCTTCAGGCCGACGTGGTCGGTCCGTGCGCCTCTTTTTGCCTCACCGGAATCACTGCAGGTATCTGAGCCGAATGACCGCTTCCCGGATGCTTTTCCGCCTCGGCCGCGAGGGACGCGAGCGAAATGCCTGCGAGGAAGCGTTCAATGACGCCGTTGAGGTCTTCCCAAAGATGGTGCGTGAGGCAGGAGGCGCCCCCAAGGCACGTGCCTTCCCCGCCGCACTGGGTGGTATCCATGTTTTCATCCACCGCGAGAATGATGCGGTCGATGGTGATTGACTGCGCGGGCTCGGCAAGCCGGTAGCCGCCGCCCGGACCGCGAGTGCTTTCAACAAGCCCTGCGCGGCGCAGACGACAGAAAATCTGCTCGAGATAGGGAAGCGAGATCTTCTGACGCTCGGCCACCTGCGCGATCGGAATCGGCGAATCAGACTCCTCAGCCTGAATCGCCAGATCGAGCATGGCCGTAACGGCAAAACGCCCTTTCGTCGTGAGCTTCAAGTTCTCATCCTCCGATGATCCGGGGAAACCCGTAAAATCAATCCTGACTAAAACAGTCAATTTTGCGAACGGATTCTACTCTGCGAATCCTGACAAAACAAGTCAGGTAATGATCGGGAATCTTTCAGGCGCTACAAAAAGAAAACGGACGCCTGAGAGCATCAGACATCCGTTTGATGTTTTCTGAGTTCCGGATCTTCCCGGCGATGCGGGAGGGAACTGACGGACTACTTCTTCGCCGCAGCCCTTTCGGCGCGCAGCTGCTTCGCGCGCTTCTCAAAGAATTCAATGAGACCCTCGCAGGCGTCGGAGCAGTACTCGAAGGCCTGCACGAACCCCTCGTTCACGCCGAAATAGGGATCGGGAACGATGGCTTCATCGAACTCATTGGCGTAGCGCATCATGAGCTGAATCTTGTGACGGAACTGCGCGGGCGAGCGCTGCTGGAGCTCCGTGAGCACTTCCCAGTCCATTGCGAGGATAAGGTCGTACTCCGCGAAATCCTCGGGCGTGATCTGACGGGCGCGGTGGTCTGCAAGCTGCACGTCGCGGCGGCGGCAGGTGAGCACGGCGCGCTGATCGCACGGATCGCCCACATGCTCGCCGGAGGTGCCTGCGCTCGATGCGGTCATGACGTCGTCGTAGCCCGCTTCCTTCACCTTCTTCTTGAAGATGGCTTCAGCCATGGGACTGCGGCACACGTTGCCGGTGCAGACGAAGAGAATTTTGATCAGCTTGTCATCCATCTTGAATATTCCGATCCTCGCGAGAATCCGGGGAGAAGCTCAAACTGAGGGAAAAGTGGATTTTGTCAGACCTATCCTACTGCAGGGTGTCTGATTTTCCTAGAGGCGAATACCCAAATCCCTGCGAATATTTCAAACCCTCTAAACCTTAGAACGTCAGGGAGAGCGCGAGAGAAGACGCGTCTCAGGCGTTGACGGATGCGCCGAAAGCGGACTTTCTGAGCGCTTTGATTTCCTCACGCACCTTGGCGGCTTTTTCGAAATCGAGGTCGCGCGCATAGCCCATCATCTCGGCCTCGAGCTCCCTCAGGCGCTTCGCGAGCGCCTTTTCGTCGCCCGCGATCTCAATGTCGCGCACGGCTTCCTTCACTTCTTCCTTCACGTCGGGACCGCGGTAGACGCCGTCGATGATTTCGCGGATCTCCTTCTTGACGCCCCGCGGCGTGATGCCGTGGGCAAGATTGAAGGCCTCCTGCTTTTCCCTGCGGCGTTCCGTTTCGGTGATCGCTGCCTTCATCGAATCGGTCACCTTGTCGCCGTAAAGGATCGCGCGGCCGTGAAGGTTTCTCGCGGCGCGTCCGATCGTCTGAATGAGGGAGCGGTAGCTTCTCAGGAACCCTTCCTTGTCGGCGTCAAGAATCGCAATGAGGGAGACCTCCGGAATATCGAGGCCTTCGCGAAGGAGGTTGATGCCGACGAGCACGTCGAAGGTCCCCGCGCGCAGATCCCGAATGATCTCGACGCGCTCGACCGTATCGATGTCGGAGTGGAGGTACCGCACGCGAACGCCCTGATCGGAGAGAAAGTCCGTGAGATCCTCGGCCATCTTCTTCGTGAGGGTCGTGACAAGCACGCGCTCTCCCTTCTTCACGGTTTCCGTGATTTCGGAAAGAAGGTCGTCGACCTGAGTCACCGCCGGCCGCACTTCAACGGCCGGGTCAATGAGGCCCGTCGGGCGCACCACCTGCTCGACCACTTCGCCGCCGCTCTTTTCGAGCTCGTATTCCGCAGGGGTGGCCGACACAAAGATCGAGCGGCGCATCTTGCGCTCGAACTCGTCGAACCTCAGCGGCCGGTTGTCGAGCGCCGAGGGGAGCCTGAAGCCGTAGCGCACGAGCGTTTCCTTTCGCGCGCGGTCGCCGCGGTACATGCCTCCCAGCTGCCCCATCATGACGTGGCTCTCGTCAAAGAACATGAGCGTGTCGGCAGGAAGATAGTCGATGAGGCAGGGCGGGGGCTCTCCGGGCGGAAGGCCCGTGAGGTGCCTCGAATAATTTTCAATCCCCTTGCAGAACCCCACCTGGTCGAGCATCTCGAGGTCAAAGAGCGTGCGCTGCTCAAGGCGCTGCGCTTCAACGAGAAGATTCTGACTGAGAAGCTCTTCCTTTCTTTCCTTCAATTCGGCCTTGATCGTCCCGATCGCGCGCTGAATGTCCTCGCGGGGCGTCACGTAGTGGCTCGCCGGATAGACGACGAAGCGAGGCACCTTCTGAATGGCCTTCCCTGTAATGGGGTCAAAAAGGAGAATCGCATCCACCTCGTCATCAAAGAGCTCGATGCGGACGGCCGTTTCCGCGTGTTCCGCAGGGAAGATGTCGATCGTGTCGCCCCGGACTCTGAAGGTCCCGCGCGTGAATTCCATGTCGGAGCGCCGGTACTGCATGCGGACGATCTGTCCGATCAGATCGCGCTGGGTCTTCCGGTCGCCCGCGCGCAGGATGAGGCGCATCTCGGTGTAGCTCTCGGGCGCGCCGATGCCGTAGATCGCCGAGACCGTCGCCACGATGATGGTGTCGCGGCGCTCGAGAATCGACTTCGTTGCCGCAAGCCGCATCTGTTCGATGTGTTCGTTCACCGCGGCATCCTTCTCGATGAAGAGGTCCCGCGCAGGCACATAGGCTTCCGGCTGATAGAAGTCGTAATAGGAAACAAAGTATTCGACGGCGTTCTCGGGGAAGAAGTCGCGCATCTCGGAATAGGTCTGAGCGGCGAGCGTCTTGTTGGGCGCAAAGATGATCGCCGGCACCCCCTCGCGCGCAATCACATTCGCCATCGTGTAGGTCTTCCCCGACCCCGTCACCCCGAGGAGCGTCTGATACATGAGCCCGTTCTCCACGCCCCTGCAGAGCGCCTCAATCGCCTGAGGCTGGTCGCCCGCCGGGGGAAAGGGTTCATGAAGGATGAAGGGAGAATTCGGATAGGTAACGGTCTGCAAGGGAAGGGCCTCACAAAAAAATCAGACGGGAACCGGCTCATTCTACGAAAAGCTCCGGGCGCAGAGAAGCTGCGGGGGAAGATAAGATTCCTTAAATATCAACAATAAAATAATGCGCCATCGTTTTGTTACATTTATTTACATTTAGAAATTTGGCAAAACAAGAAAGCACCCATATAATTCACCTCCTTGATTCCCCGATAGCTCAGTCGGTAGAGCGACGGACTGTTAATCCGCAGGTCGCTGGTTCGAACCCAGCTCGGGGAGCCAAGAAAAATTTGAAGTCGTCCGCAAGGACGCAAATGGATTCCCCGATAGCTCAGTCGGTAGAGCGACGGACTGTTAATCCGCAGGTCGCTG
>NZ_CALDXB010000055.1 GCF_937923675.1 uncultured Sutterella sp. | reverse complement strand
CAGAGAGCTGAACAAAGGAACCACCCCGGTAAAATTGGTGGATTCCAGCTAACGGTTTTGTAAAGAGTCTGTGCGTGAGTGCGCACATGATTCTGGAGATGCGGCAGAAGGCTTCAGAGGCGATTTTCAATAGGGCGTGAGCAGATGATTTAATAGCGTGATGGCTATATTGTTTTTATTTCGACATGCCAACGTTCATGCTTAATTTACCATTAAAAACAATAAATAAGGTTTTATATTTTTGATCAATGAATCAATATATAGCTGTATTGCTATTCGATTATAGGAGGATCGCTAGAGTTATCGACTTTATTGCTTCAGCAATATCAGCGCGGAACGCTCAGAAAGTTGTCGGTAGATTAAATGGCGCGCCTGTCCGCAGAAAGTAGAAAAAGAGATTTGCGGAGGGCCTGCATCATCGAAACGAGATTTGCCCGCTTAAAACATGTGCGGCCGGTCTCAGCGCACGTCAGGTGCGCGATGACGCACGAACAGAACGGCATTGCCGCTTCCCGAGCGAAGCAGTCCGAACCGTTCCCTTCGGAGACCCACCAAAAAGGAATACCCATCCATGACCAGCCTGATCATCGCGGGCATCGTGATTCTTTTTGTCGTCACGCTTCTCATCAAAGGCTTCTATCCGCAGGCCGCACTCTTCATCGGCGGTCTTGCGCTCCTCGGCGCTACGGCCGCCTTCGACTTCGGAGAGGTTCTCTCCGCGGATAAGAGCACCAACTTTGCGGCCTTCGATGTGTTCAAGGCTTTCTGCAACGGCTTCTCTTCGCGCATTGCGGGTTTGGGACTCACGCTCATGGCGATCGGCGGCTTTTCGCGCTATATGGAATACGTCGGCGCTTCCGGAGCGCTCTTCTCCGTCTTCGAGCGTCCGCTCTCAAAGATAAAGTCGCCTTACGTTCTTCTTGCGGCAGCCTTCATCTCCTCGCAGTGCCTCGTCGTGTTCATCCCTTCGCACGCCGGGCTGGCGCTCCTTCTCATGGTGATGCTCTATCCGATTCTCATCCGCTCGGGCGTGAGTCCGCTCTCCGCTCTCGGCGTGATCGGCTGCTGCCAGTTCATGGACGTGGGCCCGGGCGCAGGGAGCTCAATCCTCGCCGCACAGATTGCCGGCATGGACGTATCCGAATACTTTGTCTACTACCAGATGCCGCTCTGGCTCGGCATGGTCGTCATCATGACATTCGTCGTGGTTTTCGTTCAGCGCTGTTGGGACCGCTATGAAGGATGGACGGAAAAAACGGGAGCGGCTCAGGCGCAGGCGGCCAGGCGTTCGACCGGGAAGGAGTCTGACTGTGCGCCCAGGATTTATGCAGTGCTTCCCGTCATACCGCTCATTCTGATCATCTGTTTTTCCAAAGTCGCCGGCAGCAGCATCCGCATGGACGTGCTCACCGCAATGGTGATCTCGACCTGCACTGCGATCCTCTTCGAGCTCATCCGTCATCGCAATCTGCGTACCGTGCTCGCAAGCTTTCAGAACTTTTTCGACGGCATGGGCAAGATCCTTGTCGGCGTCGTTTCGCTCATCGTCTGCGGCGAGTTCTTCGCCTCGGGCATCATTAAGTCGGGAGCGCTTGCGACGCTTATTGCCGCCGCTGACAGCGCCGGCTTCGGTCTCGGTTCGATGGTTTTCTTCGCGGGCCTTCTGATGATCGTCATGGCTTTCATCATGGGCTCGGGGAACGCCGCCTTCTTCAGCTTCGCGCCTCTGACGCCTGATATCGCGGCGGCCCTCGGCGTGCCGGTGATCAGCCTTATTTTCCCAATGCAGATTTTTGTCTCCTACGGCCGCGCGGCTTCGCCAATTACGGGCGCCATCATTGCTGTGGCGGGGATGGCGGGCTATTCACCCTTCCAGGTTGCAAAGCGTACCTGCATTCCGATGGGCATTGCAGCCGTGCTTACCTACATCTACTGCTACATTGTTTTCTGATTTGCTGCCTGAGGCAGGTAAGCTCTTCAGAGATGAAAACTCCTTCCGGGATCCGCCGAATCCATAAGCCGGCGGATCCCTTGCGGCGCTTTGGTGTCCGCTTCTCCGGGCGGCGTTATTCGAGCTTCTCGCTCCCATCAAGGACCTTTGCCGGGATCTCAAGTCCGATCGCTGCGGCGGTCTTCAGGTTGATGAGGGGCTTCTGAGCAGTCTGGAAGGCAACCGGCGTATCGGCGGGCTTCTTCTTCCCTTCAAGAATGTCTGCGCCGATCGCGCCCGTCATGCGGCCGAGCTCGTAGTAGTTGACGGAAATCGAGGCAAGGGAGCCCGCGCGCACGAGCGCCGAGTCGCTAGCAACCACGGGGAGCTTCGCGTCGATGGCAAGCTTCGCGACGTTGGCGGCAGCGGAAGCGAGCACGTTGTCGGTCGGAAGCCAGAGCGCGCAGACCTTTCCTCGCATCGAGGCGATCGCCTGAGGCACGTCGTTGACGCTTCCGGCCGCGGCTTCAACTACCGTGATGCCGCGGGCCTTCGCTTCCGCGCGGAATTTCTCAACCTGGTATTCGGCATTGACTTCGCTCGGGTTGAAGATGACGCCGACGGGCTGGGTGCGGGTCTTTTCGCCCGTCAATTCAACGAGAAGCGCGAGCTGGTCGGCAATGGGCCCGAGGTTCGAGACGCCCGTGACGTTGCCGCCGGGCGCCTTGTCCGACTTGACGACGCGTGCGGCTTCAAAGCTCGTCACTGCGGTGGCAACAATGGGAATCGACTTCGTCGACCGGGCCATTGCCTGAAGCGCGGGCGTGGAGGAGGCAAAGATGAGTTCGGACTTTGCCGACACGAAGCGGCTTCCGATATTGGCGAGCGTCGTCTGATCGCCCTGAGCGTTCTGGCGGTCGATGCGGATCTTTTCGCCGTCCTTAAAGCCGCGGGCGGCGAGCTCGTCGATGAAGCCCTTGACGGTGGCGTCAAGCGCCTCATGTTCAACGAGCTGAACGACGCCCACGGGAATGAGGGCGGTTTTTTCCGGGGAGGCGGCGGTCTTCTCCTCGCCGCAGCCGGCGAGTGCGAGTGCAGCAATGATGGCGGCAGCGGAAGCGCGAAGCGTTTGGGAAGAAAGGCGAATCATTTGAGAGGGCTCCGTAGGTACTGGTGAAAATGGTCCGGGACTTGCTGCCCGATGCCTCTGCGAGCCTTCTTTCCTTTCCCCGGGGGTTGAGCGCGGCTCCAACCCCGAAAAAAACAAAAGCCCGCATCAGCTGCGGGCTTGGTATGGAAGGAATTCTTTGACTTATTTCAGAGTCAGGCCTTCGATCGCACCCGCAGCAACGCGTACGGATACGAGTAGTAATAAGCCTGGGCGAACATGGCGCCTGAAGAAATCGTAGTCATGCGCTTCACTTTACCGGAGGGCGCACGACGAGTGAGAGAGAAGAGTTACCCCTAAGATGAATCCTCTAGTCATGCCGCGGGCATAATGGACTTTTCTTCCTGGACATTTTTCCCTTTCCGGCGATTCTTCGCCTTCCTTATGTCTCTCGCTGATCCGGTTTTTCAGAACGATCTCACGCGGCGCATCGTCCACGTGGACATGGATGCGTTCTTTGCTTCGGTCGAGCAGCGCGATCACCCGGAGCTGCGCGGCCTTCCCATTGCCGTAGGGCACGCGGATCGAAGGGGCGTCGTCGCAACGGCGAGCTACGAGGCAAGAAAGTTCGGCGTGAGGAGCGCCATGCCCTCGAGCCGGGCGAAGATGCTCTGCCCGAAGCTCATTTTTGTTGAAAGCCGCATTGCGCGCTACCGCGAGGTCTCTGAAGAAGTCCGCGAAATCTTCCGGCGCTATACCGATCTCGTGGAGCCTCTTTCGATTGACGAGGCGTTTCTCGACGTCACCGAAAACAAGCTCGGCATTGAATACGGCACTGAAGTGGCGCGCCGCATCAAGGCGGACATCCGGCGCGAACTCAATCTCACGGCGAGCGCGGGGGTCTCCTACAACAAGTTCCTCGCGAAAATTGCATCCGACTGGCGCAAGCCCGACGGGCTCTTCACGATTCATCCGGACCGGGCGCAGGACTTTATCGACAGGCTTCCCGTCGAATCCTTCTGGGGCGTGGGACCCGCCACCGCAAAGCGCCTTCATGAGATCGGGATCACAACGGGGCTTGAGATGAGGCTCGCGAGCTTCAGGTTCCTCACGGATCGCTTCGGCGCGGCTGGCGCGCTTTTCTACAAATGCGCCCGGGGAATTGATCTGAGGCCCGTGCGGCCGACGCGGGAGCGTAAGAGCGTCGGCTGCGAGGAAACCTTTTCAGAGGATATTCCGGCAGGAGACGAGCTTAATGCGCGCCTCTCCGAGATCGCCTCTCACCTCGTGAAGCGCCTCGCCCGGCATGAATTCAGAGGGCGGACCCTCACCCTCAAGGTGCGCTTTGCGGACTTCACGACAAAAACCCGGAGCGTTACGGCGCTCCGGGCTTTCGAGGATGAGGCTTTTGTGAGGCAGAAGGCTGAGGAGCTTCTTGCCGGAATCGAGATTCCTCCCGCAGGCGTGAGGCTTCTCGGCCTTGCGGTAAGTCAGCCCGAAAATTCAGGGCCCATGGAGGAAACGCTATTTTAAGAGCGGCCTCGCGTCATGGAAGACGCGTCATCGAGCCGTCGTCCTTCGACTCCAGGTCTTCGGGCATCGAGCCGTCAGGGAGCGAGCCCGCAAAGATGTCGCGGAACATGACCCAGATCCCCGCCTGGCCGATGGAGGTGAAGAGCGCGGCGACGAGGGGCGCAAGGAACGCAAAGAGCTGCGGGACGCCGAGAAGGCCGAAGACGACCTCAAGTCCCATGAAGAGCGCGAAGGCCGCGGCACCGGCAATAAGCACCCAGACGAGCACGGGGCCGATGGCGCGAAGGACGCCGAAGAAGGAATAAAAGAGGCTCTTTCCCACCTTCTGGCGGTTCTGCACGATGAGAAGCGGCGAAAAGAGCGTCATCATGAGAAGCGGCAGATAGAGGATGAACATCACGGCAAAGGCCGTGTAGGGAAAGTTCGACGTAATCGACGCGAGGTCGATCCCTTCGGCGGTGATCTTCCATTTGTCGAGCGCGTCGGCGCCGAGCGTGCTGAAGATCAGCATGTCGACTTCCATCCAGACGCTCGAAATGAGGCCGAGGATGAGGAGCGGATAGCGCGAGGTCTTGTCGCGGAAGATCGCGATGAGCGTGCTGTAGACCGGAACGCGGCCGGCGAGCGTATCTCTTGCGGCAAAGCCCGTGAGGACCGATGCGTAGGGCATCCAGAGGCTCGCGAGGAGCGTCCCGATGAAGGGGATTCCCGTGAGCATTCCGCTCACGAGAAGCGAAAAGATGACGATCGCCGGGTAGGAGAGCGGCTGCATTCTGACGGCGCGGCAGGATTCCCTGAACCAGGAGAGGCCGAGCGAGAGCGGAAGGGCTTGAGACATGAAGGAAAGCGTTGGTGTCGAAGGAGATGCGGGAAGTTTGGCGGCGGTTTGAAGAGGAGCCAGTCGGCTCTCCTATAGAAGAGGGCGCCCGCTCCGCAAGGGAGCTGGCGCCCGTCTTCCCTCAAAGAAGCCTCTTCGGAGGCTTTATCGTTACCAGCCGAACTCAATGAGCTTCGGCGTTCCGAGCGTTCCGCTCGGGTTCTTGCCGGGCGTCGTATCGATCGGCCGGTCGGCGCGGTTTTCGATCCGATAGGGGATCTTGGTGCTGCCCGGCGTGACGACGTACTCGGTCACGTGGTTGTTCGGATCGCGCACCGCTTCAATCTTGGTGCGCTTGTCGTTGTTGCGCGGCGCTCTGTCGCCGCGCTCGCGCGCTTCGCGCGCACGCTCCATGTCCTCTTCCGTGGGCGCAATCGACATGTCGGCGTCGGGCGCCTTGGGTTCAAGACGACGGGCAGGCTGAGGAGCCGCAGCGCCCTGAGCGGCAACGTCGCCCGCATAGGGCGGAGGCGCATCAAGGGGGGCGGCCTGAGTGCTCATCGCGAAGACGAGACCGAGAGCGGCGGAAAGAAGAATCTTCTGCATAAATACTTGAAAACCAATGCCGGCCGCGAGGCAATGCTTCATTGCTCCGGCGACCGCATAAGAAGCACTTTGAGGCGGAAAACTGCCTTCGGGCTTCCATAATCAAATTGTGCCACGGGGAGCCGGTGGATGGCGTCATTCAGCGGGAAGCATTTCGTGTGCGGATATTGCCCGAAGGATGCCGGTCCGCTTCGGGAAACGAGGGATGGGTTGACGGGAAAGCGGGCGCCGCGCCGCTTCCTCGCGTATGCTTCTCACTCAACAAAGGATCCTCGAGATATTCCCGGGTGAACGTGATGCCAAAGCTTCTTCTTATTGACGGTTCAAACTATCTTTTCCGCGCCTACCATGCGCTTCCGCCCCTTACGACGTCGACGGGCGAACCCACCGGCGCGATCAAGGGCTTCCTCGGAATGCTCTCGCGCGTTCAGTCGCTCGCGAAGCCCGATATGGCCGCAGTCGTCTTCGACGCGCCGGGAAAGACCTTCCGTCACGAGATGTATCCCGAGTACAAGGCGAACCGCCCGCCCATGCCGGACGACCTGCGCGTGCAGATCGAACCTCTTGAAAAGGTTGTGGCCGCGCTCGGCTGGAAGGTGCTCATCGTTCCCGGGATCGAAGCCGACGACGTGATCGGGTCGCTTTCGGCAATGGCAAAGCGCGAGGGCGTGAAGTCCGTTGTTGCAACGGGCGACAAGGACCTCTCGCAGCTCGTCGACGACGACGTAGTGATCCTCAATACGATGAACACGAAGTTCTACGACCGTGCGGGCGTCATTGAAAAGTACGGCGTGCCGCCCGAGCGCATGATCGACTACCTCGCGCTCATGGGCGACAAGGTCGACAACGTCCCCGGCATCAAGGGGTGCGGACCGAAGACGGCGGCCAAGTGGGTGGCCGAATTCGGCGGCATCGACGCCATCCGGGCTGCGGCGCCGGCTATGAAGGGAAAGATCGGCGAAAACCTCCGTGCAGGGCTTCCGTTCCTCGATGAAGCTGTGGCGCTCGTCACCGTGAAGTGCGATGCGGAAATTCCGGGCGTGAAGTCTCTTGCCGACCTCTCCTTCGCCCCGGGGGATGCCGGGGCGCTCAACGCTTTTTCCGAGCGCTGGGAAATTTCGCGAACAACGCTTGCCCGCGCCGAAGCGCTCAAGGGGGATTCTGCCGGATCGCAGACGGGAAGCGCATCCGCTGCATCTTCAGGAGCGGCTCCGAAAGCCGTCCCGGCGGCAAAGCTCCGCGTCGTTGCCGAAGACCGCCCGGAACTGCCGGTCGAGGGCGAACCCTTCCCCGAGGACTATCAGAATCCGGACGCCATTCCCTTTACGGAAGTGACGGATCCCGACGGGCTCGAAGCCCTCGTCAGGGTGCTGAAAACGCCCCGCACCGAACCCGTTGCGGTTTCGCTCCTTTACGACGGCGCCCCGCGCCACGCTGACCTCGGGGGCTTCGGCATTGCGCTGAGCCCCAAGGAAGTCTATGTGGCTCAATCCTCCGTCGGGCTCTCGATCGACAAAATCGCCGCTGCCCTCAAGCCCTGGTTCGAACGGGAAACGCCCAAAATCTTTCATGACGGCAAATCCGCCATGCATGCGCTCGAGGCTCAGGAAATCTTTGTCGAGGGCGTGGTCGACGACGTGCGCCTCATGGACTACACGCTCGAAGCTCATCTCTCCCATGACCTCGACAAAATCGCGCGCCGCGTGCTGAGAAGAAAGCTCCCGACCCGCGACGAGGTTCTCGGAAAAGGCGCGAAGCGCCGCCACTGGCGCGAGGTCGAGCCCGAAGCTTCGGCGCTTCTCCTCTCGGAAGAGGCGGCCGCCATCCGTGCCGCGGGTTCGGTTCTGCGCGCGCGCCTTGATGCGGACCCGAAGCTTGCAAACGTCTACGACTCGATCGAGCGCCCGCTCCTTCCGGTTCTCTATCACATGGAAGCGGTCGGGATCACGCTCGACGCGAAGCTTCTGAGAAACGAATCCGCCGAGCTCGGCGTGGAAATCGAGAAGCTCGCTCAGGCCGCGGAAAATGCGGCGGGCCGGCCCTTTAATCTCGCGAGCCCCAGGCAGCTCGCTGAAATTCTCTTTGTCGAGCAGAAGATCCCCGTCATCAAGAAGACGGCCTCCGGGTCGCCATCGACCGACGAAGAGGTGCTCACCGAACTAGCGCTCGACTATCCGCTTCCCAAAATCATTCTCGAGCACAGAAGGCTCACGAAGCTCAAAAGCACGTATCTCGACAAGCTCCCCCTCATGATCGACCGCGACGGGCGCGTGCATACGACCTTCGGCCAGGCGGTCGCCGTCACCGGGCGTCTCGCGAGTTCGGATCCGAACCTGCAGAACATTCCGGCGCGAACCCCGGAGGGAAGGCGAATCCGCGACGCCTTTGTCGCTCAGGACGGCTGGACGATCGTCGACGCCGACTATTCGCAGGTCGAGCTTCGCATCATGGCGCATCTCTCGCAGGACGAGGGACTGCTCTCAGCTTTTGCCCGCGGAGAGGATGTGCACCGCTCAACCGCTTCGGAAGTTTTCGGCGTGCCCCTCGATCGCGTGACGCCCGACGAACGCCGCATGGCGAAGGTGATCAACTTCGGCCTCATCTACGGCATGAGCGCCTTCGGACTTGCGCAGCAGCTCGGGCTCGACCGCAAGGTGGCGGCCGCCTACGTCGAGCGCTACTTCCAGCGCTTCCCCGGCGTGCGCCGCTACATGGATGAAACGCGCGCGCGGGCGGCCGAGGACGGATATGTTGAAACCGTATTCGGCCGCAGACTCTGGATTCCCGACATCCGCTCGAGCCGTCCGATGGTCCGCGCAGGCGCCGAGCGCGCAGCCATCAATGCGCCGATGCAGGGGACGGCCGCCGACATCATCAAGCGCGCCATGATCTCGGTGGAAAAGTGGATCCTCGAAGACAGACTGAAAGCCATGCTGCTCCTTCAGGTGCACGACGAACTTGTTCTCGAAGTGCCTGAAAACGAAGTGGAGCTCGTGAAGAAGAAGCTCCCTGAGCTCATGGCTCAAGCGGCCTCGCTCTCGGTGCCGCTCATTGCCGAGGTCGGAACCGGCCGCACCTGGGGCGAATCGCACTGATTCGCGATCAAAAAAACGCAGAATCGAAAAAGCCCGGCGTTCGAGAGGAACTGCCGGGCTTTTTCAGAATTCAGAAAACCGATGCGGGATCAATCGCATTTTCCCGCGCGCTCGGGGACGAGCGTGACGATCTTTTTGCCGTCGGCATCCCAGAGATCAATGCCCTCGCCCGCCTGAGTGGCGTAGCGGACCTGGCGCAGGAACCCGAGGAATTCGTCCTCAACCTTCATGAATTGAGGTGCGCAGAGCTTCATCGTGGTCGCGACCTCGCCGAGGTCGAGGCTCGTTCCGTTCTGCTTGTATTGACCGAGGAGCCGGTTGCAGCCGGCGAGACCCGAGAGGCGGCCCTCAGCGCTGAAGGAAATCGTGGGCGGAAGTTCGCAGTCCTCGCTCACGCCGCCCGTCCACATGAAGGACTTGCCGGCAAGCTCGGGGGCCTTCCCCTGAGGACCGGCATTTCCGCCGGTGGCGGCGCAGCCGGCGGCAAGGGCGGCGCAAAGAAGAGCGGGAAGAAGAGGCTTGAAGCTCATTTGTCATCTCCTGATTTATTTTTCGGCAACGGCTGCCTGGATCGCGTGGAATCGACGGCGACCGGTCATTTTGAGGCTGATGCTACATGAGACGGCGGGCGACGGCCGCAGCCCGTAAAAAACTGAAATGATTTTCTTCGCCTGACCGTTCAAAAAGAAAGGCTCCGTTTCCGGAGCCTTTCGGGAGTGAATCCGTTAAAGGTAAGCGGAATTACGCTTCGCCTTCCTGATAGGGTTCGCTGTTGAGGTCGCCCTCGAGGTTCGTGACGACGATGGCGGAGGCCACGTCGCCCACCACATTGATCGACGTACGGATCATGTCGAGGATACGGTCGATGCCGGCGATGAGGGCCACGGCTTCAAGGGGGATGCCCACCTGCGTGAAGACGACGGTCGTCATGATGAGGCCGGCGCCCGGGACGCCCGCGGTGCCGATGGCGGCGAGAACGCCCATCAGAACGACGGTGAGCTGGTCGGAGAGCGTGAGGTGAATGCCGAAGACTTCAGCCGCGAAGATCGCGCAGACGCCCATGTAGACGGCCGTGCCGTTCATGTTGACGGTGTTGCCGAGCGGGATCGAGAAGGAAGCGATCGACTTCGTGGCGCCCAGGCGGCGGGCAGCCTTGAGGTTGGCAGGAAGCGCAGCCGCAGAGGAGCAGGTCGTGAAGGCGACGAGCCAGGGCTCGAAGATGCCCTTCAGGAACTTCGCGGGACCGGTCTTGCCGAGGAACATCACCATCGGGATGAGGATCAGGAAGACGAGGACGACCGTTGCAATGAAGGACGTGAGGATGAGGGAGAAGAGCGGGAGGAGCACCGCGAGGCCGTGCTTCGCAACCGTGAAGGCGATGAGGCCGAAGACGCCGATCGGAGCGTACATCATGACGTAGCCCGTCACGCGGATCATCACGTCGCCCACGATTTCAAAGAAGTGAAGCACGGGCTTGCCGCGCTCGCCGAGCGCCGCGAGGCCGAAGCCGAAGATCACCGCAAAGAAGATGATCTGGAGCATCGAGCCCTTGGCCATGGCTTCCATCGGGTTGATCGGCACGATGTTGAGAAGCGTCTCGGAGAGGCTCGGGGCCTTCACGGCCTTGGCGACCAGGCCGTCGGTCGAGAGATCGAGACCGAGGCCCGGCTGGATGAGGTTCGCGAAGAGGAGGCCGATCGCCACGGCGATGGCGGTCGTGATCGCGTAGACGACGAGGACCTTGCCGGCAACGCGGCCGAGCTTCGAGGTGTCGGAAATGCCGGCAGCGCCCGCAATGATCGTTGCGACAACGAGGGGAACCACCACCATGCGGATCAGGCGGATGAAGAGCGTGCCCAGGGGCTGCAGATAGGTCTGAGCAAACTGAGAGTCAACGATTGCGCCGACTATGACGCCGAGCGCGAGGCCGATCATCATCTGCCAGGCTAGTGAAATCCTGCATTTGGATGCCATGATTAATGTCTCCTGCGCCGGAATACGGCGCATTTTCTTTTTGAGTCAGAGAACCGAGAGCCGGACGGGACGCTTCTGTTGGGTTTTGATTGAGATCAGAAGCCGACCGGCCCTGAACACTCCGGCTTGAATCGATTATAGGAAGGCGTTTTCGCGAAAAATCACCGACTTGACTTAAGTATTTCTGCGTATTAAATCTTTTGCAGAATGTATTTCGAAATCAATTCCATGAATTTCAATGGCACTTTTTCAGGAATGCTCCGGACTCAAAATTGCTTTTCTTTGTTCAAAAGCAAATGGCCCGAACAAAATCGGAAACCCCAAGCCGGGGATTCTGAGTCAAACGCTTCAGCGAGTAGGTGAAGGGACGAAAAGACGGGGAATAAATCAGCTCTTTTCAAGAGGAGTCCCTTAAAGAATTGCCGGCATGAGATAAATAGGGATTCACCCTTACGTTTTTTCCACAGGGCGTAGAATGCTTCCATTGTTATTTTTCGATTTTTTTGTCGGACACCATGAGCTTTCTTCTTTGCCTTGAAGTGTTCCTTGCCAATTTCCTCACCCGCGGAGCCGCCATTTTGTGCGCCTTCTGGCTGGTGACGCGCCCCTTCGCGCGCTTCGGAGACGTGATGCTCGCCGCTGCGAGCGGCTTTCTCCTCACTATGTCCTTCACGCACCTGCTCCCGGAAGCCTTTGAGGCCGACGGCGCCGACCCGCATGCGCTCGGAATCGCAATGCTCGGGGTGGTGCTCCTCTTCATCATTGCGGGGTGCCTCCTGGGTGGCGGTCATGCGCACGATGGAGCCCGGGGAGAAGAGCGGAGCCTCCCCGCGCTTTTTGCGGCGGCGTCGCTTCACGGCTTCGTCGACGGCATTCTGATTGCGACCACATTCCTCGTGAGCGAATCAGCCGGGTGGCTCGCGGCCCTTGCCGTTCTCATGCATGAACTGCCGCAGCAGGCGGGCTTCATGGTGATTCTTAAGAATGCAGGAAAAAGTTCCCGGGCGGCGCTCCTTTTCTGCTCCGGGATTGCACTCTCGGCCGTTCTCGGAGGCTTTGCCGGGCTCGCAGCGATCGGAAGCTTCAGGGGACTTCTTCCCTATGCGCTCGCGATGTCCGCGGCGTCCTTCGTCTACATCACGCTCTTTGCGCTGCTGCCTGAGGTTTTTGAAGGCTCTGACGGAAAGGGCGCCCGCGTGAAGAGGCTCGTCGCCGTTCTCGCCGGGTGCGCCCTCTCGCTCCTTCTTTTAGGCGCCGCGCACGAGCATGAGCACGACCACGCGCCGATTGAGGGCTTTCATGCGCCGCATGAGGATGTCCGCCGCGGATGAGGCGCCTCATCGCCCGGCGCTTCCATAAAGGAAGATTTCAGGCGTCGCCCGCTACAATCACGGGCAGGCCGCAGGAAATAGGAGAGAGCGTCTTTCCTCCCTGCGGAAACCATCTTTCTCAAATCAGCTGAGGGATACATGACCGAAGCAGTCCAAAAGCCGGCAAGGCCGCCGGAAGAGCTTTCCTTTGAGGAGGCGCTCGCCGAGCTCGAGGCCCTGACCTCGCAGATGGCATCAGGCACCGTGACGCTCGAGGAGAGCGTGAAGGGGTATGAAAGGGGCGCGAAGCTCCTTCTTCGCTGCCGCTCGGAACTCGCGCGCGCGAGAGAGGCGATTGAGCGTATCCGCGCCGAAAATCCAGGCGTCGCAGAGGGCGACTCGACCTTCTGACCAGAAAGACCTCAAGTGAACGGAGACGAGACATGACGGCTCAAGCGGAAGAGGAACGGGCAACCGGCTTTGAGGCCTGGTCGCACGACCGGGCAAGACATTTCGAATGGGCGGCGGAATCGATGATGCCGCGCCCGGGCGCAGGTCCGAAGCGCCTCATCGGCGCCATGCGCTATGCCGTCCTCGGGGGCGGAAAGCGCATCCGGCCGCTTCTCTGCTATGCAGCGGGCGAAATCACCGGTGCGGATGAAGCAGTGCTTGATCGCGCGGCGCTTGCGCTCGAGATGATCCACAGCTACAGCCTCGTGCACGACGACATGCCGTCGATGGACAACGACACCCTGCGCCGCGGCCGCCCGACCTGCCACGTGCAGTACGGCGAGGCGCTTGCGATGCTTGCGGGCGATGCGCTCCAGGCCGAGGCCTTCACCGTCATTTCCGTTCCTCAGGTTCCTGCGGAAATCGCCGCGCGCCTCACGCAGACGCTCGCGCGTGCCGCGGGCGTCTGGGGCATGTGCGGCGGTCAGGCGCTCGACCTCGCCATGGTGGGCGAACATCCGGGCGAAGCCGAACTCCTTCGCATGCAGGCGATGAAGACGGGCGCGATGATTCTCGCCTCCGTTCTGATGGGCGCTCAGTCGGGGGGATGGGAAAAGCTCGGCGACGGCGCGAAGGCGGGGCTCGTGCAGTACGCGCAGTCGCTCGGCGTCGCCTTCCAGGTGGTCGACGACATTCTCGACTGCACGCAGGATACGAAAACGCTCGGCAAAACGGCCGGCAAGGACGAAAAGGACGACAAGCCCACCTGGGTGTCGCTTCTCGGTCTTGAGGGCGCCCGTGAGCGCGCGGCGGAGCTCGAAAAGGAGGCGCTTCAGGCGCTCCGGCTTGTTGAGGCAGATCCGGAGGTGCCTGAAGCGGCTGCCGATCGACTCAGGGAAATCGCGCTCTACGTAGTAAACCGCACCCATTAAATCTCAAAAACCGCCAAAATACCTTATTTGCACCCTCAGGCCACCCAGCATGTTTTCAGGCACTTCGCATAAAGCCTCTTCGTCGGGAGAGATCGACTACAGCGCTCCCATGGACTATCCGCTTCTTGACGAAGTCACGGGCGTTGATGCGCTCAGAAAGCTTCCTGTGGAGGAACTCCCCGAACTCGCGCGGGAGCTGAGGCACTTCATGGTGCGCTCGGTTGCGAAGACGGGCGGCCACCTCTCGAGTTCCTTGGGCGCCGTGGAGCTCGCGATTGCGCTCCATTACGTCTTCAACACCCCGTACGACCGCATCATCTGGGACGTGGGGCATCAGGCGTATGCGCACAAGATCCTGACGGGGCGCAGAGAAGGCATGGCGAAGCTGAGGATGCTGAACGGCCTCTCCGGCTTCCCGAAGCGCTCCGAGTCTCCTTTCGACGCTTTCGGCACGGCCCACAGCTCCACTTCCATTTCCGCCGCGCTCGGCATGGCGGTGGCCGCTCACCTTGAAGGCCAGAACGACCGCTGGGCGATTGCCGTGATCGGCGACGGCGCCCTCACGGGGGGCATGGCGATTGAGGCCCTCAATGACGCGGGCGTCTGGAAGAAGGGCCTGAGGCTTCTCGTCATCGTGAACGACAACGACTGCTCGATCTCGCCCCCTGCCGGGGCGCTTTCAAAGCACCTCGCGAAGATCGTCTCGACGCGGGCCTTCAACAGCGCGCGCGAAATGAGCAAACGCATGATGAAGCCGATTCCGCGCCTCTGGGAGGTTGCGAAGCTCGCCGAACGCCAGACGATCGGGTTCTTGAGCCCCCAGTCGGCGCTCTTTTCGGCATTCGACATCAACTACTACGGCCCCGTGGACGGGCACGATGTCGAGAGCCTCGTGAGCGTGCTTAAAAACCTCCGCGAAATGGACAGGCCCATCGTTCTTCATGTCGCGACGATGAAGGGCAAGGGCTATGCGCCCGCTGAGGCCGATCCCACGCTCTATCACGGCGTCTCCCCCTTTGATCCTGCAAAGGGCATCGTCAAGTCGAATGCCCCTTCGAAGCCCACCTACACGCAGGTCTTCAGCCGCTGGATCTGCGACATGGCGGCGCACGACAAGCGCCTCTATGCCATTACGCCCGCCATGCGCGAGGGCTCGGGGCTCGTGGAATTCAACCGCCTTTATCCGGACCGCTACCGCGACGTCGCGATCGCCGAACAGCATTCGGGCACCTATGCCGCGGGCCTTGCCTGCGGCGGCATGAAGCCCGTGCTCGCCATCTATTCGACGTTCCTTCAGCGCGGGCTTGATCAGCTCATTCACGACGTTGCGCTCCAGAACCTTCCCGTCATGTTCGCAATCGACCGCGGCGGCATCGTTGGCGCTGACGGCGCAACGCACCAGGGCGTCTTCGACATTGTGGAGCTCAGAAGCGTCCCCAACATGACCGTGATGACGCCCTCGGACGAACGCGAGACGAGGCTCATGCTCAACACCGCCTATTTCATGGAGACGCCCGCATCGGTGCGCTATCCGCGCGGGAAGGGCCCGGGCGTCGAGGCCGGGACGGACTTTGAGACCATTCCCATCGGCGTCTCGAAGACGCTCATGAAGGGGTCAAAAGCTGCCTTCCTCGGCTTCGGCTCCATGACGGGCGTTCTGAAGCCCGTGGCGGAAGCGCTCGGCGGCACCCTGATCGACATGCGCTTTGTGAAGCCCATCGACCGCGACGCCATTCTTGAGGCCGCCCGCACGCATGAGCTCATCGTGACGGCTGAGGAAGGCGCGCTGATGGGGGGCGCAGGCGACGCGGTGATGGAGGTGCTCGCCGATGCGGGCGTCGCGCTTCCGGTGATGCGCTTCGGCATCCCGGATGAATTCATCGAACAGGGAACGCAGAAGGAAATTTACGAACTCCTGGGGCTCACCCCGCAGGCGATTGAAGCAAAGGTACGCGAACGCCTCGCGGAGATTGAGCTTAATAAAGCAGAGGCTTGATTCCTCTTTTTTCGCTTTCCTTCAGACTTTTCGCCCGGAAGTTCTCAATGGAGCGCTCCCGGGCGAAATGTTTTTTGAGCGCCCGAATGCCTTCCTATAATCCTCTGAAGACTTCCCCTCAACCCGAGGGATTCATGTTGTGAGGTTTGAAATGATAAAAATCAGAGAAAATTATTCACTTGACGACCGCACAACCTTCGGGGTCCGGGCGACGGCAGAAGCCTGGGCCGAGGCCGGAACGACGGCCGAACTCATGGAAGCGGTTGAGGCCGCTAAGGAACGCGGCTGGCCGCTTCATGTTCTCGGGGGCGGCTCGAACGTCATTCTGATGAGTCGCGTTCCCGGACTCGTTCTTCATCCGGTTTTTCACGGCATTCGCAGGGAAGCTGAAAAGGACGGCACGCTGATCGTCGCGGGCGCCTCTGAAGCACTCGACAAGCTCGTCCGCACGTCGATCGAATGGGGCCTCGCCGGCCTCGAAAATCTCGCCGCCATCCCCGGCACGGTTGCGGGCGCGGTCGTTCAGAATGCCGGCGCCTACGGGCTCGAAATCGCCGAGCGCCTTGCCTGGTGCCGGGCTCTGGATACGGAGACGGGAGAAGAACGGGTCTTCACGACCGAAGACTGCGACTTCGGCTACCGCTCGAGCTTCTTTAAAACGGAAGCCGGAAAGCGCTTCATTATTCTCGAGGCGGCTTTCCGCCTTCCGGCCCGCTGGACGCCGGTGATTGCCTATAAGGAGCTCGCGCTTCAGTTCGGAGGAAAGGATTCAGACGCCGCAACGCCCGCAGCCGTTGAGGCAAAGGTCCGCGAAATCCGCGCGGCCAAGCTCCCCGATCCCAGGGAGACTGGGAGCGCCGGGTCCTTCTTCAAGAACCCGGTTGTTGCGAAACTGAAGGCACGGGAGCTTATTACCCTTCATCCTTCGCTGGTGACCTATCCGCTCGCCGGCGGCCGCGCGAAGCTCGCAGCCGGCTGGCTCATCGACGCCGCGGGACTTAAGGGCTATGCCAAAGAGAAGGTCGGCGTCTGGCCCAAACACGCTCTCATTCTCGTCAACCGGGGCGGCGCCACGGGCGAGGATGTCCTTCGCTTCGCGCACGAGGTGAGAGATCGCGTCGAACGGCGCTTCGGCGTGGAGTTAGAACCCGAACCCGTCATCATGGGCGCGGACTGGGACGATTGAGTCTCTGAAGCGTTTGTTTACGCTTTTTGCTTTTTCTTCGGGTTTCCTC
>NZ_CALDXB010000054.1 GCF_937923675.1 uncultured Sutterella sp. | reverse complement strand
AAGCCGGGATATGAATTTCTTTCAGACCCTGTTAACGGATTTCTGGGAATTCACGCAACTATGAAATCGGCGCCAGTGCCTTGTTCGCCAACCTGGCCCACGAAGGCGATGAACTGAGCGTCAAGGCTGCTCTCTTCTACGACGATATCAAGGACCATATCTTTGCAGATGTTCTTGCTTTTGATCCTGAAAATCTAACGATGACCTTCCATACGTACAATCTAGGTCATGTTGTAAATAAGGGCATCGAACTTAGCGGCAGCTATTCACTCGGCAACTTCCGCGCGAGCGCCTCTTACGGATACCTCCATTCCGAAGACAAAGAAACCGGCAAGCGCATTGAATCCAATACGCCGCAGTCTGCGAATCTGCGCTTAAGCTACAAAATCAATGAATGGAATGTCGAACCATGGTATCGCCTGCACTGGGCAAAAGGAGGAACAACGGCGGAAATCAGCGGTGAAACCGTTGCTCTGAAAAATTATGCTACGCATGACATCGGCATGATGTGGACGCCTTCTAGGACTGGCTTCGTCCGTCTGCAGGCAGGCCTTGCCGTTACTAACCTTACGAACGAGAAATATTGGGCTTATTCAGGGTCGAGTTTTCCAACCTGGGGCTTCGCCCGCGGCTTCAGAGCCTGGCTCTCGGCCCAGTTCTGATCCTTTGAAACACCGAACGCCTCTCTCGCGTTCGCAACCCGGACCGACCGCCGTCAATTGATGCCCCGGGCCTTCAGCAGCTCCCGACTTCAGCAGCTGAAGGCGCGGCCGGTCCGCCTCTTTCGGATGCCCCATGCAAAGAAGCGGCCTCGCCCGGCTCCTCGGGCAATATCTCTTTTCCCGCGATCGGCTGAAGCTCTGGCTTCTCTTCGGCATCGTGCTCGGCGCCTACGTCGTCAACATTCGCCTGGCAATCCTCTACAACGACTGGAACGGCCGGTTCTTCGACGCCCTTCAGAAGGTCGACCAGGAGGGGATCTACCGCGAGCTCTTCTACTTCATCGGCCTCGCGGCGGCCATCATCGTGCTCCTCGTCTGGGCGGGATACCTCAAGGACCGGCTGATACTCGCGCTTCGCCGCGACGTGACGGAGATTTTCTTTGCGCGCTGGCTCTCGCCCCGGAGCGCGCATTACCTCCTCCGGGAAAGCGGAAAGGAGCCCGACAACCCGGACCAGCGAATCACGGAAGACGTCCGGTCGCTGACGAGCCTTGCCGTCAACCTCTTCATCAGCCTCTTCGATTCCGTCCTCACGATCGGAAGCTTCTCACTCATTCTCTGGAACCTGTCGGGCTCCATTACGCTTTTCGGCATCACCATCCCCGGATACATGTTCTGGGTGTGCCTCATCTATACCGCCGTCGCCACGTTCTTCACACACCTCATCGGCAGGAAGCTCAAGGGCTTCAACATGGAGGCGCAGCACATGGAGGCCAACCTCCGCTCGGCCCTGATGGAAAAGCGGCGCAACGGTGCGGCCATTGCCGGGTCGCATGCAGAAACGGCTGAAGAGCGAGGCCTGAGAGACCGGTTTTCCGACCTTCTTCAGGTGCTGATCGCGCTCATTAAAAAGCAGCGCGACCTCGACCTCTTCACGGTCGGGATCGGTCAGTTCACGCATTTGGCGCCCATCTTCTTTTCGCTGCCGTCCTTCTTCTCGGGCGCAATTCAGCTGGGCGGCGTCATGCAGATTCGCGGCGCCTTCAATGACGTTGCGAGGTCGCTCTCCTGGATCATCTTTGCCTACGACGATCTGGCAAAGCTTTCCGCCGCCTATGAACGCCTTCGCCGGCTGGAACAGGGCATCAGGGATGTGGATGAAGCGGCTGAAAAGCTCGCCTCCGAGCGAAAGATGCTTCCTGAAGGATCGCCCGAGGTTATGCGCGCCGACATCATCCTCAACATCCCCGAGGGAAATCAGGGGAAATTCCGCGCGCTTCCCGTACGCCTGTCGCTAAAACCAGGAACGCTCGCCTTTGCAGCCGGCCCCTCCGGCATCGGGAAGTCAACGCTTCTCAAGGTGCTCGCGGGCTTCTCCGGCACCTTTACCGGAGAGATTGCGTCCCGCGGCACGATCGTCTGGATTCCTCAGAAGCCTTATCTCATGAAGGGAACGCTCCGAAGCGCGCTCGCCTATCCGAGCGATCCGTCATCGCTCTCTGACAGAGAGGCTATAGAGCTCCTCTCCTTGGCGCGCCTCGACCATCTTGCCGACCAGCTCGATCGCTATGCCGACTGGGCGAACGCGCTTTCAGGGGGCGAGCAGCAGCGCATTGTTCTCCTGCGGGCGGTGCGTTTGAAGCCCGACATTCTCCTCATGGATGAAATGACGAGCGGACTCGACGACGCGTCGGCCGAACGCATGCTCGACCTCATGAAGAAGCTCCTCCCGCGAACCGCCATTCTGCTCGTGACCCATCAATCCGCGCTTTTCCCAGAAGCCGACCAGATTCTCCGGCTCGCCTGAGAGACCTCAAAAAGACCACCAAAGGAATCCCCATGTCCAACTCCTTCATTCCCTTCCCTCAGTACGAAAACGCCGTCTTCTGCGGCGACAAGGCCGCGGAGATCCTCGGCGCCCTCAGGATTTATTCCCGGGCGCTCATCGGCGGAGAAGTTCCCTCCATGGAGCTTCTCCATCCTGCGGAAAAGCCCCTTGAATGCATCAGCTGCCTTCTCGACAATCCCGAAGGGATCCTCAAGACGGCGCTCCGCCGCATGAATGCGGACTATGTACTTCTCGAAGAGAACGGCAAAGAGGACTTCAACCCTGCGGTTCTCAAGGAAAAAATCGAATCCTTCGGCGTCCCGGTCAAGGTGCTTGATGTGAAGGGCGACGCCGACGAAGTGCTCCGCAGGGCCGGGAAGCTTTATGGCGCGGAAAGACAGGCCGAGCGCGTGATCAGGGACCGCAGGGAGCGGATGGAAAAGCTCCTCGAACTCAAGGTCCCGAAAGGACGTCGTGTCGTCGTGCTTCTCGGCATCCGGAATCCCATTCGGCACGAGAGCTATGTCTTCCGGGTTGCCGCGCACAGCGACCTTTCAAAGCTGCTTTCAGCACACTTTGACGTGAGGAATCTCTTCGAATCGACGCCCGAAAAGGATCTGATCGCGGGCATCCAGGATCTGGGGAATGTTGAGGAGCTTTTTGCCCTTGACCCTGATCTCATCTGCCTCACTGGCGACGCACTCGCCGGCGCGACGGCGCTTCAGAACGCACTCAAAGCCGGCGCCAAGCCCTGCCGGGCCATGACGGAAGGCCGCATCGCGTCGCTACCCTACTACTGCGACGCGCTTTCCTGGAGAGCCCCCCTCATTCTTGAGGAATGGTCGGAAGCGCTCATGTGGTAACGGAAAGCCGCGTCCATTCTCTTCTGAGCGCGGCTTTCGCGTTGAAGCGGAGTGCACTCGTCAAGGCGCACTCCGCAGAGAGAGGCCCGAAGGTTACTTGAGCGACTTCAACCACGCATCCGCCGACTGACCGGCAATGCGGCCGAAGGTGACGATGTCGGCCTGAGCGTTGCCGCCCAGGCGGTTGCCGCCATGGACGCCGCCCGTGACTTCGCCGGCAGCGAAGAGACCCGGGATGGCCTTTCCTTCGGCGTTGAGCACTTCAGCCTTCGTGTCGATCTTAAGGCCGCCCATCGTGTGGTGAACAGCCGGCTGGACCTTGACGGCAAAGAAAGGCGCCTTGGTGAGCGGCTGGAGGAGCTCGGGACGGCCGAACTGGCTGTCCTTGCCGGCAGCCTGATCCTTCGCGTACTGCGCCATCGTGGCCTCAAGATTCGCGGCAGGCACGTTCATGGCGCGCGCGAGCTCGGCCACGGTATTGCCTTCAACCGTGAGGCCGAGCTTCTTGTAGGAGTCCATGAGCTTCGCGGTCTGTCGCGTAGCATCATCCCAGACCACCCAGGCGAACTTGCCCGGCTGCTCGAGCTCCTTGGCGGAAACTGCGTCGCGGGTGAGGAGTTCATTTGTAAAGCGCTTTCCGTCCGCATTGACGAGAATCGCGCCGTCGCCGCGAACGCTCTCAGAAATAAGCGTGCCGTTGGGCGCAGCGGTCGGATGCGCCTGAATCTGCTTCATATCCACCGTCGCCGCTCCGATTTTCTCGGCAAGAAGAATGCCGTCGCCCGTGGCGCCCGGATGGTTCGTGGTCGCATAGCCCTTGAGTTTAGGCTGATACTTGACGAGCAGATCCTGATTGGCGCCGAAGCCGCCCGTGGCGATCACGACGGCCTTCGTGTCGATCGTGTAGGTCTTGCCGTCCTTCGTGCTCACTTTGACGCCGGCAACAGCGCCCGACTTGTCGGTGAGGAGCTCGACCACGCGGTTCTGCGTTCTCATCTCAATCTTGCGGTCCTTGGCGGCCTTGTAAAGCACGCGGATCACTTCCGGACCGATAGCGGAGCCGTCCGTCGGACGATGGGCGCGCGGGTACTTGGCGCCGCCCGAGCGGCCGACTGCGCCGAGATCAGCGCCGAGGGATTCAAGCCAAGCAACGGAGTCCTTGGCGTGCGTCGTCATCGTGCGAAGGAGCTCCGGGTCGTTCAGATTGTGCCCGCCCTTCATCGTGTCCTTATAGAACTGGTCGATCGTGTCGGGGATCCCGAGCTTCTTCTGAAGCGGCGTTTCCGCAGCGTTGATGCCGCCCTCGGCACGCACGGTGTTGCCGCCGATCATCGGCATCTTTTCAAGCACAACGACGCTGCGGCCGAGGTCGGAAAGCGTCACGGCGGCCGAAAGTCCGGCGCCGCCCGCGCCGATCACGACGGCGTCGGGACCAGCCGCATAGGCGGCGGCAAAAGCGGTTGAGAGAACTGCGGCGAGGACCGTCTTCTTCATTGTTTCTTCTCCTTTCTGAAACTTTCGTTCTTTTCGCCCGAGAGAGCGCAAAGCGGATGGAAGTCTGCCGAAGAACAAGAACCCGTGCTTTGAAAGTTTTTCAATTCACGTTTGACTGCCGGTCAACGTCATGCCTCCCGGGAGGTATCTGGCGCCTTCCGCGCTCAGGGCGAATTCGAGAAACGCTTCCGCGTCGGGCCTCATCGGGCGGCTTGCCGGCACAAGAAAGGCCATCGGCCTTGCCGCCCAGGCGTCGGAGAGCTCCGTAACGGCGAGATCCCTCATGCCGTCCGCAGCGGCGGAATAAGGCGCTACGGCGAGGAGCCCGCCCGAACGGACGACTTCAACAAGAATAGTGAAGCTCGGCACTTCGACGACAGGTTCATACCGGCAGCCGATCGCGAGCGCTCGCTCCCGCATGGCCGCCGTCATCGGCGCCGATTCGAGGAGCGACGCGTACGGATAGCGAAGCGTCTCGGCAAAGGAAATGCTCTTTTTCTGAAGTCCCCGAAGAAGCTCATGGTCCTTTCTTGAGATGAGCACATGGCGATCGTCGACATACGGGAAAAGTCTGACGCCCGAAGCCGCTGCCCGAGCCTCATCCTCTGCCGCGGCGCCTCCCGCAAGACCAAGGTCTGCTTCGCCCGTCTGGACGGCCTCCGTGATCGCCGAACTTCTCCTCGCGACGAATTCGATTCTGGTCTCCGGATGTTTGGCAAGAAAAGGCCCCGTGAGGCGACAGAGGAAATTCTCGAGCCCGGTGCTGTTGGAGAAAATCCGCAGAGGCTTCGCTTCCCGGCGCGCATAAGGCGCGAAATCTTCTTCGAGGCTTGCAGCCGCCTCGAGCACGCGTCTTGCCGCGTTCACGAGCACGAGCGCCGCCGGCGTCTGTACGAGTCCTTTCCCTGAACGCTCAAAGAGAAGCGTTCCCGCCTCCTCCTCAAGGCGCTTCAGCCGGACGCTCAAAGCTGAAACCGTGAGATGCACCTCTTCGGCCGCCCGCGAAAGGCTGCCGGCACGTGCGAGTGCAAGGAGAATGCGAAGATCAACAAGGTCGTAGTGCATGGATATCGGGTTCGCCGGCAGAAAATTGAAGCCTATCGCATCGAAGCCACACTTATGCAAATCCTCTCCTGCATAAGAGAGGCCTGAAGGCGCAAATGCGATTGGTTCTCATCTTTACTAAAATATCACGCTCCTCTAGCCCGCAGGCTTCAGCCTGCGGTGCATTTTCCGCCCGGCGCTCCCGGGCAATTTCTCAAACCCTCGAAAATGAAGACTTTCAACCGTTTTTCTCTCGCGCTGCTCGCAAGTTCTCTTCTGCTCCTCACCGGCTGCGCCACCAATACGAGCGAACTTACGCTCGACACTACATCCGTTTCGAACGCAGCGAATCCCCAATCCCAGACCACGGTCTACGTTCGCAGTTCCGCCGACAAGCGTCATTTTGAAGAAGCGCCGCGCACTCCCGACATTCCGTCCGTCATGTGCGAGACTGCCGAGGAACAGGATCATGCCATCGGCCGCAAGCGCAACGGCTTCGGCAAGGCGCTCGGCAAACTCATTCTCCCGCCTGAGCAGTCCGTGACCGGCCTTACGCAGAGCGCCATCGAAGCCGCCTTCAAGGAAAACGGCGTCAGAGTCGTCCCTAAGGACGAAGTCACGGCCGACACCAAGGTTATTGACATTGACGTGAACAAATTTTGGGCGTGGGTGGAAATGGGTTTCTGGCAGATCACGCTCTCGAGCGACATGAGTGCCGGCGTCCGAGTGAATGATGCGGAAGATCCGGCCTTCACGGTGGAAGGTTCGTATCACGAAGGCTTCCAGGGCGCCTTTGAGTCGAACTGGCTCACGGTTCTCAATACCGCATACCAAAACTTCTGCCTGGATGCCAAGGAAAAGGTCAAGGCGTTCCTCGGCAAATAAGGAAGGGCTGCCTCACTGAGGCACGCTTCTTTCTGAAAGAAAGGGAGCCCGCGTCAACCCCGGACTCCCTTTCTGATGAACTCAAATTTCAGGCGGCAGGAATTAATCCACCCACTCCGCCGAATAGAACTCAAATCCCGTATCCGGAAGCGGATTGAAGTTCCTCAGGTGCTTGTTGGAAGCCGCCGTATTGTCCTCGTAGACGAGGAAGGCCACGGGCACTTCCTTCCAGAGAATCATCTGAACCTCGCGGTAGAGCTCGTTTCTCTTCTTTTCGTCCACTTCGGCGATTGCCTTGTCGAAGAGCTCGTCGACCTTCGGGTTCGAGTAGTAACCCTCATTCGAGAGCTTTGGCGGCATTTCGCGCGAGTCGAAGATCGGACGCATGCCCCAGTCGGCCTCAACGGTGGAATTGGACCACCCGATGTAGTAGAGGCGGTTCGGGGCGTTCTTCGGCTCCTTATTGGCTTCAACGAGGGTCACGCGCTGACCGGCTTCAAGGATGCGGGTTTCGGTCTTGATGCCCACTTGATTCAGCTGCTGCTGGATGAACTGAATCACCTTGTTCGCGGTCGAGTTGTTGTAGCCCGACCAGAGACGCGTGGAAAAGCCGTTCGGGTAGCCCGCTTCCTTCAAGAGCTCCCGCGCCTTCTCGGGGTTGTAGGCCGGAACGCCGAAGCTCGCCGCACCGGGAATCTGGGGCGGGATGACGCCGGTCGCCGGCTGCGCGAAGCCGTTGTAGGCCACCTTGCAGAGCGCCTCGCGATTGATCGCATAGCTCACCGCCTGACGAACGCGCACGTCGTCGAAAGGCTTCTGCATGCAGTTGATCGAGAGGTAGCGCATCATGATCGAGGGCACGATGTGGATGTTGAGGTTGGGATCGTCCTTCAGTTCCTTCACCTGCTCGACAGGCATCGGGTGAATGAAGTCCGCCTCGCCCGTACGCAGCATCGCCGCGCGCGTCGCATTTTCCATTACCGGCACCCAGGTGATGGAATCAAGCTTCGGGAGCCCCGCCACGCGGTAATTGGGATTCTTCACCACGACGAGCCGTTCGCTCGGGTTGTAGTCCTTAAGCGTATAGGGGCCGGTGCCGCAGGGATTGAAGGCAATGCCGCGGCCGTCGTACTTCTTGAGCGTTGAGGGGCAGATCATCTGCGCCGTGCCGTTCGCGAGCCTCTGCAGGAACGAGGGCATCGGGGACTTAAGGTCGAAGCGAACCTTGTAGGGCCCGAGCACCTCAACCTTGTCGATGAATTTGAGCAGCGCGTAGCGCGAGAGGTGATTGGCCGGGTTGAGAACGCGATCGAAATTAAGCTTCACCGCATCCGCATTGAATTCCGTGCCGTCGTGAAACTTGACGCCTTCCTGGAGCGTAAAGGTCCAGGAGAGGCCGTCGGGCGATACCTCATGGCTCTTCGCGAGCTGCGGCACGGGCTTCAGGTCCTTGTCGAAGGCGTAGAGGCCTTCATAGAAGGACTTCGCGACGCTGCGCGAAAGAAGGTCGGTCGCCTGATAAGGGTCGAGCGTTGTGAAGGACGAACCCACCGCAACCGTAATTCCGCGTGCGCTGGCGGGAAGCGCCCCGGCAGCAAGGGTGAGACCGGCGGCGAGAGAAAGAATCGAAGCGGCAAAACGCATGACGCATTTCCTTTGTTTGAAGTGCGCAGAAGGAGCTGAACAATTCTCCGGGCGCATGCTGCACTCCCGGGAAGGCTCCTCTGTCTCTTTATCTTTTCCCTAATCTTATAAGGCGGCGCCCGTCACCCTCCACGGCATAAAGCAGTATTCCTTAGGCATTTCACCGGACTTTCGCCCGGAAAGAATCAAAGAAGCGCATTAGAAAAAGCCCCGGCGGGCGGAAGACCGGCCGGGGCTTCAAAGAATGACTCTCCAAATGGTTACTTAAGCCAGGCGGATTCCGCACGGGCGAGGTCGCCGCGGATGTCGGAGAGGTGCCAGAGGTAGTTCATGACGCGCGCAAAGTCCGCGTCGTCCGTCGGCATGAGGAAGCCCATCTCGGAGACGGGCGTGAGGGGCTTCGTGATGAAGGCGGCGCCGAGCTTCGGATTCTTCTTCGAATAGAGAATCGCCTCAGCCGTTTCCGTAATCATCACGTCGCCCTTGCCTTCGGCGATGAGGCCGGGAATCTCAAAGTTCTTGTCGTGGGTCGAGACCTGGGCCTTCGTGAGGTTCTTCAGCACAAACTGCTCGTTCGTGCCGCCCGGATTCTTGATGACGCGCACGGAAGGCTGATTGAGGTCCTCGAGCGTGCGGTACTTCGTGAGGTCGCCCTTTCTCACGAGCGCAACCTTGCCGAAAGGCGCATAGCCCGGAAGGAATTCGCCCCAGGACGTGCGGGCGAGGGTCTGCGTGATGCCGCCCACGGCGACGTCGAAGCGGTTCCCCTTGATGCCGGCTTCAATGTCCTTCCAGGGCGTCTTCACAAACTCAACCTTCCAGCCCGCATAGGCCGCCATCGCCTTGATCACGTCGACGTCGTGACCCTTGATGACGCCCGCCTCGTCCATCGCGAAGGGACGATAGTCGGCGGGCGTTCCCACGCGGATCACGCCCGACTTCTGAATGGCGTCGAGGCGGTCGCCCGCCATAGCTGCGCCCGCGGCGGCAACGGCTGCGGCAAGAATAAGGGTCTTGACGGCTTTCATGAAAAGCTCCTTTGAATAGTCAGTTGGAATTCAGTTCGCCTTTCCCGGGATATTGAGGCGTCCCGGAGAAGCAATCAGGAAAGAATGCCTCAGAAAGACCCGGTGCTCCGCTCGTAAATTCCCGCAGAAAACGCTTTTCCTCGATATTGCACAAGAGGCATTCGCGCTTTATCTCAAGGGTTAATACCTACCTACAGGAGTGATATGTAAGCTCCGGACGAAGACTTGCTCCCGCGTCAATTCTCCTTTGCATAAGGGTTGCTCTCATCCTCCGAAGAGGTAAATAATTCGAAGAGCAGAAAAAAGAGCATCTCCTTCCAAAAGGAGGAGAGCGCCTTGAAAACAATCCTGCAGCGGCCCCGGCGGGGGAGATCCTCCGCTCACGGACCAGACCCTAAACAGAGAAGAGAAAACACAACCATGGCACAAGCTCCTGCATTTAAATATGCCCCGATGTTCCAGCTCGGCAAGGACGACACCGAGTACTACCTCCTCACGAAGGAAGGCGTCTCCGTCGGCGAATTCGAAGGCCATCCGATCCTCAAGGTTTCCCCTGAAGCCCTGACCGCGCTCTCGAACCGCGCCTTCACCGACGTCAACTTCATGCTCCGCCGCGCCCACAACGAACAGGTTGCCAAGATCCTGTCCGATCCGGAAGCGAGCGAAAACGACAAGTACGTTGCCCTCACGTTCCTGCGCAACGGCGAAGTCGCTGCCAAGGGCATTCTCCCCTACTGCCAGGATACCGGCACGGCGATCATCCACGGCGAAAAGGGACAGCAGGTCTGGACGGGCTTTGAAGACGAAGAGGCGCTCAGCAAGGGCGTCTACAAGACCTACACCGAAAACGCGCTCCGCTATTCGCAGAACGCTCCGCTCTCGATGTACGAGGAAGTGAACACGAAGTGCAACCTCCCCGCGCAGATCGACATCGAAGCGACGGAAGGCATGGAATACCGCTTCCTCTGCGTCGTGAAGGGCGGCGGCTCGGCCAACAAGTCCTACCTCTATCAGGAAACGAAGGCGGTTCTGAATCCCCAGAAGCTCGTTCCCTACCTCATCGAAAAGATGAAGACCCTCGGCACGGCTGCCTGCCCGCCCTATCACATCGCCTTCGTGATCGGCGGCACCTCCGCTGAACGCACGATGCTCACGGTGAAGCTCGCCTCCTGCCACTACTACGACAACCTCCCCACGACGGGCGATGAAACGGGCCGCGCCTTCCGCGACGTTGCGCTTGAACAGCAGCTCCTCGAGGAAGCCTGGAAGATCGGCCTCGGCGCCCAGTTCGGCGGCAAGTACATGGCTCACGACATCCGCGTGATCCGTCTGCCGCGCCACGGCGCTTCCTGCCCGATCGGCATGGGCGTTTCCTGCTCGGCCGACCGCAACATCAAGGCGAAGATCACGAAGGACGGCGTCTTCATTGAGAAGCTCGACAACAACCCCGGCAGCCTCATCCCTGAAGAACTGAGGAAGCCCGGCGAAGGCGGCTCGATCAAGATCGACCTCAACCGCCCGATGAAGGAAGTCCTCGCCGACCTCACGAAGTACCCGGTCTCGACCCGCCTCGAACTCACCGGCACGATCATCGTCGCCCGCGACATCGCTCACGCGAAGCTGAAGGAACGCCTTGACCGCGGCGAAGAGCTCCCCGACTACATCAAGGATCATCCGGTTCTCTACGCCGGCCCCGCGAAGACCCCTGCCGGCTACGCCTGCGGCTCGATGGGCCCGACGACCGCCAACCGCATGGACCCCTACGTTGATCTCTTCCAGAGCCACGGCGGCTCGATGGTGATGATCGCCAAGGGCAACCGCACCCAGGTTGTGACGGACGCCTGCAAGAAGCACGGCGGCTTCTACCTCGGCACCATCGGCGGCGTTGCTGCGGTCCTTTCGTCCGACGCCATCAAGAGCATCGAATGCATCGAGTATCCGGAGCTCGGCATGGAAGCCGTCTACAAGATCACGGTCGAGAACTTCCCGGCCTTCATCCTCGTCGACGACAAGGGCAACGACTTCTTCAAGCAGCTTAAGCCCTGCAAGATCGCCTGCAAGTGCGAAAAGAAGTAATCGCCTGACTGCTTCATCCGGAGCGCGTCTCTGAAGCCCTTGGGGTCAGATGAGACGCCCTTCGGAAGAGGAAGGAAAAAAGGAAGCCGTTAAGCAGCAAATGCCTGACGGCTTCTTTTTTGTCTCTGAAGAACAGTGAATCTTCCTCTGGGAGCTTTTGAATCCGGCCAGGTCTTCAAGCCGCACCTCTCCTGATCCCGGCGTCTGCCGCCGGGAATGGAATCCGCAGCTTGCAGCAATCGTGCTGGCCGGCACTTGGGCTCCGCCTTCCCTTGATGGTTTAAGGCAAAAGCAAAATAAAGCGCCGTCTTCCCTCTTCGGAAAACGACGCTTCATTTTTGAGGTACCAGCTTGAATCAGCCGTGCTCTTCGAAACGGGAGAGGCTGATCAGGCCGGATCATTCATTTAAGTGCGGATGCCCGCATCTTTTCACTACGTCCCGGCATCACCCGCTGAAGACTTCGGACTCCCGGTGATCAGGCATCGAGCATGAGCTTTCCGGCAAACATCAGGAAGAGGCTTCCGAGAGCCGTATTGCCGAGCTTCGCGACGCCGGGGTTCCTCGCGAGGAGCCTGAGGCAGTCCGCGCCCACCGTCACCAGAAGCGAAAACCACGTAAAGCTGATCGCCTGCAGAATGAGCGCCAGAATGAGATATGAAATTCCGGTGTGCGCGTAGGATTCGTCAATGAACTGAACGAAGAACGAAACGTAGAAGAGAATCGACTTCGGGTTCGTAAGGGAAAGCGCAAGCGCCGTGCGGAAGGACTTCATCACCGCGCCCTTTTTTGGGGTTGCTTTTCCGACCGCATCGATCTGCGCGGGCTTCCCTTCTCCCTTCTTCTTCACAAAGAAAGTATTCCAGATCACCTTACCGCCGAGCCAGGCAAGATAGAGGCCGCCCCCAACCTTCACCCAGGCGAAGATCATCGGGTGCGCCTTGATGGCCGCAGCAATGCCGATGTAGGCGAGAAAGATCAGAACCGAATCACCGATCATGACGGCGGCAATCGACGCCGACGCGGCGCGCCGACCCTCAAGAATGCTGGTCTTGAGGACGTAAAGCATATTGGGACCGGGCGCGAGAACAATCATGAGCGCACCGAGCGTATAGATCCAGGGATTCAGAATGCCGAACTGTTCGAGCATGGCTACTCCTCGACTGACCGGATATTCAGGGAAAAATGCGGGCGAGAATTGTATCAAATTGCGCACCTCCGCATCACGCAAACCCGAAGCCGGAGAGGAACTCCGGCGGTCGAAGGAGTTGGCCTGCGGCCCGTCACGGCCGGCCTTTGAGCGCCTCTTTCAAAAACCCGAAGCCCGATCTCAGGAAAGCGGCTGAGGCTGCCGTGCCCGCGAAGAGGAGCAGGCAGTCAAGCGGCATCAGCCCCGGCATTTCGTCGAGCTCAACCGGAATGTATGCGCTCTGGAATTCGAGGAGCAGATCGACCTCGCGCCTCATGAATGCGAGGGGCGTGAAGAGAATTGCAAGAACCCCGAGCGCGCCCATTGCGAGCTTGAGGCCGCGCTTTCCCGCGATCCCCGGGAAAACGGCTTCCCAGTTGAGTCCCAGATGAATGGCGGCTAAGAACCACGCCCAGACAGAGAGCGCGACATGGGCCGTGCGGTAGTCGAGGTCCATCCTCCACTCGTCGGGCGTCGCCCAGGCAAAGAGCGACTGCGACGCCATGATGCCGCTCACGATCGAGGCGATGAAAAGAAGCGTGAGGAGAAGGTTGAGGAAAATCACGCACCAACGGGCGATACCGGGCTTTTTCCTGCGGACCTTCGATTTCCCGAGCACCTGCCGGAGAATCCCTGAGTACCAGTTCCTGTTCACCCACGTATGGAGACCAAACGCCAGGATTGCGGCGACGCCCAGAACCTCGTGAACGGGATTGAGCGTATAGCGGTCCATCATGATGGCGCAGAGCATCAGGAAAAGGAAGCGGTCGAAGCGGATCCTCAGCTGCCACAACCGCCCGGGATCCTCCGGCAGGAATTGCTTCATCATGAGATCCTCACCTTCTGCCCGAGTTCATAGGCTTCCTTCGGGTATTCCGACGCTTCGATCGAAGAGCGCGTGCCGCAGCCGTAGCCGAGAACCATCCCGGCGTCCTCCCAGTCCATGTAGCGGCAGAGCGTTTTGTAGTGGCTCACGAGCGCATCGAAAGTCCAGTCCTGCGTATTCCAGGCAGTGGCAAGGAGCACGGCTCGGCGGCCGTGGTGAAACTGCGTGTTGATCGCGTAGAAGCGGTCGATCACGAGCTTCAGCTGCGCCGAGAAGCCGAAGTAATAGAGCGGCGTGCAGAAAACGACGAGGTCGCTTTCAAGAAGGTGCGGGTTGAGCTCGAACATGTCGTCGCGGTAGACGCAGGGCGAAGCGCCGAGCCCGCATCGATCGCAGCCGCTGCAGGCCGTGACGCGCCGGAAGGCGGAATCGAAGCGGAAGACCTCGGCTCCCTGCTCCCTCACGCCGCGAATGAATTCGTCGGCAAGCAGAAAGGACGTGCCGCGACGGTGGGGGCTTCCCGTAATGACGGTTACCTTCTTTCCGCCGGGAGCGGCGAGTGCCGGAAGGGATCCCGCACCCATAAGACCTGCTGCCGCGGCGGCAGCCGCACCGGTTCGAAGCGCATATCTGCGCGAAAAATGAATGACATCAGACATTTGGGGTCTCCTTAAAGGGCATTTTCAATGTCGAATATCAGATGCGGGCAAGCCGGTAGGCGCGGCTACCGGAGCCGATTCCTTCCAGGCACTCGAGCTGAAGGTATCCTGAATCGATCTTTTCGCGAAGCGAGAGTTTTCTCGCCTCATCGGGCTTCAACCCCCAGACGAGGTCGCAGGCCGCCTGGTCGACTGCCGTCGGATCGAGCGAACCCAGAATTCCGAGATCTCCCGACCGGGGCGTTGCGCCGCCGAAGCGGTCTGCGTGCATGCTCGTGATAATGCTGATCGAAATGAGACGGTCGCCGAGACGGTCCTTCACACCCTTGGCAGCGTCGGCAAGCCTCGTGTAGAAGCCTTCCGAGCGCTCGTAGCCGGGACCGTGCACGATCGACTTGGCGTCGGGCGAAACAAGGCCGATGCCGATGTTCTTAATCGCGCCCGTATAGCCCGCGAAGCTCGGGATCTTGAAGTTCGTGAGCACGACCGTGCCGCCGTAGTCATGAAGGAGCGCGCTCGGGACCTCGACCTCCTTCAATTCCTTTCCGCCCGTCACGGGAATCTTTTCGTATTTGTCGTCGCGATCGAGGACGTCAACGGGCGCAAAGTCAACGCCCTGGCTTTTGATTTCCGCAATGTGCGATTCGGTATAGCGCCGGGCGCCGCCGAAATCGCTCGCCCAGTTGGTTTCAATAAAAGCGCTTCCCGGAATATGGGCCTGGAGCGCTCTGAAAAGCGGCAGATTCACGCGGGCTTCGCCGCCATGAATCTTGATTCCGATTTTGCCGGAGAGCCCGCCCGAGAGCCGGTCGTAGATCCGGAGGAGCGCCTCAGCGGAAACCGCAGGCGAATAAAAAACTTCGGGCGTTTCGTCCGCCGCCGCTGCGCGGCCCGCGGCCGCAAGGAGCCCCATCGCCGCACCCGCCTGACCAAGCCTGCGGCGGGAGATGGCAAAGTCCCTTTTAAACATTCCTTCGTGCGTCATGATTTTTCCTTCTTCTTCAGTTCTTCCCGGGATTCATCTGCAGGGACCCCACTAGCGCGCTTCGAGCGACGACTTCACCCATGCATTGATGTTGCCGCGCGCGCCCGATGCGGCCGACTGCACGGTATGAAACCCGGGAAGAATCCTTGCCTGCGGACAGAATTCGCGCAGATCCTCCCAAGCGCCCTCGGGCGAGGAGCTCGCCGACACGACGAAGGGCGCGACGCGCTTTCCGGCGAGGGGGTTCTCCATAAGGAAGGTGCGCACCGGGATCGAAAGTCCGCCCCACCAGTAGGGAGACCCGAGGAAGATGAGATCAAAGCCCGAGAGGTCCGGAAGGGGCTTCACGAGCTCGCGTCTGGCATTCCTCGACCGCTCGCTCCGCGCGATCCCCGTCATGGCGCTGTAGTCGTCCGAATAGGGTTCGACGAGCTTGAGTTCAAAAACCTCTGCACCGGAAGCTTCCGCCGCCATGCGCGCGAGCGCCGCCGTGGTTCCCGTACGGGAGAAATACACCACAGCTGCACGGGGCGGTTGGGCGGCGAAGCTCCCGCGGGTCGGGAGCAGCGCGCCGCTCGCGGAAAGGAATGCGCCGGCCGCGAGCGACAGCGCGCTGCGGCGGGAATAGCTGTTCAACTGACTCATAAAAGACCTCACTCTTTTGGATTCAAGGCACGTGACTTCTGTGCGCCGCAACAATCAAGGCCGCTTGCTTCCGGCCGGGCAGCACGCACATCCCGCGCCTCTTTTGCATATTAGTGTCATGACCTCTATCATTAATGACACTTTTCTCTCAAGAACTAACCTTTTTCGGTCAAAACCATGACGTCAAACACCCTTCAGGCCGCCGCCCGTGAACTCGCGCGCATGCTCCCGGAGCCGAGCGTTGTCCCGGCCGCCGTTCCCGGCGTCACGTTCTATCGAAGAGAAGCGGCAAATGCCGAAGGCAGCTACATCACGCGCCCGATGGCGAGCTTTCTTCTTCAGGGAGAAAAGCTCACGGTCGCGGGCGGCATCACCCGGATTTACCGGGAGGGCGAATTTCTCGTCTGCTGCGGGACATTCCCCGGTCACTGCACCGTGACGACGCCCTCGAGCGACCGTCCTTTTCTTTCCGTCGCGATGGAGCTCGACATGGCGCTCCTCGCACGATTTTTTGCCGCGCTCCCTGCTTCCAGGGTGACGGCGGCCGCGCCCGCACTCCTCTCCGGCCGCATGACGGACGATATGGAAAATGCCGTGCTGCGGCTTATCCGCGCTTCAGGGGATCCCGTCCGCGCACGGTTTCTGGGGCCTCTTGCCGTCGAGGAACTTCATTTCCTGATTGCGGCAAGCCCCGAGGGCGAGATGCTCCGCCCCCTCTGCGAATCCAATACGGCGTCAAACCGCATCCTGAGGCTTATTGAGGACCTTGAGACCAACTGCGGCAAGGACTTCGACCTTGAGGAGGAGTCCCGCCGCATCGGCATGTCGCTCTCGGTCTTTCACCGGCGCTTCAAGGAAACCACCGGCTTATCGCCCATTCAGTTTCAGAAGCGCCTGAGGCTATTCCGCGCGCAGGAAATGATGATTTCCGAGGGCCGCCGCGTTTCGGAAGCCGCCTTTGCCGTGGGCTACAAGAGTCCCTCGCAGTTTGCCCGCGAGTATTCCCGGGAATTCGGCGTTTCGCCTCATCGCGACGCAGCCGAAAAGCGCCGTCGGATTGCCGGCGGCGAAACGCTTCAAATGTCCGCCTGAATCAGGCAACCCTGAAGGAATTGCAGGAATTCTCTCTGCCGCAGAAGAATTCAGGACAATTTTTACATATTGTTTCATTTATCGTTCTTTAACGAACAAAAATTATTCTCATTTTCCTCTCGATTTAAATTACTCATGATTTCTCTTTTATTTCAATAAGGTTTCATTTTTATTACCGCCTTGAATCGGAGTAATTCGCATTTATTGGTACGGGTTTTGACGTAAGGGCATTTTCTGATTGCGAATCGTTCTTAGTGCAGATTTTTCCGCGCTTGCGCCTTTAAAAAGTAGGGGTAATATGAGGGCATGTCGGAAGGCTGCCGCCAAGAGCAGTCCAGCCGGGAACCGATGCGGAAGGCTTTCGGAAGAAGGTTTTCCGGGCTGAATCCATTTCCCCGGGATCCAGTCAGTCCGGAGGCTTTTAAAGCTTCCCCAGCCATCGAACTTCCCTACGCTCACGACCCCGCAATCCGACGAAATTTGATGAATCCTTACTACGACATTTGATTAAATCTTTCGTGGAGCGGTAAAAAATGAACCAGAACTACAAGTACGGCCTTTTCTTCCTCGGTGGTCTCGCTGTCGGCGCTCTCGGCGCCATGGCCATCTCGCGCGGCAAGCTTTCCGTGAAGCCCCTTGCCACCGATCTCATCTCGAGCGGCATTGATCTTCGCGACAAGGCGCTCGCCGCTGTTGAAGGCGTGAAGGAAGACCTCGCCGACGTCGTCGCTGAAGCCCAGGTCAAGTCCCAGGAAAAGCGCGAAGCCAAGGAAAAGGCTGAAGAAGAAGCCTCCTGCCCGGTCGCTGCTGAAGCCTGCCCGGCCGTGAAGCCCGCGAACTAATCCTCGCGCACTCGATTGCTGAGGCTCTTAAAGAAGAGAAGCTGAAATGCCTTCGAAGCGCCTTCGTTCATCCGCGAACCTGAAGAACCGCTGCTAAAGAGCGGCGGTTCCGCCGTCAGAAGCTCTCCCGGATGAGCGATCATGAGCCGCAATGCCTCGCATGGCCGGTATACGGACAAGCGGGGCATTGCTTTTTCTCAATCGAAATAATGCTCATTTGCCTTCGATAGAGGCAGAATGCTTTTCTACATTCATTGAAGAACCTTCCCCGGAAGCCGGAGTCCCCGCTCCTTTCCGGAAGGCGCTTCACATGGGGCCCATATTTTTTCGCAAAGCCTGCGCGCCTGATCCCCCGGAGGGGAACGGGCGGCCTGCTTAAAGGCTTTTCAGAGGCAAACAACAAATGCAGTTCTATCTGAAGCACGCGGTCGGCAACCGTGAACGCTGGAAGACCAGAAGCACCCTTTCGCACGCGAGCGGCGTCATCATCGCCGAAGAGCTTGCGAAGGTTCCCGGCGTCACGGGTCTTGAAGTGAACCCCCTTACGGGAAGCGTCACGCTCACCGTCGAGGACGTCGCCGCGAAGACGCGCACCGCCGCTTATTTCGCGAGCCTTGCAGCGAATCCCCCGATCCGCCGTCCGGGCCGCACGCTCGTCGTCGCCGAAGACCGTCGGGAAGCACGCGAATCCGCGCCCCGGCTCGTTTCGGGCGAAATGTTCCCTGAGGGCTCGCGCCCCCAGGGTCTCGTCGGCCAGACTTTCTTTGCGATCGAGCGGGGCTTCACCAACATGCCGGTGCTCCGCGTATTTTCGAAAGTCCGCGATGCGCTCGCGCGCATCTTCCCGGCGCTCTTCTGCCTCTCGCGCACTGCCGTTCAGGCGTCGCGCGTGGGACCCGCGCTCGGAAAGGCGGCGCTTGAGCGCAACGAGGGCGAAGCTCCCGTGCTTAAGGAAGAGGATGCCGAGCTCGACTTCTCGGGTCTCGCCCGCTACATCTTCCTGAGGCCCTTCCTCCCGATGGTGCTCAATATCGGGAACGCCGTTCTCGATTCGATCCCGTACCTCATTGAAGGCGTGAAGAATGCCTTTAAGGGCAAGCTCAACGTCTCGGTGCTCGACGCCTCCGCGATTCTTGTCTCGCTCCTGAGGCTCGACTTCGGAACGGTGGGGCTCCTCACGCTGCTCCTGGGCCTCGGCGACATGCTTGAGCGCTATACGAGAAAGAAGTCCCTCGCGTCGCTTGCCGACCAGCTCGCCATCAAGGTCGATCAGGTCTGGGTGCGCGGCGCCGACGGGAAGCTCTCCCAGAAGCAGCTCAATACCCTTACGAAGGAAGACCTCGTCGTCGTCCGCGCCGGTTCCGTCATTCCTGTCGACGGCGTGGTGACTGCGGGCGACGCCTCCGTCAACCAGGCGACCATGACGGGGGAACCCCTCCCGGTTCACCGCGAGGCGGGCGGGAGCGTCTTTGCCGGCACCGTGGTTGAAGACGGAGAAATCGACATCCGTCCGACGGCTCTGGGCGACGCCTCGAGGCTCTCGCAGATCGTCAACTTCATTCAGAACAGCGAGGCCGCAAAGGCTGGGATTCAGGGGAAGGCCGAACGTCTTGCCGACGCCATCGTCCCCTACAACTTCCTTCTCGCGGGCCTCGTCTTCCTCTTCACGAGAAACCTCACCCGCACGGCCTCGGTCCTCATGGTCGACTATTCGTGCGCGCTGAGGCTCGCGACGCCGCTGGCCATTCTCACCGCCATGAAGAACGGCACCGAAAAGGGCGTCCTCGTGAAGGGCGGCCGCTACCTTGAAGCCCTCTCCGAAGTCGACACGGTGGTCTTCGACAAGACGGGCACCCTCACGCAGGCCTCTCCTGTTCTCTCCGACGTCGTGCCGATTCACGACGAAATCGACGAAGAGGAGCTGCTGCGCCTTGCCGCCTGCCTTGAAGAGCATTTCCCGCATCCGGTCTCGCGCGCCATCGTGCGTCAGGCCCAGGAAAAGGGCATCTCCCACAACGACGAGGAGCACGACACTGAAGTGCGCTACATCGTCGCGCACGGCATCTGCTCGTCGGTGGGCGGCAGAAAGTGCGTTCTCGGCAGCCGCCACTTCGTGGGCGACGATGAGAAGGTGGATCTCCATCCCGCTCAGGAAGTCGTCGACCGTCTGGCTGCGGAAGGCAAATCGATTCTCTACCTCGCCGTCGGCGGCCGCCTTGCGGGCGTCCTCGGCATCGAGGATCCGGTTCGTCCCGAAGCGGTCGAGGCCATCAAGGCGCTTCGCGAGCGCGGCATCCGCCGCATCCTCATGCTCACGGGCGACGACAACCGCACGGCCGCGCACGTCGCTGCGAAGCTTGGTCTTGACGGCTACCGCGCTCAGGTCCTTCCGCAGGACAAGGCCCGTCATGTGCTCGACCTCAAGGCCGAGGGCTGCCGCGTGCTGATGGTGGGCGACGGCATCAACGATTCGCCGGCGCTCTCCGCCGCGCACGTGGGCGCCACGCTTCGCGACGGCACCGACATTGCGCAGGAAGTGGCCGACGTCGTTCTCACCCGCAACAGCCTCCTCGACCTCCCGACCGCGATTGATCTCGGCTGCGCGACCATGGGCCGCATCCGCCAGAACTTCGCCGTCTCGGTGAGCCTCAACACGGGCTTCCTCGCGGGCGGCCTCATGGGCGTCCTGATGCCTGCCGTGGGCGCGCTCCTGCACAACGCCACCACGATCGGCGTCTGCCTCAATGCCATGCGCCCGACCCTCGGCACGACGAGAAGCTTCACGGAAACCGTGAAGGAAATCGAAGCCAACATGAGGGGCACCCTCACGAAGATCTCGAACAATGCGCCTGAAAGCGAGCGTCCGATCGACCTTCCCTTCACTGCCCCAGCGAAATAAACGAAAGGATAAGAAAAATGCTTGACCCCCGTACTTTCGTGCGTTCCGTCACTCACGGGCGCGCGCGCATCCGCCACGCGTCGCTCAAAGGCCTTTCCGCCGATGAAGCCAAGGTGATCGCCGACATGGTCGAAGGCTTCGACGGCATTACCTCCGTCTCGATCAACCCGCGCGTGGGCTCGCTCCTCGTCACCTGGGACGAATCGCAGACGAATGCCGAGGCGCTGCTTCAGGCGGCGGCCTTCTTCCTCCCGGAAGACGCGTCCGACGCTCAGGCGAAAGTTTCCTGCGAGGAGGCTGCTCCTCAGACGGAAAACACTGAAGCGCCCGCAGCCGATAGCCAGGCGCCGCAGAAAAAGTGCCTCAAGGAATCGGCCAGGAAGGCGGCCGGCTCGGCGCTCGCCGCTGCTGAAGACGTCGCCGGCCGGGCGCTTCTCGCCGTGAGCCCCCTCATTGCTCCCGACCAGCAGAAGGGCGGCAGAACGAAGCGCGTGACGCAGAACCGCCTGATGCTCGCTGCATACGGCGCATCGCTTGCCTCGCTCTTCGTGAAGAGCACCCCGCTTCATGTCGGGCTCGGCGTCCTTTACACTCTCTTCCTCGGCGTCCATCTCTATCAGCACCGCCGCGTGCTTTAAGGAAGAAATAAAGGATTTCACATGAAGCTCTGGCTCAGGATCACGCAGGGACTTGCCGCGCTCCTTCTTTCGGCGGCGGCGATTTCCCTCCTTTTCTTTGCCGGAGCGCTTCTCATTGGAATCGCCGCGGCGGCGCTCCTTGCCGCCGCGGGCCTTTATCTTGCTGCGCCCGAAAACGCGCGAAAGACCTTTTCGCTTCTTATCGAGCGCATTGATGCCTGGATTGCCGCCATGCAGGCAATCGTCGACAACGCCGGGAATCTCGTCCAATCCTTCATCCATTCCCGCGCAGCCGCTTCCGAAGAGGAGCCGCAGGCCAATCGGGCTGCACCCGAAGCTGATGCCCCGGCCAATTCCGGTGTTCCTGCCGAACATCCGGCAGAAAACAGGAACTCCGGCCGCTGACGGGCAGTCTCTCCTTCGCCCGTCCCTTAGCGCCGGCGTTGCCGTTCGACGACGACGCATTCCCGCCGGTTCTCAGCCGCGCCCTTTATCTTTCGACGCCAGCGGCTCAATATGGCCGTCTGCCCGGCATTCAGATTGTTTTTTGAGCAAAAAGCTCCTCTTTCCGCTTAAGGTCGCAATCAGAGCAATACCTCCATTTTGATATCGGGCAAATATTTCCGGAAACTTACAAACCTTAAGCGGGTAAACACGCTTTTTCCCCGCCTCCGGCAGCGCCACCGACTGAACTGATGAAACAAACGATTCTCATTTAAATTCAATGCGTTATGCCTGATTAAGCATCGTTTCCGCAGAGACGCTGCATAACCTATCCGCAGCGCGAAAGGCGGGCTCCCGGCAGTAAAAATGTATCTGAATTTGAAAACGCGAAAGATTCTCAGTAGTATGCCGATGTCTAATCAATAGAAGGAGGACCCTACGTAAATGACGGAGCCCAAACAAATCCGGAAACTCGCCGATGTGGAGCTGAAGACTCCCTTTACCGTTGCGCGCATGAAGCTCGACGATGCGGAAATCGCGCATCTCGCTGACCTTGGCATGCGCCTTGGCAGTGTTGTTCGGGTGCTGCAGGTTTCCCGCGACGAACCCCTGCTCGTTGCAGTCGGAGACGGGCGCATTGCCGTCAATTACGCAGTGGCCCAGAAAATCTACGTTTACTAAGTAAGAATCGAGGACACCATGTATCTCAAGGAACTTCCTGTTGGTTCCAAGGGCAAAATCGTCGGCTTCGGCAAGGAACATCCTGAATACCGCCGTCGTCTCGTCATGCTCGGAGCCACCCCCGGCACGACCTTTGATGTCGTCCGCATCGCTCCCCTCGGCGACCCGATTGAAATTCGAGTCCGCGGCAGCTTCATCAGCGTTCGCCGCGATGAAGCCACTCTGATGGAAGTCGAGAAGATTTAATCGATTTTGATTCAGATATCGGCAGCGGAACCCTCAGCTGTCCGTCTCTCCATCAGAAAAAGAACGCATTCAAATCCAGACTGGAATCTGAAATGAGTCAGCACATCGTATGCGTGGTCGGCAATCCGAATTGCGGCAAGACCACATTCTTCAACGCCCTGACGGGTTCCCGCCAGCGCGTGGGCAACTGGCCCGGCGTGACGGTCGATAAGAAGACCGGCAATTTCGAATACAAGGATGCCAAGATCGAGCTCGTCGACCTTCCGGGCATCTACTCCATCACCCCGGCGGCCTCGTCGGGCGAAGACGAACGCGTCGCGCGCGACTACATCCTCTCGGGTGAAGCCGAAGCCGTCATCAACATCGTCGACGCCTCGAACCTCGAGCGCAACCTCTACCTCACGGCTCAGCTCATCGAAATGCGTGTTCCGATGATCGTCGTCGTGAACATGCTCGACATCGCCAAGCAGCACCACATGGAAATCCGCCTCGAAGAGCTCCAGAAGGCTCTCGGCTGCCCGGTGGTGGGCATCGTCGCCTCGCGCGAAACGGGCTTGAACGACGTGAAGGACACGCTCATCAGCTTCCTCGCCAACCCCGTGGTTCCGCCGATGGCCGTCGAATTCGACAAGGCCATTTCGGACGGCATCGCTCAGGTTGCCGCCGACCTCAAGGCCGAGGGCGTTGAACGCGCTCCCTGGTTCGCGAGCCAGTTCATGGAAAAGGCTCCGGGCCTCGCTGAAAAGCTCCCGAAGATCGACCTCTCGAAGGTTGAGAAGGTTGTTGCCGACCTCGACGCCAAGTATGACGGCGACCTCGACATCGCGATTGCCAATGCGCGCTACACCTTCGTTTCCGCGATTGCCGAAAAGGCGGTCGTGCGCAAGGGCGAGGCGAGCGCCACGATGACGGATAAGATCGACGCGGTTGTGCTCAACCGCTGGCTCGGCCTCCCGATCTTCCTCGTCATCATGTACGTGATGTTCCTCTTCACGCAGAACCTGGGCGGCTGCTTCATCGACTTCTTCGACATTCTCGTGGGCGGCGTCATGGTTGACGGCTTCACCGAGCTCCTCTCGAGCATCGGCTGCCCCGAATGGCTCACCGTCTTCCTTGCCAACGGCATCGGCGGCGGCCTCCAGACGGTCTCGACCTTCATCCCGCCCGTCTTCTTCCTCTTCCTCTTCCTCGCCGTCCTTGAAGACTCCGGCTACATGGCCCGCGCAGCCTTCGTCATGGACCGCCTGATGCGCGCCCTCGGCCTTCCCGGCAAGGCCTTCGTGCCGCTCATCGTCGGCTTCGGCTGCAACGTGCCCTCCATCATGGCCACCCGCACGATGGACCGCGCCTCCGACCGCATCATCACGGTTCTGATGGCTCCGTTCATGTCCTGCGGCGCCCGCCTCCCGGTGTACGTCCTCTTCGCGACGGCCTTCTGGCCCACCAACGGCCAGAACCTCGTGTTCCTCCTCTACATCATCGGCATCTGCGCGGCAATTCTGACGGGCTTTATGCTCAAGCGCGCCGCCCTTCCTGGTGCGGCTTCCGCCTTCGTCATGGAAATTCCGCCCTACCACATCCCGACCTTCAAGGGCGTGATGCTCCGTACGTGGGACCGCGTGAAGACCTTCCTCTTCCGCGCCGGCAAGGTGATTGTGGTCATCGTCGCCTGCCTCGCCTTCCTCAACTCCCTCGGCAAGGACGGCTCCTTCGGCAATGAAGACAGCGAAAACTCCGTCCTCTCGTCGATCGGCCGCACGATCGTTCCGATCTTCCAGCCGATGGGCATTCAGGAACAGAACTGGCCTGCCGCTGTGGGCATCTTCACGGGCATCTTCGCTAAGGAAGCCGTGGTCGGCACTCTGAACTCCCTCTATGACGGCATCGCCGCTCAGAAGGCTGCTGAAGCTGCTTCCGAAAAGGCTGCTGCTGAAGGCGCTCCTGCTGAAGAAGCCGCTCCTGAGGAAGAAGAAGGCTGGTCCTTCTCGGCCACCCTCGACGAAGCGCTCTCGACCACGTGGGACAACCTCAAGGATCTCGGCTCCGCCTTTGCCGACCCGATGGGCATCAGCGTGGGCGACCTCTCCGACGAAGCCGCTGCTGCTGAAGAGCAGGAAGTTTCGACCGGCACGATCGACACGATCAAGACCTTCTTCGGTTCTTCCTCCGGCGCCTTTGCCTACCTCCTGATGGTGCTCCTCTACATGCCCTGCTGCGCGGCCATTGCTGCGGTCTGGCGTGAAGTCGGCACTGCCTGGACGATCTTCTCGGGCACCTGGTGCTGCGTCCTCGGCTACACCGCCGCGACGATCTTCTACCGCGTCGTCAACTTCGGCGAAGCCCCGGCCTACAGCGCGATCTGCATCGTGGTTTCTCTCGCCATCATCTACGCCATGTGGCTCTGGATGAAGTCCTTCGCCAAGAAGGATTCGGAGAACGCCCCGAAGGTGATCCCGATTCACTCGGCCCGCTGATTGAGATAGAGACGGTCAAAATGCTTCGCGCTCCTTGACCGCCTCCCTCAGAAAAATCGAACGCTCCCGGCAGATTCTGTCGGGAGCGTTTTTTTCGGGTCTCTGAATTGCTGCGGACTCAAACGCTCAAACGCCGAACCGCAATACAATTTCAATACCGGTGCGTCCCGGGAGCGCATTACGCAAGCCACCTCAGAACGCCCTTCAAACTCCATTCCCAAGGGGAAAAATCATGATGAAGAAAGCTCTTCTCCTCGGCGCTTCCGGCGCCGTCCTTCTTCTCTCGGGCTGCGTCGGCACGCTTCCTCCCGTGCAGAACCCGAACGCCGTCGCCGTTTCCGCGTCTCCCGCCGTCATGAAGGCCGCCATCAACCGTGCGGCCGACCTGCGTCAGTGGCGCATCGTTGAAGAGAAGCCCGGCCTCGTGCGCCTTGCCTATCCGGGAACGGCCAAGGCCGAACACTTTGAAATGATTGCCGACGTCGAATACACGAAGAAGGGCTATTCGGTCGAATACGTCTCGAGCCGCGGCCTCGACGCCGGTCCCTGCAAGGACAACCCGAAGCAGACCTGCGTCCACCGCAACGTCAACAAGTGGCTGCAGAACCTCTCGAGCGACATTCTGCGCGGCATCCGTTAATCTCAGCCGGAGATCCGGCCTGAGAAGAGGCTTTATCTGATCTCCTCAGGCTTCCTTCGACTCACGGCCGCTGCTTCCGGGCAGCGGCCGCCTTTATCCAGAAATCGACCGCCTTGTCGACCCAGCCATCCGCGCTCGTTCCGGTTCCGATGCCGAATCCGTGGCGGAGCCCCGGGTATTCATGAAATTCCGTCGGGATCCCGAGAGCCTTCAGGCGCTCCATTCGCCGCCGCATGACATATGGCGAAGCGATGGCGTCTTCCGATCCCACGCACGCAAAAGTCGGCGGATCTTCGGGCGCTGCATCATCCAGCCCCGTGTACTCCATGACGACTGCGGCAGGCCGCGGAAGCGGCTTTTCTCCGAAGCGCTCCGTTCCATACCGCCCGACCCAGGCCGCCATGCGCGCGCCCGCAGAACCGCCCCAGAGCGAATAATTTCCGGTCGACGCTTCAAATTCCGCGGCGTTCTCAAAGATCAGAGCAAGGGCGCGCGAGAGGTCCTCGCAGGCCTTGTACGGATCCGGGCGATAGATGACTGCGAACGCGTTGATGCCTTTGCGGGCGAGCGCAAGCGCATGCGGGAAGCTGTCGTGGAGAGCGCCCACGTACTGAAATCCTCCGCCCGCGCAGATGACAGCAAAAGGCGCCCCGGGCTTTCCCTTGAAGAAGACGAGCCCGGCATCCGCCTTCTCCGCTTCATCGGCCGCATAGAGCGGCGTAAAGACCCGGATGCCGCTCTGGGCTTCCTTTTTGAGGAAATTGAAGACCGCGACCGTATTGGCGGCCCTCAATTCGCTGTACCAGACGAGCGAGATGTCGCCAAGCGTCGTTCCCGTCCAATACCGGTTGTCGAGCGGGAAAAGAAGTCTTCCGAAGCCCCTGAAGGCCGGATCTCCCGCGACATCCGCAATGCGCGAGGCGGCGGTAAAGGGATCCCCAGGCGCTGCGGTTTTGCGGGCAGCACTCATGAGCGGAAAAGCAAGCGGCATGGCGGCAAAGGATTGGAGGAACGTTCTCTTCTTCATGGCGGATCTTCGAAAAGTCATTCCGGTCATTCTCTCCCCTGAGCCGGCAGGAACCTATATTGATTCCTCTCCGCTTTTTGTCCGATCCTTCTTCCTGAAAGCTGAGCGCGAAAAAAACACGCCGGAGAGACGAATTTCTCCAGCGTGCTTTTCTGGACTTCTCTGAAAATTTCAGAGAAAGTCGAATCCTTTCAGGCCGAAGAAGCCTGAGGAGGAATTACTTGGCGACGGCCTTCTTGAGGGAAGAGCCGGCCGTAAACTTCGGGCGCTTGCCGGCCGGGATCGTGAGCGTGGCGCCGGTCTGGGGATTGCGGCCCGTGCGGGCGGCGTATTCAGCAACTTCGAAGTTGCCGAAGCCGATGATCTGCACAGCTTCGCCCTTGCCGAGCTGTTCGGCAACGGTGTCGAAGAAAGCATTCAGCACATCGGCGACCTTGGCCTTCGGAAGCTCGGTCTTCTCAGCGATGGCAGCGGTGAGTTCGGTCTTGTTCATGGTATCTCCTTGCGAAGACGTCGCGTCGACGGATCAATTTGTCGATCGCTTCCAAATGATGTCTTCTAGTTGTGAAAACCGCGCCCCCATGCGGGTTCCGGCGCGCTTGGGCACTACTATAGCCAACACTTCGGCAGTTTTGGGCCTCTTTTGCAAAAAAACTTGGCCGCTGCCGGCGCAGTTCCCCTGATTTGCAGGGATTGCGGTCCGGCATTCATTTTGGAGGGCGCACCCGGCCTCTGAATGCGTTCTTCCGCGAAAATGCTTAAATATTTATTTTTTATGGATCTTTGATTAATGCATTGCATTATCAAAAGATCTTACCCGGTCATTTCCCCTGAAGACCGCATGCTGCCGGTCCCTTGAGGCACCCGCTCCTGCGTTTGCGCCAGGCATGAAGGCTTGCATTTCCGCAACGTTTACAGCGCATTCGCACTGGCTTCGCGAAGCCGCCTTGCTTCCGGGCTCCTCCAGACAAGCCACGTGCCGATGCCGAGCACAAAGCCGTAAACGAAATCTGAGGTCCAGAGCACCGCGGGACTCGTCGTGTATCCGGAGAGGATGCCGACGTACACCGCATAGGTGAGCGCCGACGTGATGGAGACCCAAAAAGACGCACGCGCAAAGCCGAGCGTACCGATGATGAAGAAGAAGTAGTAGCAGGGGACCGTCAGGATGTAGGAAACGATCATGACGTAGTAGGTGTTCTTCGCATCCTCAATCAAATCGGGGAAGTTCGTGATGAGCCCGAGCACCCAATCGGGCGCTGCCGCATAGAAAACCGCGAGAGGCGCCATGGCGGCGGCGCACACCCATAGCCCGGTGCGGGACGCCCGGGATATGAGCTCAGGCTTCCTTGCGCCCACGAGATTCATGGCAAGGGACCCGGCCGTGGAACCAAAGGCATGAACGAAGAGAAAGAGAATGGCGCCGAGCTGCCGAACGACGTTCGTGATGGCAAGCCCGCGTTCACCCGCCACATTTTCGACGGAAACGAAAAAGAAGAGCCAGACGCCGAAAGCCACGGCCTCCTGGAGCATGAGCCAGCGCCCGAGCTGAAAGAGCGCCTTCTGCACCTCTCGCTGCGGACGCCAGGAGTCGCAGAGCACCGCTTCCACCCAACGCTTTTCCATGAAGAGGCGAACGCCGAAAACGATGAGGCAGACCACTTCGCTCACGGCCGAAGCGATCGCCGCACCGGCGATGCCGAGTTCCGGGAACGGCCCGAGACCGAAGATGAGGACGGCGTTCAGACCGCAGTTGGCGAGCACCATGGCGCTCGAACTGACGGTGAGGACCCGGGGGCGCAGGATCGATACGAAGAACGCCCGGAAAAGAAGGCAGAGAAAGGCGACCGGGAGCGCCGCAACGCGCCAGAGGACGTAGCTGCGCGCAGCCTCCTCCACCTCTTTCGAATGAATGCTTTTCGCAAGCGTCAGATCGAAAATCCAGGGCGAGGCGAGTGCAATCACGAGACCCGCGATAAAGAGAAAGAATGCGCTCTGCCGAAAGACGCTTCCGACCTTTCGCTTGTCTCCTCCCCCGTTGGCGCGCGACATGAGGGACTGCGCCCCCACGCAGTAGCCCCAGCCGAGCATCATGAAGAGGAGCACCAGAATGCCCGCAACGCCCGCTGCGGCAAGTTCCGCTTCGCCGTAGCGCCCGAGAAAGAGCACGTCCGTGAAGCCGATCAGCTGCTCGAGCATGAGGCCGGCAAGGAGCGGCATGGCGCCCCGGAAAATCGACCGGGGCCGCAAGGCGCTCTCTGAATTGAAGTGGACTTCCGGACGGTTCTCGGTCATGGGCGGCTCGCTCCTTGCCTTCCGGCGCTTTTCGGTAGAAGCGCCGCAGGCGGTATCGTTATGGTCTTCTTTGCTTGGGTCTCTGCGAGAGCCCGCTATTTTAGAATACCGGGCCTTGCCTCTCCTGCCGATCGTTTCCAATTCCTGCCTGATCCTCTCATGACCTCCCGCCTGATTGCGCTCCCCGGATTTCATCCTGAAGACCTTCCCGCGCGCTTTCCCTCACCCTGGCACGGCGCGCCCTGCGAGTCCCTTCTCAGAGCCCGGGAAATTGCGGAAGCCTCGGGTAAATTCAGGGAGGACTGCGGCCGCCGCGGGCTCCTTCTTCTGAGGCATGAGGTCACGGGGGAATACGCTGCCGCCATTGCGGAGGAACCTTTTCACGAACCCGGAGGCGAACGCATAGAGGGACTCCCCGAAGCCCGGAACATTCTCGGAATGACGCGCGATGAGGTCTTCCAAAGGGAAGCCTCCCGGATCACTCTCACGCAGCTTTCGGGCGGTTCGATGACGCTCCTCGCTTTTTCAGAGAAGGAGCGCGCGAAGCGCCCGGCAAAGATTGCCCGCGGGGGCGGAGCCGGGCTCAACCTTAATTTCGAGCACTGGAACCGGGCGCTCTTGGAAGCGCTCGACGCTCCGATTGTTTCGAATCTCCTTTTCGCCGCAGAGCTCAAAAAATCGGGCGCGCCGCTCACTCCCGTGGGGTCCCTTGAATGGTGGCGCGGCGCCATGCCCTCCTACGACGTCAAATGGGACGGCATGGTGCTCTCCCCGCGCACCACGGTGAAGCCCCTCGCCGAATGGCTTCTCGAAGGCATTCCCTTCGCGAGCGACCCGCGTGCGGAAGACCCCTTCACGCTTTCGCTTGCGCCGGAAATCCTTCGCGAGGAAAAGGACTTCATCGCCGTCATGAAGCCTTCGGGACTCCTCTCCGTCCCCGGCACCGGGGGGCTCCCCGATGCGCTGACGCTTGCCTCCCGGATGACGGGAGCGAACCTCACCGCCGTACACCGTCTCGACATGGACACTTCCGGGATTCTTCTTTATGCCAAGACCCCCGAAGGCACCAGAAGCCTCATGGCAGCCTTTCGCGAGGGGCGCGTTCAGAAGCGCTACCGTGCGCTCCTTGAAGGCATCCCGGCAGGCGAAGGCGGACTCATTGACTTCCCCATTACGACGCATCCGCTCGACCGCCTGCGCCAGATTGCCGCTGCGGGCGGAAGACCCTCGCGCACGCGCTGGGCAAAGGTTTCTGCTTCAAACGGACGAACGCTCGTCGACTTCTATCCGCTCACCGGACGCACGCACCAGCTGAGGCTTCATGCCGCGCATCCCCTGGGACTCGGCTCGCCGATCCTGGGCGACCCTTACTACAGTCGGGCAGGACTGATCGCCGATACGCCGGAAAACCCGCTCAGGCTTCACGCTGCGGAAATTCACTTCCCGAGCCCCGCTGATGGAAGAGAAATCCGTCTTCTCAAAGAGGAGTCTTTTCCATGAGAAAGGCCTTTCGCCGCAAAAAAGCTCCTCTTTTTCCCCGCTAACAAGCGAACCAACTCGTCAACTCTTTAACGCCTACGGACCTGTCGTGCAGAAAAAATCCATCGCACTCGGCAATTCCTCTTTCCCCTTGATGAGGCGCAGCCACAGCTGCTACGTCGACAAAACCACGTGCATCCGGCCTCTCATTGAATCAGGCAATTTCGCTCAGGTGATTCTGCGTCCGCGTGGATTCGGGAAATCGCTCTTTATAAGCACGATCCGGTCCTTTCTGTCGATCGATGCCGTCAGTCCCGGCAATACTTCACTTCAGAAAGAGCTTTTCGACGGGCTCGGGATTATGGAGGACAAAGCCTTCTGCGACCGATACATGGGCAAGGTCCCGGTGCTTTCCCTGTCGTTCAAGGATCTCTTCGGACAGAACTTCCAATACGCATTCGCCAGCATTGCGAACCAGATTGCCGTTGCGGCAAACTCCTTCAGCTTTCTGCTCGACAGTCCCCGGCTCAGTTCCTTTGAGAAGCGCCGTCTCCAGGAGTACATCAAGCTCGATAAGGCGGAAACCATTGACAACCGGATGAAGGCTGCCCGCTTCCCATCTGATATGACGACGTTTCTCGCGAGGCATTTCGGCCGCCCCGCGATTCTCCTTATCGACGATTGCGACGTCCCGCTGGCGAAGGCAGCAGCTGGCGGCTATTACAAGGAGATGCAGGGCTTCATGCAGAAATTTCTCTCTGTGCTCAAGCCCGAACATACGCCTCCGGTCAACAACCTCCCGGTGATTGCAAAAGCGATTCTCGCCGGGTGCCTTCATGTCGGCAGGGGAAGCACCTTTACCGGCTTGAACAACCTCTCCGTCAATACCGTCTGCACCGACAACGTGAATTTAGCCGCTGCGATGGGATTCACAGATGGTGAGGTGGACGCGCTCCTTCGCAACTGCGGTCTGGAATCCCGAAAGGAGGACGTTCGGCGCTGGTACGGCGGCTATCGTTTCGGATCGAGCGACATTTACTGTCCCCGGGACGTGCTGAGCTTCTGCCAGTCTTCGCTTGAGAGTGATGATCCGAAGCGCCTTGAACCCGACAATTTTTGGATCAATACGAGCAGCAATGACCTCATTGATGAGTTTCTTGGCTTTCTCACGGAAAACGATGCCGACAGGATGCAGTTGCTCCTCAACGGCGGCAGCATCGAGCTCAAAATCAACGAGCAGCTCACCTATTCCGACCTTGCTCTGCATCAGTCCGATGATTTCTGGACGCTCCTCCTCTTTACCGGATATTTGACTGCTGAAAAATATCTCGGCGACCGGGCGTATCGCCTTCGCATCCCGAATGAAGAGATTCGAGAAACTTTTGAAAACCGCGTCGCGGCACGCTTAAAAAGGCTTGAACGCGCTTAAGGAACTGCGAAGCCGACTTCCACAAAACGGCGCTTCTTTTCCGAAAAGACTGCCGCGATGCGGAGCAAATCCGTATCGGGAGGAGGCTCACCGTCATTTCGTTCCGCGAGCTGCCGCTTTGCATCTTCGAGCAGCCCGCGGGCGAGCGCATCTTCGCCTCGGCAAAACTTGAACTCAAAAACAATCGTTTTCGTCCTCGCGCGAATCTGAAGGTCGTTCCGTCCCAACGGTGAATGCACTTCCGTCATCGGCGCCATCCCGGCACCAAGGAAGAAGATATTGAGGAGATCCTGGATGTTCTTCTCCTCTCGAATGGGAAAGGCCTGATAGTCAAGATGCTGCACCACGTTGTTCAAACCGGTCAGTACCTTGTCTTCGGACGACTCCTCAAAGGCCTTCCCTGAACTTCCCAGCCTGACTGCACTCAAAATGGGAATTTCCTGAATTTCTC
>NZ_CALDXB010000053.1 GCF_937923675.1 uncultured Sutterella sp. | reverse complement strand
GGCAGGTTCCTACGTGGGCCGTGAGGTAGGGGTAGCGCGCTCAGGCGCATTCATAAGTACGCCGACAGAACAATTTAGATTATTCAGAGCCTTGCCTACAATCGCGTTAAAACAAATACTCCATTCATAGTCCATCCGCGCCTATGTGCGCTATAGGCAACAGCTAAACCGAAAGTAAGGCATGTTGATAAAATGGCCATGCTTACTCAAATAACAAAAATATGACGCTGCTGCCCGAGGATGTAATACGGCTGAGTCGAATTGAGCGCTTTCGCGCCGACGGCTATCAAACGATGAAGAAGGACGCTTCGTCGTTAGCCCACGTACGCCCGCTTTTTTCCGATGTGCTGCGCCTGCGTCTCGAGACCATCTCTGAAGAGAGCAAGAACACGAAGTTCAAGTCTCCTGAAGAAAAAAATTAGGAGTACCTCCTCGTGATTCTGCAAATTCAAAATCTAAGATCCGGAGCAGGAGCGAGCTTCCTTGCGGCTTCTCTCTCCTGGCACTTCTCGCATATGAGGAGAAAAGTCCTGGCGCTCAGCATCAGTGCGTCGTCTGCTCCGCTCGAGCTGTATTTCAACATTCCTATTCCATGCCGGGACGGCTGGCTGACAAGCGTCCGGGGAGGCTTCTCTCCCTTCGACGCCTTGTGGCGCTACACCCCTTCGCTTTACGTGCTGCCTCTTGGCAGCGCCGAATTCTCTGATTCACGCTGGCATTCACGCTCTCTTCAGGTCGAGGCCTGCTGCCGCCTGATCAGGGAAGCGCTAGATCGAGGCTTTTCAGATATCGTTGTAGATGCCGGTAACGGGAATGCGCCCCAGCAAAACTGGGCGGCGGGCATCATGAGCGCCCTCGCGGACGTCATTTTCACTGTCGGAGAACCCGATGCCGGCTGTCTGATGACTCTGGCCGGGAAAGAGCTGCACGCCAAGGAATCCGTCGTTCTCAACAAGGTTCGCCCGGAAAGCTTCTCCATGAAGGAGGCTAAGAAATTCCTCGAGGTCCTTCCCGTCGTCTCCGACCATCTGGCGCCCGTCGACATACCCTTTGACGATCTCGCTCTGGAAGCGAGCTTTCTGAAGCAGCCCATTGCACAGACGATGCCCGATGCGGCGAGCTCGCGCACCATCACCAGCCTTGGCTGCTGGGCAAGGCGTCTAGTAAAGCGTCCGGCCTCGCGGGAAGGATATTCATCATGAAATCCTTCCTCTCACTCATTTCGGGCCCTGTGATTGAGTATCGGCAGTCGATGAGCAGGCTGTGGCTCTCTGCAGAAACTGCCCTCAGCTTCATCGTCAACAGCATTCTCCTCTCTGCGGCTTGGCTCCTCTTCCCTCTTGAAAATGAGGGTTGGGCATCTATTCGCCGGAACGCTTATTTCTGGTTCCCGCAGGTGAACTTCAAGTCGCTGCGCACGCTCGACTGCCTGCGCATGCTGATTCAAGCTCTCTTCATGCTGATTACTCCGCTGAAGGGAAGCTTACCCCCCCCTCCCTTCCAGGAAATGATCCGCATCGGCTGAAGAGCCGAAAAACAGAGAGGATTACGAACGAAGAAACTGCATCTCTAGGGATGCGCTTCGTCGGAAGCATCAGGGGATATCTGAGCATCCTCACTGAATTTGGGCACCGCATCGTCAGCACGCTGATCAACTTGATCACGCATAGTCTCGAGCGGCTTCCGAACGTTCACCGGCGGCTTCAGGCTGCGGGCGCTCGCCGGAGACTTGCCGTCACGAAGCTTGAGATCCTCGTGCTCATCCTGCTGATCTCGGCCGGGATTGCTTTGAGCGCGATCTGCGTCACGCAGCCGCTCGATACGCAAAATCAAACGATCTTTCTGATGCTTACGCTCGGAACGGCGCTCCTCCTCAGAGAGGTGCGCTCGCACCTGTCGCTGCTCCTCCTGATCATCCTCTCCATTCTGGTCTCCACCCGCTACTTGTGGTGGCGCTATTCGGAAACTCTGAACCTTGATTCGACCGCGGGAGCCGTCTGCTCGATTCTCCTCGTAGCTGCCGAAACCTATGCTTGGGTGGTGATGCTCCTCGGCTACTTTCAGGTGTTCTGGGTGCTCGACAGAAAGCCCATCCCCTGCCCTGCGGACAAATCGCTCTGGCCGCATGTAGACGTATTCATTCCGATCTACAACGAGCCCCTCGACGTGATTCGACCGACAGTCAATGCGGCCGCCTCCATGGACTGGCCGGCGGAAAAGCTTCATGTCTGGATTCTCGACGACGGCAGCCGCGACGAAATCGAAAACTTCGCCCGCGCCGCGGGCGTGGGCTATATCCGCCGTGAGAAGCACGATCATGCCAAGGCCGGGAACATCAATCACGCGCTCACCCTCGTGAAAGGCGACTTCGTCGCGATTTTCGACTGCGACCATATTCCGGTGCGTTCTTTTCTTCAGCTCACCATGGGCTGGATGCTGAAGGACCCGAGCATCGCACTCGTGCAGACGCCGCATCATTTTTATTCGCAGGATCCCTTTACGCGCAATCTCGGTCTTACGTCGCAGGATCCGGATGAAAACTCGCTCTTTCACGATCTGATCCAGAAAGGGAACGACACCTGGAACGCCACCATGTTCTGCGGGTCCTGCGCCGTCATGCGGCGCAAGGCGCTCGATCAGGCGGGCGGCATTGCCGTTGAGACGGTGACGGAGGATGCCCATACGTCGCTGCGGCTCAATCGCCTCGGCTGGTCGTCCGCCTTTATCGGCATTCCGCTTGCGGCGGGGCTCTCCACCGAGACGCTCTCAGGTCATGTCGGCCAGCGCATCCGCTGGGCGCGCGGAATGATTCAGATCTTCCGGACTGACAACCCGTTTGCCGGACGAGGACTCAGTCTCGGGCAGAGACTCTGCTTTCTCAATGCCATGATCCATTTCCTTCATGGCCTGCCGCGGCTCATCTTTCTCCTTGCGCCGATCCCGTATCTCTTTTTCGGAATTTACGTCATTGAGGCAGACCCGGCATCGCTCTTCGTCTTCGTGCTCCCGCATATGCTTCATTCAGCGATCACGACCTCGATCATTCAGCGGGGACACCGGAGCCCCTTCATTTCCGGCGTCTACGAGGCGATTCTCTCCTGGTACATCCTGGTGCCGACGACCATGGCGCTCATTTCGCCTAAGCTCGGCAAATTCAACGTGACCGTAAAGGGCGGCACCATCGAGCACGAATACCTCGACTGGACGCTCTCAAAGCCCTATCTCCTGCTTATCGGGATCAACGTCGCCGCGCTCTTCTTCCTCTTTTATCAGCTCTCTTTCGTCGATTCTCCGAGCTATCTCACGCTCGCCATCAACGGCGGCTGGACGATCTACAACCTCATCATTCTCTTTGCTGCCGTCGCGGTGGCGGTGGAAACAGTTCAGGGCCGCAAATTCCCAAGAGTTCATCAGGATCTTCCGGCCATGCTGAGGACGTCCGACGGCCGCCTCTGGTCGGTCCGCCTCACCGACTATTCGCAGCGCGGCGCGCGCATTGAGATTCCTGCGGAAGCGGAGGGTCTTTTTGTGGCGAATCAGGAGGCTTCGCTCGTCATGACGAGGGACGGCATCATGCACGACTTCCCCGTCATCATCCGCCGCGCCTCCCACTCGTCCCTCGGCGTCGAACTGGTCCGCATGACGCCTGAGCTCGAGCGGGCCTTCACGCAGTGCACGTTCTCCCGGGCCGACTCCTGGGTAAGGGAAAAAGCTGCGGATGAAACCTCGATGACGGGCGTGATGATGCTTTTCCATTTTGCTGCGCTCGGCTGCTCAGGAATTCTCAAAAACCTTCCGCACCGCCTGAAGCGCTTTTTCTACGGCGCGCTGCGCCTCATGAAGCCTCTTCTTGATTTTCTTCCCCGCCCGCCGGGCTGCCAGCCAGCGGACGCCGTGCTTTTCGGCCGGGAAGCGCTGGAGAGAGCCTCAGTCAATTCCGGATTCCCCGCAGCCGGCAAAGGAGCTGCGTCATGAAGATGAAGACCTTTATTTTCCCCCTCATCGCCTCCCTTTTCGTTCAGGGAGCCTGTTGGTCGACGGCTTGCGCCGCTGAAGGACCGGAACAGAAGGGCGCCGCTCCGGCGCCTGACGAAATGACGAGCTTTGCCGAGGCGCTCGCTCGCCCCCGCGACTCGAGAGCGGAAGCGATTCCCCCAAAAACGGAGCTCCTTCCGCTTGCGTCGCTTGCTTCCGGAGGGCCGTCGCCCTCAATCCGGCTGACCGGCATCTGGCCCCGGCAGACGTTCGAATTCGTCATGCGCCGCGATGAAATCATCACGGCCTCTGAGCTCACGCTCTACTGGACGCCTTCGCCCGCGCTTATTCCCATCCGCTCCCAGCTCATTGTCCGTCTGAACGGCCAAGTGCAGAAGGTTCTTCCGATCACCCGCGAAATGCTCGGGACGAAGAATCAGTCCGTCGTCCCGCTTGACCCCAAAAAGCTCAAGGACGCGAATGTGCTTGAGCTCGAATTCATCGGCGAATACGACAATGTCTGCACGACGCCGACCTCGCCCACGCTCTGGCTGACGGTGGATGATGCAAGCCAGCTCTCCCTCTCCCGGCAGAAAATCCGTGTGGCGGACGACCTTTCCCTCTTCCCGGCACCCTTTGTCGACCCGCACGACAAGAGCATGATGCGCGTGGGCTTCGCCTTCAGCAGCGCCCCTTCCGAGGGAGAGCTGAGCGCCGCCGCAGTGCTCGCCTCCTACTTCGGCGCCGAGGCCGACTGGAGGGGCGCGGATTTCCCTTCCTACTTCAATCTGATTCCGCCTGAAGGTCATTTCGTCGCGTTTTATACGTCTGAGCGGCATCCGGAATTTCTGAAGGACTGGCCCGAACCCCAGGGGCCGGAAGTAGCCATTGCGGACGCTCCGCTTTCGCCCTGGGCGAAGATGCTCGTCATTGCCGGAAGAAATGATGCCGAACTCATGGATGCGGCCCGGGCCGCCGCGAGCGGAAGCGTCCTTCTTTCGGGATCGCGCTCGCGCATCCGCGAAGCCGTTCAGCTTGCCGCCCGCAAGCCCTACGATGCTCCGAAGTGGATCGATACCACGCACGCGACGACCTTCGGCGAACTTGCCGAATACCCCGGCGCGCTCACGACGCGGGGGGCGGAACCCTGGCCCGTGCACCTGACGCTCCGACTGCCGCCCGACCTCTTCGTCGTCAACCGCTCGAGCGTGCCGGTGCACCTGCGCTACCGCTATACGCTTCCGGAACCGAATTCACAGGCGCAGCTCCGCTTCCGGGTGAACAACACCCTCGTTGAAGCTCAGCGCCTCACGGATCAGGGTTCAAGCGAAACAGTCAACCGCGTTGCAGTAGTGGATTCAATCGCGAGCATGTTCGAAATGCTCGACATCCCGACGATCCTCTTTGATGCCGTCAACACCCTCGAATTCGATTTCCGCTACTCGCTTTCGATTTACGCCGGAACGCCCGAAAACTGCCGGACCGTTACGCTTATTGACCAGCAGTGCGAAATCGATCCGCGATCGACCATCGATTTTTCGGGCTTTTATCACTATGCGGAACTTCCGGATCTCAAGCTTTTTGCGCAGTCGGGCTTTCCCTTCACGCGCATGGCGGATTTTTCGGATACCGTCTTTGCCTTCAGCGGCGCGCCTACGCCTGCAGAAGCTGAAACGCTCCTCAATGCCTCAGGCCGTCTCGGAAGTCTCACCGGCGCCGTCGGATTCAGAGCAGACGTGAGAATTGACCCGAAACCGGAATCCCTTGCCGACAAGGACATTCTTCTCATCGGCCGGCTCCCGAAGTCCGTGCTTGAAGGCCCGGACGAAGAGAAGCCGGCGCTGCTCATTGACGCGCTCTCTCGGGAGCTTCTCACGGCGCGCGGCATCCCAGGCATGAATCCCGAAAAGCGGAAGCTTTCCGCACCCGAAGAGCGCTTCTCAGTGCTCGCTGCCGGCACGCTTGCCGCCCTGACCGGGTTCGAATCGCCGATTACCTCCGGGCGCTCAGTCGTCGCGCTTCTCGCTGCCGATCCGACGGGATCGGAACGACTCAGCGCGAGCCTTGCCGACCCCTCGAAGCTCCTTGACTCCGCCGGTTCCGTTTCGTTCATCCGCGAAAACGGCGCACTCAATTTTTATACGGCGCCGGGCTACACCGTGGGGAGCCTCCCATGGCACCAGCATGTCTGGTACGTCATGCTCGAGCACCCGTTCCTTCTCATCCTGTGCGCTCTCGGCTGCGCCATTCTCATCGGCTGCCTGATCTACGCGCTGATGAGAATCCGCATTCGTTCCCGTCTTTCTGAAGGAGGGAGCAGATGATGACTCATTCCCTTCGACTTATCGCCGCACTGGCGCTCTCTGCGGCGTTCCTCGCGCCTCCGCCGTCCTCTGCCGCTCATGCCTCCCTGAATTCGCCCTCAGCCTCAGCATCCCAATGGCAGGGTTGGGATCTCTGGGAAACTTTCGCGAAGGGTGCCCTTGAAGGGGGCAGAGTCGTCAATCGTTCGTCCGACAATCTCTCCACCACCTCGGAAGGAGAGTCCTATGCGCTCTTCTTTGCGCTCGCTGCAGATGACCGCGAGAACTTTGCGCGGATTCTCAGCTGGACGGAAGACAATCTCTGCGGCGGCGACTGCACGAAGAGGCTCCCGGCGTGGCTCTGGGGCCGCCGCCTCGAGAAGGACCCGAAAACAGGCGCGGAGACGGAAGTCTGGGGCATTCTCGACCGCAATAATGCGGCTGACTCGGATCTCTGGATCGCGTATGCGCTCCTTGAAGCCGGAAGGCTCTGGAAGAATGCGGATTATCTGCAGAAAGGCCGCGGCCTCTCTGAACTCATTCTTTCGTCTTCCTTTGACATCCCGGGTCTCGGACGCGTCATTCCGCCCGGCGAGGCGGGCTTTAGCAGCCGCAGCCTCGCCCGGCAGAACCCGAGCTACTATCCGCCGTTTCTTTTAAAGCGCCTCGAAGCGGAAAACCCCGCCTGGCGCGATGTCCGCATGGGCGCCATGCGCACGATTCTGCGGGGATCGCGTTCGGGCTTTTCCGCAGACTGGGCGGACTTCGACCAAACCGGTACGGCGCACGGCGTCAATTCTGAACTCGGCTCCTGGGATGCCGTCCGGGTCTACCTCTGGGCTGGCATGACTTCCGCTGAGGATCCGGATGCGGCGGTATTGAAGCGTGCGCTCCGTCCCATGATCCGTACCGCGGACGCCGCTGGCATTCCGCCCGAGCGCGTCGAAGGCGCTTCGCTCACCCTGAGCGGACCGGGTCCGGATGCGTTTGCGGCATGTCTCCTGCCCTGGACGCGCAATACCCGAACCGGCGCCTTTGCGAGAACGCTTCTCGCCAAAAATGAAATTTCAGGATACGCCTACTACAAAAGCGTTCTGACGCTCTTCGGCCTCGGCTTTGACCGGGGCGTCTTCGCCTTTGATGCCGAAGGGCGTCTGATCAAGCCGAGGGCTATGCCATGAAGAGGATGCCATTGCTGATCCTCGCCCTGGCCCTGGCGTCGCCCTGCGCAGCGGCCGCTCAAAACGCCGCTCCGGCGCAGGGCGTCGCCCCTGAACCCTGGCTCGAGAATCAGGCAACGCTCGCGCGGGCGGGCGGCTGGGAAGAAATCGAGCGCGATGCGCTCCGTCGTCTGATGTCGATGAATCCCAACGATGCCGGTCCCAAGCTTGAGGAGCTGCGGCTTGCCATTTCCGCGGCATCGCCGGACCCGAAGCAGATCAGGAACCTCGTGCAGAGCCTCTGCGCATCGGCCGATGAAGCGTCCTGCCGGGAAGCTCAGGTGCTTGAGGCATCCATTCAGCCTCCCATGAGCGATGCGCTTGCGGGCGCGAGACTCCTCTTTCGCGCGGGCCGAAGCGCCGAGGCGCTCGAGCTTTATCAGAAGACCTTTCCCGCGACTCAGGGGAGGCCTCCGGAATCAAGCCTTGAACTCGAATATCTCTCGGTGCTTCTCACCATCCCCGGGCGCGAGGCCGAGGGCGTGAAGGGCATTGAGGCGCTCATCAGGCGCTTGGAAGAGAGCGGGAGCGTCATTCTTTCAAAGCGCGCGGCTTCCCTTCTTGCTCGACATCATTTTGAACGCACGCTGGCCGAGGCTCTGAACGACATCTACGAGAACGGCACGCGCCGCGAGCGCGCAGCACGCGTTCTCGAGGAAGCATTGAAGTCTCACCCTCAGGATACCCGCACCCGACGCTGGAGAAATGCGCTCAATGAAGGGCTTTACTGGATCGGCGTCGACCGCGGCGACATGCTTGCGGCGCGCGGGCGGTTTGAAGAAGCGCGCCGCGCTTATCGCGAATGTGCCCATTTTCGTCCCGATCTGCCCTATTCCCACCTGGGGCTCGCAAAGATCGCGAGACGGCTCGGGCAATGGGGCCGGCTTAAGGCGCACCTCGCCGATGCCCTGGCAGCGAGCCAGGGTGCGGCGCCGGGCGAGCGCAAGCGCGTGGCCGGTCTTCTCGCGCGGGTTGATGAGGAAGCGCGGGATGCCTCTGCCGACGCGTATGAACGCAAGGCCCGGGATGCCGAAGCCAGGGGGAATCTGAAGGAGCAGATTGAGCTCCTCGAACGCACGCTGCGCCTGCGCCGCCCCGAACCCTGGACGGTCTCGAACTACGCGGCGGCGCTTCTTGCTGACGGTCGGCGCGACGACGCGGTTGAGGCATGGCGGATATATTCCCCCGACCTCAGATCCCCGGCGTGGGCTCTGCCCTATGCCCGTTTTCTGTTGAACGCCGGCATGGAGGCCTCTGCGCTCGACGCCGCCATTGCCGCAGATCTCCCCGAGCGCAACGATGACTGGATGCCGATCGGAGACGATGTTTCAGATGCCGAAAAGCTTCTTGACCTCCGCAGAGAGCTCGAGGTCAATGCTGCGTTTGAGGAAGCGCTCAGACTCGCCGAGAGCGGCAACCGAGCCATGGCGGCCGAGGTGCTCGCCGGAGCCAGACCGGAAGCGGACTGGCAGATTGCTCAGCTCGCGCGCTGGCAGGCCGGAGCCGGCCTCACGAAAGACGCGGTTGCCAACTGGGACCGCCTTTCCGGGCTTCCGGAATGGGAGCGGGAAGCGCCCCTCAACGCGGCTGAAGTGCTTTTGAGCGACATGAATGAAGGAGCGGCGCATCGGGCGGCCGCGAGGAAGCGCCTTCACGCCTTCCTGGAACGATTCGACAAGCGCGAGACCGTGAACGGCCGGCCGCTCCTTCTCCTCTCCATGGCTGAAGTGAGCCGCGTGGGCGCACTCCTCGAGGAAGCCGATGATGCTCCCTGCGCGATGAAGCTTTACCGCAAATATGCGGCGCATGCGCCCGGGGGTGAGGATCGGGACAGTGCGCTCGTGGTGCGAAAGGCCGCTCAGTCGCTTGAGGAGAAGGCTCCCGAAGAGGCGCTCGCCCTCTACCGCCGGGCATTCGTCAATGCAGGCATGGTTAAGGCGGGCGAAGAAAAGAACGATGCCGCCTTCACGCGCGCCATGCGAACGCCCGACGTGCGGAACGATTCCGAGTGGCTTAAGAATTCGCTCCGCTCGGGCGCCTCGGAACTCTATTTGAATGAGACCCCGGAAGTACGCACGGCGCTCGTCTGGAACTACGACTCCGGCACGCAGGGCTTCTCCGACCTCTCGGCGCTCACCTGGATAAAGGAGGCAAGACTCCCGGCCGCAGGCGGCTGGCTCACACTCCGGGCCGACACGGTGCACTATGACGTCGGCAATCTCCGGCTCGAGGAGCCTTACGGCGCCAAATTCGGCACCTGCTACGCCCCGGGATGCCGCGGGCTTGCAATGCGCCGGGATTTCGGCGAATCGCTCGCGGTCGCCTGGGCGCGCGGAGCGTTCGCCTTCGATGTCGGCGTGACGCCGATCGGCTTCACGTATTCCGACCCCGTGGGCGGCGCTTCCTATTCCTGGGACCTTGACCCGGGAAGCGTCACGGTCTCGATTTACCGGCGGCCTAAGTCTTCGTCCCTCCTCTCCTTCGGAGGCATGCGCGACCCGCAGACCGGGCGCTCCTGGGGCGGCGTGAGGCGCACCGGGATTGAACTTTCGGGTTCTCTCGACGAAGGGGAATCGGACGGCTTCTGGGGCTTTGTCTCCTACGAGATGCTCACCGGCAGAAGCGTCGCCGACAACCGGGCGCTTCAGGCCATGGGCGGCTGGTACCACAGACTCATCAACGAACCCAATCACGAACGTACGGCGGGCATTTCCCTCATGTACTGGCACTTCGACAAGGATCTCTCCGACTACGTCTGGGGCCAGGGCGGCTACTACTCGCCGCAGCAGTTCATTTCGCTCGGCGGCTCGCTTTCCGAAGCGCGGCGGAGCGCTCTCTGGTCGTGGATTCTTGAAGGACGGGTCGGAATTTCTTACGCAAGGAGCAGTGCGCGCGACCGCTATCCCCTCAGGGATTCCATGCCCCCCGTTTCCGATCTTTACGCCCGCGAGGCGGAGGAGTCCTCCGTCGGCATCGGCCTTTCGGCCCGTGCCGCATTTGAGCGCCGTCTTGCGGACCGCTGGTTTTTAGGAGGCGAATTCATCTATCAGAAGTCTGACGGCTTTGCCCCGATTCTCGCGACGCTCTGGCTGCGCTACACGCTCAACGACTGGGCGGGCGACCTTCCGCTGCCGCCCGTCGCGCCAGAACCCTATTCCGAATGGCAGTAAACCCCATGCAGTACATCAAACGTTTTCTCGCAAGCTTCTCCGACGACGCAGAAATGACGGCTGCGGAAGAAATCGTGCGCCTCGCCCGCGAAAGCGGGACCCTGGACGCCTTTCGATCCACCGCTCCGGCCTCGAACGAAGACACTTATTCCTTTTTCGGCGATCTCGCCTCCGGCGAATACCACTTTTCTCAGGATCTGAAGAAGCTCTTCGGAGAGCCTGCCGAGAAGCCCTTTTATGCAGTCTGCGAAATCGAAAAGCGCATCACGAACGAGGTCGACAACCGGATCCGCAAGGCCGCCATACGGGCGCTCACCGACGGCGCGCCGCGAATGGTCGAATACTTCCGCGTCGAGTTGAACGGGGAAACCGTATGGACCTGCATCCGGTGCGCCCGCGTCCATCACGCGGCGAAGGGTCCCCTATACGTGTGCGGCAGCGTGGAATTCATCAGCGACCGCAGAATCCTCCTCGAACTTTTTCAATTCACGCACTGCGGCGAAAAGCTCGCGAGCACGCTCGGCATGCTCCTTTCCGCCCCTGCGGGCAGCTCCGCGGCCGTGCTACGCATGACGCATTCGACGGAACCGGGGCGCGAGGATCTCGTGAATCTGATTTCCCAGCGGCTCCTGCAGCATTCGCAGGCGCCCGATTCCGTCATCTGCAGCTCGACGGGCTGCTGCGGCGCGCTTGTCGTCATTCTGCGCTCGGACAGTCCCGAATGTCTGAGAGCCTTCAACGAGCTCCTTTCAGCAGAACTCGCGAGCATCGGGCTGCCCCTCGACTTCTTCTCCGCGCTCAGCCTGATTTCAACGGGAGAAGACTGCTCCTCTCTTCAGAGCCGGATGCCCAGGGTAATTGAGGTGCTTGATCTTCTTGCCAGAGATGGGTGCGCGACAGAGAGGAGCGACACGATCCTGAGTCTCGGCGACGTGCTTGAGCTCTACCGCGCCATCAAAAACAACTTTTCGGGCTTTGAGCTCCACTTCCAGCCCGTCGTCAGCCGGCGCGACCGGGCCATTACGGGCGGCGAGCTCCTCATCCGCTTCCGCACGCCGCATTCGAATCTCGGGCCAAACAAATTCATTCCTGTACTTGAAAAAACGCCGCTTGCCATTCCGCTCGGACGCTGGACGTTCGAAGAGGCCCTCCGCGCGGCCGAGGAGCTCCGGCACTCGGACTGGACCATCGGCTTCAATGTAAGCCCGATCCAGGTGGATGACCCGCTCTATCTCAAATTCATCATGGAGACGCTCAAGTCGTCTGAGGAACCTGCAGAGCGCTTTCTCATGGAGATTACGGAAACCTCCGAAACGCTCTACCCGCAGAATCTCGGCCTCTTTCTGAAAAAGTGCCGCGAGATGGGCATGCGCACGGCAATCGACGACTTTGGAACCGGCTACAACAGCATCGAAATTCTTCTCGAGGCCCCCTTCGACGTGCTGAAATTCAGCCGCAGCCTGACAGCCAAAGCGCTCAGGTCTGAAGCGGGCGCGCGGCTTCTCGGAAGATGCATTGCCGCCGCGCGCGAATACGGCGCCGCCGTCTGCGTCGAGGGTGTTGAGACGGCTCGGGAGCTCGCGCAGCTTGACGCGATGGAGCCCGATTTCTTCCAGGGCTGGTATTTCTCCCGGCCCGTCAGGATTTCCGTCGCCAAACGCCTCTCGCTCGAGCAGCCTCTCCGCAATTCCCTGGAACCCTCTGAAACAAAGGACGCCTCGCTATGAATGACGCCCGCCTCAGTCCGAAAGTTCTTTGGGGCGTTCTCGCCCTCATAGCCGCCCTCGTCGCTCTGGTCTTCACGATCATGACGCGCAGTCCGGCCATTGAAAAAACACAGTTCCTGCGCATCGGCGTAGAGGAAAACTACCGCCCCTTTACATATGTCGAGAATGGCGAACTTGTCGGCTTTGATCCCGACATCAGCCGAGCCATCTGCAGGCAGCTCGACATTCAATGCGAAATTGTCCCCATGCATTTTGATGCGCTGATTCCGGCGCTGCTCGACGGGAAGATTGATCTCATCACCGCCGGTCTCGGGATCAATGAGGAGAGACGCAAAACCATGTGTTTTTCCGACATCTACTACCGCTCGAGGAGCTTATTCATCTCCACGCAGCAATATGCCCTGGGGATCAATGAAAACACTGCCGAACACCTTGTCATCGGCGCCCAGCGGGCGTCGCTCCAGGCTGAGGTCGTCCGCTCCCGCTTTGTTCCGAAGGGCGCAGTACTCAAAGAATATGAAGACTACGAGGAACTCGCCGAGGCGCTTCGCGCCGGCGTGGTCGAAGCCATATTCGTCGACGGCCTCTCAGGCTACCAGCTCCTCAAGCAGGCCGAAGGGAGCGGGCTCTATATCGGCGGCATCGCTGAAGGGCTGACCTCAGACATCGTCAACGCGCACATTGCCGCGCGCAAAAACGACGAAGCGCTCATCGGAAACATCAATAAGGCAATGGAGCAACTCAAGGCCTCCGGGATTTATCAGACGATCAGCCTGCGCTACTTCGCCTTCATGAACTACTAAAGGCAGCTTTTGTCGCCCCTTTCGGTTTACGCTCAAAAAGAATAAAAAAAATGCAGTTCTTCAGAAAAAACGTCTCCGACGCACGGGAAGACGGCTCATCCGGATTGAGGAGAGACGAGCGGGGCTTGATGCGGCTCCGCACCTTCCTCATTCTCCTTTTTGTGCCGATCATCATCCTGATGATGATCTCCGTCGGCCTGCTCATACAGGTCAACAGCAGCATTTCAAAGCACACGTCCAATCTGTCGAAGGAATCCGTTCAGAAAATCCTTTATGCGCAACGAAGCTTCGTCAATCTCGAAAGTCTCAGAAGCGCGCTCACGAACCTTGCAACCACTCCAGGTCTGGCCAACGCAAGAAATGCCTACATAGACGCCTTTGCGCTCCTCTCCGAATCCTCCATCGACCGCCACGAGAGCATGAAGGCAGAGACGATGGAGCTCCTCGGGAAAATCCGCACGGTATGGCTTGAGCGCCAGAAGCTCGAAGCCGAACGCGATGCCGTTTATCTCGAATGGAAGATTTTCCACGGGTTCGGATTGATGACCTATCTCCTTTCCGGCAATCCGAGCTACGAAGAAAACGACTTCCCAGCATCCATGCGCGGCAACGAACGCCTTGAGGTGGTCGAGGCGGACGTGGACGTGCTGAGCAAACTCGCTCAGAAAATCTACGGCGACATCCATCAGTCCTGCCAGGGTCCGTCGCTCACGGGTAACCTGCAGAATGCGTGCAATGGATTTTCCCGCTCCTACGAACGCCTCACGGAACAATTCAGAACGCTCAAGGCATCAAACGAAAATTTCCAGGCCCGCCTTGATGATATGGAGGAAAGCACCTCGAAGCTCTCGCGGCTCTTCATCGAGATCGAATCCCAGGACATCCTCAAGGATGTGCGCGTCATTAATCAGCTCGCCGAACAGCTCCAGCCCATCGTCGGCACTTTCACGCTCGTCATCTTCCTGATCAGCGCCGTGCTGATACTCGGCTTCATGATGCTCCTGAGACCGCTCAGAGCTATTTCCATTTCAATTGAGCGTTTTGAGCAGACGCTCCAGGTGCCCGAGAAGATCATTCATTCGCCGATCCAGGAGCTCAGCCAGATCAGCGAATGGCTGACGGTGCTCTTCAGGCGCTTCGCAAAAGAGCAGACGAAGGCAAAGGAGCTTTTCTCAAGCTACCGCAGCCTCCTCTGGACATCAAGCCACGATGCGCTCACGGGTCTTGCCAACCGCTATGCGCTCCAGAACTTCATCAATACGACCCCGGTTGCGCCGGCGAAGCTCGGCCTCATGATGGTCGACATCGACTTCTTCAAGCGCATCAACGACACCCGCGGTCACCTTTTCGGCGACAAGGTGCTTCGGGCGGCTGCGCACACGCTCAGATCCGCCGTCTCGGAAAGCGATGAGGTGTTTCGCTACGGGGGCGAGGAATTCTGCGTGATCTGCCCGGACGTCACGGATGAAAACCTCCGGAAGATCGCAGACCGGCTGCTTGCAGCCGTGCGCAGCATCTCCCGCGACACGGGCGAGCTTCATGAGGGCGAAGTCGAAAATCCCCTCACCATCTCGATCGGCTGCGCCCGCGTGAGCGCGAAACCCGGCGCCCTCAGCATTGAAGCCATGATTGCCTCGGCCGACCGGGCGCTCTACCGCGCGAAGGAGTCGGGCCGGAACCGGGTGGAAATCGCCCCGCTCAACACGGCCGACGCGCCGCAACCTCAGGCCTGATCCATGATGACTTTACGAACAACCAGGGACTATCTGCTTGGGATTGACGGCGTGGCCGATCCCCTGCGCACGCTCGCCAGGGGGAATCTCTACATTCTTCTTGCGGAAAATGAAGCCGATGCGCTGCGCGCCGTACTGCCGGCCGCGGCTGAAGGCACGGAAGGGAGGGTTCCTCCTCTCTTTCTCCTTCTCGAGCATCCCGACCGGGCGGTCCTCACACGGGCGGCGGCGCCGATGAGCCTCGGCCGCTTTTGCGCCGCCGCAGCAGCCCCCATCCGACGCCTGCGGAGCAGAGGTGCAGGGCTCATAGAGTCCGCGCGGTCGCTTTATTCTGCAATTTCCCCGGACGCCTCCGCCGCGGTGCTCTCCTTCAGCGTTGAAAGCGCGCTCGAACTTCATGCCGAGGAGCTTTCCCGGGTGCTGTCGGACTGTGCGGATGCTGCCCGGGACCGGACGCTTCCTGTTCTGTTCATTCTTTATGGGAAGAAGGCGCTCGACATCTCCGGCGCACTTATGCGCGAAAGCGCGCATCTCTCCGGACTCGCGCTTCTCTATAGCGCACAAAAGCAGATCAAATGGAGAACCTTCTTCTGGCATGTTCCGGGCTTTCACACCGGCGAAAGCGAAATCCTGCTCGCAGAGAACACGCATCCGGCGGGAGGCTTCAGGACGCTTGCCTCGACCGAAGCGCATGACGTTTCGGGCGACGACGACTTCATCTGGAGCGCCGCCCCGATCCTTGAATACGATGAAGGCGAAAACAGCCGCGTGCACCCGCTCGGGAGCAATGCGGAAGTTTTTGAGCGCGGCATGCTGAGCACCGCCGCCACTCTGGTCTTCCGCATCGACCACCCGTCCGACATCAAGCCCGCAGCGAAAATGATCGCCGAGCTGCGAACGCGCCGCGGCAGACTCCTCAAAATCGCCGTCTGCGCGGTGGGTTCGCCCCTCAGGGCCTCCTCCGAAGCGTTCCTGCTCGCCTGCGGGGCCAACCTTCTTTTTGAACCGAAGGCGACGGCCGGCCACGTTCGCGTCATGCTGTCGAGCCTCTCGGGCGTGACCTTCCCACATGCGCCGCCGGCAGATTTCGATGCCCTCGCGCGCTCCTTCGACGTGATCACCGTGATGGGACTGCAGGCAGTCGGGAAATTCCTCGAGCTTGCAGAAAATGCCGTCCGGTCGCCCTTTGACCGTCAGGACATGCACGGCGCTTTCGTGCTCCTTGAACCCGACCCCTCGCTCACCGCAGAGGAAGCGATGACGCAGTTTTCGCCGAGACGCTCGGGCGACATCGGCGCCGTGCTCGGCAACCGCGGCGTGGTATTCCTCTCGGGCTGCCACCCCTCCTTCGTTGAGCTCTCTCTTCAGCGCACGTTCCTTCTCGACCCGGCGCTCCTCTTTCACTCCTATCACGCCGCTTTCGACGATCGGGACGTCCTTGCGCTCATAGCGCGCTGCCGGGCTTCACTTGCAGAAAACCGGGCATCCAAAAACATCTACGACCGCAGGCTCACGCGCCGACCCGCCGATGCGGCGCCGCCGCTAGAGAGCCGTACGGCTCAGATGCTCCGGACCTCCCTCATGAAGCCTAATCCCATCACCCCGGTGCGGTGCTCAACCCCGGACGCCTCAAGCGGAATAAAAAAATAAATGCAGCTCTCCGACCTCTCCTCCCTCTGGAGCCTGATTCTTCTCTGCGCGCTGGTATTCATACCTGCAGGAAGTCTGTTCTCACGATACCGAACCGACCTGATGCGGGCCGTCCGATGGATGCTCATCGGACGCCGGCGCATCCGCAGAGCCCCGTCCCTCGAGGCCCTGCTCCAACGTGAGGAACGCAGCAAATGACTCAGCTCTCGCCGAATTCCTCCTTTTCCGGCGGCTCACGGGGCGCCGGCATCTGGAACCTCTACTTCATCGGCAAATTCATCCTCCTCTGGCTCAGCTACATTCAGCTGAAGCCGATCGAAAATGCCGCGCTCCTCGCCCTCATTCTGATCCCGATCAGAAGCCTCATCCTGCGCCGGATCCGGGCCGCTGCCGCATTTGCGGCCGCGTTTGCCCTTCTCTGGTCTGAGAGCTGGCTTCCGGGTCCCGACGCAATCATTCGCAACCTCGGAAATCTCGCCGATTTTTCGCCCGCCTATCTCCTCGAACTGGCCTCCTCGGCCATCAACATCGAGATGGTTGAGATTGCTTTTGCCGCCTGCATCGTCTGGATGCTTTTAAGAAACTGGATCCGCTTTACGGTCTTCACGATTGCCGGACTCATCTTCTTTTCGCTCCCGAACTGGAGAACGTTCATCGATTCCGACAAAGCCGAGGCTCCGCAGGAGGCAGCCGCTGAAGCAGCTACCGCTGCGACCCCGGCGCCAACGCCTGCGCAGGCTGCGGCCGGGCCGCTTCCTCCCCAGACCGAACCCGCCGATGATGCCGGCATCAATCGATGGCTCGCCCGCTTTTACCAGTCGGAGAGTGAACGGAAGGCCGGCATTCCGCAGGAATCCCGGCCCCGGGACTTCGACATTGCAGTCGTCAATATCTGCTCCATGTCCACGGATGATCTTGAGGCGTCGGATCTAGCAGACCACCCTGTCTTCTCGCGGTTTGACGCGCGCTTTGAGAACTTCAATTCCGCGACGACCTATTCGGGCCCCGCCACCCTGCGCCTGCTGCGCTCTGTCTGCGGGGAACCTTCGCACGAAGTGCTCTACAACCATCGCGAACCCTCGTGCGAGCTTTTCGGGCGCCTCGAGCAGGCAGGCTGGAAGACCACGTTCTTCATGGACCACAACGGCCAGTTCGACGGCTATCTCGATTCGCTCCGGGAACGCGCTGGTTTTGCGGCGAAGCTTTCCGATCAAAGCAGCTACCGCCAGGCGCTCGCCGCCTTTGACGATTCGAAAATCTATCGTACCGCCGACGTGCTCCGGGACTGGCTCCGGCATAAGCCCGCAGACGGCGCGCCCACAGCCGCGTTCTTCAATCTTATTGCGCTCCACGACGGAAACCGGGCGCTCAAAAGCACCCGTCCGATGCCCTTCAAGCCGCGGGCGGAAACGCTTCTCAACGACCTGAGTCAGGTGATGTCGGAGATTGAAGCCTCGGGACGGAAGGTCCTCTTCATCATCGTTCCGGAACACGGCGCAGCCGTGCGCGGAGACAAGATTCAGATGGCGAGGCTGCGAGAAATTCCGAGTCCCCGGATTACGCACGTTCCCGTGCTCGTGAAGTTCTTCGGACTTCCGAAGGAGGCGCTCCCCGGAACTCAGATCCGCATCCCCGAAAGCACAAGCTATCTCGCGGTTTCAGAGCTCATCGGCCGCACAGCGGCCTGCGATCCCTGGTCTGCGGCAACGACCTGTCCCGGTCCGCAGGAGCTCTTCAAGGGACTTCCGCAAACATGGGCGGTTTCTGAAAATTCCAATGCCTCGGTTCTCAGCTATCAGAACAAATGGTGGGTAAAGCTCCCGGGAGACAAATGGATCGCTTATCCGGGAATGTAGCCTGAAGGTCGCAGGTCCCGGTGCCCCCTGGCGTCTTTTAAAAAGAATCTCCCCCATCCATGCCAATCGGCTGAATGGGGGAGCATTCAATTCAATGATTTATTTATTTGTCAACGGATTACCTGGGGCGTTTCTGCAGCATCCCGAGACTGCATGGCGTTCGCATCAGACCCGAAAATCAGATCCACCCTAAGCGACGAGTCTTAAGCATCGACGACAAAGGCGACTTGGCACAGAAACATGCACTCTTCTAACTTTACTAAAAAATGACCTCCCTAGAGCCGCTAAGAATCCCATTTTTGGATTCAACTATAACTATATAGGTATTACAGGACTTCCATTTACGACAAATCAGGGTTTCTCCTCCCCGGCTCACGCATTCCACTCAAGAATCCGCCCGAGGAAGTGCCTCAGCTCCGGCGCCTGCGGCGCCTGGAACAACTCCGCACTCGGCCGGCACTCCAGAATCTTCCCGGCATGAATGAATGCCGTCTTTTCGCAGGCCTTCCGCGCAAACCCCATTTCGTGCGTGACGATCACGAATTCAATGCCCTCGTCCTGAAGTTCCGCCACGACGTCGAGCACCTCAGCCGTGTATTCCGGATCAAGGGCGCTCGTGGGTTCGTCGAGAAGCAGAAGTTTGGGCTTCGGCGCCACGGCGCGTGCAATGGCGGCGCGCTGCTGCTGACCGCCCGAGAGTTCCGCAGGGAGCTTCCCGGCATGATCCGCGAGACCAAAGCGCTCCAGAAGCCCGAGCCCCCTCGCCTTCGCCGCCTCCCGCTCCCAGCCGTGCACCTCGACAAGCGGAAGCGTGATGTTTTCAAGCACCGTCATGTGCCGGAAGAGATTTCCCTGCTGAAAGACAAACCCGAGTCGCCGGCGGAATTGCAGAAGTTCAGCCTCCGTCTGTGGGATCGGAGTCCCTTCCAGACGAATGTCTCCCGAGCTCGGAAGAATCAGGCCGCCCAGGATTCTCAGAAACGTGGACTTCCCGCAGCCCGATGACCCGATCACGGCAAGGGACCGCGTTTCGGTCGAAAACGTGATGTCGTTCAGAACGGGCGCCGCGGCATCGAACCGCTTGGTGAGGTGCTCAAGATCAAGCCGCATAGGAGAAGCGCTTTTCGAGAACCCTGCTCGCATAGGCGACAGGAATCGTCAGAATGAGATAGAGGATGCCGAGGAAGAGATAGCTTTCGACGAGCTTCAGATTGGTGGCGCTGATTTCCCGCATCGCCTGCGTGAGCTCCACCACGGAAATCATCGAGAGAAGCGACGAATCCTTGATGACGGAAGCGAACTGGCCGGCGAGAGCCGGCAGCGTTCTCGCCGTCATCTGTGGAATGATGACGAATCGCATCGTCTGCGCCCGCGTGAAGCCGACGGCCCTGGCGGATTCGAGCTGCGCCGGGTCAAGCGACAGGTAACTCCCGCGCAGGATCTCGGAAATATAGGCGCCCTGGAAGACCGAGAGAATGATGACGCCCGCCCAGAAGCGATCGTCGAAGCCCCATGCCGTCCCTACCAGATAGAAGAAGAGGTAGATCTGCATGATGAGGGGCGTGCCGCGGATGAAGATCACGTAAGCGGACGAGAAATACCGGATCGGCAGAAACCGCGACTGGCTCGCAGCGGCGGAGAGCGCGCCGAAGATGAGGGAGAGCACCATGCTCGCGAGGCTCACGCCGACGGTCAGCAGAAATCCGTCCCAGATCCGGATGCGGAAGTCCGGCAGGAACGAGAAGTCGAGCCGATAGTCGATTCGCGAGAGCGATACCCAGAAGAAGCCCACGATCAGGACTGCGGCGAGTATGGAGCTCGCCGCAGCCTTCAAAACCGAGGGCTTCTCGCCGGAAGCAACGGTAAAAAGTCCCGGCATTACTTCTTCAAAGGCGTGAAGTCAAAGAACCACTTGAAGCCGAGCTTGTCGAAGGCCGCTTTTTCAGCCGAGAGGTGCTTTTCCGTCAGGCGGTCGAATTCGCCGTCCTTCTTGCTCTCTTCAATAAAGCTGTTGAGCGCGTTCAAAAGGTTCTTGTCGCCCTTTCTCACCGCAACGCCCCAGGGCTCCACATCCTGGAAGGGAATGAAGACCGCGTTGGTGGTGTCCGGGTTCTTCTGCCAGTTGCGGTAGATCGTGAGCTGGTCGTAGAGGAAGCCGTCGGCCTTGCCGGTCGAAACCTCCATCACGCAGGCGCTCTCGTCGGGGAGAGCCGTGACGGTCGCGTTCGTCAAATGCTTCTGCGCAAAGAGATAGCCCGTGGAACCGATCTTGGCTGCAATCTTGCGGCCCTTCTGATTGAGATCCTCAATGCTCTTCACGTTGCTCCCCTTGTTGGTGAGGATGCCGAGAAGCGCATTGGCGTAGGGCTTGGAAAAATCGACCGTTTTCGCGCGTTCAGCCGTGATCGTCATCGAGGACATCACCATGTCGACCTTCCCCGTCACAAGGGCCGGAATGAGGCCGTCAAAGGAAATGTTCTCAATGCGGATTTCCTTGCCGATCTTCTTGCCGAAATCCTTCATGAAGTCGACGGAGACGCCGGCGGGATTGCCGGTAGCATCCTTCCCTTCAAAGGGAGGGTAAGCGAGCTCCATGCCGACCACGAGCACGGACTTCTCCATCGTGTCGGCAGCTGCCGTCGACTTCGGGGAATCAGAGGATTTTTCGCCGCAGCCCGCAAGTGCAAGGATCGAAAGCGAGAGCGCAGCGGCCACCGCCCTTCGGCGGGAAATGAAATTCATCATTGGTAAACCTGAAAAAGAAAATCGGCAGGAAGCAGAAAGTTTCTTGCCGAACAAATTTGTGCCAAAGCATAGCGCAATTGGGACCCCTTCACGAGAGCACGTGAAGGAGAATCAAAGGTCGAGCTGATTGACCGCATCCTTCAAGGCATCGGCCGTACGACGGTCGTATTTGGCGGTCGTCGTGACATTCGCGTGGCCCATAAGGTTCTTGACGGCCACGATGTCGACGTTCTTCGAAAGAAGCCTCGTCGCAAACGTTCGCCGGAGATCATGGGTTGTAATGTGCTCAATCCCGGACTCGTCGAGGGCTTTCCCAACAATCCGGCCGATCGATGCCGGATCGAGGGGCTTCTCGAGCATCAGCTTCCCGCCCTTCGTGTAGCGTCCGAAGAGCCAGCCGGGCGCAGGACCGCGAACGGCAAGCCAGGCATGAATCCGGGCACTCACGGCGGATGTCAGAAATACGGTGCGCTCCTTATTCCCTTTGCCGAGCACGCGGAGACTCCCCTCCGCCATATTGAGGTGTTCCATCCGAAGGGTCGTCACTTCCGCCCGTCGCAGACCGCACCCGAGAAGAAGCGCAATCACGGCCTGATCGCGCACAGCGCTCGGGCGGTTCTCTTCGTCGGCGGCGGCAAGGAGCTTTCCTGATTCTTCCAAAGAGAGCGCGCGGCCCCTCGGTTCGCGATGGACTCTCAGCTGCTTCACGGCCTTGATCTCTGAATACGTTTCGAGATCGAGCTGCCGCAGGCGCCAGGCGGTTTCCGCGACGCCCTTCAGGGCAGAAAGATAAGCATTGACGGAAGTGGCGGAGAGCCCTCTTTTGTCTGAAAACTCATGCACGAAGGCAACCGCATGCGCATAGCGGAGCTTCCCCCAGGGGCAGCTCACGGCATCCGGGAACCCGAACCAACGCGCAATCACATTGAGGCGCGAGCGCACGGCGCGGCGCGAAGCCTCGGAATGAAGCTCCGCGAGATAGGCCGCCGCCGCGTTCACATCGTGCGCGGCCGCTTCCGGGGCATTGAGAAGCCCCGTTCCAGCAGGCGAATTTTGAGCGATTGCGGGGAGACCACTCTCCGCTTTCGCATCTGAAAGGCTGTCAAATTGCATCTGCCGAGTTTTTCCTACCTGTTTTTGAATTCACGCCGTTTTCCACCGACTCCGGCAGCTGATATGCGGGTTAACCCCCGCATACCGGTACCGCAGCGTATTACGCACGATAACTGCAATTATATGGCGTAATTTTGAGCGTGCAATACCCTCCAGCGTTCATCAGCGTCAGCTTCATCGATGTAATTTTTGTTTGTTGTTGTATTGAATAGCTTTAATTCCTTATTTATTCGCATTAAATTATCAGAGCATGAAGGTATGAGTATCACCATAAATTAGAATTCCATTCATTTACAAATAGAATTATTCACCTTCATTCTTTTTTTGCATATTGAGACTTTGTTCCATATCGCGTTCTATAGAAGTAATAGAATTGCCAGAATGACGGCATTTCAATCCATTCAGATTCATCTTCTACTTCATTGTTAATTGAATTAATTTTATCAACAAGCAATGAATAGAATTCCTTCACTTTCAATTCTTTCGTATTGACAATCTCACCATGTCTTTCAAGCATCTCAATGCATGAGTCATTCATGAGATCAAGAATTCTGGGAGTAAGCGCAGCGCCGTCCTTTTTCCCCTCACCCGCTTTTCGGCCGCGCTTGCGCCCCGTCATGGCGCGTCCCGGGTTGCCTTTCAGCATAGGCATCAATGACTTAGCGTTTTGTCCACGCCGCCAGTAGGTAGCGATCAGGAGCTTCAGCCTTCTCGCCTGCTTGACGTCCCCTGCCGCTGCGGCATTGCAGAGGTCTTCAATTCCTCTCTCTGAATAGAGTTCGGGATTTGAAAGAAAAGGAAGAATAGTCTCATAAAGATCGCGTCCCGTTTTCTCAACAGACTCCGTCCATTTTCGCGAAGCCATATCTGCGAATGGATCCAGTTCAATTGTTGCAGTTCCATTCTCAATCATTTCATTCAGCTTCGATGTTGCTGCCCGAACCAAATGGACTGATTGCCCTTTCATTTTAATGAGCAATGTCAGACTACCGAATATCTTAATAACTCTATATTCAATTTCATTCCACTTTATGATTTCATTCTCTTTAAACTTATTCTCATTCATTTCATTAGATTCCAATTCTAAATTACAAACATAGATAGCATATTCAATTTACATTGCGAACAAATTCAAATTGCAGTTTATCAGGAACCGGGAAAAACCGCGAAGAAAAACTAGGCAGTCCCTTTCAGGAGCGGCAAGAATAACTGCCCAAAAAATAGGCAAATTAGCGATTTTGAACGTTTACAGCACTTATCTATATGTTGTATGTGGAAGTTCGGCTGCTCAGGGCATAAAAAATCCCTGCCGTGCGCAACCGCATGACAGGGATTTGGAAGATGTGAGACTGTACTAAGCCGCTCAGTCGCGTGAAAACGCGTCAGCTGCCGAAGACGCCGGTGGAAAGATATCTGTCGCCCCGGTCGCAGATGATCGTGACGACCACGGAGCCCGGATTCTTCTCCGCGATCCGGATCGCGCCCGAAACGGCGCCGCCCGACGAAACGCCGCAGAAGATCCCCTCTTCCCTGGCGAGCGCCCGCATGGTCGACTCGGCGGCCTCCTGCGTTACGTCGACGGTTTCATCAACGACCTTCGGGTCGAAGATCCCGGGGCGATAGGCTTCGGGCCAGCGGCGGATGCCGGGGATGGAGCTCCCCGCAGCCGGCTGCATGCCGATGACGCGCAGATCCGGAATGATGGTTTTGAGGTAGCGCCCGGTACCGACGATTGTTCCCGTCGTTCCCATGGCGGAGACAAAGTGCGTGACGCGCCCGCAGGTCTGGGCGATGATCTCAGGGCCCGTTGTGCGGAAGTGCGCGAGGGGGTTGTCCGGGTTGTTGAACTGGTCGAGGAGATAGCCTTCGCCGCGCTTCTGCATTGCCTTTGCGAGATCGCGGGCGCCTTCCATGCCCTTTTCCTTGCTCACGAGGATGAGTTCAGCACCGTAAGCCTTGATGGCCGCGCGGCGCTCGAGCGACAAATTCTCCGGAAGGATGATCTTCATGCGGTAGCCCTTCAAGGCCGCGATCATCGCAAGCGCAATGCCCGTATTGCCGCTCGTTGCTTCAACAAGAACGTCGCCGGGCTTGATGTCGCCCCTCTTCTCAGCCTCCTCAATCATGGAGCGGGCCGCACGGTCCTTGACGGACCCGGCGGGGTTTGAGCCCTCGAGCTTCACCCAGATTTCGCTCCCGTTCTGAGGAGCCAGGTGCTCGAGCTTCACAAGCGGCGTCATGCCGATGGTGTCGATGAGTTTTCCAGCCATTTTGAAGATTCCCTGTCAGGAAAAAGCGTGATGATCGATTCGAATGGGGAGCCTGTCGCTGCCGCGGTAGAAGTACGCCCGGTCCAGGCTCATGTAATAGGTGTTCCCGCGCGTGGGGAGCGCATCCTCAAGGAGAATCGCGTTGATCGGATCCGGATACCACCCTTCCGGGCGGGCAAGGACCTGAACGGCGCCCCCCTTCGGGCGCGAGGCCAGAACCTCAATCGGGAGCTGCCCGAGACCGAAGGTGCGCTTCATCTGCGCGTCGATGGGCCTCAGAAGCACGTCGACGGGACCGGACTCCACTTTTTCTCCGGAGAGCGGAAGATGAAGTGAGCCGAGATGGAGCTTTCCGTCCTCAATACGGCCCTGGAGCACATTCACGTCGCAGAGGAATTTGAGAACGAAGCGCGTTTTGGGCCGCGTCCAGATTTCTTCCGGAGCGTCCGCCTGCTCAATCCGGCCGTCCTTCATCACCACGACGCGGTCTGCAATCTGCATGGCCTCTTCCTGATCGTGCGTGACGAAGACGCCCGTAAAGCGAAGCTTTTCATGGAGGCGCCGGATCCACTGACGCAGATCCTCACGGACCTGGGCGTCAAGCGCCCCAAAAGGCTCGTCGAGAAGGAGAACCCGCGGCTCGGTGGCAAGCGCTCTCGCCAACGCCACGCGCTGCTGCTGGCCGCCCGAGAGCTGCGCGGGGTAGCGTCCGGCAAAGTCGGTCAACTGCACCATGGCGAGGAGATCCCGCACGCGCGCTTCAATGGCGGCTTTGGGGAGCTTCTCCGCCCCCTTTCTCACCGTAAGGCCGAAAGCAATGTTTTCCGCGGCGGTCATGTGCCTGAAGAGCGCGTAGTTCTGAAAGACGAACCCCACGCGGCGGTCCCGCGCCGAGACGTCCGTCATGTCGGCGCCGTCAAAGAGGATCCTGCCGGAGGTCTCCGTTTCAAGTCCCGCAATGATTCTGAGGAGCGTCGTCTTCCCGGAGCCCGAGGGCCCGAGGAGCGCCGCCATTTCACCGGTTTCAATGGTGAGCGAAATGTCCTTCAGCACCGGCGCGCCGCCGAAGGTTTTCTGAATGCTGTCGATCTGAATGCTCATGATGAAAGGGTCTTCCTTGGCTCAAGTTCGGGCTCTCAAGAGCTCAGGCTCTGCGGCGGGCTTCAAGGCGCTTCTTGATGAGGAGCGTGAAGACCGCGAGAAGAGAGAGAGCAGCCGCAGCCGTAAAGGCGCCGACGGTGTTGTAGTCCTGCTCGAGGAGTTCAATCTGAAGCGGGAGCGTCATCGTTTCGCCGCGGATGCTCCCCGAAACCACCGAAACCGCACCGAATTCGCCGATGGCGCGGGCGTTGGTGAGAAGGACGCCGTAAAGAAGCGCCCAGGAAATATTGGGCAGCGTCACATAGCGGAACATCTGCCAGCCCGAGGCGCCGAGAAGAATCGCGGCCTCTTCCTCGGCCGCGCCGCGGCTCTGCATGACGGGGATGAGCTCCCTTGCTACGAAGGGGCACGTGACGAAGATCGTGACGAGCACCATGCCGGGCCAGGCGAAGAGAATCTGAATCTGCGAAGCCTCAAGCCAGGGCGCAAGGGGCCCGTTCGCGCCGTACCAGAGAAGGTAGACGAGGCCCGCGACCACGGGCGAGACGGCAAACGGAATGTCGGTCGCGGCAAGAAGCCACTGCTTTCCGGGAAAGTTGAACCGCGCGCAGCACCAGGCAAGCATGATCCCGAAAACGAGGTTGACCGGGACGGTGATGAGCGCAATGCCGGCGGTGAGCCCAATTGCATGGAGCATCTCCGGGTCGCTTAAGTTTTCGAGCACCGGCATCAGGCCCTTCTGAAACGCCTGGGCAAAGATGTAGACGAGCGGGATCACGAGAAAAAGAACCGCGATCAGGACGGCAGCGCCGATGAGAATGCGCCGGGACAAGTTCGAAGCGCGTTTTGCGGATGCGGTCATGCTGGGGCTCCGAGGCGTCTGGCAAGGCGCTTTTGCAGGAAATTGGCGAAAAGGAAGAGCGAAAGAGAAAGCGCGAGAACAAGCGATGCGATCGCGCTCGCGGCCGGGTAGTCGAATTCCTGAAGCCGCATGAAGACCATGAGCGACAGCACTTCCGTTTCGTAGGCGATGTTGCCGGCAATGAAGATGACGGCGCCGAATTCGCCGAGCGACCGGCAGAAGGCAAGGGTCGTGCCGGCGGCAACCGAGGGCAGGATTTCAGGGAGAATCACGCGGCGGAAGATCTGGCCCTTCGTGGCGCCCAGGGTCTCAGCCGCCTCTTCCGTTGTTTTCCCGAGGTCCTCGAGCACCGGCTCAACCGTGCGCACAACGAAGGGAATCGAGGTAAAGGCCATGGCGACGACAATCCCGAGCCATGTGTAGCTCACCTTTATGCCGAAAATTGAGAGCCAGGCGCCGTACCAGCCGTCCTCAGCGAAGAGCGCCGACAGCGTGAGGCCTGCGACAGCTGTTGGAAGCGCAAAAGGCAGGTCGATGAGGGCATCGAGAATCCCGCGCCCGGGAAAGCGGTAGCGCGCGAGCACCCAGGCAAGAAGGACGCCCGCAACGCAGTTGAAGACGGAAGCCCAGAAGGCGGAAAGGAGCGTCACCCGCAGGGCGGCAAGCGTCTGCGGATTCGTGATGATCTCCCAGTAGCCCGCAAGCGTGAGGTGCGAGAGCTCTCTCACGAGCGCGCTCATGGGGAGGAGGAGTATCAGCGACACAAAGGTGACGCTCACCCCGAGCGACAGTCCGAAGCCGGGAAGCACCCGGCGCTTCTTCCTTTCCGCCATGATGGTTACTTCCTGCCGAGCCTGACGAGACGATCGAATTCACCGCCCGTCGCAAAGTGCGTCTTCATGACGGCCGCCCAGGAGCCGAAGCGTTCCTCGACCGTGAAGAGCTTCGTTGCCGGGAAGCGGTCCTTCAGGGCCTCCATGGTCTTCTGATCATTCACGCGGTAGTAGTAGCCCGTGATGATTTTCTGCGCTTCGGGGCTGTAGAGATACTTGAGATAGGCTTCCGCCGCATCCTGAGTCCCCTTCTGCTTCACCACCTTGTCGACCCAGGCAACCGGGAATTCGGCGAGGATGTCGGTCTTCGGGACCACGACCTCAAAGCCCTGATCCGCATATTTGTTGCGGATGTTGTTGATCTCGGACTCGAACGAAATCAGCACGTCGCCGATTCCGCGGTCGACGAACGTGGTCGTGGCACCCCGTCCGCCCGTATCAAAGACGGCGACGTTCGAGAGGAACTTCTTCATGAGCTCCTCCGTCCCCTCCTTCGAACCCTTTGACTCATCCTCAGCAGCCGCCCAGGCGCCCAGATAGGTGTAGCGCGCGTTCCCGGAGGTCTTCGGATTCGGGAAGACGAGCTTCACGCCGTCCTTATTGAGGTCCGACCAGTCGGCGATATGCTTCGGATTCCCCTTTCGCACGAGGAAGGCCATCGTCGAATAGAAGGGAGAGGAATTGTTCGGGAGCCTCGCCTGCCAGTCGGCGGGGATGAGCTTCCCCTTGTCGTGGAGAACCTGAATGTCGGTCACCTGATTGAAGGTGACGACGTCGGCCTTCAGGCCCTGAAGAATGGCAAGCGCCTGCTTGGAGCTCCCGGCATGAGACTGACGGATGGTGAGCTTGTCGTCCGGATGCGCCTTGTCCCAGGAGCTGATGAAAGGAGGATTGAGATCCTGGAAAAGTTCGCGGGCCACATCGTAAGATGCGTTGAGGAGTTCGGCGGCGTTTGCGCCCGGCAGGGCTGTCGCTCCGATAATGGCGGCGGCAAGCGCTGCGGCGCCCTTGGACCAGATCAGTTTCGGCATGATTCTCTTCGCTTAAAGTGGTTGGCAGAGGTCGATCAGCCCCGCTTCATCGTTCAGTACGATGTCTTCTTTGCGGGGTAACCCCTATATGGTTAACCCCTATACTAGCGAACTTGTTGAATCCTGCCCTCAGTACTTTGTGGTAATACCGCAGTATTCAGGAACAATCTGTTTCAGGAAACGTGCGCTTCAGCTTCCAGTCCCGCCGCTTCTCGCATTGATGCGCGCTTCAACTTCCTGAGCCAGGAGATGCGCACCCCGATGAATGAAGTTCAAAGCGGGAAAAAGTGCATAGATATTCCGCGTCGGAAGGGACCAGTCAGGAAGGAGCCGCACGAGCTTCCCGGCCGCCACTTTTCCTTCTCCGGCTATGTCCGGAAGACACCCGATGCCGTTGCCGCGCAGCACTGCATCCCGGATGAGACCTGCTGCCGAATAGCGAAGCGGCGCATTCACCGCTATCCGGCGCGTTTCCGACCTGCGGGCGAGAATCCAGTGATTCTCTCCCAAAAGCCCGATAAGCCTGTGCGTCCGAAGCTCCTCCGGGTCGGAGGGCGCCGGATGGCTGCTCAGGTAGTCCTCAGAAGCAAAAAGGCAGCTTCGGCAGAGGCCGAGCCTTCTCGCCGCCGTCCCCGGCCTCGGTTCAGAAGCAACCTCGAACGCAAGGTCGATGCCCGATTCCACGAGCGGCAGCACTCGGTCCGATGCGAGGAGCTCTAACGACAACCCGGGATGCTTCTCCCCAAATTTCTCCAGAATGCCGCAGAGAAAGAACTCCGCAAAGCTCGTGGTTGCCGCCACCCGGAGACGGCCCGTCGGTTCGGAACTCCCGGGCAAGGCAAAAACCGCATCCGTGCGCTTCAGAATCTCCCGAGCCTCCTCAAGAACGCGTTCGCCGTCAGAAGTGAGCGACACGGAGCGCGTCGTGCGGTTGAAGAGTCTCAGATGCATCGTCTCCTCGAGCTCCGCGACCGTTCGGGTGACGGATGCCCTGGAAAGCCCAAGGCTCTGCGCTGCTCTCGAAAAACTATTCAGGTCGGCAACCCGCACAAAGGTTTCGAGCGACTTGATTTTGTCCATATTGTTCCGGATTTCAAAATAGTCTGTTGTTCTAAATTCTATTTATTTCTATTTTCCGCATCAATAGGATATCGGGATCCCGCAACCTTTATATCCCGATATGAAAATGACGACGCCATTCATCACCCGCCGCTCCCTGCTTTCCCTCGCAGCCGCCATCCCGGCTGCCTCCCTCTTCCCGGTCACGACATATGGGAATACCGGCGATCCTTCAAACCAACTGCTGTCTTCAGAGGAAGTCTCAAAACTCTTCGTCCGTTTTGCCGAAGAGCGCCGCATGCCTCCTGAACTCGGACGATGGCTCGGCAACAAATCGATTCAGGAAATTTCTCCCTACAAAGTCTTCGACAACGTCTGGTGCGTCGGAATCTGCTGGGTTTCCGCCTATGCCATCCGCACGAAGGAAGGCGTCATTCTGATCGACACGCTCCACGAACCGTTTGTCGACAAGCTCCTCTCGAACCTGCGCGAGGTCGGAATCGACCTTTCCGAAATCAAATACGTTCTCATGACGCACGGCCATTTCGATCATGTCGGCGGCGCCTGGCGTCTTCGGGAGCTCCTCCCGCATGCACGCTTCGGCATGAGCGCTCGCGGCTGGGCGGAAGCCAAAGGCCACGAAAAGGAAAGAAACGGCTTCAGAATGCCGTCCGCGGATCTCATTCTGAAGGATGGAGACAAAATTGCACTCGGGGAAACGACCGTCACTGTGCTGGAAACGCCGGGACACACCTGGGGAACCTGCTCCTACGTCTACGACGTCAGGGACGGAGACGAAATCCACCGCGCCGTGACGATCGGAGGCCAGGGACTCAATGCGATGGACGACATGAGGCAGCTCGAAGCCTACATCGACAGCATGAGGAGACTCGGTGATCCCGCACTCGGAATTGATGTCGACCTGACGGCTCACCCGTTCTCTACGGGTCAGACAGAGAAGATTCCGGCAATCAGAGCGCATCGCCATGGCGAGCCTCACCCGCTGGTCGACCGCAATGCTTATCTTGAACGTCTGAAGAAGCTCATTGCAGGCGCGGAGCGCTATCGTCGCCAAGGCGCCCCAGCCTGACCTCATCGGGCTCGAGCAGCTTCAGGCTTCCGCGGAGCGCTTCTTAGCAGAACCCAAGAAAAGCGTCCGGAGAAACTTCAAGCGAAATGATGACGCTTAGCCGCAGAAATCAAAAACCCCCGCAGACCGTGCAAATCTGCGGGGGAACTTTACTCAACAGAGCAGGAAGACTCTTGCAAACGAGGCTGCTCCGAAGATCGTTTTTTTAGAAGCGGTGGATCAGACCGGCAGTGACTTCGACCGCGCTGGGTTCGAGGTCAGCCTTGCCCTTCGTCTCGGACTTGTCCTGCATGTAAGCGGCAGACGTATAGACGCTGGTGCGCTTCGAAATGTTGTAGTCGTAGCCCACGGCAACATTCCAGCGGGTGAATTCGAGGAGATCACTATCCTTGGTGTCTTCTGCCGTCACATAACCGACGTGAGCCTTGGCCGTTCCGCCAAGAGCGGGAACACCAACGCCGAGCGCAACGCTGTAGCCTTCAGCGCCGTTGGCCTTAAACTGCGAACCGGCAGCGATGGAGCTCGTGCCGATCGTCTTCTGACCAACGCCGAGGGCGTTGTCGAAGTACTGGAAGGCGGCATAGGTCGTCATGAAGCCGAAGTTGTAGTTGCCGCCGAGAGTAACGGTAAGGGAGTCATCAAGATCCTTGTCCGTCGTACCATTGACAGCGTAGGTCTGCTTGGAGCCGTAGTTGACGGAATCAACAATACCGACGAGGTAGAGGTTCTGCGTCTTGTAGGTGGCGCCGATGGCGTAGTAGCGATCGGCAGAGGCCTTGCCTTCATTCCAGGAAATCTTGGCGTCGCCGGTTTCATCATTGTCGCCGGTATTGCCGAAGGTATACTGAGCAAAGGCATTAAAGCCGGCAAACGTCGGGGTCTTGTAGGTGACCATGTTGTCATAGCGGGTATGACCCTTAGCCTGCACGAACTTCATGCCCGTGATGTCCTGCCAGCCGGAAGAGAACGGGCTGGTATTGCCGAGAAGACCGTAGGAACCGAGCGCGCTGGCGAGCTGACCCATGCGGCCGAAGGCGACTTCACCGAAGGAGCCGGCGAGAGCGAGCGTGGCCTGACGGTCGAAGAGCTTGCCGTCGGTGTTAAAGGTGCCGTCATCACCATTGAAGCCGTTTTCGAGCTGGAAGATGACCTTGAGGCCGTTGCCGAGGTCTTCCGTGCCCTTGAGGCCGAAGCGGGAGCCGGAGTTCTGACCGGACATCATCTTGAAGTTGTCGGCGGCATCAACGCCGGCCTTATCGCCGTCGATGTGCTGGTAATTGAAGCCGTAGTCGACGAGGCCGTAGAGCGTAACGTCAGCGGCAAAAGCAGATGTAGCGCCGAAAGCGCCCATAACGGCGAGAGCAGCAAGAGTCTTTTTCATGATTTGAATTCCTTAGCAAAGAATTTTGTGAGTTCGGGGAAAATGAACTCGGCCTTCAGTCTCGCAACAAGCACAAGTCAATACAAGTGTCAAGATGGGGGGGGGGGGCACATTACGCGCCCCTTGTCAAGGGCACTGAGTAAATAAAGTCAGATC
>NZ_CALDXB010000052.1 GCF_937923675.1 uncultured Sutterella sp. | reverse complement strand
ATAAAACTATACAGGGCTGAGCTTCAATAAATATTTGTAATCGTCAGCCCTGTCTGACGCCTCTGCAACAAAAACAGCACCCGGCGGAAGCGTCTAAAATTCTCTTTTTTCCATTTCACCCATGCTGCGGCGCCTTCATTTTTTCAGGCGGCCGCGCCTTTCCTAAAGTGTCAGGAGCTTCCCACATGACAGATCAGGAACTCGATCCGCAGAAAGCCGAGAAGACCCGTCAGGTATTCATCGTGAGCGACGGAACGGCCATTACCGCCGAAACGCTTGCGCATTCGATCCTCACGCAGTTCCCTGATCTGCACTATCACCAGACGCGCATTCCCTTCGTCGACACGATGGAAAAAGCCATCGATACGGCGCGCCGCATCAATGCCGTTGAAAAAGAGGACGGTCTGAGGCCCATCATCTTCACGACCTTCGTTGAGCCTGAAATCATGAGGAGCTTCAACGAAATGGTCTCCGGCCACATCATCGACCTCTTCCGCAAGTTCGTGGGCCCCCTGGAAACCGAGCTCGGCATGAAGAGCGCCCACAGCATCGGCCAGACCCACCGCATCCGCGACGACGAAAAGTATCAGCGCCGAATTGCCGCCATCGACTACACCCTGCAGCACGACGACGGCCAGACGAACCGCGGACTCGACGATGCCGACGTGATTTTGGTCGGCGTGTCGCGTTCCGGCAAAACGCCGACCTCGCTTTTCCTCGCGATGCAGTTCGGCATTAAGGTCGCCAACTATCCGCTTATTCCGGAAGACTTCGACCGCGGGTCGCTCCCCGAAGCGCTGCTGCCGCTCAGAAGCAAGCTCTTCGGCCTCTCCATCGCCCCTGAAAGGCTCTCTGAAATCCGCAACGAACGCCGCCCGGGCAGCCGCTACGCAAGCATTGAGAACTGCCGCATGGAAATCCGCGATGCCGAGGATCTGATGCACCGCGAAGGCATCCGCTGGCTCAATTCCACCACGAAGTCGATTGAGGAAATTTCCGCGACGATCATGTCCGAGCTCGGACTCGACCGGCAGCGGAAGGCCTGATCCGCTTCTCGCCCCATGCAAATGGAAGAAAAGCCCGTCTGAATTCAGGCGGGCTTTCTTCTTATGAGAGTATCCGGAAGGCCGGAGCTGATGCGGTCAGGGAATCAGGGTAAAGACCGCGAGACCGAGGAAGATCACTGCAGAAACGCGGTTGAGCGCCGCCTGAAACCGGGGGCTTCTCAGCCGGTCGGCGAGCGTTCCCGCACCCCAGGCGATGCCGCAGAAAACGATGAGGGTGGCGGCAATGAAGGTTGCGCCCTGAATCACCATCTGAATGACGAGCGGCATGCCCGTGACGCCTGCCGGCACGAACTGCGGGAAGAAGGCGAGAAAGAAGATGAGCACCTTCGGATTCGTGATGTTCATGATGACGCCGCGGCGCCAGAGGGCGAAGGAGGAGAGCGAAACGGCGCCCCGTCCTTCCGCACCGTCCTTTGCGTGCGTCCAGGCCATGAAGGCGAGGTAGAGAAGATATGCGGCGCCGAGGCACTTGATGGCCCAGAAAAGGGCCGGCGCGGCCGCCACTACCGCAGCGAGGCCGAGCGCCGCGGCAATCGTCTGCAGGATGAGGCCCGTGCAGAGCCCGAGCACGACGATGACCCCGGCGCGCACGCCGTGAACGGCCGACTGCGTGAGCACGAAGAGATTGTCCGGTCCCGGAGCAATCGCGAGCAGGAAGCTCGCGCCCGCAAAGGCAAGCCAGATCGAAAAAGGCATCTTCTGCAGCTCCCGGAGAAAGTCAGATGAAGAAGGGCGCCATGGCGACCGGACTCACGCCGTTGGGGCGAACCTTAAAGCCCGTCATCACGAACCTCAGCCAGCGTCCGAGCACCCAGTTGATGACGAGATTCGCGTGCAAATCGGCGTTGAAGTCCGCCGGGAGCTCGCGCGCCATCACGGCGTCGCGGTAGGTCTGCCTCAGCCCCATTTCAAGCTTGTCGACGAGGTGCGTCATGCGCTCGGTGAGCTTCGGGTCCTCCTTCATGAGAACCTGTCCGGTCATGACGCGCGCAAGTCCCCGGTTCGCATCCGCGAAGTCAAGGAGCACCGTCACCATCACCTGGATGCGGCCCGTAGCCTTAAGCGACTGGTCTTCGCGAATGCGCCCGAAGAGTTCAAGGAGACTCGTCTCGCAGAACTCGATGAGTGCATCAAACATGGCGCCCTTCGAGGGGAAGCTGCGGTAGAGCGCGGCTTCGGAGAGGTCAAGCTTCTTGGCAATCTGAGCCGTGGTGATGCGGTCGCAGTGCGGGTCCTCAAGAAGCTGAGCGAGCGTCTGCAGAATATCGGCGCGGCGGTTCTTCTTCGCGCGTCCGGATCTCGGCACGCGCACCGTCGGACGGTCGGCATTGCCGGGGGGCGGATTGGAAGCAGCATCAAAGATCGTGGTCATTGTTTGTAAGCAGTAACTATCAGAGGAACTGAACTCTAATCCAAGAAGCCGTTATCGGCAAACTTTCGGATGCCGGAAAGCAAAGAGAAAATCTTTTTTAGAATCTCTTTTTCCCGTTCGCGAACCCATTTCCTGCCGCTCAGCGACCTCTTCGATGTCAGAACAACAGAACAGCCGCATTTTTCTCCTCATTTTCCTCGCTGCGCTTGCGGCCTTCGGTCCCTTCGTCACCGATTTCTATCTGCCGACCTTCCCCGAGCAGACGCGGGACTTCGGCGCCTCGCCCTCTGCCGTGCAGCTCGGCCTCTCGACAACCATGTGGGGGCTCGCCGTCGGGCAGCTTCTCGTGGGACCGCTTTCCGACCAGTCCGGGAGAAAGAAGCCGCTTGCCGGGTGCCTCCTCATTTTTGTCGTCTCCACGGCCTTTGCTGCTGTTGCGCCCTCGATTGAACTCTTTCTCGTCATGCGCTTTCTCGAAGGGCTCGGCGCTTCGGGCGCCATCGTCATGTCGCGCTCCATTGCCGCGGACCGCTACACGGGACGCGAGCTCGGAAGCTTCATGGGCGTCATGGGCTCGATCCAGGGCATTGCACCCGTGACGGCGCCGCTCCTCGGCGCACTCATCGCAGACTTCGCGGGCTGGCGCGGCATTTTCTGGCTCATGTTCGCGGCGGGCATCGTGCTCCTTGCGCTCACGGTCTTTGCGCTCAGGGAAACGCTCCCGCGCGCGCAGAGCCTCAGAACGAAAGCGCGCACGCCGGAAACCGTCCGCAAAAGCGCCTCAATTCTCTTTTCCGATCCGATCTTCATCGCGATCGTCCTGCAGCAGTTCCTGGCATCCTGCGTGCTTTTCGGCCACATCTCATCCTCACCCTTCATCTTCCGGGGACATTTCGGGCTCTCTTCCGAGCTCTACGGCCTCGCCTTCGGCGGCATGGCGCTTGCCATTACGCTGGGCGCCGCAGTCTCGGGCCGCCTCGCGAGCCCCCTGAAGGCGATTCATCTGGGCGCTGCCGGGATGCTTGCCTCAAGTCTCCTTCTCGCGCTCGTCTTTTCGCTCGAGGCTTCCATTTTCCCGACGCTTGTCTGCTACGTCCTCGTCCTTGCTTCGCTCGGCCTCACGCTTCCTGCGGCCATGACCGCAGCGCTCACGCTCCATCGCGCCCGGGCCGGGTTTGCCGCTGCAATTCTCGGATCCGTCACCTTCATCGGCGGCGGCATCATTGCGCCCTTCACCGCCATGGCGGATGCCCGGCTCTGCGTTTCCGTCATCTTTCTCGCGGCGGACGTTCTCCTTGTTCTCGTGTCTCTCTGGCTCAGCCGCCGCGTGAAGCTTGAGGATGCGCAAGGGACCGCCATCCCGCTCAAGGATTAGCTTCGCACTGCCTTTTCCGAGGCCTCGCGAAGCATAAAATTTAAAGATTCTTCCTTGTTTATTAAAGCGCCCGCTCATGCTTGAAGCATTTCTCAAATCCATCAACTGCGTCATCATCATGGGACTCCTCGCAGGAGCGGGGTACTGGACGGCCTCCAAGGGCTGGTACGACCAGACGGCGACGCAGCTGATTGCACGCCTCGTCACGTTTCTGTCGCTGCCCTGCTACCTTTTTGCAAGCGTCTCCGAGCGGCTCACGCACAACGAGCTGATTGCGCTCGCCGGCCCCATGGTGATTCCCTTCATCTCGATGTGGCTCGTCTTCTTTACGAGCCGCATCATCATCCGGCTCGGGCATGTGACGGCGACGCACTCCGGGATCTTTTCCTCGGCCTATACCGCCTCGAACAACATGTTCATCGGGCTCCCGGTATCGATCGCGCTCTTCGGCGAGGAAGCCGTCATTCCGACGCTTCTCTACTTCTTCGCCAACACGACGTTCTTCTGGACCATGGGGAACTATCTCGAAGCCATGGACGGCGTGAAGAGCGAACACCGGGAAGCGCCGAAGGTGCTGTCGCTCACGACCGTGAAGCGCGTCTTTTCGCCGCCTCTCTGCGGGTTCCTGCTCGCCATCATTCTGCTCCTCCTCGACCTCAAGTTCCCCGAGCCCGTGATGGCGGCGGCGAAGTACATGGGCGGAATCACGACGCCGCTCGCGCTTATCTTCATCGGCCTCATGATCCATACGATCGGGATCCGCAACATCAAATTCTCAAAGGATCTGATGCTCGTCCTCTTCGGGCGCTTCCTCGTGAGCCCTCTGGTATGCCTCGGCCTCACGATGGTTCTGCCCGTGCCGGAGCTTTTCGCCAAGGTGTACGTGATTCAGGCGGCGCTCCCCTGCATCACGCAGATCGCCGTACTTGCGCGCTACCACCACGCGGACGTGGAATTCGCGACGACGTCGGTTGCCTCAACGACGCTTCTCGCCTCGATTGCGCTTCCCATCTGGATGATCATCCTTACGGCGATTCATTAATGCCGCGCTCTTCGTCGAGCCGCTTCTGAAGCTTCCTCCAGGCGTCGAAGCGCTTCGAAACCCGGGCGAAGCGCTCGTCGAGCGCCTGCTTGTGCGCCCGGAGCTCGGCAACATCCTCCGGGTCGGCGTCGATCTCTTCGAGAAACTCCGCTTCGCGCGCCGCATCGTCGCGCGCCCGGACAAGACTTTCGAGCGTCTTCTCAAATTCGCTTTCGGTGAGCGACTCGAGCGGGGCATCGAGCACCCGCAGCGCGGGCTCTGCGTCCTTCCCGCCGCTCTTTTCGGGCTCCCGATTCTCTGCGGGAGAGAGAAAGGGCAGCTCCGTCTCCGGGCCGCTCCCGGGCGCAGGCCGGCGAAAGCGCTCGAGTGCTTCGGCTATTTCATCGGGCATGCCCTCCGGCAGGACGCCCGGGTTTGGCGCCTGCGCCTCCGGCTCCCGACGCGCTTTCTCCTCAAACGGCTTCAGGTCGAGCGAAAAGGAGAAGTCGGCGCTCCCGAGACAGAGCGGGCCGTTCGCGGCGGAAAGCCGGAGCTCGGCACCGGTCGCGCGGTCGCGCAGGATGACATGACCTTCAGGAAGAATGACGTCGTAGGCGGGCATAGCAAAAAGCAGTAAGACGGACTTAATTGGGAAAGACTAACATTCTCCGAAACAACCCAATTTCCCGCCAGCTCTTTTCAAGTCAGGTGAATTCAGAATGTTTACCTTCATTACGATTGTTCTCGCCCTGATCTGGGCGGTTGCGTCCTTCATTCTTCTCTTCAAGGTCTGGGACAACATCGGACCCGCCGTTCTCTCCATGTCTGGCGGCAGCCATGCCGTTCAGCTCCTTGCCATGGCGATCGTCTTTCTCGCCATCTGGGGCATCCCGGGCTGGATCTACATGAAGATTTTCGGGTAATTCTTCACATTGCCCGAAGAAGGCCGTCCGGCGGAAATTGAAATTCCGCGGGCGGCTTTTCTTTTTCCTGCCGTCTTCAGGCCTTGGCCGGCGTCTCTGATCCGAAGAGCCTGCCCGCGAGCGCCGCTCTCATCGCCTCCTCGTCCGCATTGAATGCGTAGTCGCCGGGCTCCAGGTACTCTACTTTTCTCGGAAGCGCTCCGGCAAGGATGCCGACAGCGGGCTCGAGCGTCCACTCGCCCCAGTCGCCGATCACGATGAGGTCCCGCCTCGCGCGCGTGACGGCCACATTGAGAAGGTTGGCCGGCATGGAGGCCCAGCGGCGCTGCCGCCTTCCCTTCGATCCCGGAATCGAGCCGAGAACCAGAATCACGACGTCCGCTTCCTGACCCTGGAAGGTATGCACCGTGCCCGCACGGGCATTGAAATCCCTGAGGCCGAGCTCGCGGATGATCCGGCCCGCGCCTTCGGCAACCGCTCTGAAGGGCGACAGAACAAATACGCTCAGTCCGCGATTGAGGCGGTCGGCATGAAATTCCATGAGGAGCTTTCTGAGCCACGCCATCTCCTCACGGATCATCTTGGGGTCTCCCCCGGCGCCCTGCGTCCTTCTGCCCTTTTTCGACACCCTGACGGGCGGCACGTAGGACTTTCCGACGATGTCGTACCAGCAGCTCTGCGCGGGCCGTCCGTCATCAACGCGGGGCGTCATCTGCACCATCTGCCCGGCGTAGGAAAGGGCATTGGCGATCTCGAACATGGGCGAGAGGCAGCGCCGGTGCGTGCGAAGCGGAAGCCCCGTCCAGACGTCCTCATGGGAGACGCTGTCGCGGATGCTCGTTCCCGCCTCCATGGAGGCATCCGCGAGAGACTGGAGCGAACTCTTCATGGGCGACCAGACTTCATCGACGAGCGGGTGCCGGCCCCGCAGAAATTCGGCGAGCGGTTCCGGCATGGTGACGACCGGCATCAGCTGCCTCAGGTCGCCCAGGACCACTGCCCGGCGGGCGCGGTTGAGAATGCCGACGGCGGCCTGGGGCGACGCCTGACTCGCTTCGTCGATGAAGACCCAGGGGAGTTCCGAAGAACCGACCTGCGCGAAAAGCCGGCCGGCACTCGCGAGCGTCGTTGAAATGACGGGAATGAGGAAGGAGAGGAACTCAAAAACCTGGCGCGCCGAGCCCGACTCAAAATGCGGCATGCCGGCGAGCAGATAGCCTGCCGCCGCCCGCAGTCCCTTCTTTGCGGCATCGGCCTGCGCCACCAGGGTCGCCGCATGGAGCTCCATCGCCGCCTCAAAGAGTTCCGAGCGCAGGCGCTCGAATTCCTCGTCCACCCAGAGGGTGAGCTTATGCTGCGAGGGATCTTCGGCAAGGGGCGTCGAAAAGACCTGCGGCACCACGCGGTGCGTGCGGCATCTTTCTGCCATCCGCTCCCGGCGGACCCGGACCTTTTCATCGAGCTCGCGAAAGCGCTTCCGGGCGCTCAGCCAGTCTTCCTCCGGGAGGCGCCGCATGAGATCGAGCTGATCGAGCACGTCGTCGATCTGCTGCTGAATCGTGGAGCCGAAGGGATTGGTCATGCCGATCCCCATGACGGCCTGCACGAACCGGCCGCAGTTGCGGCGGCTCCCGAGCGTCGCCGAGGAGAGTCCCCAGACTTCCTCAGGCGACTTCACGCGTTTGAGGAGCGTCTCGCGGAGCATCTGCCGGCGCTTTGCCGCAGGAAGCTTCTGCCACTCCTCGCGGGAAAGATCTGAGGGTCCGGCATTTCCGTCCTCAAAAGAGAGGTTCGGGTCGTCGTCTTCTGATGCGCCTCCATGACCTTGAGTCGCCGAACGCCCCTTTTTTCCGGTGCGCGCGAGGGGCTTCATTTCGACGGCGAGCGCCATCATCCCGAGCGCGCAGTCGCGCCAGTAGGAAAAGGCGGGCCTTGTGCCGCCCGTCGAGGGGTCGGGTTTGGGATCCCTCAGGCCGTAGCTCCGGGGGAGCGAATCCGTAATGTTGCGGATCGCCGCATTGTTGTTGGAGGCCACTACCATGAGCGAATCCTCCGCAATGCCGGCCTTGACGGGCGTGAGCGAATCGATGCGGTTGGCGGAAAGCTCCCAGACGACGGGATGCTCCCAGTCGAAAACATCTCTTGACGAATTCTTTTCTGCAATCCGTCTCGCACGCCGCGTCACGATCTCGGCAATGATGTCTCTCAGGAGCCAGCTTTTGCCCGTGCCCGGAGGGCCGTTCACGGAAACGAGGGGACCGAAGCCTTCGCCCGCCCGGAGAATGCCCGAGACGGCCGCCTGCTGAGCGAGGTAGAGGTGGTGCGAGGGGTCTGCGGGCCAGCGTCCTGAAGGGAGGCCCTCGGGCTTCAGGAGGTCGGAGAGGGCCGCCGGGGACTTGAGAAGATCCGTGCGTCTGACGTCCTTGCCGCTTCCGAGCGCGAGAAGCCTCGCAAGCGGTCCGCTCACGGGCTGAAGGAAATCGAGGTCTTCCGGAGAAAGCTGACCGGCGGCATTCGCCGGCACTTCTGACTGGAGCTTCTCTTCGGAAGCGTCTTCCGCTTCGGACGCCTTCCCTGAATCAAGCCCCCGGAGCCTTTCCATATCGGGAGCAAGAATGGGGCTCGCGCCTGCATGCATGAGCGCAACGCGCGCCGCCCGTATGTCCGCAAGGTAGAAGCTTCTTAAGGGCCCGGGTTCGGGAGGTCTCCTCCGCAGCGGCCGCGAAAGCGTCGTCCTGACGACGCAGGAAAGTCCCTCGGGGAGCCCTGCGCCGCGCGCGAGCTGGTCGGAGAGTTCGCAGATGAAGCCTTCGGCCACGGGCTCCGCGTCTTCCATGGGATCCGTAAGACAGATCATCACGGGGTCGCCGTCGATCTGCTCGGCCCTGACTGCAAGGCCCGACCCGCAGTCCGCAGACTGGCCGCAGACGCGGGCGACCTCGGCCTCCATCCAGCGCGCCATGCGCTCGCACCTGAGAAGCGCCCCCTCAACGAGCCTGAGGTCCTCCGCCTCCCTGAGACGCGCCTTTTCGGCGCGAAGATACCTGAGCGCGCCGCAAAAGCCTGCCGCCTCAAAGCTTTCGTCAATGTACTTTCCCCAGGGATTGAGCTGAAAGCGCGCGAGATAGGTTTGCCCTCTCAGATCCGACCCGGCAATGGAGGATGAGCTCATTTCACCCCAGATCGAATCCATGCTTCCCGCAAAGGCCGGGTGATCCGCGGAACTTTCCCCGCTTTCCTTTCCCTCTATTGCGCTGAATTCCCTCAGAAGCTGCCGATAAACCGCGCGCTTTTCAACGACGCCGAGGTAGACGGTAAAGAAGGGAAGATCCGCCTCAAGCAGGGTGCGCGGAGCCCTGGCCGGATATTCGTAAGCCTCATGGAGCCGCATCGACTGCCAGCGCTCGACAGCCTCAGCCTCGTTCCCGGAAAAGCGCCCCGGGCGCCATTCGCTCCAGAACGTGCCTTCCGCTTCCTTTCTGCGGAAATCCTCCGGCGTGAGAAGCTCTATTTCCTCCCAGAACCGCAGAATCTCCAGCTGAGCAGCCCGGCTTTCCACGAAGCGCTACTCCTTTTGCCCGCCGAGGCGCTTCTGCGCTGCGCGCACGCGTTCCTCGCGCGCGAGGCGTTCGGCCTGCGGGAGCTCAGCGTAATTGGGCACCGCCCGGTCGTCCCAGAGGGAGTGATCCGGATGCCAGCGAAGCTTCACGCGATCAGGGAATTTTGCCGGGTCATCCTGCATCCGCACGTCCATGCCGAGACCGGCCGCAAAGAGCAGTTCGCCGTTGAGCCAGAGGCGGGGCAGGTCGACGCGGGCATAGGCAGGAATCCCCGCCTGGCTGTAGAGGTCCTTCAGGGGCTTCGCAGGCCGCAGCATCCAGAGGCGAAGCTTCGTCTGGCCGCTGCTCGATCGCGCTTCGAGCCGCGCCGTGCGGTCCATGAGCCTCGAGCGCGCAATCCCGGGCTCGCCGGGCTGGCAGGGAATCACTTCAATGACGCCGCCCCAGTCGGGGAGCGCAATATCGCCCGCCTGCGTTCTCACCACCGGGCTCGCCTCCGCGGCAAGCCGCTTCGTGACGACATTGCGGATGACGAGATCCGGCCCCCAACGGCGGATTTCCTTCCCCTGAAGCCGGATGGCAAAGGAGGCGTCGGAATGGGTTTCCCGCACCTGCCGCAGCATGTCCTCGAGCCTTGCCTTCGAGATGGGCCTCAGGCCTTCCGCCGAAAGCCATGCGCGCAGGCACCAGGCCTGGCGGGCCGGGATGAGTTCGAGAAGGCGGAAGATCGAGAGGCCCTTCGGGCGCTCTTCCGACCGGCAGCGTTCCAGGTCGGAGCGGGCAACGCTCTTCAGCACCTCAAGGGCTTCGGCGACAAGCGACACCGATCGCGCCGCCGTGCTTCTGAATCCGGGGCGGATTTTCTCGAGGAGCGGAATGACCTCGTGCCGCACGCGGTTTCTCGCGAACCGGGGGTTTTCGTTATCCGGATCATCGACGTAGCTGATCCGGCGATTGCGCACGTAGCGCTCGATTTCCTTTCTCGGCAGCGCCGCCCAGGGTCTCAGAAGGAAGACGAGACGTCCTTCCTGAACAGCGGGCGCGTCCTCGACCGACGGGGCCGTGAGCTCGCGCACCTCCGGGAAGGCGGCGAGGCCGTCAAGACCCGCTCCGCGCATCCACTGAAGGAGAAAAGTTTCAATCCGGTCGTCCTCGTGGTGCGCTGTGACGACGACGTCAAAGCCTTCCTTCAGGGCATAACGGGCGAGGGCCTTGTAGCGCGCCTCGCGCGCTGCGGCCTCAACGCCCTCGCCTTTTTCGGAAACCCGCACATGAATGCATTCGAACTCCACCGAGCGCTTTTCGCATTCCGAGCGGCAGAGGTCCGCCCACTTGTCGGCATCGGCTTCAAGTCCGTGATGGACGTAGACCGCCCGCATGCCCGCAATCAGCGCCTGGCGCTTTTCATGAAGGAGCCTGGCGGCGACGTCAAGGAGCGCCATCGAGTCGCGTCCGCCCGAAATGGCGATGATGACGCGGACCGGATTGAGGGGCACGAGCGCAAACTCGGGGCTCGAGCGCCCGAGAAGGTGATCGGCCGCTTCCTGGAGCGAATTCCTGAGGAGTTCAGCAAGCTTCTGGCGGAGCAGCGTTCCGCTCGAAACGCTCTTTTTTTCGGCAGACGTCTTCCGTCTTGCCTTCTTTTCTCTCGCCTGCGCTTCCGCCTTTTCAATGAGCGCGAGGTCGGGAAGCTTCGCCGGGCCCGTGCGCGGCGCATTCGGGTCCTTTTCTTCGTCGATCGGCAGAACGGGGAACGCCTCCTCGAATTCAACCGCCTGAACCTTTCCTTCCGGCGTCAGCTGACTTGCCTGAGCCTCAGCATGCGCCTTTTCGCGCACGAGCGCCTCGGCATTGATGCCGCTGCGGCGCCTGCGGGGCTTCACGGCAGCAGATTTCCGCGCGGGCTTCGTTTTGGTCGCAGAAGCACTCTTCTTCGGGGCGGCGGAAGCCTTTTTCTCAGTCATAACGCAAAAACCTGGGGAATGAAGGTATTTTTTCAAGCAGCGGAACTCTAATTCTAGCGGTCCCGATGATGCGCCGAACTGCTTCTCAGACGATCTCCCGCGCGGCAGGAGAAGCCGCCTTTTGTTAGAATCACGCCCCGTTCATGAAAGGGGCTCTCCTGCCGCTCCCATACGGCTTCAGGTCTTCCTTTCGCACCCGTTTTCAATCTATCGAGCTCAAACAAATGCCCACGCCCACGTCGTCGCTTCAGGCTTTCGTTGCCACCGCCACCAAGGCCGCGCGCATGGCCGCGCGCGAAATCAACCGCGCCGCCGAAGACCGCGATCTTCTGGAAATCTCCGATAAAGCCGCAAACGACTTCGTCACCTCGGCGGACAAGGCGGCCGAGTCCGTCATCATCCGCGAGCTCATGTCGGCCTATCCGCACCATGCCGTGCTCTCTGAGGAAGCCGGCCGCACCGGCGACTCGAAGAGCGACTACCTCTGGATCATCGACCCGATCGACGGCACGACGAACTTCATTCACGGACTGCCGCAGTACTGCGTTTCGATCGCGCTCACCTTCCGCGGCGAACCGATCGTCGCCGTCATCTACGACGTCGCGAAGAACGAGCTCTTCACGGCCGCCAAGGGCCAGGGCGCGAAGCTCGACGACCGCCGCATCCGCGTCTCCGAAACGGATGAAATGAGGCGCTCCCTCATCGGCACGGGCTTCCCCTTCCGCCGCGGCTGCGACTTCGACGGCTACCTCGCGGGCTTTCGCCGCGTGGCCGAACGCTCGGCCGGCATCCGCCGCCCCGGCTCTGCCGCGCTCGACCTCGCCTGGGTTGCCTGCGGCCGCTACGACGGCTTCTGGGAACTGAAGCTCAACCCGTGGGACATCTGCGCGGGCGGCCTGCTCGTTCTTGAAGCGGGCGGCCTCATCACCGACCTTGAGGGGGGCGAAAACTGGCTCGAATCCGGCAACGTCTGCGCGGGCAACCCCAAGATCTTCGCGCAGCTTCTCCCGCTCGTCGGCACCATCAAGGCCGAACCCGCGGAAAATGCCGAAAAGCCCGAAGCGAAGGCTCCCCGCCGCACGCTCTCGACCAAAAAGAGCGAATAATTACCTGTGAATCGCCGGGGGCCTGCCCCGGCAGCGACCGTCCGACTCTGATCACCCCCCGAACGCTTCCTGAAGTCCGCGGGGATCCTGAGACCGGACGGTTTTTTGTGAGCGAAACAATCCCCCATGGCAGAAGAAGCTTCCGTTCAGCCCGACTTCAGCAACCCTGAACTCTTCACACCCTCAATGCGGCAGTTTGTTGAGGTGAAGAACCGCTATCCGAAAACGCTCGTGCTCTTTCGGATGGGAGACTTCTACGAAACCTTCTTCGACGATGCCGTCCGCGCCAACCGCCTGATCGGCATCACGCTCACGAAGCGCGGCAAGCTCACCGACGGAACGCCCATTCCGATGGCGGGGATTCCCTTCGTTTCGCTCGACACCTATATTGCAAAGCTCGTGAGGCTCGGCGAAAGCGTCGTCATCGTTGAACAGATGGGGACGCCGGGCAAAGGCATGATCGAGCGCAAGGTGTCGCGCATCGTGACGCCCGGCACCCTCACGGAAACGTCGCTCCTGCCGGAAAAGTCCGATTCGACGCTTCTCGCGATCGACTGGCCGAAGAAGAAGGCGGAACCCTTCGGCTTCGTCTGGCTCACGCTCTCAAACGGCGACTTCCGGGCTGAAGAAGTCTCTGCCGACGCCTTTGCAAGCGCCATTTCGCGCATCCACCCCTCGGAAGTGCTCGTTGCTGAATCCCGCCGTCAGGCGCTTCGCGAGGCGCACCCCGAACTCGTCGTTTCCTCGCTTCCCAACTGGCACTTCGACGGCAGGCGCGGGGCGGAAATGCTCTGCAGCACCTTCGGGCTCGCGAACCTCGATGCCTGGGGCGTGTCGGGCAAAAACACCATCCTTGCCGCGGCCAATGCGCTCCTCGACTACACGGCGGAAACGCAGGTCGACCTCATGCCCTTCATCGAGCCCCTGAAGCTCGTGAAGGAAAGCGAATTCGTCGTGCTCGATCCGTCGACCCGGCGCAACCTTGAAATCGATCAGAGCCTCTCGCCCTTGGGCGACGGGCCGACCCTTTTTTCGGTGCTCGACCACTGCGCCACCGCGATGGGAAGCCGTGAGCTGCGCCGCTGGCTCAATCAGCCCGTACGCGACAAAAAGCTCGCCGAGATTCGTCAGGAAGCGATCGGAAGCATTCTCTCAACGGAAAGGCTCCTCGAAAACCTCCGCACGGGCTTGAATACGCTCCCCGACGTCGAGCGCATTTCGAGCCGCATTGCGCTCGGCACCGTCCGTCCGCGCGAGCTCGCGTCGCTGAGAGACGCCCTGCCCCGCATCGACTCGCTTGAAAAGTGGCTTTCCGCTCAGCCGCTCGAATTCTTTGCGGCCTTAGGCGAAAGCCTCAGGCTTCCCGCCATGATCGGGGAGCTTCTCAACAAAGCGCTCCTTCCCGAACCCGCGGTGCTCCTGCGCGACGGCGACGTGATCGCCTCGAGCTACAGCACGGAGCTCGCTGAACTGAGGCACTTCAGAGACGACACGAGCCGCATTCTTCTCGAAATGGAGGAGCGCGAGCGGGCCGCTACGAAGCTTCAGACCCTTCGCGTTCAGTACAACAAGGTGTCGGGCTTTTACATCGAAGTCTCAAAGACCGCCGCGGACCGCGTGCCTGCCCGCTACCAGAGAAAGCAGACCCTCAAGAACAGCGAACGCTTCATCACGCCCGAACTCAAGGAGCTCGAGGACCGCATTCTCTCCGCGCGCGAGCGCGCGCAGACGCTTGAAAAGGCGCTCTACGACGATCTCGTCGCGAAGCTCGGGGAACGGGCGGCGGAGCTCCTTGCCGCGGCCAAAGCCATTGCCGAGCTCGATGCCGTGACGGGACTTGCCGAACACGCCGAGTCGCACCGCTGGGTGCGCCCGGTTCTCACCGATCATCCCGGAATCCGCATTGAAAAGGGACGGCACCCGGTCGTCGAAACGACGCTCGAAAGCTTCGTTCCCAACAGCTGCCGCCTTGAGGACGGCCGCCGCATGCTCATCATTACCGGCCCCAACATGGGCGGCAAGTCGACCTACATGCGAAGCGTGGCGCTCATCGTCCTTCTCGCCTGGGCGGGAAGCTTCGTGCCGGCCGAAACGGCGGAGATCGGTCCCGTCGACCGCATTCACACCCGCATCGGCGCTTCTGACGACCTCGCCCGCGGCCGCTCCACCTTCATGGTGGAGATGACGGAAGCCGCCGCGATTCTCTCGCAGGCTACCGACAAAAGCCTTGTGCTCATGGACGAAATCGGCCGCGGCACCTCAACCTTCGACGGATTGTCGCTTGCCGCCGCGATCGCTCAGGAGCTCGTGCAGAAAACGAGAAGCTTCACGCTTTTCGCCACGCACTACTTCGAGCTCACGACGCTCGCTCAGGAACTGCGCGAAGTGGCGAACGTCCACGTTTCCGCCTCGCAGACGCGCTCGGGCATCGTCTTCATGCATGAAATCTCCGAAGGCGCGGCATCCAAAAGCTACGGCATTGCCGTTGCCCAGCTCGCCGGCATCCCCGCGCATGTCGTGCGCCGCGCCAAGGGTTTTCTCGCAAAGCTCGAGGAGCGCGCCAATACGGTCGATTCGCCCCTGCCGAACCTCTTCGGCGAAAGCCTCCTCATGCCGCCGGAACCGGAACCCGAGGCCGGGGACGAACCTTGCGCAGCACCGGTCGACCCGGCAATCCTCGCCCTCATCGCACGGATCGGAACCGCCGACATCGACAGTCTTTCGCCCCGCGATGCTCTGAAGCTCCTCTACGAGCTTCAGAACGAAGCCCGCGCGCTCGAAACGCCCGCTGCGGCGACGCTCTGAAAACGGCGCTCTCCCGGCTTTTCGAGCGCGAGGAATTGACGCCAAAAAGCCCTGAGGCCGCGTAGAATGCATTAATTGACTCTTGTCGACAAATCTACGCGCGCCTCCCGGCCCGCTCCCCTCAATATTTCCCTGAAGGTCACTGCTTTGGAACAGAACTATTTGTCCGCCGCCCCCGTTGACGAGGACACGCTTTTCCGCGCCATCCATAAGCACATTCTGCGCCAGGCGAAAGCGGGCGGACGCATTGATACCGAGGCGGAAATCGCCGAACGCTTCAACGTCACGCGCTACAAGGTGAGAAAGGCCCTGGCGGTGCTCTCCCAGATGGGCATTGTCGATCGGGCGCCGAAGCGCGGCATGACGGTGAACGCCATGGGGCCGAAGCACCTCTCCTCGCAGATTCAGGTGCAGATGGACATTGCGAATTTCGACATCCGCGAATTCATCGAGGCTCGCCTTCTGATTGAGGTCAACATCATCCCGCTCTGCGTGCGCCGCATGACGCCGGCCCTTCTCGGACGGCTCGACGACGCCATCTGCCGCATTGAATTGAATGCCGGCAATACGCATGAAGCGGACCGCTGGGACCGTGAATTCCACCTCATTCTGCTTGAATCCTGCGGCAACCGCGTGCTCCAGGTCTTCTCGGCCGCGCTCATCACGTACTTTGAAAAGACGACGCCGCGGCTCCCGCAGAATGATCCGGCCTTCTTCATGAACATCGCCCGTCAGGAGCGCGAGCTGCTTCGCGCCATTCAGCATGGCGATGAAGAGGAAGCCCGGGCGCTTCTCTCGAAGCACCTGCGCGAGCAGGTGGATCTTCTTTCGGCCTGATTCCCTTCCCGACTCCGATGCGGGGCGGCTTTTCCTCAGCGGCGCTTCTCCTCGAGTGGGCGTTCCTGCGCGATGGCTCCTGCGGCCGGTTCGGCATCTCTGAATCCGCTTCCGGCATTCGGGAACCCGACTACAGCCGGCTTCCCGCAGGATTCCAGGCTGAAAATGAAGGCTATCAGCTCCTCGCCGACCGCATCCGGCGGGCTCAGGCGCGCGAATGCCTGCGCACGCTCCTCATCCATTCAGGGACCTTCTCGCCGGAAGGCTGGAACCGCTGGCAGTCGGGAACTTACGGGAAGCCTTCGATTCCCGGTGCGGGCGACTTTTCGCTCACGCATGCCGCCGGTTTTACCGCAGCGCTCCTCGCTCCTGCTCACGCGCAGAAATCTTTCCCCATCCTTGCGGGACTTGATGCCGAATCCCTTGCGCCCGCATCAAGCGGGAGCGAAAGGGATGAGGCCGAGCGCGAGCTTCATGATCTCATGAGCGTCATGACGGCGGACGAACGTGCCTTCATCGAAAGCGCCGCAGACCTTCATGCCGCGCGCTCGCGCGCCTATGCGCTCTGGACGCGAAAGGAAGCCGTGCTCAAGGCGGGCGGCTGGGGGCTGCGCGATGAAATCGCTGATCTGGATGTGCTCGCTTCGCCGCTTTTCTTTCTCGGGCGCTGCTGGCACTGGCAGACGCTCTTGCTGAAGACCGGCAATGAAAGCGTCTGCGAAGCCCTCGAAAGCGCGCGCGAGGCGCTCTCCGGTCCCGGGCCGGAAGTGCGCGCAGTCTGGATCACGGCCGCATCGGACCGCCCCTTCACGCTCCTCAAAGCCTCTGCGGCTCATTCGTAATTGAGCGCTTCGGTGTAGTAGCTCGGATACGGAATCGAGATCGCGCGCTGCACGAGCGAGCGGCGCAGGATATGGAGTTCGTTGAAGAGCGCGTTGACGGTATAGGCCCCGAGATACTCCTTCAGCACCTTCATTTCCGTGAACTCGATCCCGTAGTTGCCGAGATTCATGAGATAGAGGCCGTGGAAGCGATCCCTCACGGCGGCCTCAATGAAGCTGAAGGCCGCACGGTCGTAGTGCTTCAGAAGCGACGTGATGATGTGTCCCGGAAAAAGAGAATCCTGGTCGGAATCGATGCCGATCGCATACTTGTCGGCCAGATCCGCGGCTTCAAGCGCCCCCAGACCCGCTTCGCCCGCATGCGCGAATGTAATGGCGCAGCCGCTCGCATAGAAGTCGAGCGCCACCTCGCGCGCCGCTTCCCTGTCCGTATAGGAATCGATGCTGTCGCGGTGAATGACGAGATCATCCCGGATGAAGTGCGCGCCGAGGCGAAAGCCGAGGAACGTTTCGTCGGACTCTGCATCATCGCCGCCGCTGATCCAGCCCACGGAGGATCCCTCGCGGGCGAAGACGTCGCGCTTGAGCGCCAGGGCCGCGAGCGCACCGCAGATGAAGCCGCCTTCAATCGGCGAAAACATCACCGACATGATGTTGGGATAGATGTTCACGAGCGGCACGCCCATGATGCCGAACTTCACGTCGGGGTACCGCCTCGCATGAAAGACGAGCGGTACCGTGAATTCGCTCCCGAGACAGATGATCATATCGGGATGACACTCCTCGAGCACGCGCCCCATGTCCTCGTAAATCAGATCGCGCGAGCGCATCTCGCAGCAGGCGTAGGAAATGCGGTACTGCTTTCGCGCGCGCTCGAGCCCCTCGATAAGAAGCTTCATGAGGGGCGCCTCCTCCGACCATCCCGGAGACATCAGGTAGCGCACAACAAGAGGCCTGACGCGCTCCTCAATCGGCGTCACCCGCTTCGTATTCCAGATCATGGCGCTTGCAGGCCTCGAGGCTGCGGCAAGACCGAGACCAGCGGCGGTAAATAATCGTCGTCTCTGCATGGCATCCTTCCTCAGACCGAGTCCGGCACGTCGACCGCTACGGAACCCATCGGAAGCTCCGAATTCGAGGCGTTCCCGTGATAGAAATAAGCGCTGTTTTCCGTGGGTTCATGGAGTATTCCGATCGTGAGCGGCGTGCGTCCCGCCCAATAGAGGTCGGTCGCGCTTTGAATGGCGCTGCGGATGCGCTCCGGACGGAAGGAATCCGCACGCCCGAGGCTGTCGGCAAGAAGCTTCACGGCCATATACGAGTGACTCGCGTCGAGGAGCGCATAGCTCTGCTGATCGCTCGTGATGGGAACGCCGTAGCGCCCTGCTGCCGCCCTTGCTTTTTCGAGCCAGCCGGGAACCCCTTCATCCGCGCGGTTGAATGCGGAAAAGCTGAAGACGCGCCTCAGCATCTCCCGGTCATCCTTCCAGTAGGGCTCTTCGCGGTATTCATCCCAGACGATGAGATCGCACTTCATCTCCCGGTCGCAGAACTGCAGAATTCCGATCGACTGGCGATCCCCGCGGGCCGGAAAGAGGATCGTATCCGTGCCGTAGGCTTCCGCCATGGCGAAATAAGCCCAGAGCGACATGGTGCCCCGGGGGTAGACGATCTCACGGTACTCAAGGTCTCCGTCAGCGTCGAAGGAGTTTCTGAAGCCGTTCGAAACCGCCTGCTCCTCGACATTACCTTCCTCAATGAGGGCTGCTACCCGGCGGCCTCCCTTCTGAGCCGTCATCAGTCCGCACGCCGCCCCGAGCGATCCGGCATCGAGGTTCAGGCGGAAAATCCAGGGCCGGATGCTGCCGTCGGGCGCAAAGCAGAGTCCCGGGCGCTTCGCCTTCGTGGAGATGTACGGGATCCCGGCGCCGTCTGCGCGCGGGATGCAGTGCATCGCCTGCTCCGACGTTCCGGCGCCGATGATGGCGACGAAGCTTTCAGAAACCTTCTGGATGGAATCCATGGCGATTCTCGTCATCTCCATGTCGCTTTCGCAATCGAGCACGTTCACCACCATGCGGCGGCCGAGGACGCCCCCCGCGGCATTGATTTCCTCCGCCGCAAAAAGAGCCATGGCCGCATGCCTGCGGCCGGCGACGGCATCAAGCCCTGTTTCGTTCACGAGAAGCGCCACATTGAAAACGCGCTGACGCCTGAGAGCCTCCCGCTCTCCGGGCGACGTCAAAAAGCCCGATACGCTCCCGAGATGCTCGGTCGGCGCATCAGCCATAGCCATGCCGGACGCGGCAGCGGCTGCTGCAAAGGTTTCCAGTAATCGGCGCTTTGTCATGTAGAAATTATCAACTCTTCGAAAACGGGCCGGCGCGCGGGCTTCAATGCGCCCCGGCACGTATTTTTCGCCCATTGCCCGAACCGGATACTTTTCGCGCTCGTCGTATATCAGAAGCTCCGGCGGAATGCGCGCGGAAAAGTCGAGCACGTCCCTGTCGAGGAAGGGATAGCGCCCCGTAATGCCCTGAGACATGAGCACGCGGTCGCCGTGATCGGTGAGTTCGTGGTCTGCGACGCGCAGCTTTGCATCGAGATACGTGCGCTGATTGAGGCGGTGCCTGCCGCGAAGCATCGCGAGATTCACCGGGGGTCTTGCCGTCGCGCTGAAGCGCTTGAATCGCTCCTCACGGCCGGGCTCGACCAGAGCAGTTCCGAGGGCGGCTGCCGCTTCATGAGCCGGCTCTTTGACGAACGCTACGCCTCGAAATCCGAGGCCGTCCGCACCTGGCATCAGGCTGCGGCCCCGGGAGCGATGCTCGGCTATGCCGCAACGGCGCGCCAGGTAACGGACCAGATGCACGGTCAGGTCGAGGAGCGCATCCGCGCCAAGCTCAGCAACCCTGAATTCAGGGATCCGGCACTCACGCCGGCCGCAGGCTCGCTCTGGGCTTCGGTCTGGTACGGCCGGAAGGACGCCGACGGCTTCAACGCAACGGGCGGGTCCGCCGCCTACGACACGGATGCGCGGGGCGCAGTCTTCGGCGTCGACTTCACGCGCGACGCCTGGACCATCGGCGGCGCGCTCCATGCCGGCGCCTTCGATACCGACGGGACGGACGGCGTGAATCTCAAGGGCGAAGGCACCTTCATGGGAGCTTCCTTCTACGGCGCCTATGCGAAGAACGACTGGGCCCTCACGGCTGACCTCGGCGCCGCCCGCTACGACATGGATGTGTCGGGCGGCGTTCTCAGCGGCCTTGCTTTTGAAAGCGTCACCGCAGACATCGATGCCTACTCGCTCTCCGCGGGCTTCAAGGCAGAAAAGCGCATCGCTGAAGCCGGTCCCTTCGGCCTCTCGGCAGACGCGGGCGTGCGGTTCCTTCACTTCCATCAGAGCGACTATTCCGTTGCAGTTTCGGGCGACTCGAGCTTCAGGACTTCAACCGACGACGTAGCGCAGTGGACCTTCCCGATCGGCTTCACGGCCTCCGGCAAGGTGGTTTCCGGAGAATGGACGTTCACACCCAGCGCCGCGCTTCACTATGTGTACGCCGCTGGCGACCGTGCTGAGGAGAGCGAAAGCCGCTTCGCGTTCGGCGTTGCAGGAACGGCCGACTTCTCCGCAGCCTTCACGGACCGCCACAGCATGACGGCAGGCCTCGGACTAGAAGCCAGAACCGACCGCATGGCCTTTGCCTTTACGGCGGGCGCCGACAGCATTTCCTCGAACCAGAAGGCATGGACCGCCGGCATCCGCGCCCAGTTCCTTTTCTAAGGAGGCATGACCATGGACTTATTCGCTTCACGCCTGACAAAACGAACGCTCGCCCTGCTCGGTGCCTTTCTCTGCGCAGGCGCCGCTCAGGCAGCGGACGTTCATCTCTACGGCGTTCTCGATACGGGCTTTCTCTATACGCATGACCGGCTCGAGAACCAGGGCGGGCGCTTCCAGGATGAATACCAGGGCTCTGCCTCGGCCGGATCTCTCGTGATGGAATCGAGCATCAACTACGGCTCCCGCTTCGGCCTCAAGGGTTCCGAAGAGCTCTCCCCCGGAGTGCGCCTCGGGTTCGTCCTTGAGAGCGGCATCATGACGGATTCCGGTGAATTCAAAACCGCCAGCCGGATCTTCGACCGCGAGGCGCAGCTCTATATCGAGGGCAGCCTCGGGCGCATCGCGTTCGGGCGCATCGGCCCTGTCTCAGGGAGCATCGGCGCCTACCATCAGCTGACGCTCCGTGGCGACGCGCTCGACGGGGGCTACTACTGGCTCACGCGAAACGTCTACGACAACATGGTGACCTACGTGTCGCCCGATTTTGCGGGCGCAAAGGCCTACCTCCAGTACTCGTTCGAAACGAATTCGAGCGCCGGCCTTGAGGGCAATGCGGACGCCGAACGCTATGCGTCGGCCGCCATTACGATCGACCGCGGCCCGCTGCAGGCGGTCGTCATGGCCGACACAATCATGCGCTCGAGCACGGCCGACCCGCGTCTCGGAGACGCCTATTCCGTGGGCTTCGGCGCCAACTACAAAATGGGCGACGTCACGCCCTACCTCGGCTTTCAGCTCGGCCTCAATGAAACGGTCTGGAACTGGGTCGGGTCGTCGAGCTTTCTCTCTGCCAATTACCTCGCGAAGCACAACGTCAGCGGGGTCGTCGGGCAGTTTGACGGCTGGAGCACCACGGTCGGGGCGCTCTTTGAAAACATGCCCGGAACGCCCGGCGCCAACATTCAGGCCGCAGTCTTCTACGGCAAGGCCGACGGCGAAATCTTCAACGCCGGCAGGGTGACGGAAAAAGCCGCCTTCGAAGAGGATCTCGAAAAGTACGGCTTCATCGCGATGTACATCTTCCCGCTCAGCAAGAAGGCGCTCGTCTACGCGGGCGGCGCCTACACGGCGGAGAGGATGGAGCGAAGCGGCGCCGACATCGACCACGACACCTGGCAGACCGCTGCCGGCATGGCGATCGCCTTCTGACGAAAGCCTCGGCAAGAGAAGACATTGCTTCAGAGCCCGTACGGATCAGGCCCGTACGGGCTTTTTTTCATCCGATTTTCTATCCGCCTATACCAAGGTATAGCTGCACGCTTTCAGAGATCCTTCAGAATTACTTCCATCACGGATGCGGATTTGACCTCTCCGCAAGCGGATCCGGAAGACGCCGGGACGGCGGCTTCCATCAACCTTCAAAGGAAAACACAATGTCCGAACTGAATCTCGCCCGCCGCAGCCTCCTCAAGACCGGCGCTGCCATGGCCGCCACTCTGATGGCGAGCGCTGCCGCCAATGCCGGCATTCCTGCTGCTCAGGTGAAGAAGTATGACGCCGAATACGACGTCGTCATCATCGGCTCCGGCTTCGCCGGCATGGCCTGCGCCCTCAAGGCTGCCCGCGGCGGCAAGAAGGTTCTCATGCTTGAGAAGATGCCGGTCGTCGGCGGCAACTCCGCCATCTGCGGCGGCAACGTCGCCTGCCCGGTCAACCCCGTGCAGAAGGCCCAGGGCATCAAGGACAGCAAGGAGCTCTTCATTGAAGACTGCCTGAAGGACGGTCTCGGCCTCAACTACACGAACCTCCTCGGCGTCATCGCCGACCGCTGCAACGACACGATCAAGTTCGTTGAGGAAACGGGCGCCGAATTCGTTCCCAACAAGATGCTCTTCGAAGCCGGCCACTCGGTTCCGCGCTCCTATGAGATTAAGGCCGGTACGGGCTCTGGCTACATCCGCCCGATGTACGAAGCCATCAAGAAGGAAAAGAACGTCACGGTTCTTACCCGCGCCAAGTTCGACGACTTCGTGATGGACGGCGACGCTGTTGTCGGCATCACCTACCGCGAAGGCTATCGCTTCAACCAGAAGCTCCAGTCCGACGACCTCGAGAACAAGACCGGCAAGCAGAAGGTTGTCCGCGCGAAGCTCGGCGTCATGCTCGCCGCCGGCGGCTTCTCCCGCGACATCTGGTTCCGTCAGGTCCAGGATCCTCGCGTTGTTCCGACCACGGACTCCACGAACCAGCCTGGCGCCACGGCCGGCGTTCTCGTGAAGGCCCTCGGCATCGGCGCTGCTCCGGTTCAGCTCTGCTGGCTGCAGTTCCTCCCCTACACCAACCCGCGTGAAAAGGGCTTCGGCGTTTCCGTCAACTTCACGAACCACGCCTGCATGGACTACGGCATCGTCGTCGACCGCAAGACGGGCCTTCGCTTCATGGACGAACACGCCGGCCGCAAGATCAAGTCCGACGCCCTCTTCAAGGTCATCGGCGCTGATGAAAACTACCCGATCGCCATTGCCGACGATGCGATCGTCAAGTCGATCAACCCGAACTTCGTCAAGCTCCCGCTCGAAATGGGCACGGTGAAGAAGTTCAACACGCTCGACGAGCTCGCCGACTACTTCAAGATCAACAAGAAGCCGTTCCTTGAACAGGTTGCCCGCTACAACGAGTTCATCAAGAAGGGCGAGGATCCGGAATTCCACCGCAACCTCAAGTTCAGCAACGGTCTTGATGTTTCGAAGGCTCCGTTCTACGGCATTGAAGTCGCTCCGAAGATCCACCACACGATGGGCGGCGTCATGATCAACGAAAAGGCTCAGGTCATTTCCGCGACGACGCACCAGCCGATCAAGGGCCTCTTCGCCGGCGGCGAAGTGACGGGCGGCGTGCACGGCGCCTCGCGCCTCGGCACGGTGGCCGTGATCGATGCTCTCACCTTCGGCATGATCGCCGGTGAAGAGTTCGCCAAGATGTAATTCAAGCCCCTTCCTTTGAAGTCCTGCCCGGAGAGCTGAGCGCTCTCCGCTTCTCCGGGCAGCCGCTCTTCAGAAGTACCGGCTGAATCACCTTGCGAGCCGGGGCCCTTCCCGGGCGCCCGGCTTTCTTATTCCCTGACGAAGCCCTCGGTTCGTTAGAGGAAACCTTTAAAAATCATTTAGTTCGGAAACCTCCTGCCAGGGATCAGCGCTTCAAGGCCGCTTTCCCTGATTTCCGAATGACCTTCCCATCAGGCCCCAGAATGTTCCGCTCTCTCCTTACTGCCGTTGCTGCCACGGCCATCCTGCTCGGCAGCGCCGCTTCCGCCCAGGCGGGCGAAAAGCTCGCCGAACAGCACATCAAAGCCGGCCTTCAGTGCCAGACCTGCCACGGTCAGGACATGAAGAATCCCGAGATGCCGACGATCGAAACCTGCACGGGCTGCCACAACACCAAGCAGCTCGTCGCGAAGACGAAGAACGTCAAGCCCACCAATCCGCATGTCTCGCCGCACTACGGCGACACGCTCGAATGCACGAACTGCCACCTGATGCATCAGGAAAGCGAAAACTACTGCAATCAGTGCCACGAGTTCAACTTCAAGGTGAAGTAACCGCGCGAAACCCAATCTCTTCTTCTCTCCTTTCTCTTGCTCCCGCCGGCGCGAACCGCTTCGGCGGGATTTTTTTCGCTTTCTTTCGAGGAACCCGCAAGCCGCAAAAGAGCCCCCTGTCAGACTTCATCCCACCGGCAAAAGACGTCCCGGAACAAGGCTTCATTCTGCCTGAGGCGTATAGTTGCGCTCTTTGCCTTCAAATTCTCAGCCTCGATTCCGTCATGGCTCTCCCCACTGCTCCCGTCCGCCGCCCCATCGACCTGCGCGCCTTTCTCATCTGCGTTCTCCTTTCCATGACCTGGGGCATGCAGCAGACTGCCATCAAGGCAGCCGGCACGGACATCAGTCCGATGCTGCAGGTCGGCCTGCGCTCCGCTGCGGCGGCGATTCTGCTTCTCATCGCGAACCGCTTCTTCCTTCATGAGAAATGGAACTGGAACGTCCGGTTCCGCGACGTAGCCCTGGTGGGCCTCGGCTTTGTGGGCGAATTCTTCTTCGTCGCCGAAGGCCTCCGCTTCACGACGGCGTCCCACATGTCGGTGCTCCTCTATACGGCGCCTTTATTTGCGGCTGTCGGCCTCTCGATTCGCCTTCCCGAAGAGCGCCTTTCCCTCATTCAGTGGGCGGGACTTTTCGTTGCCTTTGCGGGCATTGTGACGGCCTTCTTCGTGCCGGCCTTCCTCGCGGGTACCTCAGCCGGAAGCGACCTCTGGATCCTCGGCGACTTCCTCGGGCTCCTCTCGGGCGTCTCCTGGGGCCTCACCACCGTTTTCCTGAGAGCGACGACAATGAACAACGCCGCCCCCACGCAGATGCTCTTTTCCCAGCTCATCTTCGCGGCTGCGACCCTCACGCCCATTGCGCTCCTCACCGGCCAGTCGACCTTCATCGGAACGCCCGTCGCCTGGGCGAGCCTGCTCTTTCAGATCTTCATCGTCTCCTTTGCGTCGTATCTGGTCTGGTGCCAGATGCTCAAGGTCTATCTCGCGGCGCGCCTGGGCGTCCTCGTCTTCATGACGCCCTTCTTCGGCGTTCTCTTTTCCGTTCTGCTTCTCGGCGAATCCATCGGGCCGGCATTCATCGCCGGGTCGCTCCTGATGCTCGCCGGCCTTCTCATGGTTCAGGTGCGGCACCTGCCGCGCTTCGGAAAGCACTGACCTCAGAGCCACCAGACGCGGCTCCAGGGCGAGAGGATCTCCTCAACTTCCACTGCATTCTGAGCGACCGCAACAAGCTCCCGGCCGTCGCCGTCCCTGAGATCGCGGGCAAGGAGCGCCTTCGCCCAGGGTTCATTCGCGCACTCGTGCCAGAGGATGACCGGACGGCCGAGACCGAGCGCATAGTCGACCTCAATGAGGGTGCTCGAGCCCGGAGCCGCCGCCATGACGAGCGTTCCGGTGCCGAGCGCAGCAACGATGCGGTTCCTGCGCCTGAGGGACCTCATCCGCTCATTCGGGTCGAATCTCCGGCCTTCGGCCTGAGGCGCTTCGGAAAGCGCGAGCCCCGTCGAGACGATTTCCTCATAGAGCTTCGCATTCTCGGGCGGCCAGGGGAAGGAGAGCGGCGTGCCGAGCACTGCCGCCGTGCGTCCGCGCCGGGATTCATTCGTCCATGCGGCAAGCGCCCCTTCGTGCGCCGCGCGGTCGATTCCGGCAGCAAGCCCCGACACAATGACGGCGCCTCGTGCGGCGAGATCAGACGCAATGAAGGAAGCGGCTTCGCACCGTTCAGCCGATGCATTCCTTGACCCCACAATCGAAACGAGAAGCTGCCGCTCGAGGAGCGAGAGGTCTCCGAGAGCGCAGAGCACCTTCGGCGGATCCGTGAGGGCGTCGAGCGCCTGCGGATAGTCTTCCGACCCGCGCGTGAGAACGCGCGCCCCCTGAGGGAAAGTGAGCGAAAGCTCTTTTCTGAGCTCCGCGACGCTCAGGCCCGATCCGGCTTCGCGCTCCAGTGCATAAAGCGCCTGAAAATCCTCCCGGCTCAGTGACGGCATGTTTTGATTCCTCCGAAAAAAGAACTAGCGGTTCGGGCAGAAATGCCCACTGCGGATAAGCGGGTTTATACGCATTTTCAAGGATGGGAAGTAATGCATGCCTCAAAATTCTCAGCGTTAAGGCGGGAGTTTCTCTTTTGCATGTATCAAAGTCTCTTCAATTTCTGATTCAGTCATACTCTTAAAGAGATAGTAACGTCGTCTAACTTCTCGTCATCCAAATGTTTTCAGGTTAACATTCTGCCGAAAGTTGAATCCTGCGGGATTCATACTCCATTGGGTGCTGTACTCATTTGAAGCGCAGTCCCTCACCTCAAAAGGAAAGAAAAGATGAAGAAGATTCTGGTTGCCGCTGCCGTCATGGCCTGCTTCGGAACTGCCGGTGCCGCTGAAGACATCAATGTCGACGTTGCGGTTATCGGCGCGGGCGGCGCCGGCCTTTCGGCTGCTGTTCAGGCTAACGAACTCGGCGCCAAGGTTGTCGTTGTTGAAAAGATGGCGATGGTCGGCGGCAACACCGTCCGCGCCGCTGGCGGCCTGAACGCCACGGAAACGGCTCTGCAGAAGGCCAAGGGCACGAAGGACTCCGTCGAAATCATGTATTTCGACACGATGAAGGGCGGCCACTGGCTCAACGACCCGGCGCTCGTGCGCACGCTCGCCGAGAAGTCTGCCTCCTCCGTTGACTGGCTCCTCGCCCACGGCGGCGATCTTCGCGACGTCGGCCTGATGGCCGGCGCCACCTTCCCGCGCACGCACCGTCCGACCGGCGGCGCGCTCGTCGGCCCGGAAGTCGTCCGCACCCTCTACACGGCTGCCAAGGCTGAGAAGATCGACATCCGCACCAACACCCAGGCCACCAAGATCCTCACGGACAAGACCGGCCGCGTGACGGGCATCCAGGTGAAGGATAAGAACGGCACCTACACGATTCACTCCAAGGCGGTCGTGAACGCTGCCGGCGGCTTCGGCGCCAACAACGAACTCGTTTCGAAGTATGTGCCGCGCCTCAAGGGCTTTGCCACGACGAACCATCCGGGCGCCACTGGCGATGGTCTCCTCCTTGCCGAGAAGATCGGCGCCAACCTGATCCAGATGGACCAGATTCAGACGCACCCGACCGTTGTGCCTAAGGTTGGCGAAATGATCACCGAAGCCGTCCGCGGCAACGGCGCCATCCTCGTCAACAAGGAAGGCAAGCGCTTCTTCAACGAACTTCAGACGCGCGATGCGGTTTCCGCCGCCATCCTGAAGCAGAAGGACGGCATCGCCTACCTCTTCTTCGACTCCGACATGCAGAAGTCCCTCAAGGCGACGAACGGCTACATCAAGCAGCCCTACTGCCTCACGGGCGCTACGCTCGACGAGATCGCCGGCAAGATGGGCGTTCCCGCTGCTGACCTCAAGGCCACGATGGACGCCTGGAAGGCCGGCAAGGCTGCCAACAAGGATGCCTTCGGCCGCGCCGACATGCCGCGCGACCTCGACAAGGGCCCCTTCTACGCGATCGCCGTTACCCCGGCTGTCCACCACACGATGGGCGGCATCAAGATTGACCCGCTCACCCAGGTCTACAACGTGAAGGGCCAGGTTATTCCGGGCTTCTTCGCTGCCGGTGAAGTCACGGGCGGCGTCCATGGCGGCAACCGCCTCGGCGGCAACGCTCAGGCCGACATCGTGACCTTCGGCCGCATCGCCGGCCAGCAGGCCTTCATCTTCGCCCGTCAGCTCGACGCCCAGAAGAAGTAATGGCTGCTCTGCGGGAATTGCCTTCCCCCGCATGAAGAGGATGCACGGCCTCTGAAAGCAGAGAAAGCAAAGCCCGCACGGTCGCATGCGATCACGAAAGCCCGCGAGTTCATTTCAGAACCGCGGGCTTTTCATTTCCGTCGGTTGCAGAGCGACTGCGCTAGACTCCTCAGACATCCCGCGCGGAGACGACTGGCCGCGCATCGAGAAATTCAAAAGGAATCCCCCCATGCTCGACATTGTGATCACCGGCGCAGAGCTGGAGCACGATCTGCTCCTCGACCTCACGCATGAAGTGCACCCTGCACGCACGCTTTATCGTCCGTCCGAACCGTCGCTTCGTCTTGAAGATGTCCCCGATGATGCCGACCTCACGCACCTTGAGGCCGAAGCGGCCCGGCACAATGCCGACTTCTTCGTCCTCCCGGCCGGCCTCAGCATCAAGTCCTTCAAGGCATTCTTCTTCGACATGGACAGCACCCTGATCGAAAACGAATGCATCGACGACATGGCCTTTGCCGCGGGCTGCCTCGACGAAGTGCGACAGATGACGAAGGAAGCCATGGAAGGAAAATGGCCCTTTGCGGAGAACCTTCAGCGCCGCGTGAAGCTCCTCGCGGGCGCGCCGGTGAGCGTTGTGGACCATTCAGTGGAAGCCGCGCGCTTTTCCGTCGGCGCGGAAGTCCTCATGAAGTTTGCGCGCCGCAACGGCCTCGCGCTCTACGTTGTTTCCGGGGGCTTCACGCTCATCACGCGCCCCATCGCCAAGAAGCTCGGCATGACGGGCGCCGTAAGCAACGAGCTCGTCATTGAAAACGGGCTTCTCACCGGCGATGTTGTCGGTCCTGCCGGCGGCAGAATCCTTGACGCCAGAGGCAAGCGCCGCGCGGTTGAAGTGCTCTCGCAGCTCCACGGCGCATCCCTGAGCGAAGTCCTCTGCTGCGGCGACGGCGCTAATGACGTTGAAATGATCCGCTCGGCGGGCCTCGGCGTCGCCTTCCATGCGAAGCCCGTCGTGCAGCAGCTTGCGCGCTACCGCATCAATCATTCGGGACTTGACGCCATCATGCTCTTCTTCCGCGAATCCTGGAGGGATGCGCTCCCCTTCGCGTAATTTGCCGGAGCATTCAAGCGTTCCATTCCGCGGATATGATTCGGGCGGGAGATCTCTTCGCGAGGTCTTCCGCCCGTCTTCATCAGAGCGTGACGCTCTTGATCAGCTTTTCGGCCCTGGCCCTCAGGTCCTCAATTTCCTTCGAATAGCGCTTCAGCTTGCGGACGGCTTCCTCGGCGTTCTCAACGCCTGCGTCGCGGTCAGGAAGCGGAATCAGAAGATTTTCGAGATCTTCGGAGCGCACCTGCGGCACCGCCGTATTGCTCGACATGCGTTCATATCGTCCGCGGACCGGCGCGCACTGAAGGCAGCGCAGGATGTAGGCGGGAGACTCTACCGGGCTGTCCGCACGCAGCCTCAGAATCACGAAGAGCTGGCCGGCCACCCAGCGCTCCTTCTTCGGGACGGAGTCGACGAGCGCAATTGAACCGAGGCGTCCGCGCTGCGTAAAGATGATGTCGCCCGGCAGGATCGCCTGCTTCTCAATGCGGCGCGCCTGCGTATGATCCTCCGGATCAATCCTGATGCGCTTCCTCGGACGGCGCAGAATTCCGCACTCATTGATGTCGTTCGGAATCGCTTCGTACACGATGTCCTTCTCGTCCGCCGAATCGCAGTCCGGGCCCACGGAATGACAGCGGATGATCTCGACGAACGTGGAAAGAGGACGCGAGCCCCGCTCCTCCAAGAGGCTGTCGATCACCTCGTCTCCCGGCGTTTCCACGCGGCTTGTCGTCGAGAGGATGCAGCGGTCGTTGAGAAGCGTGAGGTTTGTTGACCGCACGACGTTGACGCCCTCTGCAGCCTTCCCCCGCATGGCGAGCGAAATGTTCCTGCGGAAATCGTCGGGCCAGGGACGCCGCGTATAGCGAAGCCTCGGCACCGAGATGAGATCCACAACGCTCCCGCCGAACCCCTGCTTCTCGCAGAGCAGAAGTCCAAGCGTTTCAACGCCCGCCTCCACGCCCGTCGCCGAAGGGAAGGAGAGAACGCGCGTGAGGCGCCCAGACCTCAGATACATGGTCTTCAGCTTCTCATCCTCGCCCTGCATTCGATAGAGCATGCCGCCCGAGACAACCGCTGCGACCCGCGAGGGATTTTTGATAAGCGCGTCGGCGTAGTTGAGTTCGTCGATCGTATATTTGCCGACCGGCGGATGGTCCCCCTCGGTATTGGGTTCCGGGATCGTGACGACAGGTCCCTCGAGCGTTGAAAGATCAATGGCGCCGGGCTTGAGGACTGCCGCGCCGACATCGAACTCATAGGCCTTCAGCACGGTGAAGAGGAGCGCAAGGTGCTCGGAAATCGTCGCAAAGCGGACGGCGCGGCCGGAAAGAAGACTCCGGGCGGCGGAGAGAAAGGCGCGCTCCTCACCCACGATCCAGAAGGGCGCCTGAGGCGTCTCTTCAAGAAGCCATCCGGCAACCTCGTCGACGAGTTCCGGACGAAGCGAAAATCTTTTGATGTAGCTTCGTTCATTAAGGCGCAGGAAGGCTTCCAGCGTTTTCGCCGGATTCTTGACGAGATCCCAGGGAAGCCGCCAGGAAATTTCCGCATCAGGAACCGCAATCGACCAGACAAAGTGCTTCAGTTCCGGGACGGCGCTGCAGGCGAGGCTGCTGAATTCCGTCGTCCCGCGGAAAGTAATTTCCGGAACCTCGCCGTTCCCTGCCCGAACGTAGAGGATTGCCGTCAAAACGAGCTGAACTTCGGGGTCAAGCCGCGTCTGCTTGGATAAAGTCTGCCAATAGATGTCTGCCGCACCTGCTTTTTTGATTACCATGTTCCGCTCTTCGCTTTTTTTGACCGGGAGAAACGCTTCCGGCGCCGGGGAGCACGATTTGCCCCTCTCCGGACTGCCGGACAATCCTTCACTAGGGTTAATCCCCCCTATTTTGAGTGATCAAAATAATACTAAATAGCTTCCTCTGACGATAGTACCGGAAAAAAAGTATCTGAATGGCGTTCCCGGGCGCATCAGCCGAGGCGAAGCCGCATGTGAATATGGTCGATGCCGCATTCGTCGAAGACGGCGCCTTCCGCCTTGAAGCCGTACTTCTCATAAAACCCGCGGGCGTGGACCTGCGCATGGAGCGTCACCTCTTTAAGGCCGCTTCCGCGCGCGCACTCGAGCACCGCTTCGAGGAGCTTCGCGCCGACGCCTCGTCCCCGGAAAGGCTTCAGAACGGCGAGGCGGCCGATCCGGCCGTCAGGCGTCAATCGTGCCGTACCGACAACCATATGGCGCGAATCGCGCGCCACAAAATGCGTGCTCACGGGATCGAGCGCGTCGATCTCCTCTTCCTTCGGCACTTTCTGCTCGGCCATGAAAACCATGAGCCTCACGGCTGAGGCCGGGTGCTCAAGCGTCTTCCAGGAGCCTTTTTCGATTGAAATATCCATGACTGCTCTCAAATTTGAAAAAACGGACGGGCGGGCGCGATTGTAGTGAAGCCGGTCCTCCCGGCGAAAGAAAAGAATCTCTGATCAGAGCGTCTTCAGCAGATTCGCAAGTCTTTCCGCATGATCCTTCGCTCTCGCTTCAACCTGAGCGAGATCCTCATCCGTGCTCACGCCCGGAATGAAGAGCATTCCGGCGGAGTAGACCGGCACGGCATTCTTCATGGAGCAGTAGGTCGCCGTCGAGAAAAGCGGTGCGAGAAGATCCTTCACGGTGTAGCCGAGCGCTGCATCGTGCCGATAGGCATCGTCAGGTGCACCCAGCGTGAGGGAGAAGACGGCGGTCTTCCGTTAGCTGGAATCCACCAATTTTACCGGGGTGGTTCCTTTGTTCAGCTCTCTG
>NZ_CALDXB010000051.1 GCF_937923675.1 uncultured Sutterella sp. | reverse complement strand
ATAGCAATAAAGCTGAAAATCATGCTACATACGTACGCCGGTAGACCAATTTAGACTGTAAAGACGGCAAGTCCGAAGAGCGATGCGCCTGCACCGATTACGGAACCGATGGCGCCCGCGATGACGGGGAATGCGGATTTTCCCGAATTGATGAGCATTAGGCGGAAGCCGATCGCTTCGCCGATCCGGTTTCCGGGCGCAAAGCGGTAGACGAGCGACATCATGTTGGGAAGCGATGCGCCGAGCCCGAGGCCGAGAAGAAACGCCGCGCACATGAGGGGAAAGAGCGTATTGAAGAAGGGAAAGAGCGCAAAGGCGACCGCGCTCACGAGAAGCGTCATTGCGATGAGATGCCATTCCTCAAGAACCTTGAGGAGCATGGGCATCAGGAGCCGCACCACGAAAGTCGCGCACGCGAAGCTTCCGAGCACCCACCCGATTTCAGAAGGGGCAAGCCCGGCTTCATTGGCATAGACCGGGATGAGGAGGTTCCCCACTTCCCATGCAACGGAAATGACGACGGAGGCGAGAAGCACGGCGCGCATCGGCGGGTCGCGGAAAAAGTCGAGAGACGACCCCGTGCTTTTCTCTCCTTCCGTCTTTTTGGCGCGCGTTCTGTCGCGCTTGACGAGGAGCCCCTTCATGAAGGGAAGGCTCAGAATCGTGGCGAGGATGACGGGTGCGATGAGGCACCAGATGTAGAAGGCGCTGAATGAGAAGTGTTCGATCACATACCCGGCAGCGACCGGCGTGGCGAGATTGCTCGATGCCGTAACGAGGGAGAGCGCCGTGAATGCGGTTTGCCGGTCGCCGGGCCGGCAGACGTCGCCTGTGAGTCGCTGCGTCACCGTATTCATCAGCATGAAGGCAAGGCCTGTGAGCAGACAGGCAATGAAGAGCGAGAAAATTCCAAAGAGAGCGTTCGGGAGAAAAAGTGCGGCAAGCCCGGATCCGGCGGCGGCAAAAAGAGCGGCGTGAATGGGTGCGCGGGGGCCGGCATCGTCGAGCCAGCGCCCCACCTTGACCGCAAAGAAGGCCGGAAAAAGCGAGATGCAGGCGAGCATGGCGCCGGTTTCAAAGGGACCGGCTCCTCGCGAGAGCGCATCGAGCGTTGCCGTAAAGCGCATGCCCGTCGCGCATGAGTGGAGCGAGAGCGGAATGAGAAGAACCTTGAGGAGCGGCAGCCAGCGCTCGGAAAAAGGAAGATGGGCGTTCGGCAAAGCAGGGTGCAGGTATCGAGGGTCGAAAAAAGAATGCTTTTTGTAAGGATCCCATCGGTCGGTTTCCAAAAATATGACCGACCTTGAAAATGAAGGC
>NZ_CALDXB010000050.1 GCF_937923675.1 uncultured Sutterella sp. | reverse complement strand
GATCTGATGGCGAAGTTCACGGCGTACTTCGGCAAGCACCTGCCCGACGACGTCATGAAGAGCCTCACGGAAATGCGCGCCGAACAGACGACCGACATTGCCAACACCATCTACGACGCCATGTTTACCGACATGGCGCTCGCCAAGAAGAACAACGTTCCGCTCTGCCAGGACACGGGCGTCATCCAGTTCTTTGTGAAGGTGGGTTCGCGCTTCCCGCTCCTCGGCGAAATGGAGGAATGCCTGCGCGAAGCCACGAAGCGCGCGACGAAGGAGGCGCCCCTGCGCCACAACGCCGTGCAGATCTTCGACGAGAAGAACACCGGCAACAACACGGGCGTGCGCATTCCCTGGATCGACTGGCAGATTGTTCCCGATTCCGACGAAGCCGAAATCTGCGGCTACATGGCGGGCGGCGGCTGCTCGCTCCCCGGTGCGGCCAAGGTTCTGATGCCGCTCGAAGGCTATGAAGGCGTCGTCAAGTTCGTCTTCGACATCATGACGGAACGCGGCATCAATGCCTGCCCGCCGCTGCTTCTCGGCATCGGCATTGCGGGTTCGGCGGAAGTCGCCGCCACGCTCTCGAAGCGCGCCCTCATGCGTCCGGTCGATTCGCACAACAGCAACCCGACGGGTGCGGAATTCGAAAAGCTCATCAAGGACGGGCTCAATGAACTCAACCTCGGGCCGGGCGGCCTCACGGGCAAGGGCACGGTGATGGGCGTCAACGTCGAACAGGCTGCGCGCCATCCATCCTGCATCGCGGTCGGCGTTTCCACGGGCTGCTGGGCCCACCGCCGCGCCACGATCCGCGTTCATGCGGACATGTCTTATGAATTTCTTTCGCACAAGGGAGTGACGCTGTGAGCACCAAGACGCTGACCACCCCGATCAGGGATGAAGACCTCGAAGACATCAAAATCGGCGACATCATCTATCTCGACGGCTATCTCATCACTGCCCGCGACCAGGCGCATCACCGCCTCGTGAAGCTCGGCCGCAAGCTCCCCGTGGATCTGAAGGGCAAGGCCATCTTCCACGCCGGTCCGATCATGGTTCCGACGAAGGATGCCAAGAGCGGCTGGAAGGTCGTCTCGATCGGCCCCACGACCTCGATGCGCATGGAAATCTTCGAAAAGGAATTCCTCGCCGAAACCGGTGTGAAGCTGATCGTCGGCAAGGGCGGCATGGGCCCCAACACGACCGCGGGCTGCAAGGAATCAAAGGCCATTCACTGCGTCTTCCCGGGCGGCTGCGCCGTGGTTGCCGCGGAATGCGTTGAAGAAGTCGAAGACGTGCAGTGGCCCGAACTCGGCATGCCCGAATCCATGTGGGTCATGCGCGTGAAGCACTTCGGTCC
>NZ_CALDXB010000049.1 GCF_937923675.1 uncultured Sutterella sp. | reverse complement strand
AATATCGGCCTGTCACGCCGAGGGTCGCGGGTTCGAGTCCCGTCCACTCCGCCAGAGATTCTTGAAAAAAGGCGAGCCGTGAGGTTCGCCTTTTTTCTTACCTATAACTTTGTCCACCCTGTTCGACCGCATGGGGGCTCCTGAGCTTCCCCAAAGGGATCGAATTGATAAAGGAACCTCTATGCTTCAGGCATTCCGCGAGCACAAGCGCTGGCTGATGTTCATTGCCATGGTGCTGATCATCCCGAGCTTTGTGGTTACCGGCATTTACTCCTACAACCGCATGAGCCAGAGCGACAACGCCATCGTCCAGGTGGGCGAGGCGAAGATCACTCCCGAACAGTTCGACATGGCCAAGCGCGAGCAGCTTGAGCGTCTGCGTCAGCAGATGGGCGAAAGCTTCCGCGCCAACATCCTCGACAACGAACAGGCCCGCGAGGACATTCTGCGCATGCTGATGGATGACTCCGCCATTACGCAGACGGTGGCGAAGAATCACGTGATGGTGAGCGAAGCTGAAGCTGTCGCGCTCATCAAGAATGCCGACGCGCTCAAGCAGGACGGCAAGTTCTCCCCCGAGCTCTACGAGCAGTTCCTGCGCTCCCAGGGCAAGAGCGACCAGCAGTTTGTTGCTCAGGTTCAGCGCGACCTTGAAAAGGAAGTGCTGATCGCCGGCGTCTCCAATGCCTATCCGGTGCCCAAGGCCCTGGTTGAGCAGATGCACGAGATCCTCACGAATGAACGTCAGGTCCGCACGCTCACGATCAATGCGGCTGACTTCCTCAATTCCGTGAACGTTTCGGATGATGAGGTGAAGGCTTACTACTCCGCTCATTTGTCCGAATTCCTCTCGCCCGAGCACATCAAGGCCGAATACATCGTCCTCTCGCCCGAGAACTTCAAGGATCAGAAGGCCAATCCCGAGGACATCAAGGCCTATTACGAGCAGAACAAGAACCGCTGGACTATTCCCGAACAGCGCCGCGCGAGCCACATCCTCATTGAGTTCGGCGACGACAAGGCTGCAGCCCTCAAGAAGGCCGAGGGGATTCTTGCTGAAGTGAAGGCTGATCCCTCGAAGTTCGCCGCTGTCGCTGAAAAGGAATCTCAGGATCCGGGCAGCGCCTCGCAGGGCGGCGACCTTTCGTTCTTCGGCAAAGGCGTGATGACGAAGGCCTTTGAAGACGCCGTCTTCAATGCCAAGAAGGGCGACATCGTCGGTCCCGTGGAAACGGAATTCGGCTACCACATTATTTATGTGACCGACATTCAGGCCGGTTCCGTCGAACCCTTTGAAGCCGTGAAGCCCGAGATCGAGCGCGAATACGCCGAGCAGATGGCGATCCGCACGTTCTCTGAACGCGCCGACGAGTTCACGAACATGGTCTACGAGCAGTCCGACTCGCTCGAGCCCACCGCTCAGAAGTTCGGCCTCAAGGTTGAGACGGCTGACTTCGTCACCCGCAGCGGCGTGACGGATCCCGAGCTCGGCCGCATTATCAACGACCGCGTGGCCGAGGCGCTCTTCGGTTCGGAATGCCTGAAGGAAAAGCGCAATTCGAACGCGATCGAAGTGCAGAGCAATACGCTCGTTGCGGCCCGCGTTGTTGAGTACTACCCGGAAAAGGAACGTGCGCTCGACGATGTGAAGAGCATCATCGGCGAAAAGCTCCGTGCGCAGAAGGCGGCAGAAAAGGCCTTTGAAGCCGGCAAGGCGAAGCTCGCCGAGCTCCAGAAGTCGAAGAGCCTCGAGGGCTTCTCCGACGAAGTCTGGGTTTCCCGTCAGAACCAGCAGGGTCAGGAAACTTCTCTGATTAATGCTGAGCTTGCACTTGAAACGTCGAAGCTTCCCGCCTACACGGGCGCTACGCTCGCAAACGGCTCCTACGCGATTGCCTACGTTGAGGCAGCCCGCACGCACCAGGCGAACGAAGCTGAGCTCCGCGGTCTCGCCCGCGAGCTGGGCTCGATCTACGGCGAAGCCGACCGCGCCGGCTATCTTGAAGCGCTCAAGGAAGCCATCGGCACGAAGGTGCTCCGTCCGGATTTCGTGAAGGGCGAAGAGAAGCCCGCCGAGCAGGAATAATCCGCTCTAAAAGCTGAAAGCGGGACGCTCAGGTCCCGGAAGAAGAGCTGCCAGGCCGTGAAGGTGAGGCAGCTCTTTTTTTTCGGGCGTGAATCCGGCAGGAAGATCCTGATGCATCGTGCAGATCGAGAGACGGGAAGAGCTCGCGAAGCTCGCAGGAGTCATGGTTTTCAAAGAAAAAACATCAACCCGGGATCGAGGTTGAAGAATGTGCTGCCGGATGTTCGCGCTGAATTCGCAAACAAGCCCGAAGGCGTATTCATCGGCGTCTGCGTCGGTATGCAGCTTCAGGCATTCAGACCTCTTCGAGCACTCAGATCTGATCCGGCCGGGAGCCGTATAGAACACATCCGTTCCGTGAACAGAGCTGCCTGGCAGTGAAGGTGGTGCAGCTCTTTTTCTTCGGGTGCGTGATCCGGCAAGGCTCTCCGGCTCCACTGACGAAAAAGAGCCCATGACCGTCGAAACAGTCATGGGCTTCAAGGGAAAGTTCAACCGGGATTCAAGTTGAAGAAGATGCTGCCGGAAGTTCGGTTAGAACTTGTGCACGAGGCCGAAGGTGAATTCATAGGCGTCTTCGACGGCCTGCGGCTTCAGCGCTTCGTACTCCTTCGAGTAGTCGGATTTGATCCAGCCGGCAGCCGTATAGAAGGTCGTACGGCGGCTCAGAGAATACGTGTAGCCGAGTGCGGCCTGGATGGTGTCCATCGTGAGCTTCTCCTCGCGGCTCCCTTCAAAGTCGCCGTAGCCGATGCCCGCCTTCACGGCGCCGCCGAAGGCGGGAACCTCAACGCCGACATTGACGCCGTAGCCGTCTACGCCCCCGTCGAGGCTGAAGGTGGTGGTTTTCGCGGCAGAGGCATAGTTTTCAAAAATCTGCGTGTAGAAGAAGAACTTCGCCCAGCCGGCGTTGTAGTTGGCGCCGAGGTTGTAGGAAATCGAATCGTCGAGCCCGTTCCTGTCGGCCTGAGGCTGCGCCTGGTTGATGGTTTCGATGCCGAAGGCAACCATGAGGTTGTCGCTGCGGTAGCGCACGGCGCCGCTCAGGAGGCGCTCGACGCTCGACTTGCCTTCCGTGGCCCCATCCGCGTAATTCTTTGAGTCGGTGCCGAAGGAGTACTGAACGGTTGCATCGAGGCCGGCAAACACGGGCGTGGTGTAGGCGACGGCGTTGTCGATGAATTCGTAGCCGAGGGAGACGACCTGGAGGTGGCCGCCGATGTATCCCCAGCCGCAGGAGAAGGGGCTCACGACGTGGCCGAAGCGGGCGTACGGGCCGTTGCCGCCCACCATGGAGCCCATGCGGCCGAAGGAGAGGTAGCCGAAGTCGCCGTCGAGATAAAGGCGCGCATCGCGGCCGAAGAGGCGTCCGCCCTGGCCGAGCGTGCCGGCGTCGGTGCTGTAGCCGTTTTCAAGAACGAAGCCGACCTTGAGGCCGTTTTCCAGCGTTTCCTCGCCCTTGAGGCCGAAGCGGGAGCCGATGTACTGGCCCGACATCATCTGCACGGTCGAGGAGTCGGTGCCGGCGACGTTCTGGCGGTACTGCCACGTGAGTGCGGTATCCAGAACGCCGTAGACGGTGACGTCGGAAGCATGGGCGGTGAAGGCTGCTGCGGCTGCGAGAAGTGCGAGGGAGAGCTTCTGGAGTTTCATTTTCTTCTGGTCCTTTATTTTGTTTTTGAAGTGCCGGTGGGTTCAGATTTTTCCGGCGCAAGTCGTGCGTATCTCTGTGGTCCAAAGGACCTCTCCGGTCGGGTCCTATCGGGCGAGGCCCGGCCGGAGAGGGAGGAGAACATCCCCGCCTGATCAGAGCTTTGCGAGATGCAGGCCCACGAGGCGGCCGAAGGTCACCGTGCGGCCGCAGGCCATGCCAGTAGCAAGGTTCGGGTATTCGTTTGCAAAGTAGCCGCCGCTGTCGTTGCCGATGACGTAGAGGCCCGGGATCGGGTTGCCCTCGGTATCGATCGCGTTCATGCTGGTATTGATCTGAATGCCGTCCATCGTGCAGAGCATCCAGCCGGTGTTCTTGGCGCCGTAGAAGGGCGCCTTGTCGACGGGCGAAAGACGATGCTTTTCCTTGCCGTAGTCGACGTCCTCGCCTAGGCGGTAAAGCTCGTTGTTGCGCTCGACCGTGGCCTTGAGCTGATCCGGCGGAAGACCGAGCTTCTTTGCGAGCTCCTCGATCGTGTCGGCCTTCTGGACGTAGTCCTTGGCGATGAGGCCGGGGAGCATCTTTTCCTCAACGATCTTCCAGGAGATGTTGGGGTCGGCGCCGTTTTCAAACGGGAACATGCGCGAGCAGCCGTGCATCTTGAACTGCTTCGCATAGCGCACCCAGTTGCTGTCGAAGAGCGTGTAGTGGCAGTGACCCTTCTGGTACTCATCGGCATGAAGAAGGTTCTCGTAGGTGCCCGATTCGTTCATGAAGCGGCGGCCCTCGGCATTCACCTTGAGCCAGGGCTGGGAGCCCATCCAGAAGAACCCGGAGTCGCCCGACTGAACCGTCTCGACGCCCGGCTTCTGATCCGGACGGATGGCGCAGCGGTCGAACTTCATCATGGAGTGCGTTTCATCCATCTTGGCGCCCGCCCAGAGGCAGGCGCGGATGCCGTCGCCGCGGGCGCCGGGCATGGCGCCGGAACGGCCGATGACGCGAAGATTCCAGGGCTGGAGCGCTTCCATCATGCGGAAGTTCTGCGCGTAGCCGCCGGTGGCGACAACGACGCCCTTCGTCGCAACGTAGCGGACGTATTTGCCGTCGCTGTTCTCGGCGATGCAGCCCGTGACGCGGCCGTTCACCTTCTCAAGCTTCACCATCTTCATGGAATAGTCGAAGCGAGCGCCGCACTTCCTTGCGTACTCTTCAATCACGCTCGAGAGGCTCACGAGGATCTTGCCGTCCTTTTCCGGGAGGCGCGGCGAGTGGCCGATTGCAAAATGCTTGTAGCGCGTTTCGTCGTTCTTGTCGCCCGATTCGTGCCAGAGCTCGATTCCTTTCTCGGCAAGACGGTCGCCGAGCCAGTCGATGACGGCGCCCGACTTGTCGCACCAGAGCTTCACGAGATCCTGCTGGATGTGGCCGCCCGCGTAGAGGGTCGCCATCGTGATGAATTCAAACTTGTCGATCTTCGTGCCCCAGGCCTTCTGGTAGCGCGAATCGATGGCGCCGAGGTCCTCGCGAACGCCCGTGCCGACAGGGAAGCGGTCGATGCCGATCACTTTTGCGCCGGCTTCCGCCGCGGACGCGATCGCAAACATGCCGCCCGTGCCGCAGCCGATGACCAGAATCTCCGTCTGATGCTTCGCAACGATGTCCTTTTCGGCGATTTCGGGGGCTTTGCCGAGCCAGTCGCCGTCGTCGGCTTCCGCCTGCTTTTTGTCGGAGATGACTTCGACGGGGACCTTGCCCTGCGCCTGCGCAATGCACTTGGCGGCAGCCGTGCGCACGGCCTTCGAAGTTATGGAGGCGCCCGAGACGGCGTCAATTTCGCCCGACTGCATGAGAAGAATCGACTTCTTGAGCTCGGCGGCGGCTGCCTGACCGATCGACGGCGTCTCGTGCGAAACGTCGAGCACGACATCGGTAATCTTGTTGGCGTCGAAAGTCATCGTGACGACAACTTCGCCGATGCCGGAGGCTTTGGCCGAATAGGTGCCCGGGTTGTAGATCCCGGCAGGTGCCGCGTGAGCGGCGGCAGCGGCAGCCATGGAGGCGCCGCTTGCGAGCGTGGTCCGCAGGAATGCGCGGCGGGTGATCGACTTCGTCATTGCATCTCTCCTCTGATTGCTTGAAAGAGAGGCGCCGCCAGAGTCTATGAACGTGCGCCTCCGATGTGCGCAAATTCTGCGGCTGAGTCTTTGCCGCGAGTCAAATCGTCCTGCGACGCCGCTGAAAAGCCTGTTTTCAATGGCGAATTCGTATAAATACCTACTTTCGACCTAGAAAGAATGGCGGATGCGGCTCCCGAAGTTGAGTGTTGGGCCGGACTTGGATAGGTGCTTTAACTTAGACTTTGCAAGAACACTCTTATCCCCGAAGGAGTCGGCACATCGTGAAGCAATACAGAATCGGAGACTTTGCCCGCCATCTCGGCGTTACGTCGGACTTTCTGAAGCACTATGAGGCGGCGGGACTCCTCAAGGTTCAGCATCGCGAAAGCGGATACCGCTACTACACGTTCGATCAGTCGGCGAGGGTGATTTCATGCATGAGGCTGCGCAATTACGGCGTGACGGTAAAGGAAATGGGCGCCATGCACACCGACGACCCGGAGAAGGTTTTCGGACTGCTCGACCAGAAGGCCGAGGAGCTCGAAGCGACGGTAAGCCGCCTTCAGGCCGTCATCGACGAGCACAAAAGGATGCGCCGCTGGTATGAGGCGCATAAGGGAAGCATGATCGACTGGGAGATCCGGGAAATGGAGCCCAGGTATTTCCTCCCGCATACGGATGCTCAGGACTTCAGAAAGGACGATCGGATATTTGAGCTCTTGAAGGACTGGGGGATGTGGATGCCGGTGACGAAGTCCGCGCTGAAGGTGAAAATCTCGCAGAGAGGCGGGAAGAACACGATTCACTGGGGGTTTGCGGTGCGGGAGTCGCTTCTCAAGCGCTACCGGATACCCGCCAATGATGTGCTCGAGCGAATTGAATTCGGGAAATGCTTCGTCTGCCATTTCAGCGGGCTCCCCGATGCCTTCAGCATGAGGCAGCTCGCGGAGGGCGGGCATCCGGCCTGGTCGCAAATGAAAAAATTGGGATTCAGCCCGTGCGGCACCGCGATCCTTGAGGTGGAAATGCGCTTCTCCGACGAAGCCGATACGCATAATGACGGCTTCGGACGGATTCTCATTCCGATCAGGCAGGAGCCGTCGGTAAATTTTTGAGAAAGGCCTCCGCCGCAATCAGCTTCAGGCGGTTTCGGTCTGCCGGCACCCGACAAAAAGGGAGCGCTCCCGAAGAAGTGCTCCCTTGTCCTTAGAGTCCGGACCGGTGAGTTTCTCTCCCGGCCCGTAAGAATCACATTTCGCGCATGCGCACGAGCCTCGAGAAGGCGGCCTTCATGTCGCTGCGCACGAGGGCCTTCCTGTTTTCAAAGAGCTCGCGGTAGCGGCTCACGAGTTCGGGAACGGGTTCATAGACGCCGTTTTCCGAAATGACCTTCGAGAGCGCCGCCTTGACGTCCGTGATGCCGCCCGTTGCGTAGGCGCCGAAGACGCAGTTGGTGAGGACCGCGCCGCCCGGGTTCTTGAAGCGGACGACCTCGGCGTCGAGCATGTTCGACTTGATCTGATTCCAGAGCGGATCGCGGCTGCCGCCTTCCGTCACCGTGATGCGGCTGAGGGCAACCCCGGCGCGGCGATAGCCGTCGGCGAGCTCCATGTAGTCGTAGCCGATCGCCTCGAGAACGGCGCGCCACATGACGAACTGATTGTCGTCCATCGTCATGTTGAGGAAGCACCCGCTCGCTTCCTTTTCCTCGCCGTAGCCGCCCGTGAGATAGGGGAGGAAGAGAACGCCGCGCGAGCCCGCGGGGATCTTTTCCGCGCCGGCCGAAAGCTCGCCGTAATAGGAGCCGTCGCCCTCGTGGCGGCAGACATTGTCCTTGAACCAGCGGAGCGCGAGGCCGCCCGTGCGCACGAATCCCCAGTAGAAGTACGTGTCGGGGAGCGTGCCGGAATTGAAGATGAGACCGGTGCCGGGCTGAGAAAGCTCGGGGATGATGCCCGTGGTGGAGACGCAGAACATGGCGCAGGTGCCCGCCACGTCGACGCCCTGGTGCGCCTCAAAGACGCCCGAGCCCAGCATCGACTGCATCGTGTCGCCTGCGCCCGCGAGAATCGGAATGCCGGCAGGCAACCCCGTGCGCACCGAAATTTCCTCGCAGAGTCCGCCCACCTTGTCCCAGGGCTTCAGGATGCGCGGCATGTACTTTTCGTCGATCCCGAGGAGCTCGAGCTGTTCGGGCGACCACTTCTTCGCCTGAACATCGTAGCCGAGGCCCCATCCCGACATGGCGCCCCAGTCGATGAAGGCGTCTTTTCCCTTCAGACCCGCGAGACGCATGAGGACGTAAGGAGCGTTGTGCACGAACTTCACGCCGCGCTCGCAGAATTCGGGCGAATTTCTGAGGAACCACCGCGCGAACATGGCAGGGAACATCGGAGAGGCTTCGGCGTTGCCGGTTTCGCGGCCCCAGATCGAAAGCTTCTTCGCGTTGAGAGCTTCCACATCCTCCGTCGTGCGGCTGTCGAGGTAGTTGATGTAGGGCGTGACGGGGTGCGCATTCTCGTCGATGCCGACGATGCCGCAGATGATGCCGTCGCCCATGATGGCGGCGATGTCCTTCGGATCGCGGCCGATGCGGCGAAGCTCGCTCGTTACCTCGGCCATGGCCGTGATGCAGTTCTCGAGGTACGTGTCCACGTTCATCTCGACCCAGCCGGGATGCGGATAGCTGAGTTCGGTCGGAAGCGACCGGCTCGCAACGAGCTCGAAATTCTCATCGTAGACGCCTACCTTCACGCTCTGCGTGCCGGCATCAAAACCCATGTAAAGCTTCGCCATTGAGGTTCCTTCTGAAAATAAGAGAGATCAGGAATAGTACCTATTTTTAGAGAGTTCGGGCAAGCATCATTTCTCTTGCCGAGCCCTGGAAAATGCATCGAGAAATTGCTGCGGCTCTGAAGTCCGCATGGCGGCTTCTGAGGGAGCCTGATGGTCGGGCATTGCTAAAATGAGTCCTTCGGCTTTGCTTCCTCAGGCTCATCTTTCGAGCCTTAATCCGGGAGCATGGCCATCCTTTTTCTAAGAATTCGAGCGTCCCTTCTGCCCGCAGCGTCTTTTCGTCTGAGGGCATTTTGCGCGCATTCAACACAGCAATGGCCATCAAGCAGAAGAACAAAGACGATTACGGCGAGAGCTCCATCCGGGTGCTGAAGGGCCTTGAACCCGTCAAGCAGCGTCCGGGCATGTACACGCTGACGGACAATCCGCTTCACATCATTCAGGAAGTCATCGACAACGCGAGCGACGAAGTGCTCGCGGGGTTTGGGACGAAGATTTCGGTTTCGGTGAACGAGGCCGGCATCATCACGGTGGAGGATGACGGACGAGGGATTCCGATCGGCATGCATCCGGAAGAGCATGCCCCCGTCGTTGAGCTCGTCTTCACGCGTCTGCATGCGGGCGGAAAATTCCAGAAGGCCGACGGCTCGGGTCCCTATTCCTTTGCGGGCGGTCTCCACGGCGTCGGCGTTTCCGTAACGAATGCGCTCTCAAAGCACCTTGTCGTCACCGTCTGGCGCGACGGCGAGGAGGCGACGATGGGCTTCCGGGATGGCTTCGTGGCCGAACCCCTTGCCGTCCGCAAGAGCCCCCGTCCAAAGTCTCAGACCGGCACCCGCGTATCGGTCGAACCCGATCCCAAATATTTTGATTCGCCCGAGATCCCGGAAGCTTCGCTCGTCCGGCTTCTTCGCTCGAAGGCGGTGATGTTGCCCGGCTGCGAGGTCGACTACCGCAATGAACGCACGGGCACTGAGGCGCACTGGAAGTACGAAGGCGGCCTCAAGGAATATCTCCTTTCGGAAATTCACGGCGAACCGATGATCGAGCCCTTTGAGGCGGCGGCTTACGCCGACGAATCGACCGAGGGCTATGCGCCGGGCGAAGGCGCCGCATGGGTGGTGGTCTGGACGCCGGAAGGCCCGCTCACGCGCGAAAGCTATGTGAACCTCATTCCCACCCCGCAGGGCGGCACCCATGAATCGGGCCTCAAGGACGGTCTCTGGCAGGCCGTGCGCGCCTTTATGGACGTGCACGGACTTCAGACAAAGGGCGTGAAGGTTCTCGCCGAAGACGTTTTCAGCCGCGCGAGCTTCGTGCTTTCGACGAAGGCGATCGACCCGCAGTTCCAGGGGCAGACGAAGGAAAAGCTCACGAGCCGCGATACGCTCAAGCTCGTTTCCGGGTTCGTAAAGTCGCAGTTTGAGTTCTGGCTCAATGACCACGTCGAGGACGGCAAAAAGCTCGCCGAACACATCATCAGCCAGGCTCAGGCGCGCCAGCGCCAGGCGGCGAAGTACGAGCGCCGCCGCACGTCGACCGTGGCGGTGCTTCCGGGGAAGCTCACCGACTGCGAGTCGAGCGACATCACGCGAAACGAGCTCTTCATCGTCGAGGGCGACTCCGCCGGGGGCTCGGCCAAGCAGGGGCGCGACAAGGAATTTCAGGCGGTGCTCCCGCTTCGAGGCAAGATTCTCAACACCTGGGAAGTCGAGGGCGGCGCGCTTTTCCGCTCCGACACGATTCACGACATCGCGCTCGCGATCGGCGTTGATCCGCATCCGCGGGACGGCGAGCCCGACTTGAAGGGACTGCGCTACGGGAAGATCTGCATTCTCTCTGATGCCGACGTCGACGGCTCGCACATTCAGGTGCTTCTTCTCACGCTCTTTCTCAAGCACTTCCCGAAGTTGATCGAGCTCGGGCACGTCTACGTCGCGATGCCTCCGCTCTTTCGCGTCGATGCGCCGAAAAAGGGAAGAAAGCCCGATAGGAAGATCTACTGCCTCGATGAGCGCGAGCTCGCGAGGACCATGGAGTCGCTCCGGAAGGAAGGCTTTCGCGATGAGCAGCTTTCCATTTCGCGCTTCAAGGGTTTGGGCGAAATGAAGGCCGAGCAGCTCGCGGAAACGACGCTCTCGCCCGACACCCGGAAGCTCCTTCCGGTGGCCTTCGGGTCCGTGCCGGAAGAGGCCACCCGTGCGGTCATGCAGACCCTCATGGGCGAGCGCGAGGTGGCGGGCCGCCGCCTCTGGATGGAAGCCTACGGCGACCGCGCCGAACTCGATGTCTAAAGTCAGAAGGGAAGAAAAAGAATGACGGAGAAGAACCCCCTTTCCGATGAGACGGAAGATCTTTTTCACGATTCGCTCTTTGGCGACGGCGGCGAACCGGAAGCGGAAGCTCCCGGGGATGCGCCTGCGGCTCACGACGACCCTCAGGCGTCTGCGGATGACGAGGAGGCTCCGGCTTCCCCCGTTTCGGACGAGGGTTCGGACGCTGCCGCAGAGACTGATGCTGAGCCGGAACTTTCGGAAGAGGATCTGAAGGCGGCTCAGGCCGAAGAGATCACGGTGGGCGCCGCGACTGAGGGCGAGGCCGAGGAAAACGGAGCGCTCACGCTCGCGCGCTACGCGTCCCAGGCCTATCTCGAATACGCGATGTCGGTGGTGAAGAGCCGTGCGCTTCCTGAGGTCACGGACGGCCAGAAGCCCGTGCAGCGCCGCATTCTCATCGACATGTACCGCATGGGGCTCAAATTCGATGCGAAGAGCGTGAAGTCCGCCCGCATCGTGGGCGACGTGCTCGGCAAATACCACCCCCACGGCGACCAGTCGGTCTACGACGCCCTCGTGCGCATGGCGCAGACCTTCTCGCTCCGCTATCCGCTTCTCGTGGCCGAGGGCAACTTCGGCTCCCGCGACGGGGATTCGGCGGCGGCCATGCGCTACACGGAAACGCGCCTCACGCCCATCTCGGCGCTTCTTCTTGAGGAAGTGGATTCGGGCGCAGTCGACTTTGCGCCCAATTACGACGGGAACTTTGAGGAGCCGGTGGAGCTCCCCGCAAAGCTTCCCTTCGTGCTCCTGAACGGGTCTTCGGGCATTGCGGTCGGCATGGCTACCGAAATTCCGCCCCACAACCTCACTGAAGTGGCTCAGGCCTGCGTGCGGCTTCTCGAGAAGCCGGAAGCCGGGCTCGACGAAATTCTTTCCCTTATGCCCGCCCCCGATTTCCCCTGCGGCGGCCAGATCATCACGCCTCAGGATGAAATCCGCGCGATTTACGAATCGGGCCGCGGGAAGCTGCGCGTGCGCGCGCGCTGGCATTTTGAGGAGCTCGCCCGCGGTCAGTGGCAGCTCGTCGTCGACGAGCTCCCGCCCGCCGCGTCCTCCCGCATCATTCTCGACCGCATTGAGCAGATCACGAATCCGCGTCCGAAGAAGGACAAGAAGTCGATTTCCTCCAAGCAGCAGCAGGCGAAGAGCGCCATGCTCGCGATGCTCGAAAGCGTGCGCGACGAGTCCGGCAAGGACGTGGAGGTCCGGCTCGTCTTTGAACCGAAGACGAGCCGCATCGACCGCGACGACTTCGTCAACTATCTCCTTTCCGAAACCGATCTCGAATCGAATGTTCCGGTGAATCTCGTCATGCTCGGCATTGACGGAAAGCCCCGGCAGAAGGGACTTCTTTCCATCCTGACCGAATGGATCGAATTCAGAAAGAAGGCCGTGAGGCGCCGCACCGAGGCGAGGCTCGCGAAGGTCCTCGACCGCATCCATGTTTTGGAAGGGCGCTCCCTCGTTCTCCTCAACATCGACCGCGTGATCGAAATCATCCGCGCCGCGGACGACCCGAAGGCGGACCTCATGGCCGAATTCGGGCTTACCGAACGCCAAGCGGACGACATTCTCGAAATTCGCCTGAAGCAGCTCGCCCGACTTGCTGCCATTGAAATCGAGAAGGAGCTCGCGAACCTAACGAAGGAGCGCTCGGGGCTCGAGCGCATTCTCGGGAGCGACGGCGTTCTGAAGCGCCAGGTGGCGCGCGAAATCGAGGCTGCCGCCAGGACTTTCGGCGACGCCCGCAGGACGATCGTGAAGGAAGCCAGGGTTGCCGTCCATGAGGTGGAGACGCCTGACGAGCCCGTCACCGTCGTGATTTCAAAGAAGGGGTTCCTGAGAACGCGCACGGGCCACGGCCACGACTGCTCGCTCATGAGCTACAAGATGGGCGACCAGCTCGACCGGGCGATTGAGTGCCGCTCGTCGGACCAGCTCTCCTTCCTCGACGCGAACGGGCGCGTCTACTCCCTCGCTGTTTCGCAGCTCCCGGGCGGGCGAAGCGACGGCGCGCCCTTGTCGGCCTTTGTCGACCTCCCGCGGGGCTTTGAATGCGCGGGGTGGATCGCGGGGCCGGCGGACGCGGCGGTGCTTCTCGCCACTTCCGGCGGCAAGGGCATGCTCCTCAGGCTTGCCGACGTTTCGACGCGCCTCAAGGCCGGACGCGACTTTGTGAAGATGAATGAAGGCGAAAGGCTTCTGCCACCTGTCACGCTTTCCGTGAAGACAATAGAAGCGGGCGCGAAGCTTGCCTGCCTCTCGTCCTCGGGGCGCCTGCTTGCCTTCCCGTTAAGCGAAATCCGTTTCGTCGCTTCGGGCGGCAAGGGCGTCGCCCTCATGCTGCTCGACCCGAGCGAGGAATTGATTTCGATTGCGGTAACGGACGACCGCGGCGTCATCATCTCCGGCGTCGGCAGAGGCGGCAAGGCGCGCGAAGCGCAGCTGAGCGTGCGCGCCTATCAGGCGCACATCATGCATCGCGCCCGCCGCGGGAAGACCCTTGAAATTTCCTGGAAGGCCGAACGGGTTCAGGCGCTCCCGCCCGCTTCTTCGGACCCGCAGCAGACGTCCGGTTCGGGAGAGCGCGGCTCGGCCGGCCTCAAGCTCGAAGTCGTTGACGAAGCGCCGACATTGTTGTAAACAAAGGGCTGCCGGATCCCGGCATGAGGCCAGGATCCGGCAGCCTTCTCTTATTCAGATTCCCTTCCTCCATGAAGATTCCGAAGTTCTTCCGAAGTCTTTCAACGCGCCTTCTTTTCCTCACGCTCCTCTGGGTGAGCTTCATCGTGAGTTCGATCGGATGGACGATGCTCCTCAACTGGGAGCTAGAGGCGAGCGCGGCGGCGAAGTTTTCGATCGCAGAACTGCGCATGCAGGTCTACCGGTCCGCCTACTTCACGCAGCCGATCTTTCCCGAGAAGCTTCTCGACGACGAGCTCACGCGCGTCACGAACCAGTTCCGCGTGATCCGGGTGGGCGACGCCTGGCAGCCGCTTGAGCTTCCGCGCGAGGGCGACTTTCATGCTGCCCTTGAGTCGCTTGAAAATCGCTGGAAGAGCGAAGTCGAGCCCATGCTGATTGCGTCCAAAAAGGGAAGCCGTCAGGCGGATGCGGAAATGGTGCGCGTCTATACGGCAGGGCTCAGCGACCTGGCGGACAAGATCGATGCCTGGCGCTACGACTATCTCTGGCAGCTGAGGTACCTGCAGATTCTCCTCATCGTGCTCGCGATCGGGAGCCTCTTCACGATCATGCTGCTCCTTCTGCGCTGGGTGATTCGTCCGATCGGGAGCCTCGGCGAAGGCATCAACCGTCTTTCCGGGGGCGACCTTGCCGCGCGCGTTGAGGTGAAGAGCGACGACGAGATCGGCCGCATCGCGGTGGGCTTCAACCGCATGGCCGACAGGCTCGAGGACCTCTACAACAACCTCGAGCAGAAGGTGGCTGAAAAGACCGCCTCGGTCGAGGAAAAGAACCGCCACCTCGCGCAGCTCTACGAAACCACGTCCTTCTTCTCCCAGCAGAGGTCGCTTGAGGAACTGACCGACGGCTTTGCCGAGCGCGTCGTGCGCTATACGGAGGCTGATGCCTGCCTCGTGATGCTCGTCGATCAGAAGGCGGGCTGTGTGGATGTGGCGGCTTCGAGCGGCCTCACGGCCGAGGCCCTCAGGGAATCGTCGAGGATCCCCTGGGAGGATTCGATTTTCCGCACCGTCGTGCAGAAGAACTACCCCGTGCGCGTGGACCTTAAAACCGACGGCCGCATGCTCGCCCGCACGCTCGCCAAGGCGGGCTTTACGACTGCGTACTGCTTCAACGTGAGAAGCGTCTCGGAAAGCATCGGCAGCTACATGCTCATCTTCCGCGAGGAGTCGCAGCTCTCCTCCCAGATGACGCAGCTCCTCGAATCCTTCGCGATGCATTTGGGCGTTGCAATCGACAACCAGCGCCTCATTGACCGCGACCGCCAGTACGCCGTCATTCAGGAGCGTCAGCTCCTCGCCCAGGGTCTTCACGATTCGATCGCGCAGGCGCTCTCCTACCTGAACCTTCAGGTGCAGTTCCTCTCGGACGCGATCCGCGACAAGGACGAGAAACTCCGCGACGAGTCGCTCGAAGCCATCCGCACGGGCGTGCAGGAGTGCTACGAGGATGTGCGCGAACTTCTTCTCAACTTCCGCGAGCGCCTTCACAATGAAGGGTTCCTGCAGGGCGTTCGCACCGTGATCGACCGCTTCGAAGGCCAGGCGCACATCGGCGTGCGGCTTTCCTCGGTCGGAGACGGCCCGAAGCTCACGCCGCGCGAAAAACTCCAGGTGATCTTCATCATTCAGGAAGCGCTCTCGAACGTGCGCAAGCACGCTCAGGCCTCGAGCGTCAGGGTGTCCGTCAGGAACGAGGCCGATCTCACGGTGGAGATCGTCGACGACGGCGTCGGCATCGACCAGAAGGTGGTTGAGGAAAGAAAGAGCCAGCATGTGGGCCTTTCCATCATGCAGGAGCGCGCCTCGCGCATCGGCGCGGTGGTGACCGTCGAGCGCGCGAGCCCGATCGGCGGCACGCGCGTCATGCTGAAGCTTCCGGCTTCGGCGAGACAGATCAGCTGACGGAGGATAGGAAAATGAAGCGCGTTGGAAGGGCAGGGCTTGCGGGCCTCCTCGCCGCCCTCTCTCTCGCCTCAGCTCCCGTCTGGGGGGCGCCGGCGGCAGCCGGCCCCGCAGCTCCTTCACGGCCGGAAGTTCCGGCCGCCGAGGGACTTCCGCTCAATCCCGTCGACGCGGCTGCGGCGCTCTGGAAGGCTTATGCAGAGAGGGTTGATCTCGATGCGCGCACGGATCTTCTTCACCTCGAATTCAAGTCCGGGATCTCGTCGGGCGCCGTTGCCGTTTCGGGGACGTCCTCCGACCGGGGGCTTCTTGCGGGCTTTTATGCGGAGCTCTCCGCCTCGGGTCTGGGGATTGAATCGAGCGTTGAGGAAGTGCCCAACGCCGACGATCTGAAGCGCCTCACGTGGGGCATCGTGAAGACCCCCTGGGGAAGTCTCTCGTCTGAATCCGATGCGCTCGCAGACGGCCGCGCACCGGACCTCCGGCTTCCGCTCGGAAGCCGGGTCGAGCTTCTTCTCAACCGTTTCGACGGCCTTGTGCTCGTCAAGTCGACGGAAGGCCGGGTGGGGTGGATGCGCGCCGAAGAGCTTTCGCTCAGAAACGACATCGCGATCGTCGCCTGGAACCGGCGCAGTCAGGTTCTTGTGACGGCGCTTGCGGCAGAAATTGAAGTGAATGCCGCTCACGGCGGGAAGACCTTCCTCAAGGCGCCTTTCGCATCGGAGCTTCCGATCGAAAGGAAGATCCCCGATGGCGGCTGGAGCGTGATTCTCCCTGACGGCAGGACCGGCATCCTTCGCGCGGGCGACGCGGTCGATCACGATGAATTTGCCGCCAATGAGGAAAATCTGCGCCGTGAATCCCCTTCGGGATTTCTTGCGAAGGCCGCTCAGTCCGCAGAGACGCTCGCGGGCGCCGGATGGAAGAAAAGCGAATCCGGAATGTCTTTGCCGGAGGGCGCCTATCGTCTTCACGACCTCATCCTACCCTCGGATCCGGACCGTCAGGCGCGGCTGGGCGCTCCGCTCTCGGGCGGAAAGCGCGGCAGCGAACTGAAGCCCGGCGACCTCGTCTTCTTCGGCGAAAACGGGCGGGTCAGATATTCCGGCATCTGGCTCGGAAAGGGCCGCTTTGCGGCGGACGATCCGAAGACCGGGGGCGCCGCGGTGTTCGTTTTTTCAACGAAGCCCCGCGCGGATGCAAACGGCGGGCTCGGACCCTTCCTCTGGGCGGTGCGCCCCGAGGTTTCTCAGCTCGCAAACCCGTGTCTTCTCTCCATCCGCTCCCATCCCTTCAATCAGGCGCCTCCGGCGGGCGCGGCGCGCTGCCGGCTTCGCTGACGGTTCAAAAGAAAAGGAGAGGCCTTCAGCGGGGTCTCTCCTTTTTGAGCTTTATTGCCGTCGTTAGTCCGAGGCTTTCTTTGCCGCAGTCTTTCTGCGAGCGGGCTTCTTGGGCGGCGTTCCCGGAACGAGGTCTGCGGCCTCTTCCGCAGCGGCCGCGAGCGCCGCTTTCTTTTCGGGCGCATTGCAGAAGTTCGCCACCGGGCACTTCGTGCATTCGGGGTTTCTAGCCTTGCAGAGGTAGCGCCCGAAGAGGAGGAGCCAGTGGTGGGCGTTGAGCTTGAATTCGTCCGGGACGATCCTGAGCAGCTTTTCCTCCACCTCGGTCGGGGTCTTTCCCGTTGCGAAGCCGGTGCGGTTGCAGACGCGGAAGATGTGCGTGTCGACCGCAATCGTCGGCTCGTGGAAGGCCACGTTGAGAACGACGTTTGCGGTTTTCCTCCCGACGCCGGGAAGCGCGACGAGCTCCTTCATCGTGCGGGGGACCTCTCCGCCGTACTGATCGACGAGGATGCGGCAGGCCTCCATGATGTGCGCCGCCTTCGTGCGGTAGAGGTTGATGGTGTTCACGTAGGCCGTGAGGTTCTCAAGTCCCAGGGCGAGGATCTTTTCCGGGGTATCGGCGACGGGAAAGAGCTTCGCGGTGGCGAGATTGACGCCCTTGTCGGTCGCCTGCGCGGAGAGCATGACGGCGATGAGAAGTTCAAAGGGCGTGCTGTAGTTCAATTCCGATTTGGGATCGGGATTGAGCTTTGCGAGCGCCGCCATGAAGGCAGCGCGGTCTTTCTTTAAAACGGGCATTCCGGGGTCTTGCAGAAATAGATTTTTTTGTTTTGCCGGGGAGGTCAGCGGCGTCCGGCGCGCGCCATGGCGAGGATGTCCGCCATGAAGGCTTTTTTGGCGTTTTCCCTGGTTTCAGCGGGACTCGCGCTGCGGCGTCCGGCAAGGCGCGCGTCCTCGATGGCCGCGCGTCTCACGCGCCGCGCCCAGGCGGCTTCATGGTTTGCCTTCGCCTTTCTCGCATCTTCGTCAGTCCACTCGCGGCCGGCATCAACAAAGTCGATGCAGTCCATCGGGCAGGCCGGCGCGCAGAGGCTGCAGCCCGTGCAGCGCGATTCAATCACGGCATGCAGGTGCTTCGGAGCCCCGGCAATGGCGTCGGTCGGGCATGCCTTCGCGCACCAGGCGCAGCCGATGCACTCGTCGGCGCGGATGCTCGCGCGGGCAAAGGGGACTTCGGTGCCGTATTCGGGGTCGAGCGGAAGCACGGGGAGCCCGGTGGCGGCGGCAAGCCGCCGGATGCCGCGCGCCCCGCCCGGGGCGCAGCGGTTGATGGGCGCGAGCCCTTCGGCAATGGCCTGCGCGTAGGCGGCGCAGCCTTCAAATCCGCACTGACGGCATTCCGTCTGCGGGAGAAGATCGTCAATGGTCTCAGCGCTCGGGCGAAGCGGAGGAAGCTGCATTCTCCAATCCCTCTCCGGTTACCAGAAGTTCTCGACGACGAGCTGACCGGGCTTGCCGAAGCGCGGCGACACGATGCCGCGGGCTTTAAGCGTCGCGCGGGCGTCGGCAATGAAGTCGGGGTTGCCGCAGAGCATGAGGCGGGATTTTTCGGGCGTGATTTCACGGCCGGCCGCCTTTTCAAGAGCGCCCGACTTGAGAAGATCAGGGATTCTGCCCGTGAGGTCGCCCTGGCGCGCAGGATCCTCTTCGCGCGTCGTCGTCACGATGAGCTTCGGCCGGCGGTCGGCGGGAAGCGAAAGGACGAGCTCGCGGGCGAGCGCCGCCTCCTCGATTTTTCTCACCGACTCAACGAGCACGATGTCCTTCCAGGCGTCCCAGACGGCGCCCGAACGGACAATCGACGCAAAGGGCGAGAGGCCGGAACCTGTGGCAAGAAGCCAGAGCGTATCGCCTCCCGGAATGCGGGACGGCGTGAGCGCTCCTTCGGCCTCGCCGTCAAGAAGCACCTCGTCGCCGGGGTTGAGGGCGCAGATGCGGGGCGAGAGGGCGCCTCCCTTCACTTCGGTAATGAAGAATTCAAGGACCGGGCTCTCGGGCGCGGAGGCGATCGAATAGCCGCGGATCACGGGTTCGGCACCTTCCGTTTCAGCGGGAAGTCCGAGGCGGGCAAACTGACCGGGCTTGAAGTCGAAGCCCTCGGGGCGCTCAAACTGAAGCACGTGGAGCGTGGGGGCGGCAAGACGCCGCGAAATAAGCTTGATTTTCTGCATGATCAATGCGAATTTGAGACCGGGAGGCGGAGAGCAGAAGCGCGCGGCCTCCAGGGCAAAAGACAGGATGCAGAGGATTCTAAAAAGAATGGCCCGCGAACGGGCGGGCCACTTTGAGCGAATCGCGACAGAATCTTTCTGCCGGCGAAGAAGCGAGGATATCAGCGCTTCAGGAAGCGGATCTTGTTCTTCACGCCGCGCCACTGATCCGCATCATCGGGATAGGGCTTGCGGTGCGTGATGGAAGGCCATTCGCGGGCGAGCTCGGCGTTGAGTTCGATGAATTCCTTCTGATCCTCGGGCACGTCCTCTTCGGCGTAAATCGCCGCTTCCGGGCATTCCGGAATGCAGACGGCGCAGTCGATGCACTCATCGGGATCGATCACAAGAAAATTCGGACCTTCCCGGAAGCAATCCACCGGGCAGACGTCCACGCAGTCGGTACGCTTGCAGCCGATGCAGGCTTCGCAGACAACATGAGGCATGGTTCTTCAATCTCCAAAAGGATGGGGTCGGAGGATGCGCCGTCGGGTTGAGGGCTCTAGCGCGCTTCTTAGTGGCGCTCCTCTGAAATTTCGAAGGCGTGAGTCTAGCGCTTTTCAGACCGTCAAAACCTTAAGGTGCGTTCGATAAATTCGAAATGCCTCTAAAAACAGGTGATTCCGCCGGGATTGCCTTCAAAAACAGGGAAGTCTCTCCCGGAGGCGGACGGACCGCTGCGAGCGTTCGAGATTCTCCAGAAGACCATCAGCCGCGCTGGAATTTCGCGCCAGCCACGTCAAGCATCACCTGAATAAGTTCGCGGGCAGCCTTCGAGAGGTAGCGGTCGCTGCGGTAGGCAGCCGCTACCGTGCGGGGCGGAACATCGGGCGTAATGGAGAAGCAGCGGATGGGCTCCGCGGTGGCAGCGCGTCTGGCAAGCGTTTCGGTGGTGAGCGTGACTCCGAGGCCCGCACTTGCGAGTGCCAGAGCCGCGATCATGGATTCGCTTTCGAGCACCACACGGGGCGATGCGCCGGTTCGATCGCAGAGATCATGGTAGAGGCGGTTCATCATCTGTCCCTTTTTGATGACGATGAAGTTTTCGCGGTCAAGCTCGCGGAAGTCGAGCGGCGGGTACTCTTCGCCCGTAATGTTCGGAAATCGACGGGCAACGGGATGATTGATGCTCATGGCGACGAGGATCTTCTCCTGGTAGAGCTCCGTTACCTCAAGCGACTGCGGGTGGTAGAGCGGAGAGATCACGAGAGAGAAGTCGGTGGTTCCTTCCATGGCGAGCTCCTCGAGCTCTTTCGTGCGTCCTTCGGTGACCTCAATCTCAATGCTGGGAAAGCGGCTGCGGAAGACGGGCAGGACCTCTGTCAGAAAGAAGGTTTCACGGTAGTCGGATGCGCCGATGGTGACGTGCCCTCGCACGCCCGCCTTGATGTCGTCGATCTGCTTGACGCAGGTTTCGCGCATCTGATCAACCTGGCGCTCGGTGCGAAGAAACAGTTCTCCCGCAGGGGTGAGCTTCAGGGGCTTGACCTGACGGTCAACGAGTTCGGTTCCGATATCCGTCTCAAGACGCAGCAGAAACTGCGAGAGCGAGGGCTGCGAAATGTCGAGGAACTGAGCGGCTTTGGAAAAGCTCCCTTCGGAAAGAAGCGCGGAGAGATATCTGCAGGTGTTGCTCGGCATTTTGGGGTCCTTTTTTTATTGTTTCCGGAAATTTCCGGGGAATTCTGCTGCAGGGCTGCTTGCTGACTGAGTTTTACGACGGCGTATGTAAAAAAAACTATATATATCAATAAAATATATTAAAAATCCCGGAGCACTTCAGGGAAGCGGCCGGGGAGGGGAGAGCGGGAAGCCCGTTTTGGCCCGGGTTTCCCTGCCACGGATTTCTTGATCAGGCGCCGCCCAAGCGGAGCTTTGCGCCCAGGTATGGTTGAATTTATCCTGGAACGCGACAGCGTGACGACGGCTCCCCGGGACGATGCGCGGGTGAGATGAAAATCACTTCTGGTAGTCGACCACTTTTGAAATGCGCTCAACGATCGGGCCCTTGCGCTCGTTGAAGACCGCCTTGTTCTTTTCGAAGAGGTTGTTGCCGTGCGTATCGATCGAGCAGATGAGAGGACCGAAGTGCTTCACGCGCATGACCCACATGGATTCGGGCATGCCGAGTTCGG
>NZ_CALDXB010000048.1 GCF_937923675.1 uncultured Sutterella sp. | reverse complement strand
TATTCTGCGCGTTATGGGAGGTTTGATAACATTTTATTCGACTAGCCAATGCCCCTTTCTTGTCTTCCCAAGGAAGACCCGCAGCCGCAAAGCTGCTGATCAGGAGATTTTCAAACTGGCGGCGAAAATCCTCCGCATGCGCAAACTCGCAGACTTCCGAGAAATCGAGATGCACGACGTCATGCGTTTTCTCTTTCCAGAGCTTTTCGATCGCGAGGCCCTGAAAATCCCTCAGCCCGCGGCGGAACAGGGAATCAAAAGTTGAAGTGAGGAGCGACTTTCCGAACCGTCTCGGGCGCGCAATGAAAATCCGGCCGCCTTCCGAACAAAGGCGGCAGATCGCTTCTGTTTTATCGACATAAATGCAGTTTTCTGCGCGCAGCCTCACAAAGTCGGCATGGCCGAGCGGCAATTTAAAGAATTCGGCTCCTTCCATGACGCGCCATCCCGTAGCTTCAAAAAAAACGATTCTATCGTCCCGATTGGCACAGACTCCGCGGCGAAGCGTCCTCAGGCAGCGCACCGGGGATGCGGCGGGCGGATCGACGGCACCGTACCCGGGAGTCATTGCAGACGGTCAGGAGAGCTTTAAATATTGATATGCATCAATTCAATCGGGCGATTGTGCCTGCGCAGAAACCCCTTTCATCTGCCAAGCTATTCCCCAATACATTCTTTTTTTCGTTCATCCTCATGCTTTTCCTCGTCTCGATTCTCAATGCCTCGTGGCGCTGGCGTCGGTCCTTTGGTCCGCTGCCTGCGTTCGCGTGCATGCATTCCGGGAATCAATCCGACGAGGCGCTCTGCTGTCTGAGAGTGCTCCATCAGAGGAAAGCATGACGAACGCTTGAACCCAAGAGGACTTTTCGTCAAAGTCCTTGCCCTGAAAGCGGACCAGAGGCCAACGGCTTCCGGTCCGCTTTTTTTTCGTCCCGAATCTTTGTTTTCCTTCCGCCCGGAGTCGAATCCGCCATGCTGACCTTCCAGGAATTTGCCGACCTTGCCCAGAAGGGCAACCTCATCCCCGTCACCGAAAAACTCGCCGCAGACATGGAGACCCCGGTCACCGTCCTCGCGCGCCTTCAGGAGGACGAAAACGTCTTTCTTCTCGAATCCGTCGAGGCGGGCGAGCGCTTCGGGCGCTACTCCTTCATCGGCCTCAATCCGAGAGGCGTCTTCACCGTGGAGAATGGGAAAGCCTACTACGCCCCAGCGGAAGGAAAGAAGCGCGAACTCGCCGCGCCCGAAGGCCCCCTCATGGCGCTCAGGACACTCATGAAGGGCCTCAAACCAGCGCTTCCCCCCGACATGCCCGCCTTCATCGGCGGCGCCGTGGGCGCGATCGGCTACGAGGCCGTCGGCGAATTCGAAAATCTCCCTGCGCCCAAGCCCGGCCTCCGGGGACCCACGTCCTCCTTCATGATCGCGGACGACCTCATCATCTTCGACAACTTCCGCCATACGCTGATGCTCTCAGCGGCTGTCAGAACGGATGAATTCGAGACGCTTCGCGCCGCATACGACGAAGGCGTGCGCCGCGTTCGGGTCATGAAGGAAAAGCTCGCCCGGCCCGCCTTCCAGACTGCGGCAGAGACGCACCCCGTTCCGGAGCTCCGCTCCAACTGCACGGAAAGCTCCTTTACCCAAATGGTTGAAAAAGCCCGGGCGCACATCCGCGAGGGAAACATCATCCAGGTCGTGCTCTCGCAGAAATTCTCGGGCGAAACGGACATTCCCCCGCTCACGCTCTACCGGGCGCTGAGGCTCATCAATCCCTCGCCCTACACGTTCTTCATGAAGATGGGAAAGCTCATCCTCATTTCCTCGTCGCCCGAAACGCTCTGCCGGACGGAAGCGGGCGGGAAGGCGCTTCTGCGCCCCATTGCCGGCACGCGTCCGAGAGGGAAGACGCCGGCGGAGGACGCCGAACTTGAAAAGTCGCTCCTTGCCGACCCGAAGGAGCGCGCCGAACATCTGATGCTCGTCGATCTCGCCCGCAACGACCTCGGGCGGATCGCCGCCCCAGGCACCGTGAAGGTCTCCGACTTCATGTCGATTCAGCGCTTCTCCCACGTCATGCACATCGTGAGTACGGTTGAAGGAGAGCTCGGGGAAGGCAGGGACGCCTTCGACCTCGTGCGGAGCGCCTTCCCGGCGGGCACGCTCTCCGGAGCTCCGAAGGTGCGCGCGATGGAAATCATCCATGAGCTCGAACCCTCGCCCCGCGGGATGTACGGCGGGGCGGCGGGCTACTTCGGCTACGACGGCGCCATGGATCTCGCGATCACCATCCGCACGATCGTGCTCGACGGCCGCCGCATGGAAATTCAGTCGGGAGCGGGCATCGTGCACGATTCCGTCCCGCATATGGAATACCTCGAAACGTGTAATAAAGCCGCCGCCATGATGAAGGCGATCGAACTCGCCGCCCGCGGCCTCGCGCTCTGAGCCGCACAGGAACGACGCCAAACAACAGGGGAAAAAGAAATCATGAAGCTCGTCATGCTCGACAACTACGACTCCTTCACCTACAACATCGTGCAGTACCTGCAGATGCTCGGGGCCGAGGTGCTCACCTTCCGCAACAACCGCACGACCCCGGAGGAGGTGCTCGGACTCGGCGCCGATGCGCTCGTCCTCTCTCCCGGCCCGGGGAAGCCTTCGGAAGCCGGAATTCTCACGGACCTCATCCGGGCGGGCGCCCGCGAAAAGATCCCGATGCTCGGCGTCTGCCTCGGCCACCAGGCGATCGGAGAGGTGTTCGGAATGAAGGTCATTCACGCGAAGCGCGTGATGCACGGCAAAGCCTCTGAAATCACGACGGACGGCCGCGGCATCTTCGAGGGACTCCCCGAAAGACTCTCCGTCATCCGCTACCATTCGCTCGCGCTCGACCCGGAGACGCTTCCCGCTGAGCTTGAAATTACCGCCCGCGCGGCGGACGACGGCGAAATCATGGGAATCCGCCACCGGACGCTCCCGATTGAAGGCGTGCAGTACCACCCGGAATCGGTGCTCTCCGAAAAGGGGATGGAGCAGTTCGAAAACTTCCTCAAACGCGTCCGGGCCTCGCGCGGCCGGGGACTCCTCTGACGCGGTCGTCCGGAAGAATCAGACAAGTTCCAAAAGGACTACGCCGCACGCCTTGATTGAAAAAGGCATTTTTCTGCAACTTTTTGAGGAGGCGGAAGAGCGGGAATGACCGTATGATGATTTTCGAAATCTTCATACGCTTTTCCACCCGCCTCCCATGTCCTGCCACATTCATTACCGCGAGCGCCAGCGAAGCCGCCTTGCCGTCACGACTGGCATTGCCGCAGCGACGCTTCTCCTCCTCGCGCTCGACCTCGCGACCGGGTCCTCAGGCATTCCGCTCCGGGAGCTTCTCGCATCGCTCCTCGCAGGACCCTCGGCCGACAACCCGCAGGCGCTTATTCTCTGGGAACTGAGGCTTCCCATGTCGGTGACGGCGCTCTTCGTGGGCGCGTCGCTTTCGCTCGCGGGCCTCTCCATTCAGACCATCACCGCCAACGCGCTCGCGAGCCCCTCGACCCTCGGCATCACCTCCGGGGCGAGCTTCGGCGCGGCGCTCGCGATCACTGCCGGGTTCACGATCGCCGGGGAGCTCTGGACCGGCACCATTGCCGCCGCCTTCCTCTCCGCGCTCCTCATCTGCGGCCTGATCCTCGCCCTCGGACGCATGCGCGGGATGACGCCCTCGACCCTGATCCTCGCGGGCATCATCATGAACTTCTTCTTCATCGCGCTCGAGCAGCTCCTCATCTACCTTGCGTCCCCCGAGACCGCACAGCTCATCAACGGCTGGACCTTCGGAAACCTTGAGCGCGCCGGCTGGCTCTCGGCCGCCGCGGCGGGCGGGGCGCTCCTTCTGGGGCTCCTGATGCTCGCCCCCGCCGCCTGGCAGCTTACGACGCTCTCGGTCGGCGAAGAGCGCGCGAAGAGCCTCGGCGTCCCCGTCGCGCGGCTGAGGATCCTTGTTTTTGCGGTCTCGTCGCTTCTCGTTGCCGCCGCCGTCTCCTTCATCGGCACGATCGCCTTCGTGGGGCTCGTTGCGCCCCACTGCGCGAAGCTGCTCCTCGGCGACGATCAGCGCTGGCTCATTCCGGGAAGCATTCTCTCGGGCGGCTTCATCATGCTCCTCTCCTCCCTCATTGCGAAGTGGCTCTCCGCGGGCGCGATGCTCCCGATCGGCATCGTCACGTCCATTGCAGGGGTTCCCTTCCTTCTTGCACTTCTTCTCAAAAGCCGGAGGGACTTCTGATGGCGCTCACGCTCACGGTCCGCAATCTCGGGGTTGAATTCGGCCCGAAAAAGATCCTTCACGACATTTCCTTCGACGTCGACGCCGGGGAGCTCGTCTCCATCACCGGGCGCAACGCCGCCGGGAAAACGACGCTTTTGAAGGCCATCGCTGGCCTTGAATCCCGCACGGGCGACGTGGTGCTCGAAGAAAACGGAAAGGTGCTTCCGAAAAGCGCAATTGCCTACCTCCCGCAGCTCACGCAGGTTGCGAGCCGCCTTTCCGTCTTCGAAATGGTGATGCTCGGCCTCGGGCGGCGCCTTTCCTGGCGCGTTACGCCGGACGTTTTCGAGCAGGTCGACCAGACGCTTCATGCCATGCAGATCAGCCATCTCGCGGACCTTCCCGTTGCGTCGCTCTCCGGGGGGCAAAAGCAGCTCGTCTTCATGGCGCAGGCCTTCATCTCCCGTCCTCGGGTGCTGCTTCTCGACGAACCCACGAGCGCGCTTGACCTGAGGCATCAGCTGATCGTGATGGAGGCCGCCCGCGCCTACGCGGAGAGGACCGGCTCCATCGCGCTCGCGGTCGTCCACGACCTCATGCTCGCGTCGCGCTTTTCCACGCGGCTTCTCATGCTCGCCGACGGCACCGTTCGCCGCTACGACACGCCCGAAAAGGTGCTCACGCCCGACGAGCTTTCGGTGGTCTACCGCGTTGAGGCGGCAGTGGAGCGGACTTCGGGCGGACGCGTCGTCGTTATTCCCGAGAAGCCCCTCGACGTCGACACGGGCCACCACCATCACGACCACGCCCATTCCTGATTTCTCTTTTCCCGATTCACATCCAAAAGCACTCCATGACTCCAACCTCCTCCCTCCCCTCTCGCATCTCGGGCTACTGGGACACGCGCGCCGAAGGCTACAGCCTGCGCACGATCGATGAATTTGATTCCGGCGAGGGCGACCGCTGGGTTGATCGCCTCACGCGCCTTCTCGCCCTTCCGCCCTCGGCGAAGGTCGCCGACGCCGGGTGCGGACCGGGATTTCTCGCGCTCGCCGCGGCCAGAGCGGGCTGGCAGGCCGTCGGCTTCGACGCTTCTCCCGGGATGCTCGATGAAGCGAGAAAGAATGCCGCGGCCCTCGGCCTCGCAGTTGATTTCATTGAAGCTGATGCCGCGGCGCTTCCCGTTCCTGACGGGTCGCTCGACGCCATTCTGTCCCGGAACGTCATCTGGAATCTCCCTGATCCTCTCCGGGCGTTGAAGGACTGGTTCCGGGCGCTCAGGCCCGGCGGAGAGCTTTTCTACGCCGACGGCAATCACTACCGGTATCTCGAGGACGACGCCTTTGCGCGGCTCCACGAGACGGAAGCCGTTCCCTACGGCCACAGCGAGAAATTCATGCTCGGCGTCGACACGAGCCCGATGGAGCGGATTGCCGGAGGGCTCCCCCTCACGCATCAGGATCGTCCGGGCTGGGATGTCGAAGCGCTCCTTGAATGCGGCTTTACCGACGTGACCGTTTTCGAACCCGTCCTCGTCAAAGTGACGGATCCGAAGACGGGTAAGGAATCCGCGCTCATCCGCGACTTCATGGTGCTTGCCAGGAAGCCCTTCTGAATTTCATCACCCTTTTTTCTTCTCTTCACGAGGCCTTCCCATGATCTCCCGCCGCACCGTTCTTCAGTTTTCCGGCGCCCTCGCCGCGCTCGGCCTCATTCCCTTCGCCCATGGGGCGGAAGCCCGGCTCCCCGACTTCCCGCCTGCCGGGACCTGGCCCCTCGTCTTCACGGACGTCGAGGGCCGCAGGGTGACGATCCGTGAGATGCCAAAGCGCATCATCGTCGCCAACTACATCGCCAACTACCTGCTTGTGGGGGGAAGCGGCGCGCTTGAGAAAGTGGTCGGCCTCACGCAGGACCACTGGGAGAGCACCCGCACGGGCGAATACCGCGTCTTCACGAAGGCATTCCCCGGAATCACGCAGATTCCCTCGATCGGGGGATACCACGACGACATCCTCAATACAGAGCGGATTCTGTCGCTCAAGCCCGAAGTCCTTCTCATCGGCCGCACGCAGTTTGCCGCCAACAGCCAGCGCGTCAACCTTCTTGAACGCGCAGGGATCCGCGTGATCGTGATCGACTATCACGCGATGAAGCCTGAGAACCACGTGCTTTCCACACGGATCCTCGGACGCCTCCTCGGGAGGGACGACGCGGCGGATGCCCTCACGCGCGAATGCATCGAGGGGCTCTCCGAAATCGACCGGCGCATCCGCGCGCTCCCCTTGAGCGCAAAGCACCGCACCTGCTACATGGAGCTCGGGAACCTCGGGCCCGGACAGTACGGCAATTCCTACAACGCCGGCATTCTCTGGGGCGCCATTCTGAAACGCATTGAAGCGGGGAGCATTTCCGAGAAGAGTGCGGAGCCCTACGGCGCACTCACGCGGGAATTCGTGATCTCAAGAGCCCCGGAAGTCGTCATCATCGGCGGCAGCATCTGGGGAAACGACCATGCCGACCAGATGCGGATGGGCTTTACAGTGGAGCGCCCGGATGCGCTCAAGCGCCTCCAGGGCTTCAGGGACCGCCCGCTCTGGCAGAACCTGCCGGCCGTGAAGAACAATGAATTCTATGGGGTCGACCACGGGAGCCTCCGCTCCATCGTGGACTGGCGCTTCACGCAATACCTCGCCAAAGTCTTCTACCCGGAAGCCTTTAAGGATGTCGAACCGGAGTCGGCGCTCGTCGCAACCTACCGCCGATACCTCCCCGAGATCGATCCTCAGGGAACGTTCATGCTCTCCCTGAAGGAAGGCTAATCTGCGGCCGTGCGCATGCCGCAAGCGCATTTGCTTAGGAGCTTCTCGAGCGCGTCGGCTTCCTCATCCGTGAGGCCGGCGCAGATGTCTGCCGTGAGCTTCTCGGAAATCTCCATCATCATGGGCCTGAGCGCCCTGCCCCTGGGCGTGAGGCAGATGACGCTCGCCCGGGCATCGTCGGGAGAAACCTGCTTCACGATGTAGCCCTGCTTCTCGAGGCGATCCATCATGACGCTCGTCGTCGACTTCGTGCGGCGGATTTTCTGGGCGATCGCCGTGAGGCTCTGGCCTTCCTCGGCAAAGAGCACCATGAAGATGTCGCCGCAGCTCGTCGTCAGCTCATCGAGCCCTTCAGCCTTCATGCGCTGAAGGAGATTCCTGCGTCCTTCTTCATGAATGCGGGCGGCAAGGGAAAGAATGGCTCTCTGATGCATTTCTAAAAAAAATCCTTCGAAGGAACGCTGCGGCGCGGACTCCAGCCCGCTCGAACACGGAATCAAATTCTATTTATAGCAAAATCACTTCAGGAATCGTCTGAGATATTTCCCGGGAATTCGACTTCGCGGCCGCCGGCGGGCGGCGAGACGAAAAGGAATCGCCTTCGCCCGCCGGAGTAGTTCCGCGCTCAGCTTTAGAGCGGATTAATAGTTTTCCGCGCGAACCTGCTGATAGGACTGCGGATGCGCGCAGACCGGGCAGACTTCAGGCGCCTTTTTGCCCATCACGAGGTGGCCGCAGACGCGGCACTGCCACATCACTTCCTCGCTCTTCTCGAAGACCTGCTGCATCTCGATGTTCTTCAAGAGCTTCAGGAACCGCGCCTCGTGGGCCTTTTCGATCGCGCCCACCGCACGGAACTGGTAGGCGAGCGCGGGGAAGCCGTCGGCCTCGGCCTGTTTCGCAAAGGTCTCGTACATGTCGGTCCACTCGTAGTTTTCGCCCTCCGCCGCGGCCTTCAGGTTTTCAGTCGTGGTGCCGACGCCGTCGTTCAGGTGCTTGAACCAGAGCTTCGCGTGCTGCTTCTCGTTTTCCGCCGTTTCCTCAAAGATCTCGGCGATCTGCTGGAAGCCTTCCTTGCGGGCGACCGCTGCAAAGTACGTGTACTTGTTGCGGGCCATGGACTCGCCGGCAAAGGCGGCTTCAAGGTTCTTTTCGGTCTGGGTGCCGGAGAATTTCGTCTTGGTCATTCGGGGTCTCGTAAGTGAATGATTGAGATCCGCCGTCCGCCGGAGGACGGAGAGCGGTTTTTCCTGGGATCTGCGGTCGAAGCGGACTTGAAGTCTCTTTTTTCGCTCCGCAGCCGAATGATAGATGCAAATGGGCGTCCGGACAGAGGTCGAAAATGCCGTTTTGTGAGGGCGGACGGGCCCGTTCCGACCTGATGGGGAAAAGGCCCGCCGCTTTCTGGGATCTCTTTTACTGGGCTGCGTCGTCCGAGAGGCTGAAGACTTCCTCGAGCTCGCGGTTTGTGAGGTCGCCGATCCAGTTTTCGCCTGTCGACACCGTCATTTCCGCAATGAGCTTCTTCTTTTCAATCATCTCGTTGATCTTCTCTTCGAAAGTATTGGCGCAGATGAAGCGGTAGACGTTGACGTTTGAAGTCTGCCCGATGCGGTAGGCGCGGTCGGTTGCCTGGCTTTCAACCGCCGGATTCCACCAGAGGTCGTAGTGCACGACGGCGGATGCGGCCGTAAGGTTGAGGCCGGTGCCTGCAGCCTTGAGCGAGAGAATCATGATGTTCTCGTCGCGCCGGTTCTGGAAGCGGTCGACCATTTCCTGCCGTCGGGCCGGCGAGAGGCCGCCGTAGAGGAACTGAGGCTTCTTTCCCGTCCTCTCAGCGATCCAGTCCACGAGGAGATTCCCCATCTGAACGAACTGCGTAAAGATGAGGACTTTGCGGCCCGCAGCCTGCATTTCGTCGAGGATCTCGAAGAGACGGCGCATCTTCCCTGAAGCCATCGGATCGAGATTCGCGGCAGTGGGTTCGAACTGAGCGGGAGAGTTGCAGATCTGCTTCAACTGGAGCACCAGCTGCAGAACGAGGGCGCGGCGGACGAACGCGTTGTCGGCGAGCTCGACGATCTTCATGTTCTTTCTGACGACGGCGCGGTAGAGCGCCGCCTGCGCCTTCGTGAGACGGCAGAATTCGTCCGTCGTGATCTTCTCCGGCAGGTCGCTGATGATCGACTTGTCGGTCTTCATGCGGCGCATGATGAAGGGCGCCGTCACGCGCTTGAAGCGCTCAGCCACCTCGTAGCTGTGATCGTTCTCAATGGGAAGCGCGAACTCGTCCTTGAAGCTCGTCGCCGTTCCCAGGAGCCCCGGATTTGCCGCCTCCATCACGGACCAGTATTCCATGAGGCTGTTTTCCACGGGCGTGCCCGACATGGCGATGAAGCCGTCGGGATTCATGCTCTTCACGGCCTTGAAGGCGTTCGTGCGGTAGTTCTTGATGGCCTGCGCCTCGTCGATCACCATGACGCGAAGCGGAATTCTGCGAAGTTCCTCCTGCGACGTGCGAAGCGTCCCGTAGGTCGTGAGAATCACGTGGCCCGTGCAGGCCGAGAGATTTCTTCCCGTGCCGTAGAAAAGACTCACCTCGAGCTCCGGCGCAAACCGCGCTGCCTCGCGGATCCAGTTCGTGAGCAGCGTCGTCGGGACGACCACCAGCGCCTTCTTCTCCTTCAGCTCGCCGTCCTCGCGCAGGCGCTCGAGCACGGAAATCACCTGAAGGGTTTTGCCCATGCCCATGTCGTCGGCAATGATGGAGCCCATGCCCACGCGCAGGTTTTTGAGCATCCAGCGGTAGCCGCGCTCCTGGTAGGGGCGAAGCGTCGCATTGAGCTTTTCGGGCGCCTCGCAGGCCTCATCGGCCGTGAGAGACTTCAACGCCGACTTCACGGAGTCGGAGAGCCTCACGCCCGCGCCCTCCATGTCGCCCGAGAGCGCTGCCCTCAGCACCGACGCCTTCGTCACCTGCGAGCGTTCAGCGAGCCGCTGGCGGATTGAACGCACATCATCGTCCGACACCATCATGTAGCGGTCGCGGAAGCGCACGATGCGGCCGGCATTCTTGCAGAGCTCAGTAAACTCGTCGAGCGAGACGACTTCGTCGCCGATTGCCACCTGCCAGCGCCAGCTGAGGAGATCCCTGAGATGAAGGAATCCGCCCGTCCATTCCTCGCTGAGATCAATGTCCATCTCAGGCTTCGGGAAAAGAAGGTTCCTCAGCTTTCTCGGGAGCGTCACCGAGACGCCGAGCATCTCGAGCTTCGGAATCGAGTCGGCAAGAAGCGTCGTCGCTTCCTCGAGCGTCATCGCGCGCGCTGAATCGTTGCTCTTCAGAATGTCGGCGAGCTCCGGGCAGTAGCTTGAAAGCCGCGAGACCGTCCTCAGGCAGTCAAAGCGCACGGGCCGGAAGCGCCGGTCCTCGAGAATAGTCCTGAGCGGCACGGTTCCGATGCGCGAGGTCCGCTGCGGACTATGCTCTGCACCCCCTTCCTGAGGCGCTTCCGTACGGAACATGAGCTCCATGCCGATCGGCATGGCCTTTATTTTCTCCTCGTCGAAGTCGTCGGTTCCGGGCTTTGCAAAATCGGGAAGCGAATGGCATTCCTCCTCGTCGTCCTGAATGCCGTCATCCTCGACTTCGCCCCTTTGCCTCGGCGGGCGCGACTTATCGGCTCCAACCTCGAATTCCCGCGCCGGACGGACTTCAAGCGCCTCCCTGGAGACGCGCTTCTTCTTTGCAAGAAGCCCCGCTTCATCCGCTCGATCTTCCATGAGCGTCCAGAGATCATGGACGACGAGGATCGGTTCGGCCGCGGCAAATTCCTCCACATAAAGAGGCGCCGTCCAGCTTTCGAGCCTCAAGCCCATGGCCTTCGCTTCCGGGTCTTCGCTCGTGTCGACGGGCTTCCCGGAAAAGAGCGCGCGGTGCACGGCGGCATCCACCCAGTCGGCATCCGCGGAGCGGTTTTCTGCGGCCTTCTTCACGAAGCTCCCGATGAAGAGGCCGAGCACGAGTTCCCCGAGAAGGAGCGGCTCGACGGGCCCGCGAACGCCCGAAATCCTCAGAAAATCGGAGCCCACATGCGCGAACGCCTCGCCCACGCCCTCAGTAATTCTGCGCACCTCGGGGATGAGCACTGCCGGAATCCAGCGCGCAAGGAAGAAATCCTCGATCGGCTCGTAAATTTGCGGCATGACCGCGCCCTTCTGAACGAGCCGGCAGGCAATGAGCCAGGCGTCGTAGAGAGCTTCAAGTTCCCTTGGCGATTCGGAGAACATTCGGGTCGTGAGATGCCCCGAGAAGATTTCGTGAAGTCCCCGCGGCGCCGCATCCGGGCCGCCCGGGAGACGCACGATCAGGTTTTCTCCGGTTTCCGCCTTTTCGCTCCAGACGAGCGACGCATCGACCATCGCCTGCCCCCAGGTATTGAGACTGATGAGAGGCCGCGATTCATCGTATTCGGGGATCGTACGTACGATCGAAGCCGACATCTGCTCCTTCGCAAGGGCTGCCGCCTCTTCAAGAACGCCGTTTGCGACACCCCTCAGATTCCCGTAGGCATAGCCCGCGGGCGTTTCGGAAAGGAGGCCGAGAATCGCCTGACGCTTTTCGTCGATCGGCTTGAAAGTCAGCGCTTCGAGGTTTTCGAGCCACTTCCCGGAAGGATCATCTTCCGGCACGCGGCCGCCGGCGGCAATGAGATCCGACCACTGCGGCATCTCGGTGCGCACGGCCCGCGTGATCTGCACGCCCCGCTTTTCCATCTCCGCGACGAGGTCGATCCCGCGCATCTGAAAGAGCACGAAGGGATTTGCATCGATCTCTTCTGAAAGCTTGTAAATCACTGCCGCAATATGCTTGCAGGGAACCGCCCAGTCCGGACAGCTGCAGCTCATGCCGAGGTCGCTCCAGCTTTCCGGGAAAATCTTTATCCCGAGGCGCTCGCAGATTTCGGAAATCTCAGGCGCAAGCTCTCGCGCCGCGAGGCGGGCGACAATGAGCGGCGACTCTGCCATCTCGTCGATGAGGCGGGAAACATCCTCTTCGGCAATCGCCGGCAGCGTGAGCTTCACGGCGTAGAAGGGGTCGAAATTCCCCGCTACGCGGGCCTTGACGGCGTGCGCCTCCGGGTCGATCTTAAGCGACTGAACCTTTCCTTCAGCGGCATAGGCGAGACCGCGCGGAATTCTGTTTTCGTAGTCGACCGCCTGAAGCGCGTCGAGCCAGCGGCGGCCCCACCATGTAGTGCCGTATTGCGGAGTAGAGGTCATGGGTTGCGGTTCCTGGAGGGAAGTTCTGACGAGATCAGCGAGGATATCACCGGGAAGCCGCCGCCATGCGCCCCCGCGACTCAAGATTTCCCGGAGAACCGCGCCATTGCGGCCTTCTCCGGCCGCTTATTCCTCCTTCGACCCGTCCTCGTCGTGCTGGTGGTTGAACTTCTTCCGGTACTCCGTGGGCGAACAGCCGACGTGCCTCAGGAAAAGCTTCGAGAAGTGATAGGTATTCTCGTAGCCCACCTTCCAGGCGATCTGATTGAGGCTCTCCGAGGTCGTCGTGAGCGCGAACTTCGCTTCCGTGATGCCGCATGAAATAACGTAATCCGCTCCTTTTCGCCTGACAACTGATTCAACAGCTCCGCCGGGCGGGGAGCACGGATCCCCGAAAAGCACCGTATTCTTGTTCCTCCTCTCTCCGGATTCAGAAATGCAGACTGTTCAGATTAAAAATGTTACCCTGGGCGAAGGCGCCCCGAAGATCATCGTCTCCCTGATGGCGAAGGACCTTGCCGCCGTCAAGAGCGAAGCCCTCGCCTACCGCTCCGCCGACTTCGACATCCTCGAATGGCGCGGCGACCACTTCACGGCCATCGCCGACACGGCTCAGGCGCTTGACGCCCTGCGCGAACTCCGCGCGGTCTTCCCCGACAAGCCCATCCTCTTCACGTTCCGCAGCAAGAAGGAAGGCGGCGAAGAGGAACTAGCTCCCGAAGCCTACATTGCGCTCAACATCGCCATGGCTGAAAGCGGCCTCGTCGACGCGATCGACCTCGAGCTCTTCACGGGCGACGCCCTCGTCTCCCAGGCCATCGCCCGCGCGCATGCGAAGGGCGTGAAGGTCATCATGTCGAACCACGACTTCCACAAGACCCCGGCGAAGGAAGAAATCGTCAGGCGCCTCACGAAGATGCAGGAACTCGGCGCCGACGTGCCCAAGATCGCGCTCATGCCCGAATCCAAGGCCGACGTCCTCACGGTTCTCGCCGCCACCCTCGAAGTTTCCGAGAAGATTGCCGACCGTCCGATCATCACGATGTCGATGTCTAAGACCGGCGTCATCTCCCGCCTTGCCGGCGAAGTCTTCGGTTCCGCCGCCACCTTCGGCGCCGTCCAGAAGGCCTCCGCCCCCGGCCAGATCTCCGTGACCGACCTCCGCACGGTCCTCTCGATCATTCATGCGGCGTGATGCGTACACCTATTTGCATCTCCCGCCTCTGGCGCGACGACCGCTGCGAACGCATCGGCGGCGGCACGGACGAAATCATGATCTACATCGCCGGCCGTCAGATCCTGAAGGCTTACCGCGAGTAAGCCTGATGTGATGTTCTGAACCTTCAGAACTGCGCTTTGCGCTCCGGAATCGTCCTGACAACGGTTCCGGAGCGTTTTTCATTGGGGAAGCGCCGGGGCGGGCGGAACCCAGACTCCAGCTCGAAACCGAGCTCTAAAGCAAATTCCTTAATTCGGAATAACTATTTCCATTTCGAAATGCAACTTCAGGGTTTTTACCAGTATTCAGAGGGTAAGATTCCTTCATTCGTTCTTTATCGAACTTTTCCCCATTTTTGAAGGTTCATCCGCAATGTCCCGTCTTTTTACAAGTTCCGCCCTTTCCACCTCCTTCGGCCTCCTCTTTCTTCGCATCGCGCTGGCAGGGAGCCTCCTCACGCACGGCATCGCCAAAATCGAGAATTTCTCGGCGCTCTCCAATTCCTTCCCCGATCCCTTCGGAACCGGTCATCTGACGGCGCTTCTGCTTGCCATCTTCGCCGAGGTCGTCTGCTCGATCTTCGTCCTCATCGGTCTCTGGACGCGCGCCGCACTCATTCCGCTCATCTGCACCTTCCTCACGATTTCCTTCGTGGTGCTAGCCGGAAAGGACTTCGGCGCGCGCGAAATGCCGCTTCTCTATCTCTTCGGCTTCGCGACGCTCTTCTTCACGGGCGCGGGCAGCTTCTCGCTCTCGGGGCTCACCAAGGCTGCTGCCAGGAAAGCCTGATTCCCTCCCGTCAATAAAACGCAAGAGAAGCGCCGCAGGTTCTCATTCCTGCGGCGCTTCTCTTCTTTTGGTTTTCAGGAAGCAGCCTCATCCGATGCCGGGTTTGAGGCCGGTTCCTTTCAAGCGATCTCTGAACGCGATCAACGGTCGTGCGTCTCGCTCTTCGCCTTCACGGGCTTGTAGCCGTCAGGCTCAATGAGGGCAGTGTCGAAGCCCGCAACGCGCTTCTTCCCATCCATCGTGTAGAGCCAGATGTCGTAGGTCGCGCCCGGAATCATGTTCTTCGCGATCTCGCTGGCCTTGAAGGTGAGGACCATGTCCTTCCGGCCGTCGCCGTTCATGTCCTTAACCTCATGCTTCACGGGCTTCGCGAGCGCGCTCACAACGCCCGTGGTGCCGATCGAGGAGCGTCCGACGCCCGCGTGCGTGCGCGAGAGGTCGATCTTCGAGGCGTCAAGCTTCGCGTCCGAATAGAGCACCACGTCGACCGTCTTCTCGGACTTCGGATTGATCGTGTCGGCAAGCACCGCGACTTCGTGCGGCATGAGCTTTCTCGCCTCCTCTCCGACCGCATACTGGGCCTTGTCGAAGGCTTCGACATTGAAGGCGTGGAGATAGGCGCGGGCCTTTTCTTCGGAGAACCCTGCGAGCGCCGCGGCCTGAGCCTTCGCTTGGGCCGCATCCTTCATCCAGGCCTTCTCGAGGCCGTTCACGAACTTCGTGTTGTCCTTAAAGGCATCGCGGTTGTAGTCGACGATGTTCGCGAGCTCGACGAAGCGGAAGGACTGCCAGTCGGGGTCAAAGCTGAAGAGCTCCGGCGTGCCTTTGAAGTGCTCCGCCGTCGCCTTATCCCAGCTCATGAAGGCGGCCGCCTTCGCAGGCGCTGCGAGCGGGAAGAACGGCACGTAAGGCGTTTCACAGGGGCGCGCCATCGTGCGGTAGCCCGTGATGAGAAGCGGGTTCTTATCGAGCACGTAGACGCCGGACTCATGCGTGGTCGGGCGGCAGAGGCCGATTCCCTGATGGTGGTACCAGCCCGGATCGTCGCCGATCTGCGGCTCATGCGTGCGAAGGAGATCCTCGACCTCCTCGACGCCCATCTTCTTCGCCTGAGTCGTGCTGTACGGGAACTTTTCCGGATCCGTGATGTCCTGGCCGATCAGCTTCTTCCACGCGAGGTTGTTTCGCGAAAGGTTGTAGCCCGCAGCGCGGCGCTCTGCGGGCGCGACGGCCACGCGGAAGTTGAAGTCGTTGTAGACCCCGGGAACGGCGGGCTTGTAGCGGCCGTTCTTGATCGCGCGCTCAATCATGCCGGGCGCCACGATGACGTTTTCCGTATCGGTGGCATCGACGTGATTCATCATGAAATTGTTCGGGATATAGACGACCTCATTGTCCTTCACGCGGCGCGCGACCCAGGTGTTGCCCTGATGAATGGCGATCTGCCAGGCTTCCTTGCTGTCGGCGACCGTGTAGGTGCGGCCCTCTGAGAAGTAGCCGTACTTCCCGAGAAGATCGATCGCGATGTCGATGGCGTGGCGGGCGTTCGTAGCGCGCTCGGCCATCAGGCGGCGGATGCCGTAGCCGATGCCGCCGTCCTTGGTCGGCATGACGTCGTCCTCGTAGATGCCCGTGCAGGCGTTGGTCACGATCACGACGCCGTTTTCATTGACGAAGCCGTCCGAGAAGGAGGCGCCGTTCGGGTCGAAGGTCTGCGACCAATAGAAGCCGAAGGTGTGCTTCACCTGCGGGATTGATGCGGCGGCGGGCTCGAACTTGATCATTTCCCCATCCGCATGGTCCTGGGGCGGCACCCAGTACTGCGGGTTCAGAATGCGGCCGCCGTTGTCCTCGTTATGGCCGATGATGATCGTGCCCGTCTTGCTCGCGTCCTTGCCGACGATGACGGTCGAGCAGCCGATCGCATTGAAGGTGAGCGCGCTCAGCGCAATGCCGACGGCTGCGGCGACTGCCTTGAACTTCATGGACATAGGAATTCTCTCCATTTGGTGGTATTTCTGTTTCCAGCTCTTTTGGGACGCTTTCAAAGCACCTCCTGGCTGTGGAGAGGAGATTAAGACATTTACCCTAGATCTCTATTCGTAAAAGCCCCAACTTCAGTTCATGCTCGCGGCGTGTTTTTTATGCTTCATAGGTTTACAGCCGCTTCCTGGAAAATAAAAATAGAAATTTCTTATTGTTATATATGAAATAAATGTTGGCAAATGACCGATGCAACAGTTCAGGGCTGACGATTACAAATATTTATTGAAGCTCAGCCCTGTATAGTTTTAT
>NZ_CALDXB010000047.1 GCF_937923675.1 uncultured Sutterella sp. | reverse complement strand
TGACGTTTCTGCAGGCATCTTAGGAGCGAGTGTAACTTTTGATGGGAAGTTCAGGGATGAGTTCCTGAATCGTCAGCTCAAAACGAATCTGCGGCTGAAAGGGCCGAAAAGTCACGAAGAAACGCTCGAACACGCGAAGGAGATCACCGCCACCTTCAAAAGCGAGAAAACCCCTATTCGTGCCTGTTTTACGAATGAGAGTACCCTCTATGCACAGGCGGCCTGACCCGAGCTGTCTATAGCACCATTTGTAAACTAAAGTGTTGCCTTGTTAATAACTTACTATCTGGAGCGCTCATAATGTCGGTGGCATGGATCCTCTACATACTCTTCGGTTGCGCGCTCGCGGCGCTTGGGTTTTACCTTTTGCGCGATCTTCCTCCAAAGCATCCGCATTAATCGGCTTTTAGTCAGCAAGCCCTTCAGGCAGAAATCCTGAGGGGCTTTTTCTTGGCGTAGCCGTGCATCGTCGAGTGGTGAGGCTGGATGCATATTGCCGGGAGGGACGCGGTTTTAAGAAAGATCGGAGAGCTGAAAGCGGATCTGCAGGGTCCAGCCTATCCGGAGCAAAAGAACGCCCGCAGATAAGGATTCTCAGGAATCCCCCGGCTGCGGGCGTTGGCTTTTCAATCAGGACCGTGAAGAAGGTCAGAGATTGAAGTCGCGTGCGAGACGGGACCTCAGGACGTTTCTCAAGGCTTCGATCTTCGTGCCGTAGTCCGGATCGAGATTTCCGGGCGTGCGGTCGTTGACGAAGCGTCCGAGATTCTTCATGTCCTTGCCGACGGCGGCATCGTCGTCAACCACGCGCATCGCGAACATCCAGGTTTCCCATTCCTGAGGATTCTTGTTGAGGGAGTCCCCGCTCTGGCCCTGGCCCATGCCGAGCCAGCCTGCGTTCATGATGGTGTAGAAGGTCTTGCCCGGAAGCAGTCCCACGCGGCCCTTGGGGCCGTCGTCGTAGGAAAAGCCCTTTGAGAAGACGCGAAGCTTGTAGCCCTTCGTGAACATCGGATCGCTGTCCTGCCAGTTGGGCTGGACGAAGATGATGTGGTCGGCCTTCTTGACGAACGCCTGCTCGACGAGAACGTCCTTCGGGGTGGGCCCGAAGCCGTCCTTCGCGTGATAGAACTCCTCGCGCGACGTGATGAGCGGGTTGAATTTCTGCGCGATCAGATCGCGAAGCTCAACCTCAAAGCCCCTTTCTTCAAAGAACTTCATCGCGGTGACGCAGAGGTCGTAGGTCACGGATTCGTGGCGCGGGTCGTCAAGAATGAATAGCGCACGTTTTTTGCCTTGTGCCTCCGTAAAGCCGCTGGGCTTGTAGTCCGTCTGCCGGTATTTCTGCGGCACGACGGAAGCAGAGGTCACTGCGTCCACGTTGGCGGGAAGCGCATCGCCGCCCTTGGCGGCCATGGTCTTCTGACCTTCAAGAACCACAGCGGGCTCCTGGGCGGGCTTGACGGAAGCGGAAGAAACCGCGTCGGCTCCAAATGACGCAGTGGAAGCAAGCATCGCCGCGGCAATAAGGGCAATGCGAGAGAGTTTGCAATGCATCTGTTTCTCCAGATGTGTGTTCAGCAGACGCGGTTGGCGCTGCCCTTTTGTCCGGAATTCATCGCCCGGTGGGTGCTAGGTAATCAGCCGGCTGCAGGAAATCCATTTTATAGAGAGGCAGGTATTGCGAAAGTAAGGACATTCCTGATGGCGCGGCTCGCGATATTCTGCTTTGAGTTCTGCCCGAAGCGCTTCAACGCGCGTAGGATTAGCTTTTCCACAGAAACGAATTCAGGAAGGACCCGATTCATGGCCGAAGATGATGACGACGAGGTGAAGCTCCCCGGACTCCCGCCCAATACGAAGAACTACATGACGCCTGCCTGCTACAGGCGCCTCCTTGATGAACGCGAGCACCTCGTCAACGTTGAGCGCCCTGAGGTGGTGAACGTCGTCTCCTGGGCGGCAAGCAACGGCGACCGTTCGGAAAACGGCGACTATCTCTACGGCAAGAAGCGTCTTCGCGAGATCGACCGCCGGATTCGTTTCCTCAATAAGCGCATCGAATCCGCAGAGGTGGTAGACCCGGCAGCGCACCCCGAAACTGATCAGGTTTTCTTCGGCGCCACGGTGCTCTATGCCAACCAGAGAGGCGAGGAGCGCAAGATCCGCATCGTCGGGATCGATGAGGCCGATGCCGAGCACGGCGACGTGAGCTGGATCAGCCCCATTGCCCGCGTGCTCCTGAAGCACCATGAAGGCGACGAAGTGAAGCTTCCGACGCCGGCAACGAGCACGCACCCGGCTGGGGTCGACACGCTCGAGATCCTGGAAGTTACCTACACGAACGATCAGCCGATTCCATGATTTTGCTGAAAAAAGGCCTCACGGGATTTCTTCTCAAACTCCCGTGAGCCAATACTAAAAGTCCTTGTTCAGGATTTGGGCGATTCCGCCTGCAGAGGGCCGCAGACCTCCTGCTGTATTGGGGAGACTATGTCTGCCCGCTGTTAGAGGAGCTTCCGGATTCTCCTCGAAGCAGCGAATCACCAGGATTCTTGGCGAAGTCCGGGCAATGCCTGACGAAAGCTTGCAGGTGAAAGCCCAAAGCGTTGTTTGAAATGCCGGGAGAAGGTTTCAAGTCGGGAAAAGCCGACCTCCATGGCGACGTCTGTTACGGAAAGGCGGCTCTGCTCAAGGAGCTCTCTCGCTCTCGTTAAGCGCATTTCCCGCAGCGCTTCCATGCAGGTTTGGTCTGTGTCGGCAAAAAGCTGATGCAGGAAGCGAACAGAGATTTGGTGCCTGGAAGCGATTTCCACTGGAGATAAGTTGGGATTTCCCATTGCAGCCCGCATGTCGTCGAGAATCACGCTGAGAAGCGCATCCTTCGAAAGCGCTTCCGGAGCAAAACCGCCTGCGGCTTCCAGCAAAGCGCCGTCAAGAAGCCCAATGACGGCTGATTCGACGCCGCTCAGCGCCGAAGGTACGACTGCATCGGGAAGCTGAGCCGCTTCCGCGAGAAAACGCGTTAAAAGCCGTGAATGCATGCCCGGCGGCAAAACGCGGCCTCGTATCTTGTCAACGTGCCTGGCGCTTCTCGGGAGCGAGGCGAGTGGGATCCGCAGCACAAACTCATCAAAGTCGTCTGTAAACCGCCAGTTGGCGCCGCTTGCGCTCTCTGTGATGGCGAAATCGAGCGGCTTCAGCCGCCCGAATGAACGGCCTTCCTCAAAATAGCCTTCTCCCCGAAGAATCAGGTTGAGCGCCAAAACAGCCTCGCCGGTGCAGCGGGTCGGATGCTTCGCTGAATGCGATTCGCCGGAGAAGCGCCCGACCGTCATGGCGGGCAGTTTGCGCACCTGTGCTTTGCCGTTGAACATGGCAGCTTTGCCGTGCGAAGCCTCAAAGTTGATCGGGAGATCGAAAAAGCTTCGGACTTGCTGCGAGTAGCGGTCAAACGAAAGGGCTTTCGACATAATTTCAAGGATTTTCAAAGTATTGACGATTGTCCAACGCGTGCTGAACCTTGTCAAGATGCGCTTTCCCGGAAAGCTTGCCGCACGCATCGTCAAGTCGCCTGCACTCCCCGTCAAGCCTCTGAAACCCGGCTCTCTAGAGTTGATCGCAACAGCGGGGCGGCTCGGAATTCACCTGTGAAGCTGCCCCTTCATTCAAAGGAGAGTTGGTCATGGCTGAACTTAATCGCCGCAATTTCATCAAGGCTGCGGGCGGGGCTGTCGCCGTCATTGCCGCTGCAGGCGCCGCGCGCGCTTCTGCTGTTGTCCCGGACAAGTGGGATGTCGAGACGGACATCCTGGTGGTGGGCGCCGGCGTCGCCGGCTTGTTCGCAGCAGTTTCCGCAAAGGAAAACGGTGCTGAGCGAGTCCTTCTCATCGACAAGAATGCGACGCCCTTCCTCAATGCATCATCGTTCTCTGCCGGCATGGTTGTCGGGTCGGGAACGAAGGCCCAGGCCGCAGCCGGCATTAAGGATGAGAACGGCAAGGCGGAATTCGTTGAAGAGTATCTCAAGGGCGGCCGCGGCACCGGCCGGCGCGAACTCGTTGAAGTTCTTGCTCGCGAAGCGCCTGCAGCGCTTGACTGGATGACGGATCGCGGCGTCAAGCTGATACCGGTGGTTTCGACGGCCTTCCGCGTCAACCGCCAGTATTACGTGGATACCAACTCCGGGTCCCGCTACGTCAAGATTCTCTACGAAGAAGGCAGGAAGCTCGGCGTCGAATACCGCATGAACACGAAGGCGCTGGAGCTGGTCACGACGCCTGACGGAAGTCAGGTTCTCGGTCTGAAGGCAGAAACGAAAGGCAAGCCGCTTGCGATTCGCGCCGACCGAATCATCATGTGCACGGGCGGGTTTGCCGCGAATACCGCCATGCTTGACGACAATCTGCTTTCCTTCAGGGGAATCCTCTCGACTGCGGCTGTCTGCAGCGTCGGCGAGGGTTTGAAGATGGTCCGCAGGATCGGCGGGGATACGACGCATCTTGATCAGGCAACGCTCGTTGCGTATGGGTTGCCCACAGATGAAAAGAAGCGCCGCGCCCTGATCTGGCACGGCCACAAGATGGGGCAGTACGGGACGATCACGCTCGGCGAAGACGGCAGAAGATTCATCAGGGATGAAGCCGAGTACACCGATGTGGCGCTTGCCATGGCGCAGCTGGGCTTCAAAAAGGTCTTCCAGATCGCGACGGACGCGCAGCTGAAGGATTTCATGGCGCACGACGACATCCAGGTGATAGGCTGGGGTCGCGAGCGTTTTGAGGAAGAGCTCCGGGATCGCAAGCTGTTCGTGAAGAAGGCCGATACGATCGAAGACCTTGCCGTACAGATGGGACTTCCCGCGGACGCCGTTGCCGCTACGGTGAGGGCATATAACAGCTATGTTGACGCAGGCAGGGATAAGGAATTCGATAGAAAGTACATCAAGGGCGACTTCAGAACCGGCCCATACTGGGGCTTCATCTGCCGTCCGCTTGTGTCGCTCACGATGGGCGGCGTGCGAATCGACCCGCGACTGCATGTGCTTGACGTGTACGGCAATCCCATCAAGGGACTCTATGCGGCCGGAGAAATCGTCGGCGGCATTCACGGCTCCTGCTACATCGGCGGCGGTTCGGTAGGCAGCAGCCTCACGTTCGGCAAGTTTGCCGGAAAAGTGGCTGCCACTGAAGCGTAAGCGTTAAAAGTCCCGGTGCATGTTCCTTAGAACAGCTCCGGGACTTGACAGAAAAAACGCCTCCCGGTGGATTTAGGCCGGTAGGCGTTTTTTGATTCGTTGCGTCTATAGTCCGTGCCTCAGACGGAAATCTTCTTGCGGGTGGGCGTTCCTTCCTCAAAGACGCGCTTCACCTTGAGCACGACGTCGGTCTGGCGGATCGTGCGGGTGACGTGGATGAGGTGGTTGCGGTCGCGCACGAGCACCGTCACGTGCACGATGTGCTCGTCGCCGCGCTCCTCGAGCGTTACCGCCGTGATGCTCGAATTCGCTTCCGCGACAGCGGCCGCAACGGCCGCAAGGCCGGCGTGCGAGTCCTTGACGCGCACTTCAAGCGGCACCGCGAAGTGGGATCCGGGCTTGGGCGTTCCCCATTCGAGATGCATCCAGCGGTTGGGATCGGCCTGCTTGCCGCGGACGGCGTGCGGGCAGTCCTCGCGGTGAACCGTGAGTCCGAGGCCGGGGCGGTTGTAGCCCGTGATGTCGTCGCCGGGAATCGGGTGGCAGCAGACGGCAAGGTGCTGCGCGACGCCTTCGTTGCCGTTCACGATGACGGCGGGGAGTTCGGCATTTGCGCTCTCGAGGTTCTCTTCGCGCATCAGCATGCGAAGGCGATGGAGCACCGCTGCCGGAAGGGCCTTTCCGAGCCCGATCATGGCGTAGAGCGACGCGAGGCTCTCGGCCCCGAATTCCTTCACGAGCTTCTGCTCGATCGAGGTCGGAATCGCCATGAGGTCGATCTTCTGCTCTTCGGCCACGGCTTCAAGGGCAAGTCTCCCCAGACGCGTCGATTCATCGAACTGGCAGCTCCTCAGGTACTGGCGGATCTCGGCGCGCGCGCGCCCCGAATGGACGCTTTCGAGCCACTGCGGGTTGGGGTGCGCGTCGGGCGACGTGATGATCTGAACGAGGTCGCCGTTTCTGAGCGCGTCCGTAAGGGGCTTCGGCTCGCCATTGATGCGCACCGCTTCGGTGTGGTTCCCGACGTCGGTATGAATTTCGTAGGCGAAGTCGATTGCGGTGGATCCTTTCGGGAGCGAAATGATCTTTCCCTTCGGCGTAAAGACGTAAATCTGGTTGGGGAAGAGGTCGACCTTGATGTTTTCAAGGAATTCCGTGCTGTCGGTACTCGTCTGCTGAATTTCGAGGAGGTTCTGCAGCCACGCGGCCGTGCGCGACTGGAGGTCCGACGTGTCGTCGCTCGAGGCGTAGAGCCAGTGAACGAGAATGCCGTCCTCGTCGATCCTGTGCATTTCCTCGGTGCGGAGCTGAAATTCAACGGGCGTTCCGTCCGGGCCGATCACGGTGGTGTGGATCGACTGGTAGCCGTTCGACTTCGGAATGGCAATAAAGTCCTTGAAGCGGGTATTGACGGGCTTCCAGCGCTGATGAAGGGCGCCGAGCGCCAGGTAGCAGTCCCCGCGCGTTCTCACGACGACGCGGAAGCCGTAGATGTCGAGCGCGTCGGAGAAGGACTGGTGCTTCTCGCGCATCTTGTTGTAGATGCCGTAGATCGTCTTGTCGCGCCCGAGTATTCGGCAGGGAATGCCCGCCTTGGCGAGCGCGGTTTTGGCGTCGTTCAAAACCTTCTCAAGGAATTCGCGGCGGTTTTTGCGGGTCTTGAGGACGTTTTCGTAAAGAACCTTGTAGCGAAGCGGATAGCGGTTCGCGAACGAGAGTTCCTGAAGCTCGCGGAAAACGTTGTTGAGGCCGAGCCGGTGCGCGATCGGAACATAGATTTCAAGGGTCTCTCGGCCGATGCGGGCGCGCTTCTCCGGCCGCATGACGCCGAGCGTGCGCATGTTGTGGAGGCGGTCGGCGAGCTTCACGAGAATGACGCGGACGTCGCGCGACATGGCGAGGAGCATCTTCCGGAAGCTTTCGGCCTGGGCGACCGCGTTCGAAGAGAACTTCAGCTTATCGAGCTTGGAGACGCCGTCGACCAGGTCCGCGACTTCAATCCCGAACTTCTCGGCCATCTCGCGCTTGCTCGTTCCCGTGTCTTCGAGCACGTCGTGCATGAGGCCCGCCTCAATCGTCTCGGCATCCATGCGCCAGGAGGCGAGGATCGAGGCGACCGCGATCGGATGCGTGATGTAGGGTTCGCCCGATTTGCGGAACTGACCGAGGTGGGCATTGTCGGCGTAGCGGTAGGCTTCGCGGATTTTCTCGACCTCTGCCTGCGGGAGGTAGAGGCGGCACGTATCGACGAGCGCCTGGGCGGTCACGACGCCGACAGGCGCCTGGGGCGTGAAGAGCGGAAGGTCGGCATCGGGGAGCTTCGCCGGAATGACGGGCGCGGGCAGGGGCGAACGGACGGCGTGCTTGGCGAACCCGAAGGGCGAAATCGGCTTCCTCGGAGCTGTCGGTAGGGGTACGGCACCTTCTTCGCGGGTGGCGTACATGTCTTCCGGGAAGGTGGGCGCGTTGTCGAGGGCCATGGCGAACTTCCTCTTCTTCTTGATGCGTGCTCTGCCGAATCGGGGACGATTGCAGCATTGGAAGCGCCGCTTTTCCGGCCGGGGGTTCCGGGGCGGCTCTTTCGGGCCATTCGACGCCTGTGAGAGAAAGGTCAGGCGGCAGGGAACTTCCGGGCGGAGATTGATGGGTTGAACGGAATTGAAAACAAGAACGGCCGGCGCCGTCACTCCCTGTGCAATCGCAGGAGAAGGATGGCGGTCCGGCCGTCGCGGTCAGGCGTCCTTTCGGAGCCCTGAATTACTGCACATGCTTGAGCATGTCCGTGCCGACCAGTCCGTCGGCAACCTCGCGCAGAGCGATGACAGCGGGCTTGTCCTTCGCATCGATCTTCGGGGCGTAGCCCTGGGAGATCTGGCGAGCACGGTAGGCCGCAACCAGAACCATCTGGAAGCGGTTGGGAATCTTCTTCAGGCAATCTTCAACGGTAATGCGTGCCATTTAAGTTCCAGTAGGATGAATGATCGGAAAAAGGGGCAAAAAGGCCCTGACAGCAGCGAAGCCCAGGGGATCAGACCGGAACGCCGAGGTTCGCGAACTGATCATGATGGCGGATTGCCTGCTGAGCATAGGTCAGTCGGCTCGCCGTCACAATGGCCTCAAGCTGGCTGAGGGCCGTATCGAAATCTTCATTGATTATAACGTACTCGAATTCCGGGGCATGCGCGATCTCGGCGCCCGCGCCCATCAGGCGGCGGGTGATCGTCTGGTCGGAGTCCGTACCGCGATGGTGGAGTCGCCATTCAAGCGCCTCAATGGAGGGCGGAAGGATGAAGATTCCGACCGTGCCCGCGAACTTCGAGCGGACCTGGCGCGCGCCCTGCCAGTCGATCTCGAGGAGCACGTCGTTCCCCTGCGCCATCTGGCCTTCGATCCAGGTGCGGTTCGTGCCGTAGTAGTTGCCGTGCACGAGCGCGGTTTCAAGGAATTCGCCGCGGTTCTTCATCTCGAGGAACATCGTTTCCGTGATGAAGTGGTATTCGCGGCCGTTCACTTCGCCCGGGCGCGGATCGCGCGTGGTCGAGGAGATCGAGAGCTTGATGGTGGGCTGGCGCTTGAGGAGCGCATTCACCAGCGAGGACTTCCCGGCGCCGGAGGGCGCCGTGACGAGAAAGAGCCGTCCGGGATGACGGGGAGCGGAATTCTGCTGCGGGAGTGCGTCGTTCATGGTCGAAATGTCCTTCGAAGGCGTTTATTCGAGATTCTGAATCTGTTCGCGCATCTGGTCGATCGTGATCTTGAGGGCGAGCGAAGCCTGCGTCATTTCAATTGCCGCGGCCTTGGAGCCGAGAGTGTTGGCCTCGCGGTTCATCTCCTGGGCCATGAAGTCGAGCTTTCTGCCGACGGCGCCCTCTGAAGCGAGAAGGCGCTTCACCTCGGCAAGGTGCGTGTCGAGACGGTTCATCTCTTCGTCGACGTCCATCTTGATCGCGTACATCGTCACTTCCTGGCGGATGCGGTCGGTGACCTCTTCCTTCGTGAGGGTGCTCTTTTCCTTCAGGGCGTCGGCGAGCGCATCCGTGAGGCGCTCGGTAAGGCGCCCCTCAAGCTGCGAGATGATCTGCGGCATGGCGCCCCGCACGTCCTTCACCACTGCCGACATCTTGTCGCAGTAGCCCGAGAGGACCTGCGCGAGGGCCGCGCCCTCGCGTTCGCGCGCCGCGATGAATTCGTCGAGCGTGCGGTCGACGATCGCGAGCACTTCCCGGAGGAGCTTGTCGCGGTCGGGGGTTTCGGCGGCGGCAATCCCGGGGAGTTCGAGGATTTCAGCGACGGAAAGCTCCTGAGCCTGCGGGTCGAGTTTGAGAATGGTTTCCTGAAGCGCAAGAACGCGCCTCAACGCCTCTTCGTTCACGGAAGCCGGAAGCGCGGATGCGTCCGCCGTGAGGTTGAGCCTTAGCTCCACCTTCCCGCGCGTGAGGCGCTTCTGGAGACGCTCGCGAACGGCGGGTTCGGTAAAGCGCAGCGCATCGTCAAGGCGCAGCGTCAGATCGAGAAAGCGGGAATTGACCGAACGGCATTCCGCAGTGACGGTGCCCGCGAGGGTCTTGCCGTCAAGGGCGGCGTATCCCGTCATGCTTGCGACTGAAGGCATCAGAAAAATCCTTTGTATCCGTTATGTATGAGCGAAGCCTGGGGTGTCAAGAGAAGAGGCCGGTTCGGGTCTTTAGGAAGAACCTTCTGCGGCCGGAACCCGGCCCAAGCTTCGGGATAAATTTGAAGATTGCGGCATTTTAGAGCCTTCAGGGCCCGCGGGAAGCGCATTCATCGAGGAAAGCACGGAGAGAGAAGTGCTAGTAGCATCCTTTCCCTGAGAGAATTCCTTTTTTCTGTTGGAGCATCTTCAATATGTCTCAGTCTGCTGCCTCTCTTTCCTCGCGTCCTGACGGGCGCGCCCCCGACGAGCTTCGTCCGGTTTCGATTACCCGGGGCTTTACAAAATATGCCGAGGGGAGCGTTCTCATGGAAGCCGGCGGCACGCGCGTCCTCTGCACGGCGAGCGTGACCCCGGGCGTGCCGCCCTTTCTGCGGGGCAAGGGCGAAGGCTGGGTGACGGCGGAATACGGAATGCTCCCGCGCGCCACCGGAACGCGGACGGACCGCGAGGCCGCAAAGGGCAAGCAGACGGGCCGCACGCAGGAGATTCAGCGCCTCATCGGCCGGAGCCTTCGCGCCGTGGTCGACCGCAGAAAGCTCGGCGAATTCACGATTCAGATCGACTGCGACGTGCTCCAGGCCGACGGCGGCACCCGCTGCGCCTCGATCACGGGCGCCTGGGTGGCGCTTCGCGACGCGGTCAACAGGATGCTTCGCGAGAAGCTGATCGAGGAAGACCCGATCATCGCGCAGGTCTCCGCCGTTTCCGTCGGCATGTGGGAGGGCGAACCCGTTCTCGACTTCAACTACATCGAGGACAGCAATTCCGACACCGACATGAATGTGGTGATGACGAGCCTCGGAGGCTTCGTTGAAATCCAGGGCACGGCCGAAGGCGCGCCCTTTACGGACGACGACCTCATGAAGCTTCTCGCGCTCGCGAAGAAGGGAAATGCCCGTCTCGCGGAACTCCAGCGCGAGGCGCTTGTCAAGCCCCTCTGACGATTCCCGAAGTCCCATTTTCCGGAGTTTTCCCTTATGACCCAGAATACTGAAACCGCCGCCCCCGTTCTCGTTCTTGCCTCCGGCAATGCCGGGAAAATCCGCGAATTCCAGGCGATGTTCGCGCCGCTCGGCGTCCGCGTTGCCGGGCAGAAGGAGTATGGCGTCCGCTCCTGCGACGAGCCCTACGGCACGTTTATTGAAAACTGCCTTGCCAAGGCACGCCATGCCGCAAAGGAAACGGGGCTCCCTGCCATGGCCGATGATTCGGGCCTCTGCGTCGATGCGCTCGGGGGCGCCCCCGGCGTCTTCTCCGCGCGCTTTGCGGGCGAGGACGGGGACGATGCGGCCAACAACCGCCTTCTCATTGAAAAGATGGCGGGAAAGTCCGACCGCAGAGCTCACTACACCTGCGTGCTCGCGGCCGTCCGTTCCGCCGATGACCCGGAGCCCCTCATCGCCGAAGGCTTCTGGCAGGGCGAGATCGCGGAGGCGCCCGCAGGCACGGGCGGCTTCGGCTACGACCCGTACTTTTATCTGCCTCAGGAAAAGCGCACTGCCGCGGAACTCTCTCAGGAAGAAAAGAACGCGCAGAGCCACCGGGGCGAGGCCTTGAGACGCATGGCAAAGCTCCTTGAGGAGCGCTGGGGCTGGAAGCCTCAAAAAGCCTGAAGCGCCTGACTTTTCGCAGCTCTCAACCGATTCCGACATGACCGATTCCTCTCCGGCTGCGCTTAATCCCGCCGCCATTCCGCTCTCGATCTACCTCCACTGGCCCTGGTGCGTGAGAAAGTGCCCCTACTGCGACTTCAATTCGCACGGCGCGCCGAAGGAACCCGGCGCGCTTGAGGCGATCGAAGGCGCCTACGTCGACGCGCTCCTGAAGGATCTTGAGTCGTGGCTCCCCGATGCCGGGGAGCGGGAGATTCAGTCGGTCTTCATCGGGGGCGGGACGCCGAGCCTCATGTCGGGGAGCGCCATGAAGCGGCTCCTTGACGGCGTGCGCGCGCGCTTTTCGCTCGCAAGCGATGCCGAGATCACGATGGAGGCGAATCCGGGGACCCTAGAAGCGGGAAAATTCGAAGCGTTCCGCGCTGCGGGCGTCAACCGCCTTTCCATCGGGATCCAGAGCTTTTCGGACGACCGCTTGAAGCGCCTCGGGCGCATTCACAGCGTGAGGGAGGCGCGCGAGGCGATCCGGTGTGCCCGGGAGGTGTTCGAGAACTTCAATCTCGACCTCATGTATGCGCTTCCCGGCGAGACGATGGAGGGCCTCCGGGAAGAGCTCGACGAGGCGGCTGAGTCGGGCGCCGCGCATCTCTCCTGCTACCAGCTCACGATCGAGCCCGGGACCGCGTTTGCGAAGCACCTTCCCGAGGAGCTCCCCGACGCCGACCAAACGGCGGAAATGGGCGACCTCGTCGAAAATTTTCTGGCCGGAAAAGGGTTCGGGCGCTACGAGGTTTCGGGCTACGCGAAGCCGGGCCGCCGCTGCCGGCACAATCTGAACTACTGGACCTTCGGCGACTACCTCGCCGCGGGCGCTGGAGCGCACGGGAAGGTCACCGCCCGGGAAGGCATCCGCCGCGAGATGCGCTTCATGAATCCGCGCCGGTATCTTGAGGCGCTCGAAGCGGGAAGGAGCGCCGCAGAAGATGTTCACCGGGTCTCTCCCGAAGACCTCCCCTTCGAATTCATGCTTAATGCCCTGAGACTTATCGAAGGCGTTCCCGAATGCACCTTTTCGGAGCGCACGGGGATCCCGCTCGGGGCGATTCTTCCCGCGCTTCGGGATCTCCGCGCCCGGGGCCTCATTGCAGACGATCCCGGCCGCATCCGGACGACGCGCCTCGGGCTCAACTTCCTTTCCGACGTGCAGGAAGCCTTTCTTTAATGCACGTATTTGGTGCGTCGTGCGGTCTGCTGGAGCATAATTCCGGGTGCGTCCGGCGTGATGAATGCGCCTGCCCGGGCTGTTCCCGGCATCCTGAGGGCGGGATTTTCTGAATTCAGGGTTTTTGCTAGGAAATTCCACTTTGGCACGCCTTTTGCTTCATAGACAAACCGAGGAGATTCGGAGAGCCGAAGCGCTGGCGAATGCGCGGGGCTGATCCGCCGGTCTCTTTCCCGATTTCTTTTTTGACGCGGTCCGCAACTTCAACCGGCCGCACGATACTTTTAGGAGAAGAGGTATGACGTCCGCTGCTGATGTGCTGCAGATGATTAAGGACAACGACTGCAAGTTCGTGGACCTTCGCGTCACCGATCTGCTCGGCAAGGAAATGCACCTGACGATTCCGGCCGATAAGATCGACGAGGACACGTTTGAACTCGGCCAGCCTTTTGACGGCTCGTCCTTCGTCGGCTGGCGCGGCATTGAATCTTCCGACATGCTCCTGCAGCCGGACCCCAACACCGCCCGCATGGACCCCTTCCGCGAAGCCAACACGCTCGTGCTCAACTGCGACGTGCTTGAGCCGACGACCGGCAAGGGCTACGACCGCGACCCGCGCTCGCTCGCCCGCCGCGCCGAAGCCTATCTGAAGTCGACCGGCATCGGCGACACGGCCTACTTTGGTCCGGAACCTGAATTCTTCGTCTTTGATTCGATCCAGTGGGATCACCGTCCCGGCTCCTCCTTCTTCAAGATCGGTTCCGAAGAAGCGCCCTGGTCGAGCGGCCTCGACATGGAAGGCGGCAACCTCGGCCACAGAAACCGCATGAAGGGCGGCTACTTCCCGGTCTCCCCGGTTGATTCGATGGCCGACCTGCGCGCTGAAATGTGCACGCTCCTCGAGCAGCAGGGCGTTCCGGTTGAAATTCACCACCACGAAGTGGGCGGCGCCGGCCAGTGCGAAATCGGCACGCGCTTCTCGACCCTCGTGGAACGCGCCGACTGGACGCAGATCCTCAAGTACACGGTGTGGAACGTCGCCGCCGCCTACGGCAAGACCGCGACCTTCATGCCGAAGCCCGTTGAGGGCGACAATGGTTCGGGCATGCACGTTCACCAGTCGATCTGGAAGGACGGCCAGAATCTCTTCTCGGGGAACGGCTACGCCGGCCTCTCCGAAATGGCGCTCTACTACATCGGCGGCGTCATCAAGCACGCCCGCGCTCTCAACGCCATCACGAACCCCGGCATCAACTCCTACAAGCGCCTTGTTCCGGGCTTTGAAGCTCCGGTGAAGCTCGCCTATTCCGCCAGGAACCGCTCGGCCTCGATCCGCATTCCGTTCGTCAACAGCCCGAAGGCCCGCCGCATCGAAGTGCGCTTCCCCGATCCGCTCTGCAACTCCTACCTCGGCTTCTCCGCGCTCCTGATGGCCGGCCTTGACGGCATCCAGAACAAGATCCATCCGGGCGAAGCGGCCGACAAGAACCTCTACGATCTGCCGCCCGAGGAAAACGCCAAGATCCCGACCGTCGCGCCGAATCTTGAGGCTGCCTTGAACGCCCTCGACGCGGACCGCGAGTTCCTTACCCGCGGCGGCGTCTTCTCGGACGATCTGATCGACGCCTACATCGCCGAAAAGAGGAAGGATGTGCTCAAGGCCGAGATGGCCGTTACGGCGCTCGACTTCGATCTCTACTACTCGCACTGATCGGACTCGAGCCTTCTCAGGCATCCGAATGGGCTTTCAGACGGCGGGGCTTTCCCCGCCGCAGTCTGAGGACCTCTCCCGGGGGACGGTGCATCGAGCCATCGTTCCCCGTTTTGCTTTTTCCGGAGTGCCCGTCCGCACGCAGGCGGACACTGCGGAAAATTCATTTTTCTTTTTTTTCTTTCGGCAGGCATGAAGACCAGGATTCCGCATGAGCTTCAGAAAGGGCCTCTCAATCCGGCCCCGCTCTTTGACGCGCTTTCAACGGCAGTCCTGGCGCTCGATCGTGCCGGACGGATCACCACCGTGAATTCGGCCGCTGAAACCCTTCTCGGACGCACGAGACGGGGCCTCAGAAGCGAGCCCGCCGCGGAATTCATCGAGGAGGCCGGGTCCTGGTTTCCGCTCGCGGAGAGCGCGGGGACGCCTTCCTATTCGTCCATGACGGAGCTTCGCCGGGGACTTGCGGAACCGCTTCGCGTGAGAGCTGTTCTTTCCGCCATTGCCGCGGACGACGTCCGCGCGGCGGGACTCCCCGCCGATACCGCATGCATTCTCGAAGTCTCGGAACTCGAGGACGCGCTTCAGGCGGAAAGAAGCGCCATGGAAGCGAGCGTGCGGGCGGCGAACAGCGAACTCCTCAGAAATCTCGGGCACGAAATCAAGAATCCCCTGGGCGGCATCCGCGGTGCGGCGCAGCTCCTCGAGGCCGAGCTCGTGCGCGACGAGGACCGGGAATGCACGAGCGTGATTCTCGAAGAGGCCGCAAGGCTTCAGTCCCTCGTCGACCGGCTCCTCGCGCCCTACCGCCGGCCGCGCACGTTTGAGCCCGTCAATATTCACGAGGTGCTCGAACACGTGAGAAGCCTGATCGGTCTCGAATTCACGAGCGGCCTCAGGATCGAGCGCGACTACGACATCTCCGCTCCCGCCGTCGTCGGCGACCGCGGCCGCTTCATTCAGATATTCCTCAACCTCGCGAGAAACGCCGCGGAGGCGATGACCTCCGAGCGCGCCCGGGGGAAGGCCGAGATCGTCTTCGTCACGCGCATTGCGAGGGACGTGATGCTGGGCGGGAAGCGCGTGCGGCTCGCGCTTCGGGTCGACGTGGTCGACAACGGCCCCGGGATTCCCGACGAAATCCGCGAACGCATCTTCTTTCCGCTCGTTACCGGGCGGGCCGAGGGCTCCGGGCTCGGGCTTTCCATCGTGCGCGCCTTTGTTGAGGAAGCGGGCGGATCCATTGACGTTGAAAGCCGTCCGGGGAGGACGGACTTTACGGTGATGCTCCCCCTCGGACTTCAGAAGGAATCCGGCAAGGGCGGCCGGTCTGCAGGCGGAGCAGCGCCCAGATAATTTCAGGAACGCACACCATTGACGCCCGGTTCTGCCAGGAAGCTTTCATCAGAGAAGCGCGGACGGGGCGAAAGGACCAAGGAATCTCTCATGCTTGAAGACACTCCAATCGAGCTTTCCGCAGCGGCCGGAAGCGAACCTGTGTGGGTGATCGACGACGACCGCGCCATCCGCTGGGTGCTCAACCGCGCGCTCTCGCGCGAAGGCATCGGCTGCCGGACATTCGAGCGCGGACAGGACGCGCTCGCGGCCCTCGAAGCCATTGAAGCCTCCAAATCCGAGCGCCCCCTCGTGCTCGTTTCCGACATCCGCATGCCGGGCCTTTCGGGGGTCGACCTTCTCGCGCGCGTGAAGGAAATTGCGCCCGATCTTCCCGTCATCATCATGACGGCCTTTTCGGATCTCGACAGCGCGGTCTCGTCCTTTCAGGGCGGCGCCTTCGAATATCTGACGAAGCCCTTCGACGTCGCGAAGGCGGTTGAGCTCATCAGCCGCGCGATGGAGGATGCCAGGCACCGGGCGGAGGCCCTCCCGGCAGCGGAGGAAAAGATTGAAGAGCCGCAGCCCGCGGTTCCCGATCTCATCGGCCAGGCCCCTGCCATGCAGGAGGTCTTCCGCGCCATCGGGCGGCTTTCGCAGAGCAACGTCACGGTGCTTCTCACGGGCGAATCCGGCGCCGGCAAGGAAGTTGTCGCCCGCGCGATCTGGAAGCACAGCAAGCGAAGCCGCGCACCCTACATCGCCATCAACATGGCGGCGATTCCGAGGGAGCTTCTTGAGAGCGAGCTCTTCGGGCACGAAAAAGGGGCCTTCACGGGAGCTACCGCCACGCACCTCGGGCGCTTCGAGCAGGCGAAGGGCGGGACGCTCTTCCTCGACGAAATCGGCGACATGCCGATGGAGCTTCAGACGAGGCTTCTGCGCGTCCTCTCAAACGGCTACTTCTACCGCGTTGGCGGCCGCCAGCCCATCAAGGCCGATGTCCGCGTCATCGCCGCCACCAATCAGAATCTGGAAGAGCGCGTGAAGGCGGGACAGTTCCGCGAGGATCTCTACCACCGCCTCAACGTGATCCGCCTGCGGCTCCCGCCCCTGAGGGACCGCGTCGAAGATATTGCGCCCTTGTCGGCGCATTTCCTGAGAACCGGCGCGCGCGAACTCGGCGTTGAGGAAAAGGTGCTCACCCCGGAAGCCCTTGAGGTCGTGAAGCGCTTTCCCTTCCCAGGGAACGTACGGCAGCTCGAAAACCTCTGCCGGTGGCTTCTCGTCATGGCGCCCTCGAAGGAAATCCGCGTCGAGGATCTGCCGCTTGAGATCCGAAGCGCGTCCGAGGCCCCTGAAGCGCGCTTTGCGGGGATTGAGCCGCATGCGCCCGCTGAATCCGCGGCGGAAGGCCGAAAAACCTGGACGGGGCTCCTCGCTGAAGACGCGAGAAAGCGCCTTCAGGAAGGCGAATCCGGCGTCTGGCAGACCCTTTCCGCCGAATTCGAGCGCGCGCTTATCCGAAGCGCCATGGAAGTCACCCGGGGCCGGCGCATTGAAGCCGCGGAGCGTTTGGGCGTCGGGAGAAACACGCTTACGCGGAAGATTCAGGAGCTCGGACTCGCCGATGAACTCGCCGCGCGTCTGCCGCCCCTCAGGCGCACGGGAGAGGACCTCCCCGGAGGAAAGGAGAAGTGAAGCTCAATGCCCCGGGAACGGCGGATGCGCCGGAAAACCTCGCTCGCGGGGTTCTCATCGTGATGCCTCCCGGGTTCGGGCCGGAACTCGATGACGCGGAGCTTCCTCCCGAAGGGGAGGCGCGCCGCGCCTTCCTCGACAAAATCATGCGCCCGAGAGGCGTCATTACGGCGCCCCGCATCGACCGCGGCTATGCGGTTGCGGAAGCCCTCCGCTGGCTCTCCGCCGCGGGGTTTCCGGTTGAATCGCAGGCGAGGCGCTTTTCCATCTTCACCTGGCCCGAAATCTGGGACGGCCGCGCGCGCGACGGGCATGTCGTGAGGGATGCCGTTTCCGAAGCGGAAAGGCTTCGCGACGAGTTCGAGAAGCGCACTCCGCTGATTGCAGTCTTCCTCTCGAGCCAGCTTCTTGATGCGGCAAACGACCCGATAGTGAGGGAGCTCCTTGGGGCTTCCGCCGGGCGGCCGCTCGAGCCCGCCTTCCGGCTCTCGGGCGAACGGCTCCGCATCCTCGGGCAGCGCTGGGAAAAAACGCTCATGATCGGACTCCCGGTTCCGCGCAGAAGCATGCGGCCGGGGTTCCCCGAAGAGGCCGCACGGGCCGTGCGCACGCTCTTCGTGCGCGAGGAATTTCTCTAGAGGAATTCGACTAAAATCCCGGGCTCTTCAGGATTTTTTCGCCCGCGAGCGGGGAAGCGCCTTTATTTCATGCCCGATCAGACTCCAACGCCCGATTCGCTTAACACTTTCCATTCGCTCGCAGAGCTGCACGAGCGCCTCTCGGCGCTCGGGGCAGGGCCTGCGCACGAGCGCCGGGTGTACCGCGCCTGGATGGGAAGAATCAAATGGGAGGAAGCTGCGGAAAGCCGCAGGCTCAGGCTCCCAAAAGCGGTCGCGGAAGCCCTTCCCGGGATCCGCGGGGCTTTGAGGAATGCCGCCGTCATCCGCTCGCGCCACCCGGGCGCGGACCCGGAGAGCGAAAGGCTTCTTCTCACGCTCTCCGACGGCCAGACGATTGAATCGGTGCTTCTTCCCCGGCAGGGCGTCTGCGTCTCAACGCAGATGGGGTGCGCGGTCGGCTGCGTCTTCTGCATGACGGGAAGATGCGGTCTTATCCGGCAGCTCTCCGACATTGAAATCGTCGCCCAGGCCGCCATCGCCCGGGAACTTCGGCCCGAGACGAAGAAGGTGGTCTTCATGGGCATGGGAGAACCCTCGCACAACCTCAAAAACGTCCTGCATGCGGTGGAGTTTCTCGCGCAGATGGGCGACTTCGGACAAAAGGACCTGGTGATCTCGTCGGTTGGCGACGAGAGACTCTTTGATGCGCTCTTCGCTTCAACGGTCCGGCCTGCGCTCGCGGTGTCGCTCCATACGACGAACGATGAAAAGCGCCGTGAGCTCCTTCCGAGGGGGGCGCGCATGGCCGTCCCCCGCATCATCGGGCGGGCGGAGGAGTGGGCGCGGACGACGGGTTATCCCGTTCAGTATGAATGGACCCTGATGCATGGCGTCAACGACTCCTTCGAGGAAATCGACCGGCTCGCCGACCTTCTCCAGGGGAAATACGCCATGGTGAACTTCATCCCCGTGAACGCCGTGGAGGATTCGCCCTGGGTGCGGCCCGAGCGCGCGCATGCCGTCGAGCTCGTGAGGCGCCTCAGGAGCAGGGGCGTCATTGCAACATTGCGCGATTCCGCGGCGCAGGATGTGGACGGCGGCTGCGGGCAGCTCCGCGCCAGGGTGCTTAAAAGCGAGAGGGGAGAAAATCAAAATGACTGAGAAGGAAGAAAAGACGACGCTCGAGCGCACGGAGCTTGCCGTTCAAACGCCGATTCCTGAAAGACGCAGACGGCGCTTCTGGCTCCTCTGGTGGATCTGGGCAGTCTTCGGCGCCGCCGTTTCCTTCCGGGGGACGCTCTCGGGCTCCTGGATCGCCATTGCGGCGATCCTCACCGCGCCCTTCTGGGTCATGTTCGTTCTCTGGCCCTTCTTCGCGCTGAGGGACCGCCTGCGGGCAAAGCGTCTCTGGGCGGCGGAGGTGCTCGTGCTCCTCGCGCCTGAAACCCGGGGAAGCGACGAGGAAAAGACGGCGCTTCCGGTCATCATCGGCCGCGAGGGCGGCGTTCTCGTGCCGCTCGAAGCCTGGGAGTGCGCCTTCCCCACGATCCGTCCGGAAATGATCCCGGCGGAGGTCGCAGGCGCCGGCACCCATGCGGGCGTCAATCTCCCGGTTCTGCGGGAGGAGGATCTTTTAGCCTCCGGGCTCTGGTCGGAGGGGAAAAAGACGCCGGCAGGCGCATCGGCGTCCGATCTTGAATCCTCGGGCCTCTGGGTCGAGCGTCTGAGGCTTGCGAAGCGAAGCTAGAAAAACGAGAAAAAAAGAACCCCGCCGGAAGAAAAGCTCCACTGGCGGGGTTTCTTTTTGCCTTCAGGGAAAGCCGGAGATTAATCCTCGACGAACGCCTTTTCGCGGCCGGAGCGCACGGAGGGAAGAATCACGAGGAGAAGAAGAACGGCCGAGACGGCAAGGAGCGACCCGGAGATCGGTCCCGTCACGAAGGTCGTCAGGTCGCCGCGGGAAAGAAGGAGCGCGCGGCGCATGTTTTCCTCAAGCATCGGCCCGAGGATGAAGCCGAGAATGAGCGGCGCGCACTCGCAGCCGAGCTTGTTGACGATCCAGCCGAAGATGCCGAAGCCGATCGTGATCCAGATGTCGAAGGGGTTGTTGTTGATCGAATAAACGCCGATCGCGCAGAAAACGAGAATCGCCGGGTAGAGGAGCCGGTAGGGCACGCGCAGGAGCTTCACCCAGAGGCCGATCAACGGAATATTGAGGATCACAAGGAAGACGTTCCCGATCCACATGGAGACGATGAGGCCCCAGAAGAGCGAGGGATTCGTTGTCATGACCTGCGGGCCCGGGGCAATGTCGTGCAACATCAGGGCGCCGATCATGAGCGCCATCACGGCGTTCGAGGGAATGCCGAGCGTGAGCATCGGAATGAAGCTCGTCTGCGCGCCCGCATTGTTGGCCGATTCCGGACCCGCCACGCCGCGGATGTTGCCTTCGCCGAAGGGCGGCCTGGCGTTTTTGCCGGCAAGCTTCTTTTCAAGCGTATAGGACGCAAAGGAGGAGAGAAGCGCGCCGCCGCCCGGGAGAATGCCGAGGAGGGAGCCTAGGATCGTGCCGCGCGAAATGGCGCCCGCACTATCCTTCAGGTCCTTTGCGCTCGGAAGGACTTTCCCGACGGCAGCGGGCACCGCCTCGCGGCTCCCGGCGGCATCAAGATTGCGGATGATCTCCGCAAAGCCGTAGACGCCCATCGAGAGCGCGACGAAGTCGAGCCCGTCCATCAGTTCGTCAATGCCGAAGACGTAGCGGAGCGCCCCGGAATTCACGTCCATGCCGACGCAGCCGAGGAGAATGCCGATGAAGATCATGCCGATCGCCTTCAGAAGCGACCCGGAGGCGAGCACCACCGCGCCCACGAGGCCGAGCACCATGAGGCTGAAGTATTCGCGCGGACCGAATTCAAAGGCGACGAGCGTAAGGGGTTCCGCAAAGGCGGCGATCAGAACGGTCGCGAAGCACCCGGCAATGAAGCTGCCGAATGCAGCCACGCCGAGAGCCGCCCCGGCGCGCCCGACCTTGGCGAGCTTGTGGCCGTCGAGACAGGTGACGACGGCGGAGGCTTCGCCCGGAATGTTGACGAGAATGGCCGTGGTCGAACCGCCGTACTGCGCGCCGTAATAGATGCCCGCGAGCATGATGAGCGCGGACGAGGGGTCGAGCGCGTAGGTGATCGGAAGGAGCATCGCCACCGTGGCGACGGGTCCCATGCCGGGGAGGACGCCCACGAGGGTGCCGAGCGACACGCCCACGAAGCAGTAAAGAAGGTTCGTGAGCGTAACGGCGCTCTGAAAGCCGATGAGAAGATTATTGAGGAGATCCATCCCGTACTCTCCTTAGAGGAATGTCGGCCAGAGCGGCACGATGAGCCCGAGGCCGCCGATGAAGAGGAGCGCCGAGAGCGTGGTGAGAAGCACCGCGGAAATCAGGGCGTCGCGCAGCCTGAAGAGCGGGTGGGCGAGGGAGGAGATGACCACCATGAGGCCGATTGAGAGGACGAACCCGAGCGTGAGGAGCGTTGCCGCATAAAAGGCGGCGCTCCCGAGAATAAGGAGCGCGGAAAACGGCTTCCCGAAGTCGATGCGGGTGTCCTGATCAGAGGCAGGCGTCGCGACGAGCGACTTCACGACGATGACGAGGCCCGTGAGGATGATGGCTACTGAAATGATGAGCGGGAAGTATCCCGGCCCCATTCGCGCGAGCGTGCCGATTTCGTTGTCTCCGAGGCTCGTCGCGCCGAAGATGCCGATCGCGATGTAGAAGAGCCCTGCTGCGAAATCCTTCTGGTTCTTGAGCATGTTGATTCGTGTCCCGGGCCTCGCCGAGGGATAGGGCCCGATGGGACGGAAAAAGAAATTTCGTTGTTGAATGCCTGAAGGCGTCCGGGGCATGCCCCTGAAGCACCGGCGGTGTTTTTTCAGGGGGCGTTCCGGGAAAAATCGAGGAATTATAAGTAGGCTTTTCCCCGCAAAACGCCTTCTTCAAAAGAGAAAACGCGAAAGCGGCCCGAACCCATGCCGATCAACGGCAAAAGCACGGACCGCTCTCATCGCAGCCGCCGGAGGTCTTTAAGGAAAGCGCCTCCCGATCAGACTGCGGACGCCTCCTGATGCGTCAGTCGACGCGGGCGCCGGCGATCTCCACGAGCACCTTGTACTTCTTCGCCTCTTCGTCGATGAGGCTCTGGTATTCGGCAGGCGTCGTCGGGGCGGGAAGCGCGCCGAAGGCGCGGAACTTCTTGTCGGTGGCCGGGTCCCTGAGAACCGGGACGATCGCGTCGTTCAAGGTCTTCACGACGTCGTCGGGCGTGCCGCCCGGCACCATGAGGCCGAACCAGGTGTAGATGTCGAAGTCGGGGACGCCCGCTTCCTCCATCGTGGGCGCATCGGGCAGGAGCGGCGTGCGGGTCTTCGTCGTCACGGCAAGCGCCATGAGCTTCCCGGCCTTGATGTTGGCCGCAGCCGAGGCGAGGTTGTCGAAGATGAGGTCGGTCTGGCCCGAAATCACCGAGAGGAGCGCCGGAGAAGCGCCCGCGAACGGAATGTGGACCATGTCGATGCCGCACTGGCGCTTCAGGAACTCGCCCGCCATGTGGCCCGCGGACCCGTTGCCGCCCGAGGCGTAGTTGAGCTTGCCCGGGTTCTTCTTCGCATACTCGATCAGGTCCTTCACCGACTTCACGCCCGTCTTCTGCGAGAACTCCGGCGTGATGACGAGCACGTTCGCCGCGGTGGCGACGAGCGTCACGGGCTTGAAGTCCTTTACCGGATCGTAGGGGAGCTTCTTGAAGAGCGACGGGTTGATGGCGAGCGTCGCGACCGCGCCCATCACGAGCGTATGGCCGTCGGGACGCGCATGGCTCACGTAGCTCATGCCGACGTTGCCGCCCGCGCCGGGGCGGTTTTCAACAACGACGGTGCCGAGAACGGGCGTCACGGCGTCGGCAATGGCGCGCGCGGAAACGTCGAGCGGACCTCCCGGCGGGTAGGGAACCACGATGCGGATGGGGTTGCCGCCCTCACCCTTGAGCGCCGCGGCGCAGGCATTCATCGGGAAATAAGAGGCGCTCGAGAGTGCCACCGCTCCGATGGCACCCAGTACAGTGCGACGCTGCATAAGGGATGCTCCTTTCTTTGATGCAAAAAAAGTCTTTGATTTGAACAAAGACTTTGAAATTTATGGCGCTTCCTTTGCAATTCAATTTGCAAAGAGAAGCTCGAGACATGAATTAGAGCACGCCCGGGAACGGTGCGCGCATGCCCGGAAGCGGTGACTTGCGGCGTTTTTGCCGAATCTCATTTCGACTAGGGAGAGGAACCTAAGAAAATGGCTCGAAAGGCGGAAAAGCGTCTGACGACGTCCGCGCGGATGATTCCCGGGCAGGCATTTTGAGAAACCGCAGGGATGCGGGCAGCGGGCGAAGAAAAAACTTTTTCCTGTCAGGAACCGGGAGCGAGGAGCCGGAGCTCAGCTCCCGAGCCACTTGCGGGAGAGCTCCGTGAGGAACCCCGCGCGGTCAAGCCGCCCCCAGGCGGAGAGAAGCGACGTGATGAGGAGCTCCCCGGGCAGGCCTTCCCGGCCGGGAAGCTGGGGCTTTCTGACGCCGCGGCGAACGAGAATGGTCTTCCAGCTTTCGGGCGTGAGGCCCTTCCCGCCGAAGGCGAGCGTGAGGCGCACGTCTCTTGCTGAATACCAGCGCGCTTCGAAGGTGTCGGTAATCATGACGTCGCCCACTTCGGACGCAATGCGCGCCGGAATCGAGGCATTGTCGGCGACGGTCGCGACCGAGGCGCGCGTGAGGTGCGCATTGACGAACGCCTCATTCGTGCCGCCCGGATTCTTGATCACGCGGACCGAGGGCTGATTGAGGTCTTCCGGGACGAGAAAGCGCTTTTCATCGGCCTTGCGGATGAGCGCGACCTTTGCAAAGGGCGCGTAGCGCGGCAGGTCGTCAAAGCGCCTCGCGCGCTCCGGGAGCCAGGAGACGCCGCCCGCGGCGACGTCGAAGCGCCCGGCGGAGAGTTCCTCAAAGAGTGCGGGCCAGCTCGTCAGGATGAACTGCGGCGCGAGGCCCGCCTCGCGGCAGAGTCCCTCCATGAGGTCGATGTCGTGTCCGGCAAAGCCCGCCTGAGAGCCTTCGTCGATGATGCCGAAGGGGAGGTAGTCGCCGGGGATGCCGATTCTGAGCCGGGGTTTCGCGCTGATCACGATCAGTACTCAAGAAGAAGAGTGGCGGGAGCGTGGTCGGAGGGCTGGGCGTTGCCTCTCGGACGGGCGTCGATGGCGGCTTCCTTCACGAGGGGAACGAGGGCGTCGGAGACGAGCATGAGGTCGATCCTGAGGCCGTGATTCTTTTCAAATCCGCTCTGACGGTAATCCCACCAGGAGAAGGTTTCCGCGGGCTGGCTGAAGAGCCGGAAGCTGTCGCGAAGTCCGAGCGCCTCGAGGCGCTTCAAGGCGCTGCGCTCTGCGGGCGAACAGAGAATCTTCCCTTCCCAGTAGGCGGGGTTCCACGTGTCGGCTTCCGCGGGGGCGATGTTGAAGTCGCCGCCGAGAATGAGGCGCGGCGACGCCTCGAGGAGCTTTCTGAGGTGCCTCGAGAGCGTGGAGATCCAGTCGAGCTTGTAGAGATACTTGCTCGTGCCGATTTCCTGTCCGTTCGGGAAGTAGGCGCCGCAGAAGCGGATGGGGTCGCCTCCGGCGGCGGGAGCAAGAAGCGCGCTCACGAACCGCTTCTGGTCGTCGGGGTAGCCCGGAATATTGAGTTCGACCGCTTCCAGGCCGCTCACGGTGCTCTTCCTCGTGACGAGCGCCACGCCGTTGTAGGTCTTCTGACCCGTGAAGACCGCGTCGAAGCCCGCCTCGCGGAAGGCTTCCGCGGGGAAAAGGTCGTCGGTGAGCTTGGTTTCCTGAAGGACGAGCGCGTCGGTTCGGGAGAGCTCGAGCCACTCAAGCACCTGCGGCAGGCGGACCTTGAGCGAATTGACATTCCAGGAGGCAAGACGAAGCTGAGGCATGGCGGAGGGAAACCTTTCAGACGGAAACCATTCAGGCGCCATAGTTTGCCACAGCGGATTCCTTTGGGAAGAAGCATCGGGCCGCGTTTCTATTTCGCTTTGCAATCGGTAGTCTTCCGTACTTTGGGATAATGCGCCTCTCGGCCTATCATTGGGAAAGGCGCCCCGCGCTCCCCTCATGAACGGGCGCGAGCCCCGGCTCCTCACCCCGAAGCGTTTCCGAACGAACCGAATAGAAGACCGAATTTCGATCATGGGAAAAAAAGATTCAGCAAAAGCCGCCGGAAAAACGACTTCCAAAGCAGCGGCCAAAACCAAATCCGCGCTCAGGCTCCTCAGGAAGGCGCAATCGAAGCGCGTGCCCGGGACTCCGATTGATCTTCGCCCCGGCGACGCGAAGAAGCGCGTCGAAAGGGAGGAAAAAGGGTATCTGCGTTGCTCGGCGCGCCTGACTGCCGAACAGCTTCAGTTCTGGCACGACGCGGGCGGCTCGGCATGGACGCGGCGCATTCTCGAGGAAGGCATCCGCATGAAGGAAGCCGCGGCGAGAAAAGAGGCGCCTCTCGAGAAGCCCGAAGAGTAGCCTCCCAACAATGAACGCCTTCTTCAACCGTATGAAGGCATTCATTTGTCTTTTTGCGCCTTGGTTCTTGTCATCATGTGCCATTGGTCGACAATAAGAAACATAATAAAAACAATATGTTATGGTCTTCGGGCGCATCACGCAGTCTAGGTAGAAAGCACTAGAAAGAGGCCCCTGCCTCCTCCTAGAATGAAATGCACCCGAGCTTGCGGCCCCGGGCATCCTGAATGCTTCCGGGGACGCGCCAAGCTGAGATCGAATTTCTCATACACCCTTCTATTCCTGGAGCATTCCATGCCGATGAATCTTCGCGGCCGCAGCCTTCTCAGTCTCGTTCACCACACGCCTGCCGAGATCGACTATCTCATTGATCTCGCCATCGACCTCAAGAAGGCCAAGCGCATGGGGACGGAAGCGCGCCGACTTGTCGGCAAGAACATTGCGCTCGTCTTTGAAAAGACCTCCACCCGCACGCGCAGCGCCTTTGAGGTTGCCGCTCACGACCAGGGTGCCGGCACGACCTTCTTTGATCCCTCGTCCTCGCAGATCGGCCACAAGGAAAGCATCAAGGACACCGCCCGCGTGCTCGGCCAGATGTACGACGCGATCGAATACCGCGGCTTCTCGCAGCAGGTGGTCGAAGAGCTCCGCGACTATGCGGGCGTTCCCGTCTACAACGGCCTTACCGATCAGTGGCACCCGACGCAGATGCTCTGCGACCTCATGACGATGAAGGAAGCGAGCGGCAAGGCCTGGAAGGACATTTCGTTTGCCTACATGGGCGACGCGCGCTTCAACATGGGCAATTCCCTCCTCATGGTCGGCGCCAAGATGGGCATGGACGTCCGCATCGGCGCGCCGAAGGCCTGCTGGCCTTCCGAAGAGCTGATTGCGCTTGTTACCGAAATGGCTGAAAAGTCGGGCGCGCGCATCACGATTACCGAGGATCCCGTCGAGGCCGTGAAGGGCGCCGACTTCATCCACACCGACATCTGGGTGTCGATGGGCGAGCCCGCTGAAGTCTGGGCCGAACGCATCAAGCTCCTGAAGCCCTACCAGGTGAATGCCGAACTCATGGCCGCTTCGGGGAACCCCAACGTGCGCTTCATGCACTGCCTCCCGGCCTACCACAACGCCGAAACGAAGGTGGGCGCCAAGGTGATCGCGCAGCATCCGGAACTGAAGGACGGCGTCGAGGTCACGGAAGATGTCTTTGAATCGCCCGCCTCGATCGTCTTCGAGCAGGCCGGCAACCGCATGCACACCATCAAGGCGCTGATGGTGGCGACCCTCGCCTAAAAAGTTTTGTGAAAGCGCCTCAGGCTTCTCAGCCTGAGCGCCATCCAAACAAGAACGCCCGCAATTCCCTTCGGAGAACTGCGGGCGTTTTGCTGGAGTCGTCTCTGAGGAGGCTTTAATCCTTCTTAGAGGCCTGAGGCGCCTCAACGATGCCCGAGAGCCTCAGGAGGGCGTCGAGTTCGGGCTTCCTGCCGCGGAAGGCAACGAAGTTCTCGATGGCGTCGCGGCTCGATCCCCGCTCGAGAATTTCGGTGAGGAACCGCCGGCCCGTCTTCGGGTTGAGGACGCCTTCCTCTTCGAAGGCGCTGAAGCAGTCGGCCGAGAGCACTTCCGCCCACTTGTAGCTGTAGTAGCCCGCGGCATAGCCGCCCGCGAAAATGTGGGCGAAGCTCTGCGGGAAGCGGTTCCACTTCGGGGGAAACACCACGGCGACCTCCCTGCGGACCTGGTCGAGCAGCGCCGGAACCGAATCCGTCTTCGGGTTAAATTCCGCATGAAGGAGCATGTCGAAGAGCGCAAATTCGACCTGGCGCACGCAGAAGGCGCCGGCTTCGAAGTTCTTCGCGGCAATCATCTTCTTAAAGAGTTCGTCGGGAAGCGATTCGCCCGTATCGGCATGGCGCGAAATCGCCTTCACCACATCGTGCTCCCAGGCGAAATTCTCGAGGAACTGGCTCGGAAGCTCAACGGCATCCCATTCGACGCCGTTGATGCCGGAAACCTGCGCCTCTTCCTGGGCCGTGAGAATGTGGTGGAGCGTGTGGCCGAATTCATGAAAGAGCGTCGTCACCTCGTCGTGCGTCATCGTCGCCTCTCTGCCTTCAACCGGCGCGGCAAAGTTGGTGACGAGGTAGGCAACGGGCGTGACGAGCTTCCCGTCGGGAAGGCGCCGCCTCGTGCGCTCGCCGTCCATCCAGGCGCCGGAGCGCTTCCCCTCGCGGGCGTAGAGGTCCGCGTAGAAGGCGGCAATGAGCTGCCCGGAGCGCTTCACTTCGAAGTACTTGACGTCCGGATGCCAGACGGAGGCGCGCTTCTCTTCGATTTCGATGCCGAAGAGCGTCTCCACCATGCGGAAGAGCCCGGCGAAGACGGCATTCTGCGTGAAGTAGCGCTTCACTTCGGCGTCCGAATAGCTGTAGCGGGCTTCGCGGAGTTTTTCGGCCGCATAGGGGCGGTCCCAGGGCTCGACCTCGTCGATGCCGAGGGTCTTCTTCGCAAAGTCGTCGACTTCGCCCGCATCCTCGAGCGCGCGCGGGCGCGAGCGCTTCGCGAGGTCCCTCAGGAACGCGAGCACTTCCGCGGGGTCCTTCGCCATCTTCGTGGCGAGCGAGAGTTCCCCGAAATTCTTGAATCCGAGGAGTTCGGCCTCTTCGCGGCGCAGTTCCAGAATGCGTCTGATGATCGGCGTGTTGTCGTACTTTCCGTCGTCGAATTCCGCCGCACGGGTCGAGAAGGCGTAGTAGAGCGCCTCGCGGATGCCGCGGTCGGCGCAGTACTTCATGGCGGGGAGGTAGGAGGGGAACTGGAGCGTGAGCCTCAGGCCCGTTTTGCCCGCCGCCTTCGCGCTCGCGCGGTAGAGCGCGAGCGTCTCGGCGGGAACGCCCGCAAGGCGGCTTTCGTCCGGGAGGATGAGCTCGAAGGCGTTCGTGGCGTCAAGGAGGTTCTCGCTGAATTTCTGCGAGAGCTGCGAGAGTTCCTGGCCGATCGCCTTCACGCGCTCGCGCTTATCTTTGGGGAGCGCGGCGCCCGAGAGCTCGAAGTCGCGGATTTCGCGGCGGATGATCCGCTGACGCACGGGCGAAAGCGCTTCAAAAGCGTCGCTCTTTTCGATCCCGAGATACTTTTTATAGAGCGCCTCGTCCTGGGAGATCCGCAGATAGAGATCCGTCGCGAGCGGGAGCGCCTCATTGAAGGCGTCGCGAAGCGCCGGCGTATCGACGACGCTCTGGAGGTGCCCGATTGCTCCCCAGGAGCGGGAAAAGGCGAGCGAGGCTTCTTCCAGCGGCACGACAACCGCGTCCCAGGTCGCGGGCGTTTCGGGTGCGGTAACGCGGGAAAGCGCCTTTTCAAGATCCGCGGCAAGCTTTTTCACTGCCGGCATCACGTGTTCGGGGCGGACAGCGGCGTAATCGATGAGGTCAGTAATGTTGAGAAGCGGGTTCTCCGCTTCCTGAGGTGCAGTCGTCATTCTGAAGAAGCAGTAGGTATAGGGGAGAGAAAGGGCCGTTCTTTAACGGAACGGCCCCTTGTGGATCAGGGAATCAGAGTGTATCGCCTTGGCCGAGATGCCGTTCGGCCGCAAGCACCGTGTTCGAGATCAGCATGGCGATCGTCATGGGGCCGACCCCGCCCGGAACGGGCGAAAGGGCGCGGGCAACCTCTGCGACGCTCTTTTCGTCGACGTCGCCGCAGAGCTTTCCATCCTCATCGCGGTTCATGCCGACGTCGATCACGACGGCGCCGGGCTTCACCATGTCGCCCGTGATCATCCGGGCGCGGCCGGCGGCGGCGACGAGAATGTCGGCGCGGCGGGTGATTTCAGCGAGGTTGGGCGTTCTGCTGTGCGCGACCGTGACGGTGGCATGGTCCTCAAGGAGCATGAGGGCCTGGGGCTTTCCGACAATGTTGGAGCGGCCGACCACGACCGCCTCGAGCCCCTCGGGGTTGACGCCCACGGATTCGAGCATCTTCATGACGCCCGCGGGCGTGCAGGGGCGGAAGCCCTCGTCGCGGCGCCCGACGAGAAGCGCGCCCGCGGAGAGCATGTGAAAGCCGTCGACGTCCTTGCCGGGATCAATCGCTTCAATCACGGCGCTCGCTCGGATCTGCTTCGGGAGCGGAAGCTGCACGAGAATCCCGTCGACGGCGGGGTCCGCGTTCAATCGGCCGATGAGATCAAGGAGCGCCTTCTGATCGGTGTCGGCAGGAAGACGGTACTCATGGGAGGAGACGCCCGCCCGTTCGCAGGCGCGGGTTTTGTTGCGCACGTAGACGCAGCTCGCCGGGTCTTCGCCCACGAGCACGACGGCAAGTCCGGGGCGGCGTCCTCCGGGCAGCGCGGCGAGTTCCTCGCTTCTCTTCCTTGCGCGCGCTTCAATTTCGCGGGCAAGCGCCTTGCCGTCAATAATCTGTGCTGTCAATTCTTCTCTCCTCTTATTTAAGAGTGATGTGTCGGGCCGGGGGAACGCGGAGTCGTCCTGCGTCCGGGAGAAGTCATTATTGCCCGGAAATGCGCTTCTCCACTTTCTCCTTATGGCGGAAATAGGGATAACGCTTTGATGAAGCGCAGAGAGAGGCGTCGCAGGTAAAAGAAAAGCGCCCTCGCGGAATATCCGGGAAGGCGCCTTCGGGTCGCTCAAAAAGCGGGAAATTGCGCTTAGAGCAGTCCGCTCGACGGTCCGCCGATGGAGCTGTTGATGCCCGTCACCGTCGCCTCTTCCTCGCGGCGCTGGCGTTCGGCTTCCGCTTCACGCAGCTCCGTATCAAGGCGGCGCATGTGTTCGGCATTTTTTTCCGTATGCGGAAGCCCCGTTTCGGCGAGTCGGCTCGGGAGGGCGGCCACCGCTTCGGCAAGGGTCGACGAAATCTTCGGATAGAGCTCGGACTTGACGACGACGCGCATCAGGTCGGCAACGGTGCCGGAGCCCGTCTTGTCCATGATCGAGGCGCGGTGCGCTTCCACCGTCTTAATGGAAATGCCGAGGTCGTCGGCGATCTGCTTGTTGAGGCGGCCGTTCACGATGCGCTCGAGCACCTGCTGTTCGCGCGGCGTGAGCTTTTCGATCAGCGTGCGGTTCTGCGCGAGCGTCTGGCGGCGCTGGAAGAGCTCCTTGGCGGTCTTCATGGCGCGTTCGACGAGCTTCTGAAGCTGAGGCTGCTGGAAGGGCTTCTGGATGAAGTCCATGGCGCCCTTCTTGAAGGCCTGCACAGCCTGGGGCACGTCGCCGTGGCCGGTGATGAAGATGAAAGGAGCGTCGATGCGACGGCGAAGCAGATGATCCTGCACGTCGGAGCCCGACATGCCGGGCATTCTCAGGTCGCAAAGAATGACGGAGGGAACGTTTTCATTGAACTGGGCAATGAAGGTTTCTCCGCTTTCATAGTCCTCAACGCGGTAGTTCGTGGACTCAAGAAGCCATTTGATCGATTCACGAACATCTGCGTCGTCATCGATTACGTAGACGAGCCCGTTCTTGTTTTCTCCGGAAAGCTCGTTGGTGTAGTCGTAGCTGGATAGCATTTTCTGGTTGTCTCCTTTCGGGAAAGTCTATTTTAGCCAAGTTCGCATGCGGCGAAACCCGGAAAAAAGACCTTTGAATTCGTTATGCCTTTGCTGCTTGCGCTCCGATGACGGGAACCGTGAAGGAGAAGGTTGAGCCCCCTCCGGGGGTCGTCTTCACGATGAGCTCCCCGCCGTGGAGCTCCGCAATCGAGCGGCAGATGTTGAGTCCCATTCCCATGCCCTCGCTCTTCGTGGAATAGAAGGCGTCGAAGAGCTTCGAGCGGAGCTCTTCGGGAATGCCGGGACCGTGGTCGACGATCGAGAAGCGGATGCGCGAGGCGTCCTGCGGGTCGATTTCCGCATAAAGCCGCATCACGCGGCGCTCAGGCGGCAGGTTCGCCCCGGCGCAGGCCTCCATGCCGTTCTTGAGCAAATTGAGGAGGAGCTGCTCGAGCATCACGCCGTCGCCCATCATGAGCGGGAGGTTCTCCGGCACATGGAGTTCGATCGAGCTCTCCAATTTCCTCGCCTGAATGTTGGCGAGTTCGAGCGTTTCCTGAATGACGGTCTGCACGGCCACGGGCTCGAGCTTCGCATCCGTCTTCTTCGCGAATCCGCGGATGCGCTGAATGATGCGGCCCGCGCGCTGGGCCTGATTTTCAATGCGCGAGAAGCTCTGCGCCTCGCGCTCCTTTGAGAGCGTTCCGGCGGCGAGCATCGTGGCGGCGGCATTGGCGTAGTTGGCGATGGCGGCAAGGGGCTGGTTGAGCTCGTGCGCGAGCGAACTCGCCATCTCGCCCATCGTCACGAGGCGGTGGGTCGACTCGGCGCGCCTTAACTGCGCCTCGCGGGCGAGCTCAAGCTCGCGCCGCTCGGTAATGTCGGTGGCGATCATCATGACGGCGGGTTCGGAGCGCGTCCAGACGATGGGCTGGAGCCTCACGTCGAACCAGCGGCCAGATTCCTCGTCGAAGATCCCTTCGCTCTGAACGGACGGGGGCGTTGCCTCGAAGCGCTTCAGAAGCCGCGCGCCCCCGTAGGGAAGGTCGTTGAAGAGCGTCCGGTAGGAGCGGTTTGCAAAGAAGAGCGTGCCGCGGTCGGGTTCGGAGAGAACCGCAATGGCGCTCGCCATCGATTCCACCACGCGCGTGAAGCGCTCGTTCGCGTCCTCGACGCGCTGCCGGGCGGTGACGAGAGGCGTCACGTCAAAGAGCGCGCCGATCGTGCCGAAGGCGCGTCCGGTTTCGTCGAGAATGGGCGAAAGCCTCAGTTCGGCCCAGAAGAGGTCGCCGTTCTTCTTCTTTGCCTGAAAGCGAAGCGTCTGAGCCGACGAGTCCGCATGCGAGAGCGCGGCCTCAATGTGGGGCATCAGGTTTTCGATCCAGTAGGGGTAGGGAGGCTCGCGCCCGAGGAGATCCTGCGCGGGGTAGCCCACGATTCTCGGGAAGGTTTCGTTGACGTAGAGGATCTTTCCCGAGAGGTCCGCGACGCGGAGGCCCACCACGGCGGATTCGGACATCGCGCGGCGAAGCGAATATTCGGTCGCGAGGAGCCGGTGCGAGCGGTGCTGCTGGCGCTGGTAGTAAAAGACGATCGCAACCGCGAGAAGAAGCATCACGGCAAGTCCCGCAACTGCAAAGTACTGCACGCGGTTTGTTGCAAAGAGCGCGTGCTCGTAGCTTCGCGCCTCGATCATCATGCTCGCGCCCTTGGCGTGATGAAGGAACGTGATGGGCGCGCGGTAGTGAATGGGCGCGACGAGGGACGAGGAGGCGATCGTCGAGCGCTGGCTTCCCGCTGCCGGCACCGGCCGGTCGTTGAGGAGGAACTGGAACTGGTAGCGCGACGAGGAAAGCCGCTGCTTGGCAGTCGATAGAAGCCACGAGAGGTCGAGGCGGGCAACGAGGACGTGCGAGCGCGTGGGGGTCGGCACCACAAGATTGATGAAGACCCGGTCGGACGACTCCGACGAATAGAAGGTCGTGCTCGCGGACCGGTCCTCGAGGAGCACCTCCTTGATGGCGCGCAGGGTCGGAACGTCCCGCACGTCGGAAGCGGAATTGAAGATCGCCTGGGTCTGAAGCGACACCGAGCGCCAGCCGTGAATCACGTCGCCCTCGCGGGAGACAAGCGCAATCTCAATCACTTCCCGGCGGTCCGCCATGAGGGTCGAGGCGGAGAGGTCGGCCGAGGCGAGCGAATAGTTGCCTTCGGGCGAATGCATGAGGCGCATCGAGAGCTTCTGCAGAATTTCCGCCGTGCCGGTAATGCGGGCCTCGAGCGACTGAATGACGAGGTCGGTCGACTGCTTGAGGCGGATCGTTTCCGCCTCGCGGTCCGCGCCGATCACGAGCCAGGAGATGCCGAGAAGAAAGGCCGCCACGAGAAAGAGCGCCGCCCAGGAAGCCCAGAGCGCGCGCTGCGTGATGGCGGGGAGCCTGTCCGAAGCGTTGAGGTTCTTGAAGGCGTCTGTAATCAGCGGGTCCGGGCGTTGCGTGGACATGGTGAATGCCCTCTTTTTCGATGCTCAAATGGGTGACGACTGCATTTTAGAAGCCTCAGGCCGAAAGCCTCTCTTTTAGAATGGGAAAAGATCAGAATTTTCGCGAAGTCTTCGGGATTCCCGCAGAGAGGAGCCCGCATGAGGCCCTCAGCTCAGGTCCTTTTCTTCGCGCTTTTCCCCTTTTTTCCCTTCTTTCAGGACGAACCCACATGACGGAAAAACAGCCCATGAGCCAGACCGAACTGAAGCGCCAGGTCGCGCGCGCTGCGCTCGACTACATCGTGCCGGGAGAAATCCTCGGCGTCGGCACGGGCTCGACGGTCGACCAGCTGATTGATCAGCTCCCGGAAATCCGCGACCGGATTCCGGCCTGCGTTTCGAGCTCCGAGCGTTCGACGAAGCGCCTCGAGGCGCTCGGCTTCAAGGTGCTCGACATGAACGAGGTCGAATCGATCGGGGTCTACATCGACGGCGCCGATGAAATCGATCCGGGCTTTTCAATGATCAAGGGCGGCGGCGGCGCGCTCACGCGCGAAAAGATCGTCGCCTCGATTTCGGGGAAGTTCGTCTGCATCGCCGACGCCTCGAAAAAGGTGGACGTCCTCGGGCGCTTCCCGCTCCCCGTTGAAGTGATCCCCATGGCCGCAGGCGCGATCAGGCGCCGTCTTGAGGCGCTCGGCGCCAGCGTGAAGCTGCGCGACTTCGTGACCGACAACGGCTGCAGCATTCTCGATGCGTCGGGTCTCTCCATCACGGACCCGAAGGCGCTCGAGGATGAGATCAACAGCTGGCCCGGCGTCGTGACGGTGGGGCTCTTCGCGCACCGCGGCGCCGACGTCCTCCTTCTCGGCACGCCCGAAGGCGTGAAGACCTTCAGGAAGGCCTGATAAGGCTTCTTCCAGAATGAAAAGCCTCCCCGAAGCGGATGCTCTTCCGGGAGGCTTTGCAATTTTTCGCGGAGCTCGGGCCTGAGTCCTCGGGATCAGGCCTTCGGCGTGTAGTTGGGAAGATCGCCCGTCTTGCCGTCGCCGAAGAAGTAGCGCTCGCACTGGCTCATCAGGTGCTTTCTTGCCGAGAGGTCGGCGAGATTGAGCTGATACTCATTCACCATCATCGTCTGCAGGCGCGTCCACTCGCCCCAGGCTTCCTTGCTCACATTGAGCCAGATGCGCTTGCCGAGTTCGCCGGGGAACGGCGGATAGTCAAGACCTTCGGCTTCCTTGCCGAGCTTCACGCAGTGGACCATACGGGCCATTGAAAGATCTCCCTAAAGTTTTCGAGAGGATGCTGCGCCGGCGCTCATGAATGGCCGGCGCGTACTCAGATAAAAGGCACTGGGCGTCTGCGCCGGATTTTTCCCCGGGGGAAAAGCATTCCCGGGAAGGCGCAGCCCCGAACAAATGAGTCTACACGATTGCTTCACCGGCGCGCGGCGGCTGATCCTCTCTCTCCTGCATTCCTATAATGCAGTCTCTTTGCCGAAGGCAATCCTTCGGAGACACTTCGAATTTTCAGGATTCTCATGGCGGACAACCGTGCTCTTTTCGCGGCCTTCCAGAAGGTGCGCGCAGATGTGGATCAGGCGCTCGAGGAAACGCGCCGCAAGGAAGCCGAAAAGCGTGCGGCCGAGGAAGCCGCGCGCCTTGAGGAGCGGCGCCTGAAGCGCGCCGGCATTCCTGCGGCAAAGTCTCCTGCGAAGTCCGCCCCTGGTTCTCTCCCGAAGGCGCCGGCAAAGCCGGCAGCCCCCGCGGCGAAGCCTCTCCCCAGGCCCGTCGCGAAGCCTCTGCCCCCGAAGGAGCCGCAGAAGTTTGCGGCGCCTAAGGGCGCCTTCGGCTCCATGCTCGCCGATGCGGCCGCGGCTTCGGGGGCGGTCTTCCGCGAGGCGGGAAGCCGCGCTTCGGCAAAGGATCGGAAGACGACTCAGGAAAAGGCTGAAGTCCGGGAGGCTCCGAAGAATCAGACTGCTCCCGCAGGCGCGAAGTCTGCGAGGGAAGCGCGTCCGAATCCGGATCGAAGCGGTGCCCGTGCGCCCGAACGCAGGGCTTCTTCAGAATCGAAGCGCCCCGGCGCGGGGCGCCCTGAGGCGCGTCCCGGCAAGGGTTCCCGGCCCCGGAACGACGCGCGTCCCCAACAGAGAAGCGCTCAGGGCGCGGTCCGAAAGACGGAGGGGCGCTCCCGCGGACGGGAGAAGCTCACCTTTGCCGAACGCAGGAACCCCATTCCGCCCTTCGAACTCATGCCGGGTCTCCCGGTATCCGAGCGGGCGCCAGAGATCATCAGGGCAATTGAAGAAAACCAGGTGATCATCGTCTGCGGCGAAACGGGTTCGGGCAAAACAACCCAGCTTCCGAAAATCTGCCTCATGGCCGGCCGCGGCCAGACGGGGCGGATCGGGCACACGCAGCCGCGCCGCATTGCCGCGAGCTCGATTGCCCGGCGCATTGCCGAGGAACTCAAAACCGAACCCGGCGACGTCGTGGGCTTCAAGGTGCGCTTTACGGACCATACGGCTCCGGGCGCCACGATCAAGCTCATGACGGACGGCATACTCCTCGCGGAAACGCAGGGGGATCCGCTCTTGCGCGCCTACGACACCATCATCATCGACGAAGCGCACGAGCGCTCGATCAATATCGACTTCCTTCTCGGATACCTGAAGCGCCTTCTGCCGAAGCGCCCCGACCTCAAGGTGATCGTAACGTCGGCGACGATCGATGCCGAGCGCTTTGCCAGGCACTTCGCCAAGGACGGGAAGGACGCGCCTGTGCTCACGATTTCCGGGCGCACCTATCCGGTGGAAATCCGCTACCGGCCGATCGAGGATCCGGACGAGGACGACGATCAGATCCTCTCGGCGATCGACGACGCCGTGACTGAACTCGAGATCGCGGGCCGGGGCGACATTCTGGTGTTCCTCCCGGGCGAGCGCGAAATCCGTGACGCCGCCGACTGGCTGAGAAAAACGCGCGTCGGGAAGGCGGACATCCTGCCGCTCTACGCGCGCCTGTCCGCTTCCGAGCAGGACCGGGTCTTCAAGCCCTCGGGCGGCCTGAGGCGAATCATCCTGGCAACGAATGTCGCCGAAACCTCCGTGACGGTGCCCGGCATCCGCTACGTCGTCGATACGGGGCTTGCGCGCGTGAAGCGCTATTCCTACCGCTCGAAGGTCGAGCAGCTTCTCGTCGAACCCGTGAGCCAGGCTTCCGCCAATCAGCGCGCTGGCCGCTGCGGCCGCGTGGCTGAGGGCATCTGCATCCGGCTCTACGACGAAAACGACTTCAACCGGCGTCCGGCCTTTACGGATCCGGAAATCATGCGCTCGAACCTCGCTGCCGTGATCCTGCGCGCGATTTCGCTGCATCTCGGCGACATCCGCGAATTTCCCTTCGTGCAGGCGCCGCCCCCGAAGGCGATTGCCGACGGCTACGCGATTCTTCAGGAACTCGGCGCCATCACGGACGCGGGGGAACTCACCGGGGTGGGGCAGTCGCTTGCGCGCCTTCCGGTCGACCCGAAGCTCGGGCGCATGCTCTTGGCCGGCTCGGAAAAGAATGCCCTCCGGGAGCTTCTCATCATTACGTCGGGACTTTCCGTGCAGGATCCCCGCGAACGCCCGGTCGACCAGCAGCAGGCGGCCGACGAGGCGCATAAGAAGCTCGCCGATGAACGCTCCGACTTCCTTTCCTTCGTGAAGGTCTGGGACTTTGTCGAAAAAGCCCGTTCCGAAAAGGAAAGCAACCGGAAGTTCGATCAGGAAATGAAGCGGCGGTTTCTGTCGCCGAGACGCCTTCGCGAATGGCGCGAGGTCGAGGGGCAGTTGAGGATGCTCGTCTCCGACCTCGGCTGGCGCATGAATACGGCTCCCGCCACGTACGAGGAAGTGCACCGGTCTCTTCTTACCGGACTTCTCGGCAACATCGGCTCCAAAACCGTCGAAAGCGACTTCCGCGCGCCTCCCTATGCGGGCGCCCGCGGGATCAAGTTCTGGATCTGGCCGGGCTCGGTGCGCGCTAAGAAGGCGGGCCGCTGGGTGCTTGCGGGCCAGATCATCGAAACCACGAAGCTCTATGCGCGCTGCGTTGCCGACATCGACGCCGAATGGATTGAAGCCGCCGCGGGCGGCCTCATTCGCCGCGCCTGGAGCGAACCGCACTGGGAAAAGCGCCGCGGCGAAGTGGTGGCAATGGAGCGGGGAACCCTTTACGGCCTCACGATTTACCAGCAAAGGCGCGTATCCTTCGCGCCCCACGATCCGAAGCTCGCGCGCGAACTCTTCATCCGCGAGGCGCTCGTTGCGGGCGAGCTCGATGCGAAGCTCCCCTTCTTCCAGCACAATCAGCGGCTCGTTCGCGAGATTGAGGAGCTCGAACACAAGACCCGGCGTCCGGACGTGCTCGTCGACGACGAGCTCATCTTCAGCTTCTACGACAGGGAGCTCCCGGAGGGCGTGTGTTCGCTCAAAACGCTCGAAAAGTGGCTCGCTGAGGAGAGGAAGAAGAACCCTAAGGCGCTCGAACTCACGAAGGACGAACTCATGCGCCACGGCGCCGAGGGCGTCACGAACGAATGGTTCCCGAAGTCGATCCGCATGGCAGGGATCGACATGACGCTTTCCTACCAGTTTGAACCCGGAAGCCCCCGCGACGGCATCACGATGACGGTGCCGCTCTTCGCGCTCAATCAGCTCGATCCCGTGCGCGCGGAATGGCTCGTCCCCGGCATGGTGAAGGAAAAGGCGCAGGTGCTCTTGAAAAGCCTCCCGCAGAAGATCCGCCGCAACTGCGTGCCGCTTGCGGACTATGCCGCGGGGTTCCTCACGCGCTCGGGCGGCGGCGCGCCTCAGCCGCGCGGGTTCCTTGAGGTGCTCGCCGACGACGTGCGCTCCGAAACGGGCGTTCCCTGTCAGCCTTCCGACTTCAAGGTCGAGCAGCTTCCCGCTCATCTGATTCTCAACTTCAAGGTGATCGACGAGCACGGCCGGCAGCTCGCGATGGGGAGAAACCTCTCGCAGCTTCGCGCCGAACTCGGCGCTGAAGCGCAGGAAACCTTCAGGAACGTGGCGCAGCAGGATGCCGCGGTCGCGAAGGACCTTGCGGACCAGATCACGAACTGGACCTTCGGGGAACTCCCGGAACTCATGGAAATTCAGCGCCGGGGCGAAACCCTTATCGGACATCCGGCGCTCGTCGACGAGGGCGACGCCTGCGCGATCGAAGTCTTCGACGATCCGCTCGAAGCTCAGAAGGCGCACAGAAAGGGCTTGAGAAAGCTCTTTCGCCTCACGCTCCGCGAACAGGTGAAGTTCGTTGAAAGGAGCCTCAGAGACCTCGGGCGCGTGCAGATGCAGGCGTCGGTGGTTCCGGGGCTCGCGAAGAACTTTGAGAATTTCGACGACCTCGAAAACGATGTTGTCGACTGCGTGCTTGAGGCGACCGCAATGGCGGATCCGCTTCCCACGGACGAACAATCCTTCCAGGCAAGGCGCGAGGATGCCCGCGGGCGTCTTTCCCTCGTTGCGGGCGAGGTTTCAAGACTTCTCACGGAGGTCGCAACCATCGCCGGGACGATTCCGCTTAAATTGAAGCGCATGTCGCAGGAAAAGTCCCTCTGCGAAGACGTGACCCGCGAGCTCGAGGGGCTCTTCCCGCCGCATTTCCTCCTGTCCGCGCCTCTCAGTCAGCTCATGCACTATCCGCGGTACCTGAAGGCCATCGTCTACAGGCTCGAGCACTTCAGCGACGATCCGGAGAGAGACGCCTCGCGGCAGGCTCAGATCGAGCGGCTCGCTCTGCCGTGGCAGCGGGCGGTTGCCGCACGGCGCGGCCAGCCCGACGAGCATCTCGAGGAATTCCGCTGGATGCTCGAGGAGCTTCGCGTTTCGCTCTTCGCGCAGCAGCTGAGGACGCCGATGCCGGTAAGCGTCAAGCGCCTTGAGCGCATCTGGCAGTCGATTGCAAGACTTTGACCGATGGCTGAAAACGGCGTCTTCCGGTATGGAGGACGCCGCCTGCCGCTCCCGGCAAAATGTAAGCAGACTGTTTCTCTCGTTTCTCCGGTCTTGTCGGAAGCCGCTGATGCGCGGGAAAATGATGGGATTCGTCAATTAGACTCATTTGCAGAAAAGAGTGCGCAAAGAACGTGCTCTTTTTTCCTCTTTTCGGTTCGAGCTTCCCGTCGCGCGGATCGATGGGCATCGGGACATGCGTTTTTCCTTCAAGCATCTGATTTTTGCGGCAGCTGCCGCAGCCTACGCTGCCGGCACGGCGCTTCCGGCTCAGGCGGCCGCGTCGAACACTCAGGCGGTGAAGACTGCCGCAAAGTCGGCAAAGCCCGCCAAGGCGGCGCCTAAAAAGGCAACGGCGAAGAAGACCTCCGTCAATCGCCAGAAAGCCTCAGCGAAGAAGGTTGCCATTCAGAAAAAGCGTCCCGTGAGGCGTGCGAAGGTTCGCCGCGCCGGCATGTCGCCTTCGCAGGCCACGCTCGCGGGCCTGAGAAAAACCGAGGATCCCCTGATGCTCGGCAGTTCCGTTGCTTATGTGATGGATCAGGATACGGGCGAAGAGCTCGTCGTGAAGAACGCCGACGTACCGCTTCCCATCGCCTCCGTCACGAAGCTCATGACTGCGCTCGTGATTGCCGAGAGCGACCTCAATCTCGATGAAAAGGTGCGCATCACACGCGAGGACTACGTCCGCTCGACCGCCCGCTCCAAGATGGCGAACGGCATGCGGATTACCCGCGAAGCGCTCCTCAAGGCCGCGCTCATGTCGAGCGACAACCGCGCCGCGCATGCGCTCGCCCGCACTTACCCCGGCGGGAAGCGCGCTTTCGTAGCCAGGATGAATGAGCGCGCGGCGGAGCTCGGCATGTCGGACTCCGTCTTTGCGGATCCGACAGGGCTCGACAACCGCAACCATTCGACTGCGCGCGATCTCGGCAAGCTCGTCGCCGCCGTCTATCAGTATCAGGAAATCCGGGATGCCTCGACGCAGCCCGTGGCGCGGATCACAGCCGGGAAGAGGAGCGTCCGTCTCGCGACAACGAACCGCCTCATCGGCGACCCCTCCTGGAAGATCGGCATTCAGAAGACGGGCTTCACGACCGCTGCCGGCCGCTGCATGGTGGTTCAGAGCGACGTGGGCGAACGGCGCCTCGTGATGGTGGTGCTCGATTCGCCGAGCAACGCAAGGCGCGCCAATGACATGCGCACGATGCGCGACTATGTCGCGGCGGAAAATCAGTTCAGTCAGGAATTCGCCGCCGTTGCCCCCTGGGTGATCTTCTGACCTCAGATCAGCAATTCACGATGCAAAGCCTCTGCATGGAAAAAGTGCGGGGGCTTTCTTTTTGAGGACCGCTCCATGAAAGCGGCAAAAGCAAGGCCCGCCGGCTCCGTAGAGGAGGCCTAAGCGGGCCTGAAGGCTGTCAAATTGTCAGGGACGTCCCCCGGACTCAGGCGCTTTTCGCTTCGTCCGGAATGGCGCCCGCCACAATTTCGGCAATATCGGCAATGCGCACGTCCTCGGCGTCCTTTCCGCTCACGGCGCGGGCGCTCTCGAGCATCGTGAGGCAGTGCGGGCAGGCCGTGGCGACGGATTTGGCGCCGGTCTCCCGGAGCGCTTCAAGGCGGATCACGTTGATGCGCTTCTTGCCGTTCTGCTGATCAGTCCACATCTGGCCGCCGCCCGCGCCGCAGCAGAAGGTTTTTTCTCCGGCTTCCTGCGGGAAGGTCTTGTTGGGCCGCAGGGCTCCGAGCACCGCGCGGGGCGCTTCGACAATATGGTTCTGGCGCGCCAGGTAGCAGGGATCGTGCCAGACGGTGAGTTCATCCGTTACGCCCCCTTCGAGCCTGAGCCGCCCGGACGTCATGAGTTCCCGAATGAAGGTCGGATGATCAATGACGGTGAACTTTCCGCCCTCGAATTCCGGGTATTCGTTCCCGAGCGTATTGAAGCAGTGCGGGCAGGCGGTAAGAATCCTTTCAAACGTGTAGTGCGAAAGGTTTTCAATGTTTTCCTGCGCGGCCGTCTGATAGAGATATTCCTCGCCCAGTCGGCGAGCGAACTCTGCGTGGCAGCGCTCTTCAGCGAGGACGGCGAAGTTGACGCCCGCTGCACGCAGGATCTTCACCATGCTCCTTGCAATGCGGCGCGCCCTGCGGTCGTAGCTCGCGGCGCATCCGACCCAATAGAGCACGTCGTAGCGTTCGCCTTCCTGAGCCACCGGCACGTCAAGGTCCTTCGCCCAGTCCATCCGCTCATAGGGGTCGAGCCCCCAGGGATTCCCGACGCTCGCGGTATTTTCAAGCGCAGCGGCGGCGCCCTCCGGGAATTCGCCGGCCTCAAGCGCGAGATGACGGCGCATCTCGACGATGAGATCCGGCGTCTGAATTTCAGCCGGACAGGCGCGGGCGCAGGCGCCGCAGGTCGTGCAGGAGAAGAGCTCCTCGTGCGTGACGATGTCGCCCACGAGCTTCTTACCGTCGGATTCGCCCTCCTTCACGCGGTCGCGGAGCTTCATCACGATCGTGCGGGGCTTGAGGGGCGTCCCGGCGCGAACGGCCGGGCAGACATCATTGCATCGGCCGCATTCCACGCAGGCGTCGAGCGCCGCGCGGTCCGTCCAGCGAAGCTGCGCGACGGAGGAAAGCCCGAAGGTTTCCTGCTCTTCAATGTTGTCGATCTTTTTGAGGGCGCCGTTGGGGCCGGGCTTCCTGACTGCGATCCCCATGGGGGTTCTGTAGAGATGCGCATAGAAAGTAAAGGGGATCGTCGCAATGAAGGCGAGCGCGGCGAGCCCGTGCACCACCCACAGAATGATGTGCGCGGATTCAAGCGCCGGAGTGCCGGCGCCTGTTGAAAGGAAGAGCTTCGCGAGAAGCGCGCCGACAGGAGAAAAATTCATCCACTGAGGCTGCTGCACGGCAAGGCGAAGCCCTTCGATCACGTATCCCGAGAGAATGATGAAGGCGAGGCTTGAGTAGGCGCAGACAAAGCGCGCGTCGCGGGGAAGGTCCGAGGGCGTATACCAGCGGCGGTAGACGCCGAAGCCGATGGCAAGAAGAACCGCTAGACCGGCGATGTCGAGCGCGAGCTTATAGAAGAGGTAGATGTTTCCCTTCAGAAACTGCGTTCCGAAGACATAGTGGCCGACGTCCCAGTCAAGCGTGGCAGTGGCCGTGCCGAGGAAGAGCACGAAGAAGCCGAGAACCAGAATGGCATGCATGCGGCCCGCCTTGGTTTCGCGTATGCGCGACTGGAGGGCGACTTCGCTGAGGAGTCGATCCCTGCGCGCAGGGTCGGCGGCGAGCTTGTCGCTGCGGGACTTCTGCCAGCGTTTGACATTGAGGCAGATGCCCCAGGCGCAGAGTGCGATGGTGACGGCGGCGAGGAGGTAGACGCCGATTTCGCCCCAGAGCGGGACGTTCCAGAAAGCAGGGCGGATGGGAAAGTCCGCGGGCATAGGAGCGGTCATTCTTCTTCTTGGTCGAAAATGCGGGCCGGTCTCACTAATCAGAGTCGAGGCCGGATAAAAACGTCACTTTAACGGGCTTTGTTGAGATGCGCGTGAAGAACTAAAAGGGAAAACCCTGATATTTTTTCCAGGGAGAGATTTCAGGCACTCAACGAGCAGACAAAAGAAAACCCGCACCACCATATCAGTGGTACGGGTTTCAATTTTGGTTGCGGGGGAAGGATTTGAACCTCCGACCTTCGGGTTATGAGCCCGACGAGCTACCGGACTGCTCCACCCCGCGGTAAATCCGGTCTGCTTCAGAAGCAGAGATTGAAATTATGCAGAATAAATTCCAGTTTGTCAAGAGCTGCAGAAAAATAAATTGTGCATCCGCAGTTCCTGGTTGCGGGGGGCGGATTTGAACCTCCGGGATTGTCCGCATCATCATCACGATCAGGAGGCCTTCAGAAAGAAGAAAAACTAGATCGTTATAATTAGTCGATTTTCCCTGCTTCTGCCCCTCAGGAGGGAGCTGAAGCTTTCGTACGCTTACTTTAAGCCTGAAGTCATGCTCTACAACATTGCCCGGCGCATTCTCTTTTCGATGAACCCCGAGACGGCTCATCACGTCATCATGGCGAACCTAGACTGGGCGGTCCAGCTCGGTCTCACGAATCTCGTGACGCACATGCCCGATGATGATCCCATTGAAGTGATGGGACTGCGTTTCCCGAATACGATTGGCCTCGCGGCCGGCATGGATAAGGACGGCGAACGCGTTTCTGCCTTCGGCGGCCTCGGCTTCGGCCACGTTGAGATCGGCACGATCACGCCGCTTGCTCAGCCGGGCAATCCCAAGCCCCGTCTTTTCCGCCTGATTCCTGCGGGCGGCGTCATCAACCGCATGGGCTTCAATAATGAAGGCGTGGACAAGGTTCTGCAGAACCTTCGTTCTGCGGATGCCTTCCGTCTGCGCGGCGGCATCCTCGGCATCAATATCGGCAAGAACGCCGTGACGCCGATCGAGAATGCGCTCTCCGACTACGAGAAGTGCCTCGACAAGGTCTACGATGCTGCGGACTACATCGCCATCAACATTTCCTCACCCAATACGAAGAACCTTCGTCAGCTCCAGGGCGCCGGCGAACTCGAACACCTTGTTTCGGGCATTGTCGCCAAGCGCGAGGAACTGAAGGCAGCGCGCAACGGCAAGCACGTTCCGATCGCAGTCAAGCTTGCTCCCGATCTTGAGAACGACGACATTCTGCGCTGCGTCGACACGCTGATTGAAAAAGGCATCGACGGCGTGATCTGCACGAACACGACCATCAACCGCAAGGGCGTTGAGGGTCTCCTTCACGCCGAGGAAACAGGCGGCCTTTCGGGCGCTCCGCTCCGCGAGCGCTCCACTGCCGTCGTCCGCCTCGTCGCCGAACACGTCAAGGGCGAAATTCCGATCATCGCCTCGGGCGGCGTCATGACGGGTTCGGATGCCGTCGAAAAGATGGAAGCCGGCGCCAAGCTGGTTCAGCTCTTTACGGGCTTCATCTACAACGGCCCGAAGCTGGCTGCGGACAGCGTTGAGGCGATTGCCGCCTGGCGCAGGAAGCAGAACGGGTGATTGAAGCGCTTTCAGCGCTTGTCGTCGGAAGGAGGCGTTCCAGGCATTGAAGAGTGTCCTGGAGCGCCTTTTTTTGTTATGAAACCAGGGAGAACTGCACAATGCGGCTTTTTGTTGCGCTCAATCTGCCCGGAAGAGTCGAACGCGAGCTCTGGGCTTACATGGAAAAGTTGAGAAGAAGCTATCTGAAGGCCGGGCGCTTCAGCCGCCGCGAAAATCTGCACCTGACGCTTGCCTTCATCGGCGAAGCCGATGAAGCAGCTGCCGGGCGCATCGCATCAGAACTCCTCACTTTGCCGCCTCATGCGCTCTCGATGGATCTTGCCGGCACCGGCGTTTTCCGAAGCGGCATTCTCTGGGCAGGACTCAGGGAAAAGAATGAACTCGAAAAAATGAGCCTCGAGGTGCGCGAAGTCCTGAAGCGGCTCGATATTCCTTTTGACGCGAAGCCCTTCCGTGCGCACATTACGCTCGCGAGAGACTGGAGAGGACCAGAACCTCAGTCGCTTCCCCAATTGCCGAGAATGACGGGCCTTCAGCCCGGTGTTCTCCAGGCACGACTTTTTGAGTCTTACCGGAACGAGCGGGGAGCCGTCTGCTATCGGCCGATTGCTTCCCAATAAAGGAATCAGGGCGTCACCGCCACGAGGCAGCCGGCGCGGGCCTGGGCTGCATAGAGCTTCAGAACGCAGTGGCGCGTTCCCCGGGCGGTTACATCCGCAAGACCGAGGAGCTGCCCGGCAGCGCTGAAGACGGGGTAGGAATGCTGGTCGGAGAGAAGGCTTTCCGAATCAATGCAGTAGAGCATGGTGTCGTTGCCTTCCGTGCGTGCGTAGTAGACGCGGCAGTAGCCCTGTTTTGCAAGGCTTCTTCCGCCGAAATAAACGAGAAGCAGAAGAGAAATGCTGCTCACGAGGAATACCGCGAACGAACGGAGAGCGAGCTGCAGGGAGTCCGTTCCGAAAAAGCGCATGAAGAGCGAATAGGAGTGTTCGCGATATTCGTCCAATGACGGGTAAAGCTTCAGCGTCCAGCGGCGCATCGAATGCCGGTCAGCTTCTCCCGGGTCTTCGGCGATGATGCTGTAGTCGCCGGGACGGGCGTCCTTGCTGGCGCTGATGGAAGCGTGCCACCGCATGTCGGAACGGATGGCGGAACTCGAGAAGCGAAGGGACTCGACTGAGATGGAGGGCGTGATCGGCGTTATGCGGATAAGAAGGTTCGAGGCTTTCTGATCCGGCAGCGTGCCGGAAATCATTTCAGAGGTGCCCGGAACCAGAGCAATTTCGCCTTCGGGCGCCCGAAGGCCGGCGATCAGCGAATCAAGAGAGGCAACGATGCCGAGCACAATCGCCATGACGGCGCAGGCGGCAAATGCGCGCTTGACAGTACGCAGTGCTGCTATTGAGCGCGGAAGATTGTGTCCGCGTCCTTTGTACATTGACCTCTCCCTTATTAGAAACCGCCCGAATGCTAATGCATCGGACGGCCCTTTCCTTCGGTTCGCAAAACAAATGGCATGCAGCCCTATTCTGCGGATCGCTGGCGGCAGCGGTTCTACTCCGCCTAAGCCGCTCTCATTCTATGGGGCTGCAGGCAGAGGAGAGAAAAATTTACTGAGTAGTCCGCCTGATTGGAGGTGATGCGCCGCAACGAAAATATTTTTCAGGGCTGACGCACATTAATTTCTAATTTCAGCTGGAATCTTTTGATTTTCAG
>NZ_CALDXB010000046.1 GCF_937923675.1 uncultured Sutterella sp. | reverse complement strand
GGCGCTCTACCGAGCGCCCAAATTTTTTGCGTTTTCGTACGGATGGGATCCTTACTGCTTTTTGAGGTTAACGCCGGAGAATCACTTTTAGCAACATGAGGCCGGCAGCCGCCCGGAAAGCCGGCAATGAATGAGAGGGTTGAGAGGGATGGAGCCCGGGAGCGCGGCAAAAGCGCATCGATAACGCTGAAATGGATTTTCCGGAGCCGGCAGAAAGCATGTTGTTTTTACCCGCCAGTCAAAACGTCAATAAAAGGAAATCGCGACTGCGGCAAAGAACAATCTGTTGATAGGGGTTTACCCTCTTAGTAATGGATTTGGAAAGGGGGAAAATGAATACAAAATCAATGAAACCCTCGGCAGGACGGGACCTCTCGCAGAAGGTGCGTAAAATTAAGATAATGGATAAAGAAGAATGAAGATCTTTAAAAGATAAGCGCGAAGAAAGCTTTTACATCTTTGTCGCTTAAAGCAGATAGCCGGGAGAAGAGTTTCTGAAGTTCAGGTTCAGGCATTTTTTCCAGTCTTTCTGCAGAAGGCTTCTCATTCAGATTTTCCATTAGACCCGAGGCGAAGCCCTGACCTGTTAGGGGCCATTCCCTCGTTTCAACCAACCGGCATCCCTGCGGGGATCAACAACAAAAAAGCACAACTTTCAAGGAACCAGCCCGATGTACGTTTCTCAGGAAGGTGGTAGCACCAAAGATCTGCCAAACGGCGGCACCAAGACCGGCGTAATAAGCTGTCGACTGCCTTTTGAACTCAAGCTCGCCATTGAAGGGCTAGCGAAAAGTCAGAACGTTGTCCTCTCTCACGTCATCCGCGAAATCATTCAGGAAGCCGTAGCCCAAGGGGACTGCTTCTGGTGGAAGACGGGGGCAGCCAACGATCAAAACACTCTCGGCGAGGAAGCCGAGGAACTTGAGGCTCAGGCTCTCGGTGATGCGTCCTGCCGCTCTGCCGTTGTAGAGGGCTGATTCATAGAATTCCTCAAAAGCCGCCTGGCGGGTTCAGCTCCCCAGGCGGTTTTTAATTGCCTGCTTTCTTTGCAAACGAGCCTGAGAAGCGCTGAGGAAGATTTGAAATGCATCCGCAATTGCGTTCGATGATCTCCAGACAACCATCTCAGGCGGACGCCGCTTTTGGGCGTCCGAGGCGGTGCGGATACAGTTTTTCGCAATGTCGGCGAGAAATTTCCGCACCCGGGAATGAGGCGTCTCTCGGTTCGGTGATACATTAAAAAAATCCAGAAATGAGACGTGAATGCCTTTGCGGCGCAGAGGCAGAAACAGAAGGAGAGACTATGCCCGTTCTGAAGATCAAAACCAAAATCAAGCTGAGCAAAGCGACGCTGAAGGCTCTTGCGGATGCGCTCGCGCAGACGGGACTTACGCCCGAGGAAGCCGTGAAGCGCCTGATCGCCGAAGCCGTGAAGCAGCTGACGGCCGTCAAGGCTCCCGAGCCGGCTGAGAAGGCTCCCGTGAAGAAGAGCCCGGCCCGCAGGACGCAGCCGAAGGCTGCCGCCAAGCCCGCGGAGAAGGCTACCCCCAAGGCAGCGGCAAAGCCTCTCGAGAAGCCCGCAGTCAAGGCCGCTGAGAAGCCGGCAGCCAAACCGGCCGCCAAGGCTCCCGCCAAACCTGCAGCAGCCGCAGAAAAGCCTGAAGTCAAGGCGCCTGCGGCAGCACCTGCTCCGGCCAGAAAAGCGGCTCCCAAGGCTCCCGTGAAGGCCTGAACAGCCATCTGATTATTCGTCCGCGCCGCCTTCCTGGCGAGCGGACCGACAGAAGCGAAAAGCGTCGGCTGACATTTCCGGCGCTTTTTGCTTTTGGAAAAGACTCTGCGAGGTGTGCCCGCGGAAGCATCGGAACACGGCCCGTTAAAATAAGCGGATTCCTTCTCCTCTCCCGATTTTGCCGAGGGATCCTGCCGTGATTCGCCTTCGTCCGCTAGCTCTGACGGTTCTTCTATCCCTTGCGTTCTCAGCAGGGGCGGCGGACCTCAGCTACCGGCTTTCGGGCCTTGACGGCGCGCTTGAGGAGAATGTCCGCGCGCAGCTCGAGTCGCTCGGGCTCGACGGCATCACCGTGGAGGGACGCTACCGTGCCCGGGTGAGAACCGGCGTGAGGGACGGCCTGAGGGCGCTAGGCTACTATGCCCCGAAACTCACCTTCAAATGGGATCCGAAACCTAAGGAAGGATCGAAGGAGCCCCGCATTCTCCGGCTGACGGTTGATCCGGGCGAGCCTGTGAGGATTGAAGGCGCTGAGCTCCTCGTTGAGGGCGATGCCGCGAATGATCGCGCGTTCGAGCGCATCCGCAGAAAGCTTCCGAAAAAGGGAGACGTGCTCAACCACGGCGAATACGAAAGCTTCAAGAAGGAAGTGCAGAGCCTTGCCACGCGCAAGGGCTACTTTCAGGGACGCTTCACGCGCAATGAACTGGCTGTGGCGCCGGACCTTCATCAGGCATGGTGGCGGCTTACCTTCAGTTCCGGTCCGCGCTGGAAGTTCGGCGACGTGCATTTTTCAGGCTCGCAGATCGACGACGAGATTCTGCAGAACCTCATTCCTTTTGAGAAAGGCGATCCCTATACCTCTGAGGGGCTTGCCAATCTCAACGAACGACTTGCCGACACCGGCTGGTTCAACTACGCCGTTGTGGCGCCCGACTTTAAGAATGCAACGCCCGAGAAGGAGCTTCCCTTCGAGGGCTCTCTCACGCCCCGCAAGGGCAATATCGTCGAAGTGGGCGTCGGCTATTCGACCGACGTCGGACCGCGCTTCACAGGCGAATGGACCAAGCCCTGGGTGAATTCGAAGGGGCACAGTCTCGCGCTCTCGAGCGCCGTTTCGGCCCGGGAGCAGGAGTTCGACTTCAGCTACAAGATGCCCCGGCGCGAGAATCCGCTCGAGGAGTACTACCTCGTGCAGGGCGGCCTCAAGCATACGGATCTGAACGACACCAAGTCGACTCAGACGACGCTTGTCGGGTCGCGCTACTGGAATTTTGAAAACGGCTGGCAGCGGGCATTCAACATGCGCTGGATGCTCGACAACTTCACGCAGGGCATGAGTTCGACGACAACCATGCTCTTTTATCCGGGCGTTTCCTTCAGCCGCACGCGCTCGAGGGGCGGCGCCATGCCGATGTGGGGCGATTCCCAGCGCTATTCCTTCGACCTTTCGCGAAAGTTCTGGGGGTCCGACATCGACTTCTGGGCCTTTAATGCGCAGGGCGCAATGATCCGCACGCTTGCCATGCGGCATCGCTTCATCGGCCGCTACGCCTTCGGCTGGATTCAGACGGACGACTTCGACGACGTTCCGCCGGATCTTCGCTTCTTTGCGGGCGGCGACAGAAGCGTTCGCGGCTACGACTACAAGTCGATTTCGCCCAGGGACGAATCGGGCGACCTCCGGGGCGCAAAGCGCCTTTTCACCTCGAGCATCGAGTACCAGTGGAATTTCCACGGCGCCTGGTGGGGTGCGGCATTCGTGGATGCCGGCGAAGCGGTGGACAAGTTCACCTCCACGTCCTTCAAGGTGGGCGCGGGCCTCGGCATCCGCTGGCAGTCGCCCGTGGGACCGGTGAAGTTCGACATCGCCCGCCCGATCGGAGACCCGGATCACAAGGGGTTTGCTTTCTATATCGGCCTCGGCCCGGAGCTTTAAGATGGCCAGATCCGCCCGTATTTTTCTGCGTCTCGCGGGGATTCTCCTTGCGATCTTCATTCTTCTTGCCGGCGCGCTCATTTTCCTTGCAACGACGGCGCCGGGGCTTTCGCTCACGGCGAAGGCGCTTGACCGCTGGGTGCCGGGACTTTCGATTGCGAAGTCCGACGGCGACTGGCGGCATCTGACGCTCACCGGGATCGGCTGGACTTCGCCCGGCGTGGACGTGAAGGCCGAAAAGCTCGTGATCGAGCTCGACTGGTACCGTCTTTTCGACAAGGAGCTGAAGCTCGGGCGATTCGAGCTTGAAAGGCCCTCGGCTGTCGTCGAGACCGCGAAGCTCCCTCAGGAGACAGAGGCTCCCGAAGAATCCGCACCTTTCGAGCTGCCGGACCTGCGGCTTCCCTTCGGCATCACGCTCGAGGGCATTGCGGCAAGAGACGCAAAAGCAGTGATCAACGGCGAGACGGTTGAGTTGAAGTCGCTCGACGCCGGGCTCGATCTTCACGACGGAAATCTGAAGCTGAGGCAATTCTCTCTCGCCGGACTTTCCTCTGGGCTTGGCGGGATTTCCGCCGGGGCCGATCATTTTGATGCCGCCGCACGCATGACGCGAGAGGGCGTGGTCATCGAGGATGCGATGCTCTCCGGAGGGCATGCCGATCTCTCAAAAATTGCTTCCCGTTCTGACGATTCGGACGGAGCGCATCCTGCAGAGGCAGCGTCAGCTCCGGCATCAGCGGCGGCGCCTCAGGCAGAGACGCCTCAAACCTATCTCGAGCGCGTGAAGGGGATCTTTGCCGAACCCTTTATCAAAACGCTTCCGGTCGTCAGTCTCCCCTTTGATGCGGAACTGCTCTCTCTTAAGGCGAGCGGCATTCGCCTCGAGGGCATTCCCGGAACGGAAGAACTTCCCGGCTTTGCTCCCCTTGAGATCCGTACGGTTGACGCGAAGGCTTCCATGAAGGCGTCGCACGTTGAGATTGAGCGCTTCAAACTGGAATCTTCTGCTGCCGATCTCACGCTTTCGGGAAGCGCTGATCTCGACGGCGCCTGGCCCGTCAATCTTTCTCTGGAGGCCGGAGCCGATGCCGCGCCCTGGGGGACGCTCGCCGGCCTCCGGTTTGATTCCCCTGAGGCTGAGCTCAGGACGACGCTTTCGGGCGAGATTGCCGGTGAGCTCCGTCTCGAAGTCAAAACGTCGGGGCCCGTCGGCATGGCGCTGAAGGCAACGGCAAATCCGGGCGAGGCGGATCTTCCCTTCAGCCTTTCCCTCACCTCGGATGAAGTCCGATCGCCAGAAATCCTCGCGGATTCCAAAGTCAGGTCAGAGAAAACAGGCAGCGTCCCGGAAGCTCAGGGATCTGAAGCCCCGCCCGCGGCATCGGCAAAGACTCTCCCCGACGAAGAGGCTGCGCCGCGTACGGGCATTGCCGAGACGCTCGCAAGGAGCCGCTACATCGTGAGGAACCTCGCGCTTGAGGCGGCCGGCCGCCCTTCCGCATGGAAGCTCGTGCTCAAGGGGAATCCCGTCATTGAAGCGCCGGATGCGCTCATTGGGGAAGAGACCCGCTTTGAAGGGACGCTGGATGCGGATGCCTCGGGCGACCTCTCCGGGATCCGGCTGTCGAAGCTCGATTTCGCGACGCCGCTTGGCGAACTGAATCTCAGCGGCGAGGCGGCCTGGAAGGAGGATCTCTCCTGGAAAACCGCACTCAGGGTTTCGGGCGTTGATTTCGAACCCTGGATCAAAAAGCTTCCGCTCAGGCTTGGCGCCGATTTCTCGAGCGAAGGGCTTCTGCGCACGGACGGCACCTACCGCGTGGATTCGGCGAAACTGAAGCTCGACGGCACCATTCAGAAGGCGCCGGTGAGGCTCGCGACGGAAATTTCAGGAACGAGCGAACTCTCCTGGAAGGTTTCGGACTTCGATTTTCTGCTTGGCAGAAACACGCTGCGCTTTGCGGGCGAAGTCGAGCACATGCGGGGGATCAAGCTTGATCTCAGCATTGATGCGCCGGGGCTCCTCAATACGATCCCGGGGCTGAGCGGGCGCGCGAACGGAACCGTAAAACTCGCCGGCAGCCTCGCGCATCCGATTGCTCAGGCGAATGTCCGCGCGAGCGGGCTCGGCTGGGAGAATCTCTTTTCGCTGGGCGGCCTCAATCTCTTTGTGGATATGAGAAATTCGCCCTTTAAGGGCGCGGCGCCTCAGAAGGGCGGGGCAAAGGATGGGGAGCCGATGCCGCCTCCGGCCCTCTCCGCGAATCTTCCTCCGCCTCCTGCCGCAAATGCATCTCTCGAAGAGAAGATGGCCTTCATCTTCAATTCCCTTGCCGGCGGGGAAATTCAGGGGAGCGCCAGTCTGAAGCTCACGGACCTTGCCGCTTCCGGCCTCACTCTGGATTCGGCCGAAGCGTCGCTCAAGGGTACCGAGGGGAGCCACGTCATTACGCTCGCGCTTTCCGGCGACCCCGTATCGGGGTCGATCCGGGCAGCGGGAAAATTCTCGCGAGAGACGCTCTCCTGGACGGGGTCTCTGACCAGGGCCCGCGTGGAGACCCCGGCGGGCACCTGGTCGAATAGAAATGCGGCGTCCCTGAGCTGGGATCCGAAGACGGCGCAGCTTGCCGTGGGAACGCACTGCTGGGTGCATGAGGATGCAGAGGTGTGCCTCCCGAAGCCCTTGGTTCTCGGTCGTGCGGGCGAGGCGCATCTTGCATTGACGAGCCTCAACATTGAGGTCCTCAAGCCCTATCTGAGAAAGAAGAGCGACCGGATTGCCGGGAAGCTCACCGGCAGCGCCGATTTTCACTGGGATCTTTCGAAGAATCCGCTCCCTGCCGGACAGGTGAACCTTAACGGCGACGGCTTGAGCTACTCCACGCGCTGGCAGGGCGTGAGATTCCCGGTGACGCTTGAGAAGCTCCGCGCGCATGCGCTGATCACCGGGAAGCGCGTTGCGCTCGCCTGGGAAGTGAAGCCCGAGGGGAACGGCTCGAGCCGCGGCGAACTCGCGGTGATTGATCCGGGAAAGGAGCGCCGGCTCGATGGACAGATTATCGTTGACGGCATCACGCCTTCCTTCATTCAGCCCTTCCTCTCGCGGGGCGAGCGCGCCGAAGGCGCCGTCAATGCGCGCCTCCGGGCGGCGGGCACGCTCTCCCGCCCTGAGCTATACGGACGCGCGGGCGCAGAAAACGTCGTGGTCGACGCCGACTTCATTCCCATTGAAATGGAGCCCTCGAACATTGAAATCGAATTCAACGGCCGTACGTCGACGCTCTCCGGGGAAATCCGGACGAAGACCGAAAGCGTGCTCCTTTCCGGAACCGCGTCCTGGGAGAGCCTTGAGCACTGGAAGGCGGATGCGAGAGTCCGAACCGATGGACTACATCTCTCGCTTCCGCCCATGATCCAGGTGGACGTCAAGGGCGACGTGACGGCCGAGGCGACGAATGCATCCGCCTCTCTCAAGGGGCGGATCGAAATCCCCAAATCGATGATTGAGGTGAAGACGCTCCCCTCCACGGCAATTGCCGTCTCGGAGGATCAGGTGCTTCTTGACAGCAATCTTCAGCCGAGAACCGTGCGCACGGACGGCATGCCGATTTCGGGCGACGTCACGGTGGTCCTCGGGCCCGGGGTGAGGATCGCGGCTTATGGTCTGCGCGCAGGGCTCGCAGGGGAAGTTCGGTTCGTCATGGCAGGGGGCAGAATGGGGCTTCTCGGCCAGATCAACGTGCCGATGGGGCGCTTTCGCGCCTACGGTCAGGATCTCGTGATTCAGAGCGGGCAGATCCTTTTCTCGGGCCCGATGAACAATCCCACGCTGCGTCTTGAAGCCATTAGAAATCCCGAAAATACGGCCGATGGCGTGACGGCCGGCATCCGGGTGACGGGCACCGCCGAGTCGCCCGAAGTGACGCTCTTTTCCACGCCGCAGCTTTCCGAACAGGAGACGCTCTCCTACCTCATTCGCGGCGAAGGTCTCGGGTCCGAGGAAGGAAGCAGCGCCTCCATGATGACGAGCATGCTGATCGGCGTCGGCACCTCGCAGGGAAGCGGCATTCTCTCCGAAGTCGGGGACGCCGTCGGTCTGAGAGGGCTCGGCGTCGATACGACGGGTACGGGCGACTCGCAGCAGGTGGTGGTGTCGGCTTACGTGCTCCCGGGGCTCCAGGTGAAGTACGGCGTCGGGATCTTCGATTCGCTCGCGACCCTCACGCTTCGCTACCGGCTGATGCCGAGGCTCTACCTCGAAGCCGTTTCCGGGGTGGAGCAGGCGCTTGATCTCCTTTATCGATTCGAATTCTGATCGATCGGGGAACGGAAGCTTCAGAGCAGAAAAATGCCGTCCGGGAAACGCTTCCCCGGACGGCATTGAGACGGATCGTCGATGAGGCGGCTTACTTCGCGTCCGCTGCCTTCAGGTTTTCGATTTCCGCGCGCATGCGGTCGAGCTCGAGCTGAGCGCGTTCGCGCGCGAGTTCCGATCTTGCCTTGCTGTCGGCCACGGTGCCGTCGACCTGAGCGCGGCGCTCGGCAACGTCAAGCTGCTTGAGCTCGAGTTCGAGTTCGCGCACCTTGTCCTGATAGGCGTCGAGCTTTGCCTGGCGCGCGGACTTGGCTCGCTGCGCGGCGGCGCGCGCCTTGGCGGCCTGGGCATCCTGAGCAGCCTTCACGCGGGCGGCTTCAGCCTGCGCCGCAGCGCGGGCCGCTTCCTTCTGACGGGCTTCTTCCTGCATGACGCGGGCGGCGGCGTCCACGCTCTGCGTGTTGTAGTCGATGAGATCCTGGCTCATGCGCTGGGTTCCCGGAGGGAGCGTTGACGTCTGAGTGGACGGGGTTGTGCAGCCGGCAGCCGCCAGGGCGCAGAGCACTGAAGCAGCAATGACGGCGGAATTTCTGAACTTCATGATTTTTTTACCTTTACCTCAGGAACGCGCATTACTTGCGGGGGCACCCGTAGGGGTTGTTGGGCTGAATGCGGGCTTCGCTCGGCGTGGGGGCGACGAGAATCGCCGTTCCGGTCTTGAATTCGCAGGGCTGGCCGACCTGGGAGGTCTGAAGCACCCGGCCGCCGGCCGTCTTGTAGATGATCTGAACGCCGTCGGTATAGGTCGTGCTGTCGCCGCCCACGGCGCCGCCGGCAAGGCCGCCCACAGCGCCGCCCGCAAGACCGCCCATCACGCGGGCGGAGGTGGAGTGGTTGTTGTGGTTGCCGATTGCGGCGCCCGCAATGGCGCCGAGAATGGCGCCGGCGAGCTGAGCGGTCTCGCGGTTGCTGCTGTTGGGAACCGCCACGCGCGCGGCGTTGATGGCGATGATTTCAACCGTATTGACTTCCTGAACGCGGTTCACCTGATTGGCCGTGTAGGTGTCGGCACGGTAGTAGGTGCCGTCGCTCGCGCAGCCGCCAAGAAGGAAAACGGCTGAGAGGGCGGCAGCGGCGGCGATCTTTGTGTTCTTTTTCATGGCTTTTGATGTCCTTTGGGTACGGCAGGCTTTCGACTCGAAATGTTTTCTTCGCAACGATTGGGAGGAAGCCCGGAGCCCCGCAGATTCCGGATCCTGGAGCCGTCCCGGCCGCAGGATCTTTTCTATAAGAGAGATTTCTAAGTGCAACATTAGCGCAGGAGTCGCTGAACAAGTGTTCATGAATTTGTGCATTCGTAACGAATCTCGTCCGGCGCATGCGACAGGAATCTGTCGTCCGGGGAATACCCGTCCGCTCCGTTAATGCAGAAAGGCGGCCTAAAATCCACAGATCACTCTCTCTTATCCCTGTCTTTTCCCGCCATGGCTCGTCTTATCTCAGCTGCCGCAGGAGGCTTCCTCCTCGCGGCCTTTCTCTCGGTGACCTTCGTCATGCGGGGGCCCGTCACAGCAGTGGGGCCGCTCGCGCACGAGATCTGCGAGGCCATGCAGGTGGGCTGGGACGCCTACGGCACGCTCTCGGCGCTTCCGATTGCGGCCTTCGGGGTCTTTTCCTTCGCGGCGCCGGCGCTCGTGCGCCGCTTCGGCCTCTGGGGCGGGATTGCCGCGGCGCTCGTGGTGCTTTTTGCGGGCGCAGCGCTCAGGATGATGACGAGCTGGTCGGTGCTCCTCGCCGCAACGCTATTTGTCGGCGCGGGCATTGCCATTCTCAACGTGCTCATGCCCGTCGTCGTGAAGACGGTCTGGGCGCAGAAGAGCGGTCCGATGATGGGGCTTTACACGGGCGTCATCGGCTCTTCGGGAGCCGTGGGCGGGCTTCTTGCCGCGCCGCTCCTTGCGTTTTCGGGGTCGCTCGCGGTCCCCTTCGGCTTCTGGGCGCTGGCGTCCGGCGCCGCGCTCCTTTGCTGGAGCCTCGCCAGGCGGCAGCCGGGTGCAGAGGCGATGGTGGCTGCCGGTTCGCCTCGCAATGAAGAGAAGAAATCGGCTTTCGGGGCCATGCTTTCTGATCCGCTGGCCTGGGCGCTCACGGCTGTGATGGGGCTCCAGTCCCTCACGATCTATACGGCGGCCGCCTGGATGCCGCCCTTCTGGCAGAGCCTCGGGATGAGCGCCCCGGAAACGGGGTTCTGGATTTTCGTCTATCTCCTTTCGGGTCTCCCGGCTTCCGTCTTTACGCCCCGCTTTATGAAGCTCGTCGGCAATGACGCCGTCTCCGGGATCATTCTTTCCGTCGTTTATCTCGCCGGGCTTCTCGGCTGGATCGCGGGCGGCGTCTGGCTTTTCCCGGCTTCGGTCGCGGCCGGCGCCTCGCAGGGCGCGATGCTCTCCGTTGCTTTTCTGCTCATGGCGCAGAAGTCGAGCGATATGCGCCGCATGCTCGGCATCTCGAGCATGGCGCAGGGGATCGGCTATCTCGGCGCCGGGTGCGGACCCTGGATCTTCGCCATGCTCTATGAGAAGACGGGGGCCTGGACCTCTCCCTTCGTCTTTTTCGGTGCGGTCCTTGTGCTCTGGGGGCTCGCCGTCGTGGCGTCGAGCTTCAGAGAGAGGCTCAATTGAAAGCGCGTGCGCCGGGGAGTCTCGGCCGCTGCAGTTTTTTCCCATCGGGCGCCCGAACGTAAAGTAAACGCAATCCTTTGCGGATTCGGGCAGAATTCGGCCTCAATAAGCGAAAACGATAGGTTGCTTCGCGAAGCTTCCCTCGTAAAATCGCGCCCGCCCGTAAAAATTCCTGAAACTTTTCCTCCCGAAAGGAGATTTCCCTATGGCCACCTGGTCCATGTGCGTAGCGCTCGTCGTTACCGTCGGCGCCGTCTGGGCGCTGATCAAGCGCTACGAGACGCGCCTTGTTCTTCTTACTGCCGGCCTCCTGATGGCGGTTCTTTCGCTCGAACCGATGATCGCCTTCAAGCAGTTCGACAAGTCGATGACGAACGGCTCGCTCATCATCGCAATCTGCTCGGCGATGGGCTTTGCTTCCGTCGTCGCGCTCACGAAGTGCGACGTGCATCTCGTTGCGCTCCTCACGAAGCCGCTGCGCAAGCTTGGGCTTCTTCTTCTGCCCGCCTGCATGCTGGTGGTCTCCTTCATCTCGATCGCCATTCCCTCGACCTCCGGCCTCGTCGCCTCGGTCGGCCCGACGGTGATCCCGCTCCTCATCCGCGCGGGCTTCCATCCGGCCATGGCGGCCGCTGCCGTGGTGGGCTCCATCACGATGGCGTACCTGTCGCCGGGCGTCGCGCACAACGCCTTCGTTTCGAAGCTTGCGGACATTCCGATCATGGAGTTCATCGGCCGCTTCATGCCGATCACGGTGGGCGCTGCGCTCGGCGCCATCGTCCTGATGGTCGTCGTCTGCCTCGTCTACCGCGACTTCCGCCGCGAGGGCTTCAGCGAAGCTGAAGGCACGGGCGCTGCCGGCGGCAAGAAGGTTGATCTTCCCGAGAAGCCCAACATTCTCTTCGCCATTGCCCCGATGCTCCCCGTCGTCATCCTCGTCTGCGCCAACATCTGGGCGCCCCAGATGAAGATGTCCGTTGCGACGGCCATGCTGATCGGCGCGATCTACGCGATCGCCGTCACCCGCACCAACCCCGCCGACGTCACGAAGAAGTTCTTTGACGGCATGGGTTCGGGCTACGCCAAGATCATCGGCATCATCATTGCGGCCGGCGTTTTTGCGGCCGGCCTGCGCGCCTGCGGCGTGATCGACGCCTTCGTCAACTACCTCACGCATGCGAACGAAATCGCCAAGCTGGGCGCCGCTGCCGGTCCCTACCTGATGGCGCTCGTCACGGGTTCGGGCGACGCTGCGGCCTTCGCCTTCAATGAAGCCGTCACCCCGCACGCCGCGAGCTTCGGCATGACGATCGACGGTCTGGGCTACCTTGCCGCCATTTCCGGCAACTTCGGCCGCCTCTCGTCGCCCCTTGCCGGCGGCATGATCATCGCGGCCGGCATCGCCGGCGTGTCGCCCTTCGCGATCGTGAAGCGCACCGCTCCGGTGATGTTCATCCTTCTCGTTGCCGTCTACATCCTCAGCTGATGAACGGCTGCCAAGCAAGATGACCGCTCCCGGGACTCCCCGGGAGCAGGATTTCAAAACAAAAGGTCCGGGATTGCCAAAGTCCCGGGCCTTTTGTTTTGACGATTTGTAAACAGATGATTCAAGGGAAAACCCGATAAGCTCTTTGCAATATCCGGATTGATGCAGAAGTCAATGCGTGCTCGGAACTTTGATTAAATTAAGATAACGCAATCAAAAATCCATAAATAACAATTGATATAAATAAATCAAAAATAGAATCTGCATTTGCCTGAATGCGGTTTGAATCGTACTATTTCGGGTTAGACGCAGAAGATTCCGTTCTTTCTGCGCTGCTCGCTTCCGGGGCTGAGTGCTTCTCTCGATCTAAGCAGTCCCGAAGTGCTTTTCCATAAAACTTCATTCCTACAAAAACCAAGGATTTCAGGCAATGAACGGTCTAACCATCATGCTGATCGCTCTCGTCGCTCTGGCAGCGGGCTATTTCGGATACGCCCGCTGGCTTGAGAAGACCTGGGGAATCGATCCCAACCGGCCCACACCGGCCGTGGAAAACAAGGGCGGCGACTATGCGCCTGCCAACAAATGGACGGTGTTCGCGCACCAGTTCACCTCGATTACGGGCGCGGGCCCTGTGACGGGCCCGATTATTGCGGCCATGTTCGGCTGGCTCCCTGCGCTTCTCTGGATGATCATCGGCGGCATCTTCTTCGGCGCCGTGCAGGACTTCACCGCGCTTTACGCCTCCGTCAAGAACGGCGGCCGCTCGATCGGCATGATCATTGAGGACTACGTCGGCCGCACGGGCCGTCAGCTCTTCCTCCTCTTCTGCTGGCTCTTCACGCTCCTCGTGATCGCGGCTTTCTGCGACATGGTGGCCAATACCTTCAACGGGTTTGCCAAGGACGGCACCGAGCTCATGCCGGGTGCGGCTGCGGGCTCGATTTCGCTCATCTACATGGTGGGCGCCGTTCTCTTCGGTCTCTATCTCAAGTACATGCGCCCGACTGCCGGCGTTCAGCTCATTGTCGGCATCGTGCTGATGGTCGCGATGGTGGCCCTCGGCATCTGCTTCCCGGTCTACCTTGACTCCGTGTCCTGGCGCTATGTGGTCTTCGCGTACCTTTTCGCCGCTTCCGTGATGCCGATGTGGCTCCTCAAGCAGCCCCGCGACTACCTCTCGATGTTCCTCCTGATCGGCATGATCGTCTGCGGCGTTCTCGGCGTCTTCGTCAAGAACCCGACCCTCAACATGCCCGCCTTCGTCGGCTGGGAGGTGAAGAACCTCGACCTCTTCCCGATTCTTTTCGTCACGATCGCCTGCGGCGCCGTTTCGGGCTTCCACTCGCTCGTGAGCTCGGGCACGTCTTCCAAGATGGTCGCCAACGAAAAGGACATGCGCCTCGTGGGCTACGGCTCCATGTGCGTTGAAGTTGTTCTCGGCGTCGTCGCGCTTGTCGTTGTCTGCGCGGCGGCCCAGGGCGGCGTTCTCCCCGCGGGCACGCCTTTCCAGACCTTCTCGCGCTCGGTTGCCGGGTTCCTCACTGAACTCTTCGGCGTTCCGACCGACATCGCCGCCTGCATCCTGACGATGTGCGTTTCCGCCCTTGCGCTCACCTCCGTCGACGCCGTGGCCCGCATCGGCCGCATGTCGCTCCAGGAACTCTTCACGCCGCGTCCCGGCGAGAAGAAGGGCCCGATCCAGGCGCTCTTCACGAACACGGTCTTCTCGACGGTTCTCACGCTCCTTCTCGGCTATGCGATCTGCATGGCGGGCTACATGTCCGTCTGGCCGCTCTTCGGCTCGGCCAACCAGCTCCTCTCGGCGCTCGTTCTTACCGGCCTTGCCGTCTTCCTGAAGGCTACCGGCCGCAAGGGCTGGATGCTCTACGGCCCGATGACGGTGATGTTCGTCGTGACGATGACGGCCCTTGTTCAGGCTGTGCTCAAGATCTTCGGCCAGATGGCGGACGGCACGTTCGTCTTCATGGTGGGCGGTCTGCAGCTCATCATCGCCGTGGCGCTCATCATTCTTGCGCTCCTCGTGGTCTACCACTGCGTGCTGCGTCTGCGCGAGCCTGCTGATGCCTCGAAGCTTCAGAAGGCCTGAATAGAAGACTTTTCCCGCACGTGATTCCGGTTGAGGCTGGCTTTTGAAGCCGGTCTCTCCGGAACAGCTCAAAAAGCGAAATAAAAAGGAAAACGCTCCGTTCCCGTACGGGTCCGGAGCGTTTTCCTTTTGTCTTCCAATAAAATTGCGGAGTTGACTAATTCGACCGCATCTCATGCTTCAGTTCATTCTTTCCACCGGCATCATTGCGATGCCCTTCCTCATCCCGATCGTGATTCTCATCTGCCTGCGCTTCTGGCCGATGAAGCATGACGGGCAGCGCACCGCCATGAAGCTTGCATGGGGCTTCTACGGCCTCTCGCTCGCAGCCTTTCTCGGGCACGCCGTGACGCTCGGCGCCGGCATGCAGGAATTCTTCCTCGCCTTCTGGGGCGCGCCCGGCACGATGGGAGCCTGGTGCTATGCGGGCTACGCTTTCCAGGCGTTCGCCGTCATTGCGCTGATGGTGGTCGTCAACTGGGATACGATCATGCTCTTCATTGAAGCGAGGCGCCTGCGCAGGGAAAGGAAGAACGCGGAGGATCCGTCTCAGAAGCCCTGATTCCGGGAACGGCTTCCCGGGATGCAGAAAAAGCAAGCCGGAGGCGGTGAGGTCTCCGGCATTCCAAAGAAAGAGGGAGAAATGCGGCTGAACGGTCATTCCGGCGGCTCGGCCGCTCTTTCTCTTTGCATCATTTATCTCTGAGCGCCTCCTGAAGCGCCTCCACGCGGTCCTCCATCCGTTCGCGCTGCCGGATCAAATGAATCTGCCACTTGGCGAAAAGGAGGCCGAAGCCTGCGAGCGCGAGGAAAATGCCCGGCATGGCCGCCCAGTTGGCGGCTTTGCCGGCTTCGATCGGAAGACCTCCCAGCCAGGCGCCGACGGCATTTCCGAAATTGAAGGAGCACTGCGCGAGGGCTGCGGCAAGGAGTTGTCCTTCGCCCGCGTTCTCAATCATCATGACCTGTTCGGGACCGGAAATAAAGAAGACGCAGGCTGCCGCGAGCGCGGTAAGCAGGACGGCTGCCGGCGCCCAGTGCGTCATGAAGAAGAGCGCGACGAGCGTGATGAAAAGACACCCCTGACCGGCAGCGGCAAGGGAAGGATCCGAGAACCTTGACGAGATCTTCGCGCAGAATAAATTGCCGAGCACCATGCCGGCGCCGGCAAGCGTGATGACCAGGGACATCATGCTCGCGGGAATTTCCGCCACGTGCTCGATCACCGGGTTGACGTAGGAATAGTAGGCAAAGAAGCCTCCATTGCCGAGACCAATGGCGCCGAGCACGAGCCAGGGCTCAAGCGTGCCGAGAAAGCGGAACTGCGCTTTGAATCCCCGGTCCGGCAGAGGTTCCGTCTGAGGAACCCACAGGCGGATTGCAAGAAGCGCGAGGAGGGCGAGCAATGCCGCTATAACGAAGGCGGCTCTCCAGGAAAGCGCCCACGCCAGAAAGCTCGCAAGTGGTACTCCGCCGAGGTTTGCGATCGTCATGCCGGCAACCATCATGCTTACGTCGTGCGATGCCTTCCCCGGTCCTGCAAGCTTTGCGCAGACGATGGATCCCACGCCGAAGAAGGCGCCGTGAGGAAGACCCGCAATAAAGCGCGAGACGATCATGAGGGAATAGCTCGGCGCAAAGATCGTGAGCGTGTTCCCGAGGCAGATGAGCGCGGCGATGATGAGAAGGAGGCGCTTGAGCGGAATCCTGCGGGCGATGGTCACCATCAGCAGGACGCCGGCGCAGACGCCGGCAGCGTAGGCGGAAATGAAGTGTCCGGCCTCAGGGACCGTGACTGAGAGATCCTCTGCCGTCGGCAGAAGGATCGACATCATTGAGAATTCGGCGATGCCGAGCGCCAGCGTGCCGAGCGCGAGCGCTAAAACGTGTTTAGGCATGATTGAGGGTGCCGAAACAGAAAATTTGGAGAACAAAAAAGGGCGCGATCATCGATGATCACACCCTTCGTCTATTTGTGGTCGGCGGTTTTCCTGAGGAACTTCATCCAAGCTCAGCGTGCTTCAAATAGAGCTAGCTGCAAGGACTCCCTCCAACGACTTGGCTTAGTTACTTTCGGAAACGAAAGACCACCAGAACCACAACGAAAAGAATTATGCCTTGATCCTTGCCTGGACGCAAGTTTTAAGACGTAACACTTTGTTTCCCGAAGGAAGTTTTTCAAGCTTCCTTCGACTGGAGGGCCGCTGCCGCCTGCAGGGTCAGACGATAGCCCTTGCCGTGGCCTTCGCCCGAGCAGCCACAGTCTCCGCCGCAGCAGCTGACCTGATGAACCACTTCCACATCGCCGCGGGAAACGAGCTTGTCGAGCATCATTTCCATCATCGGGGCGGAAACTTTGAAGTGCCAGGAAAGGTCGCGCAGGCTGATGCCCGGACGGTCGTAAATAAGCTGGCGCACTTCGGTTACGGAAACCATGAATGAAATCTCCTCAATGGTCGGACCGCCTTTCTCATGAGCGCGGCCCGGGAAGCATGACAGGGGAACATTCTAGCGTTGCGAACGAAAGTCGTTCGCAATTCCTTCGCTCTGTTGCTCCTGCGTCAAAGCTCTTTTCCGGGGGCGGGCGGAAGCGGCTTCTGATAGGCCGAGGAGCCCCAGAGCGGAACGGTGGAAATCGAGTGCTTGAAGCTGCCGCTCGTCTCCTTGGTGGAGTAGGAGAGGTAGATGAGCGTCTGGTTGGCCGGATCATAGATGCGGCGAATCTTCATGGTTTTGAAGAAGATGCTCTTGGACCGCGTGAAGATCACCTCGCCGTCGCGAGATTTGTCGATCGCATCAATCATCATCGGCGTAATGTCGCCGGTCTGGCGGCAGGAGATGGCGCTGTCCGAGGGGTCGGCGAGCGAGAGCGGAGACTCGATGCTCGCGACGTGACAGGTGACGCCCGGGATCTTTTCGTCCACGAAAGCGTCTAGCTTGATGTTTTTGAAGGTGAGGAAGCCGAGCGAAACATCGGCAACCTCAGAATCCGAGCAGCCGGAGAGAAGGCCGGCAAAGATGAGCGCTGAGAGGCCGAGAGCGGCCGGGCGGCGGAAAGAGCGGATGTTCATGGTGCTTTTGGGAAATGGTATTCGGAGAAGAACGTCGCACTCCATTCTGCACGAGAGAAGCGTCCGGTGCCGAAAACCGGACGCTTCAGCGCTATTCAATCAATAGCGCGCCTTCTCAGCTTCGATGCTGCTCGCGAGGCCGGCCTTGACGGCAAGCGCGGCAAAAATCACCGAGGTAAACCCGGTGACGGCAATGGTGCCGGGAGCTACATGCCAGAGCCCGGAGAAATACCAGAGGGCCGGGAGCACGGAAATGAGCGCGGCTCCTGCGGCGAGCACAACCATCGGACGACGGGACTTCCACACGCCCGCTTTTGTGAGATGCACGGCGCTTACGGTGCTTCCGAGCGCCAGCACGGCGAACACGGTGGAAATGACGATCACGACCGGCACGAAGGCTTCTGCAATGAAGGGCGACACCTGGTCGGCTGCGAGCGCAAAAAAGGTGAGCGCGGCAACCCAGGCGCAGAAAGCCGCACCGCCCATGTCCTTCGACATGGCAGGGCCGGCATAAGTGATTTTCGTTGCGGTGATCATGAGGACCTCCGTGGTTGAAGTCTGAAGAATCCGCTGTTCAGTAAGTGTTTCTGAGCGGGCTTCAGGAATGCGGAAATGAAGGAGCCACAGGCGCTGCGCAGTGAGGATTCAGGAATGAATCGCAAAAACGACGGGGAGGATGCGCAGACGTCAAGGGCGTCGTAAGAGTGAACGGATTCTAGGGGGATCGGAATGTTTTCGTTTTCACCCTGGAGGGTCGCTAAGGAGTTCTTCTGACTGCGAGGCCCTGTATTTCAGGGAAAAAGCGCAGGAAGTAATAAAAATATAAAAAATTCAACTTGTTGTAAATATCCATCACTTCATGATAAGGCGCAGATTGAATATGTGAGATTTATGTATTACCTCATAAAATGACCGTCATGAATTCGTATGATTTATAATGTATAAATATGATTATTAAATTTTGCAAACCTGAGTCCATTCATAAAAAAGACGCCTGCAGGAGGCGTCTTTTTCTAAGTGCTTCAAGGCATTGAATCAGCTTTCCGGTTGCTGCAGGCGGTCGTAATAGCCCGACAGGCTTTCGAGCACTTCCGCACGCAGACCGGGAAGGCGATTTCCGAACTTTTGCCCGAGCTTCCCGATCAGGGTCTCGAGTTCAATGTCCGCATTGGGCACGGCATCAAAGGACTTCTTTTCAACATGCAGAAGCGTTGTCTTCTTGTTGGGCATCCGGATGCGGAAGCGCAGCTTTGCGCCGAAGGGATCGTTTGCGACAAAGAGTTCGGCGTCGGCGAGGGCTTCAAGTTCGCCCTGGGTCGGAGTCGTCCCGTAGGGGAAGCGCGTGAGAAGGCACGGACGGGCAGCCTGTTCAGGGTTGGGGAAGCCGACGGCGCGGCCGATTTCACGGATGCGCGGCTTGGAGATTCCCGCCATGGCGAGAGGCGAAAAGACATGAAGCTCTTCGAGCGCCTGGATGCCGGGGCGATAAACGGCGAGGTCCGACGTGTTCGTGCCGTCGCAGACGGGGCCTTCGCATTCCATCTTCCGGGCGATGTCCTTGAGCGTCTCGAAAAGATGGCGCTTGCAGACGTAGCAGCGGCGCGTGCCGGCGCGGGCGAGCTCGGGGAGCGAGAGGGAGCTTGCCGGCACAAGAAGCGGCTCGTACCCGAGCGCTTCAGCGTCCTTGAGGGCGAGCGCAGTTTCGTCGGGCGCAATCTGCGGTCCGATGATGTGAAGAAGATGCGCTTTAAAGCCGAGCTGCTTCGCGCAAAAAGCGAGGAAGCGGCTGTCGAGGCCTCCGGAATAGGCAATGCAGAATTCGCGCGCCGGGGCAATGCCGAGGAGCACGTCCTTAAGCGCCTGAATCTCTGGAAAATCGAGGAGGCTTTGCTCTTTTTCAGCGTTCGTCATGAGGTCTGAAGTAGGGACTGGAGAAAAACGCAAGCCCGCTTTTATCGAGCGGGCTTGACTCTTCGGATGCGAAGCTTAATACGCTGCAGCGCGCTTAGCGACCGCACTTGCAGGAGCAGTTGTGTTCAGGTGCAACGCGCGGCACCGTGAGCGAACCCTCCGGCATCATGATGGTCGAGGGATGGTCGCCGAGGTACTCGTGAGCGATCTTGAGCGCCTCCTCAACCGTGTCGACGGCAGCCGTGAAGTGCATGCTCTTCGCGAGATCGCGGTTGAGCGCCGTGACGAGGATGAATTTTGCTTTCCCGAGAGGACGCGTAATGGCGAAAGCCTTGTTGGCGCCGATCTGGAAGTTGTCCTCAAGCTCCTTCTTAATGGCTTCAGGCGTGCGCAGACGGCGGAAGGTTTCCTCGAGCTTGGCCGACCCGGAACCCTCAATGCATTCGGCAAGGAGAATGACGACGCCGCCCTTGCGCACGGCGCAGGCAGCGTTGTCCATCGTCTTCTGCATCTGATAGACGTTGATGTCCTTCGGATAGCCGCCGCAGGAAGCGATCACAAGATCGGCTTCCTTCGGGATTTCGCAGCCGTAGACCTCGTCGACGAACTTGCAGGCTTCCTTGTGGGCCTTGATGTAGTCGCCCGCAAAGATCTTGAGGAACTCATGCTTGGCGTTGAGAATGGCGTTGAAGAGGAAGAGGGAGCGGCCCTTGGCGAAGAGCGCCACGCCTTCCATCTGGTCGTCGTAGCAGGGATTGCCTTCCATGCGGCCGAGGCCGGCCTTTTCGGAAAGCATGTGGCTGTGGTTCATGCGGACCGTTTCCATCGCGGCGCATCCCGGAAGGATGGCCTTTCTGCCGCCGCCGTAGCCGGAGAAGTAGTGGTGAACGATCGTGCCCGTGAGGAAGATGTGGTCGACGTGGCAGAGCTCCTTGTTGATCCAGACGGGAGTGCCGAGCGACGTCGTGCCGAAGTATTCAAAGTCGTCCTTGTTGGTCGCGATGCTGTTGTACATCTTGATGCGGCGGGCAACTTCGGGGCTCACTTCCTTTTCCATCTCTTCGGGCGTCATGGCGCGGTGCGTGCCGAGCGCGAAGACGATCTTCATGTTTTCGTCGGGAACGCCGAGCTTGTTCATCTCGTTGACGAGAATAGGCATGAAGATTTCGCTGTTTGCGATGCGGGTCGGATCGTTGCAGATGAAGGCAACCGTGTCGCCGGGCTTCACGATCTCATTGACGGGGGGCAGACCGATCGGATGGTAGAGCGCTTCAAGAACATGCTCGTGCACGTTCTGCATGACTTCAAAGGGTTCGGTGCGGACGACCTTCAGCACATCGTCGGAGTCGTATTGAAAGGTTTTCCGGCCGTTGCCGTAAGCGAAGTCATAAGTTGCAAGCGTCATGTTTTTCTCCTTTGCTTGACCGCGGCCGGCCCTTCCGAGGTATGGCCGCAAGCCTCAAGTCATGAACCGCGCCGATTATAAAGTTTTGCGGTGCCGGAATTTGTCTTTCCGCGCCCGGGACAATGCCGTCTTCTGTTCGTCAGGAACGAGAGGCAAATTTTTTTTTGCAGGCCTCTTGACAAATTTTTATTTGTGCGTAAAATTCCACTTCTCACAACGACGCGCTCTCAGCGAGACGCAGCGAAGTGAGAAAAATCTGGATGGTGGGTGTAGCTCAGTTGGTAGAGTCCCGGATTGTGATTCCGGTTGTCGTGGGTTCGAGTCCCATCTCCCACCCCA
>NZ_CALDXB010000045.1 GCF_937923675.1 uncultured Sutterella sp. | reverse complement strand
AGTTTCTAACAATGAATAAGACATTCAAGGTCGCCCGCTCCCTCACACGCGGCACAGTCGTGACGAGCGAGAAGGCTTCCTCCTATCAGGGCAAGGCTGTCAAGACGGTCGTCGCTGCTGCGGTTTCCGCTCTCATGCTCTCCGCCGGCGCCGTCATGGCTGCTGATGCCGAGACCACGACTGATCCGTATACGATTACGAAGGATACGACATTCAAGTCCGGCGATCTCACGGAAGCTGCTGTCAAGAACTTGACGCTCGAAAGCGGCACGCTTACGGTCAACGGCTTCAACCAAGTTCAGAACCTCGTGGTGAATGGCGGCAAGCTGGTCATTACCGGTTCTTCGGACGTTAAGACTTGGGATGGCAATGGCTTCGGCGCTTTTGCTGAAACCAAAGATGCCGATGGACAGTGGGTTGCCACGAAGGCTAACGCCACTGTTGTGAAGAATGCCGAAGTCGTTGTGACGAACGCGAACTTCTTCGCCGGTAAGGCTACCGAAGACACTAAGGGCACGAAGTTCACCTTCGATAATGCCAAGATCACGCTCGCCGGCAAAACCAATGCAACTGCCGGCATGATCTTTGCTGCTGGCTCCACGCTTTCTCTCATTAACGGCACGACGCTTACTGTCGCTGATAAGAATTACGGCGTCCTGAACCTTGGCACCGAAGTTAAAGAAGGCGAGAGGAAGACGGCAACCATCTCGAATTCGATTGTTGATGTCGCCGGCGAACTGGCTGTCGGTACCTATAAGAAGAAAACAGACACGTCAGTTGCTTTCGGCGATACAACTCGGGGTTCCACGACTCAGCTGAACTTCGACGCCAGCAAGCTCAATGTGGCGGCTACCGGTAAATTCAGCTCTGACAACGTCACCCTGAAGAACGGCTCGACGGTCACTAACGCCGGCACTGTCGGCGGTGATCTGTATGTTGTTGATGGCTCCTCCATCACCAACGCTGCTGGTGCAAAGCTGGATGTTGACGGACTTGAGATCTCGAACGGCGGTTCTGTCGTGAACAACGGCACCCTTACCGTTAAAGACATCACCATCGGCAAGGGCGGCGTTCTTGAGACCATTACTGCTAAGGTCGTTGCTGACGCTGCGAAGAAAGTTGAAGCTGCCGAGTTCACTGCGACAAATGTGACGGTCAACGCAGGCGGTACGTTCAAGCTTCTCGACTACAACTCCACCTATGCGAAGGGCACTACGCACGCCCCGGAAGGCACGCAGACTTCAACGAAGGACCAGTACCATGGCACGAATGGTCAGACTCTGACCCTGAACGGTGGTTCTTTCGTCACCGCGACGGGCAATGTTGATCGCGTCAAGGTGGGTTCGCAAACGGAGTCCGGCACTTTTGCAATTAATAATGGTGCCTACACGCTGAAGAGCCTCGTTGTTGGTAAGGAAGGTACGGTCAGGGTCGGAACCTATGGCGAACTGACGGTCGATACGCTCGATCTTTCTGGTTCGACCAATGCAGGTGACACTCCTTCGAATGCAAACATGACCAACAGCGGCAAGCTGACGGTCGGTACGGTTGCGACGGATGTCGTTGCCAGCAAGTTTACGAATAAGGGCAAGCTTTATACCTCGTACGAGAACCTCTTCAAAAAAGGGGCTGACGGCGAGTACACCGAAGCCACGTCGTTCGGCACGGCTCTCAACGATGAAGCTGATACTGGCACGACCTATGAAACCGCCTATGCCGGCAACATCACTGCAAAGCAGTGGAAGGATGCTCAGGCTAAGGTTGGCAACATCGTCTTTGATTCCGCTACGCTCGTTGGCGCTGACAATAAGGGCAATGCCGAGCTGAAGGATGTCGATAGCCTGAACGTTAAGACGGCTACTGTTGATCTGACAGCAACGACTGCCGCCGCCGAAGGTAAGGTCGCCAACAAGACAACGATTGGTTCTGTCGTTGTTAAGCAGACCGGCAGCACTGCCGTTACGTCCGTTACTCTTGCTGGTACAGATGCAACGGCCAATCCGCTTGTCATCCGCGGCACCAACGGCGAATTCCTCACGTTCGACAAGTCGGTTGACGCATCTAAGGTTAAGACGATCAAGCTCGATGCCGTGACGCTCGGCGAAGAAGCCACGGACGGCGCCAGGCTCGAGAAGATTGTGACGATTGGTACCACAGCCGGCCTCAAGGTTGCGGCCGGTGACTGGACGCTCACGGATGTTGCCGGCGAGGGCAATGTTACGGTTTCCGGCGGCGGTCTCACGCTGCTTGGCACCACGACTGAAAACAAGGTTGGCAACAAGACCTATACGGCGCTTGACTTCGGTAATGTCAAGGACAATACGTATACCGGTAATCTCACCGTCGACGCGGGTTCTTACCTCGCTCTCGGCGATTATGCTGCAGAGGCAGCTTCCGCTCTTGCGTCGATTCAGTCTGATCTTGCCGCTGATGAACCGAAGGCCAGCGTTATCTACATTGGTCAGCAGATTCTTTCCTCTGCCAAGGCTAATTTCGCCCTGCCGACCACTCGCGCCAACACGCATAACAACTTTGTTGTCATTGATCTCGAAAACGTCGCATCCACTGCGGGCTACGACAAGACGCAGGGCATCTACAACAATGACACGCCTATTGCCTATGCAACTGTCAAGGCTCAGGGCGTGAATGCCAATGTTCTGACGATCGGTGAGAACGGTGTTGGCTCTCTCAACCTCGGTACGGGTCTCAAGAATCTTGATGTTGATTTCGGCAACGTTTTCTATACAAACGCCACTGCCGACGCAGATGGCTTTGTTGACGTTCTGGTCAACGACTCCGAAGTCAGCGACATGGTTTACGCCGGCTTCCATACGCGCGAACTCGTCAAGAACGCCGTCGAAACCTACACGGCTCCGAAGGGCAATGTGATCGCCAACACGATCTACACGAACTGGGGTGCGTTTGAAGCTGCGGCCGAACAGAAGGCTCTTGATGCAACCATCGCTGCTGGTCTGGTTAAGGAAGGCACCAACGCACTTTGGGCTTCAGACGGTAAAGTTGACACGTCAGTTCTGGAGGCCGGTGTGAAGGTGGTTGATGTCGAGAATCTGTTTGAAGATTCGTACGATGCCGCCATCGCTGATGTCGTTGCTGCGGAACATGCTGCCACCAACATGGCTGTTGCCGGCGGCGCCTTCACGGCTGCCCTCGACTACAACGACCAGGTGACGGCGGCGCTCGATCGCCGTACTTCGCTCGTCAATGCTGAACGCGTCCAGGGCTTCACGCCGTGGGTCGACGTTTTCGGCACGACGAATGAAGCCAAGCGCCTCTACGGCAACGGCCAGGGCTATGAGACCGACATCTACGGTGCCGTTCTCGGCTTTGACTACACCGCTGTCTGCGGCGGCGTATTCGGTGTTGCCTTCAATGTCGGTACCGGCGACGGCAACTCCGTCGGCTCGGGCTATAAGGTCGACAACGACGCCGACTACTATGGCTTCTCGGCCTACGGCGCCTATTCGACCGGCATGTTCAATGTCAAGGCTGACATTGGCTACACCCAGGCTTCGAACGACCTTTCGACTTCTTCCGCCTACTTCGGCTCCGTCAAGGAATCGCTTGATGCCGACATCTTCACTGTCGGTGTCGGTACGGAAGTTCTCGTGAAGGCCGGCGCCTTCAACGTTGTTCCGCACGCCGGCATCCGCCTGAATCGTCTCTCGATGGACGACTCCAAGTACGGTGCTGACTACGACGATATGACCGTCTACCAGCTCCCGCTCGGCGTCGCCGTCTCCTCGACCTTCGAGACGAACGGCTGGAAGGTTGCTCCGATGGCTGATGTCTCTGTTGTCCCGACCTTCGGCGACAAGGATGCGGTTGCCTCCTACTACGGCGGTGTTACCGAAACGACTCGTGTCGTTGACACCAACCCGGTTCAGGGCACGCTCGGTGTTGAAGCGCAGAACGGCGCGTTCACCTTCGGTCTCAACTACCGCCTCACGGCGGGCGGCGACGATCGTCTGAACAACTCGTTCAATGCCAACGTCCGCTACGCCTTCTAATCATTGAAGCATGAGTTCCCGGGCTTTAAGTGAGGCAACTCATGCCCGGGGCTCCAAAACTCATGTTCTCTCTCTCTTCCGCCTTCTCACGAAGGTGGAAGAGAGGAAAAGAGTAGCTTCAATTGTGAGTTCTGGAATTTAGTGTACAGGCATTTAATTTCTCGACTCAGGCGTGTTCAGGCCCGTTTCCGGCGTTAGTTCGGGAACGGGCCTTTTTCTCTCTGATGGTTTTAGAACGAGCGGGGTAGTAATGACAAACCCAGAACCTCCGAAGATTGATTCCATTCGCGTAACGGAGAGACGGGAAACCAGAGCTCTCTCTGAGGAGAAGCGTGCTCAGGCTCTTGAGCTATTCAAGCATGGGATCGGCTATACCAAGGCGTCGAGAATTCTCAACATCTCGGTCAATACCGTACGGGATTGGAGTCGTGACTTCAAGCGTGGGACTTTTCGTACGGAAATCTCTGAGAACCAGTATCGCTATCCTCAGGAAGTCAGGGAGCATGTTATTCGGTTACGGCTCTCCGGACATTCATGGAGCGAGATTCGCAATGCTACAGGCATTTCATCGAGTACTGCTAGGAAGTGGATTGATGAGCATTGTCAAAAACCTGGGCCTAAGAGACAATTATTGTCAGTGAATAGAAATGAATTTTAATTTCTTTAATTTTGTAATTAAACAGAGATGAATTGAAAAATGAACGATCTATATCGAGCCATCATATCATTGGCAACTGTTTTACCATTAAGTATAACGTTTACTTATTTGTATGCTGACTGGATCGTAGAGAAACTTTCATCTCAACTCACTGAGTCCCTGATAGATGTTGATTACCTACGGTTTTTATTGGTCTTTGTGGTAATTGTTTTGAATCTTTGTATTGGATTTGGGGTGGTAAAGTTTTTAAAATTTTTATCTGGAAAAATAGATGTGGCCCCCGTTCGAGTTAATTCTTACAAAGAGCTTGGCTCGGATAGTATTTTGTCTTATTTGCCATACGTCCTGCCGTTATTTATGGGGTCAGGTGAATCTTTGGATCCTGGTGGTTGGATTTTAGGGCTTTTATTGTTGCTCTCATTGTCATGGATCTCTATGACTATTGCGTTTTCTCCTTTACTCCGAATTTGTGGCCTACGGTTTTATGAGGTGGTGTTTTCAGATGGAGAAACGGCCACTTTGCTTATTGATAATTTAAGATTGCGCCCTAAATCAATAGAGTACGCAGCAAAAATTTCCGATAGTTGTTTTTATGGGCTTAGGTGAGAGATATGAATGAACTTGTGTCAGCTGTTACTTTTCTGGGCGTAGACGATGAGGTAAAAGCATTGCGCATTCCTTTGTCGGCTGAGGTTAGAAAAGAGTTAAGCGATATTCTTTATAATCAATATTTTACCTTCGTTAAGTTAACTAAGGTGGAATTTACTAATATTTATAAAACCGAAGATAGTGAACGATTTTATATTGATGGGTATGACGATCCAGATAAGACAATTGAAGTTTTTGATGCCATCTTGTCAGGATCCAATAAGGACACCTTAACTAAAGTGGATGACTTGGCAGAATGCAATGCTTTGTTGACTCGCATTCCTCAACTTCCGGATCTGATCCTTATTCAGCGTTTTACAAGCTACTATTTCGCCGATCGAAGCAAATTTCTCGGTCTCTATGATGGAGATACAGTCGCACATATAAATTCAAGTGCTTTTGCATTCCCGTCGAGCATTACCGGTGTTTATAACAAAAAAACTCGTGAACTATCCTTTGTAAGTGTGCAGACGATTAAATCTGCGCTACCGGGTTTTGCTGACTACTATGTTCCTGAGGCAAAATCTGAAGACATCAAGAAATTTTTGACTAATAGCTTCTTTGACGAAGAAAGCGTTAAATCATTTAGAGAAGATGTGCCTGTGCAATCAGGGCGTTTGTTTATGCGGTTGATAAATAAACAGCAAGATTTAATGACAAAGATGCAGAAATTTCAGCAATTTGATGCAAAGCTAAAGATGGGGTGCTATAAAAATGGGAAGATTGTGATCAGTAATGATGCTAGACGACTGAATATTACTCTTAGAATATTGCTGGGGGATGTCTATGAAGACGATGGTGATTTGTATTTAAGTAATTCAAGACGGCCTCTCAAACCTTTTTAGTTATTGGGATTAGGCGTTGGTGTTGCCTGGCAATTTTCAATATTTGAAAATAAATGGTCTCGCGTTGATATTTTATGATGAGATTGTTTGTTGAATGATACAATTGCATAAATTGTTGAAGTTCTCTTGAGTAATTAATATTGTAAAAAGAGATTTAAATTTAAGGTATGGAAGAAATTCATCAAAATGCACTGTTTCATATGGAGCGCTCAGGCTTCAGCGAAGTAGGGAAATTTATCCAAATCGACCTTGATAAAATAAAACGTATTTGCACCCTGTTCCCTGATTGCAGAAAAATTTTCATATCCCGTCAGCGTGGGTTCGGGAAGTCATTGCTTGTCTCTGCCTTTGAAATTCTGTTCAAATCTGGCGTCAACGAGTTTGCTGGTTTTGCTATTCAAAATCTCAGTTCTGATCGAACATTTCCTGTTGTTCGACTTGATTTCTCATTGTTTAAGAATCAGAAGATAATTGAAAGTTTTCATGTAGCATTCAATAGCTTCATCGCATCTTCTTTCTCTCCATTAGGATTCAAATTCGATCCGACGAACACTTCTATCCGCTTTATCGATCAATTGAAGGTATGGCTCAGTACACTCAATCACAATTCAATCGTTGTACTGATTGATGATTACGACGTGCCGTTGATCAATTCCCTTGACGATCCCGAGCTCTTTGCTCAAGTGAGCCGTGTCATGAGTGAGTTCTATGCTGCGATCAAGGAATACGAAGGTTGCCTGCGATTTCTCTTCGTGACGGGCGAGATTAGAATCGTATTTAATGGCATCTTCGGCGGCTTCAACATTCTCGAAGACATCACATTCGATCCCGACTATGGAACGATGCTCGGGTTTACCGAAGCTGAGATTGAAAGCAACTTCGGCGACTATCTGAAGAATGCCGAAGTTGTACTTAATCTGAGCAGGGAAGAGCTTCTAACGGAAATGCGCAGGCATTATGGAGGCTTCTGCTTCGACTCCGAAGCAGAAACGCAAGTCTTCTGCCCTGAATCGGTTTTGCAATTCCTCAGCCACCCGGAAAAAGGCTTCCAGAACTATTGGTGCAGGAATGAAGGAGAGCGTTCAGCCCTCTGGGAATTCATCAAACGCCAGGCACTCCGCTCGCCCGATATATTCAAAAAGCCCACAAGCATCACGTTGGATGAGCTCGAAGGCTTCAGCTCCGGCCAGGATATCTCCCTCAAGGCGCTTCTCGTGCAGACGGGCTGCCTCACCATCAAGTCGAAGCTCAATATGGCCGAGGTGGAACTCGGATGCCCCAACAAAGAGGTTGAGCATTTTCTGGAGGAACTCTGCGCCGAAGATAAACTCAAGCGCGGATCGCCAATGCACCAGTAACGCGGGATAAAACTGCGCCACCCCGCGCGCAGCGATCAATACCAGGAATCAGCAATCCTTCTCTCAGTGGATTCTCCTTTGATTGTCCGGGTCATCCTTTTCGTGATGACAATCCACCCGAAGGCTGGCAAAAGCCCATCCAATGGACAAAGCGAAGCTCCTCGCCGCAGAGAAAGACGCCGTTTGCTGAATTCGCCGAATGGAGGGCGCCGCATCTCATCGATGCAACCAGTCGAATTCAAAGGAGATCCTGAGTCGAAGCGGCAGCCCGGGATCTCGCAGCTCTCATAAGGGCCTCAAAGAACAGCCATCTGAGGCCCAATGGCGTAAACGCACGCATAGTCTCACGCTTGCGTCCCCGCATCCCGCAAACGCTTCCGCTTCCCCGGGAGTCCCGCCATCCAGGGGAACGCTTTCTCATGAGCCGCTCTGAACGCATCAATCGTCGCCTTGTCGGCAAGCGTCGCATCCACCATGTCGAGCCCGTCGAGAAGCATCTGCTTGTGGCGCGGTGCGATGTCGAAGCGCCATGGATTATGCGCGCCAGCGGCTTCAATCGTCTGAGCCGAAAGGTTGAGCGTAAGCTCCACCGGCTCCGTCTCCGACAGAACGGAAAGAATCTCCGCTCCGTCCTCAGGCGTTACACGGGCAGCGAGGAGGCCGTTGTTGAAGCAGTTCGAATAAAAGATTTCGCCGAAGGAGGGCGCAATGACGACGCGGATGCCGTACTGCATCAGTCCCCAGACGGCATGCTCGCGGCTCGAGCCGCAGCCGAAGTTGGGACCGGAGACAAGGATCCTCGTCTTTTCAAACCCGGGGCGATTGAGAACGCAGTCGTTCCGTGACGTTCCATCCGCATTCATGCGGAAGTTCCAGAGAAGCCCCTGAGCAAGTCCGGACTTGTCGATCCCGTGCAGAAACTGCTTGGGCATCAGCTGGTCGGTGTCAAGATTGTCGATATCGATGGGCGCGGCAACCGCAGTGAGGGTTGAGAACTTTTCCATTTTTCTTTTCCTCCGGACAATCCTTAAAGCCTTTCGAGCGTGTTGGGGTCCGTAAGGACTCCCATGACGGCAGAAGCCGCCGCCGTTTCCGGACTCACGAGATGCGTTCTCGCGCCTCGTCCCTGGCGTCCCTCGAAATTGCGGTTCGTGGTGGAGGCGCACCGAACGCCGTCGCCCAGGATGTCGCCGTTCATAGCGAGGCAGAGGGTGCAGCCGCTCTTACGCCATTCGAAGCCCGCGTCCTTGAAGATGCGGTCGAGCCCCTCGGCTTCCGCTTCACGCCTCACGCGCATGGATCCCGGCATAACCTGAGCCCGGACGCCCGCATGCACTTTCCGGCCCTTCAAAATCGCTGCGGCCGCCCGGAGGTCGGAGAGCCTTGCATTCGTGCAGGAACCGATAAAGACATGCTGAATCGGAACGCCCGCCATCGTGCGGCCGGGTTCAAGTCCCTGATATTCGAGCCCGCGCTTTCCGGCTTCCCGCTGGATCGGATCCTGGAAATCTTCTGGGTCGGGGATGGGTTCATCAAGCGCCGTTGCCTGATCCGGCGACGTGCCCCAGGTGGTCATCGGGCGGACTTTCGAAGCGTCGATCACAACGCTTTCATCCCACTCAGCATCCGGGTCGCTTCGAAGCGTCTTCGCGTAAGCGGCCATGGTTTCAAATTCTTCTTCCGAGAGCCCTTCAGCATGCGTCTTCACCCAGTCGATCGCCTTGTCGTCGGGCGCTATAAGGGCGCCTCTGGCGCCGGCTTCAACCGTGAGGTTGCAGAGCGTGAAGCGCCCTTCCATCGGGAGGGCAGAGACGGCTTCGCCCGTGTATTCGACGACCTTGCCGAGAGCGCCGCGGGCGGAAATCGTGCAGAGCACCGTGAGGGCAAGGTCCTTCGGCGTCGCTGTCGACGGCAATTTCCCTCTGATCTCAATCCTCATGCTGCCCGCAAGCCGGTAGACGAGAGTCTGAGTCGCGAGGATGTGCTCGATCTCGGACGTGCCGATCCCAAAGCCGAGCGCCCCGAGAGCCCCGTGCGTCGTCGTGTGGCTGTCGCCGCAGATCACGACCATTCCGGGGCGGACGAGCCCCTGTTCGTCCATGAGAACGTGCTCGACGCCCTGGTCGGGGTCGTTCGGCCCATAGAAGGCGTCGATTCCGAAATGACGGCAGTTGGCTTCGAGCGTTTCCGCCTGAACGAGGCTCGCGTGGTCGTGAATGACGCGGGGAGTGACGTCCTCGCTCGGGATGATGTGGTCGACGACGCAGAGGTGCGCATCGGGGACCGCTACCGGAATCCCGCGGTCCCTCACGCCCGCAAAGGCCTGGGGCGACGTGTATTCATTAGCGAAGTGCGCGTCGCAGTAAAGAAGCACGGTTCCCGCATCGATTTTCTTCACCGTATGGGCGTCGACGATCTTCTGGTAGAGCGTGCGGGGACGCACAGAAGCGCGAGGAGTTGAGCATTCCTTTGAAAGTGCCGTCATGTTGAGGGGTTCTCCTTTTCTGATTTTCGTCCCGTTTCGTGAGGCAAGGGACAGGGAGTCGGCCGGGGTCAGCAGGGCTTCGGAGAAAGCTCTGACCCATCCCGGCATCCCCGGCCACCCGCTTCGCGCGGGCGTTCGGGTGGGGCGGCGATGCCGCCTCATCCCCGAAACGACTGCGATTCGTTTCCCTCAAAACGGGAGAGAGGTTTTTCTCCTTACCTTACGCCTCCTTCCGGAGCCGTGTACGGATGCTTCGCAAAGTAATAGTTGAGAAGCACTGGAACGAGGAAGATCGTGCCTATGGTTGAGGCGACGGTGCCGAAGATGAAGGTAATTGCCAGGCCTCCGAAGACCGGATCCGGGATGAGGATGACGCTCCCAAGGAGAATCGCAAGGGTCGTCAAAAGAATCGGTCTCAGCCTCACCGCGCCCGCGTCAATGAGTGCGTCCTTAAGGGGCAGTCCTGCCTTGAGGTAATCGATCACGAAGTCGATGATGAGGAGCGAACTCCTCACCACGACCCCCGAGATTGCCGTCACGCCGACAAGGGACGAAGCTGAAAACTGCACGTTCATGAGCCAGTGCCCGGGGAAGATCCCGATGAAGCAGAGAGGCACCGCGGAGAGCGCAATCATCGCAAGACCGAAGGAGCGGTAGTAGGCGACGAGGATCAGGAAGATGGCGCCGACCGATAGAAGGAGCGACTTCGCGAGATCCCGGTAGCTGTCGAGCATCATCCTCATTTCGCCCTGCCAGAGGAGAACGGCTCTCGAGCGCGTGAGGTCGGGGCGCTCGTCCGCCCACGTGAGGTTCCCGGTCGCAAGCGTGCCGCCGCCAGGGAGGGCGAGGCCGCTCAACCGCCGGTCAAGATCGAGCACGGCGTAGGTAGGCGTCGTGGAGGCGAGTTCGCCACCGACGGCAGCCGTCATGACGCCGTCCTTCTTGTCGATCTCCCTCGGCTCCGTTCTCGGGACGGAGGTCACAATTTCCGAGAGCGGCACGCGCACGCCCGCGAACCCCGGTACCGTGACGCCGGATAGAAATGCGGGATCAAACGCTTCGCCCCTGGCGATTTCCACCCGGATAGGCTGGGCGAGGCGTTCGCCAGGAGCATGGGCGTAGCCGATGACGGACCCGTCGGTGAGAGCCTTCAGTTCATGAGCGGCCAAGGCTGGAAGGACGCCTGCGCGGATCGCTTTTTCCCGGTCGATCGAGAGCGCGATCTGAGGGCGGTCGGCTTTTGCGGTGTTCGTGACTTCAGCCATGTCGTAGGTCGAGCGGAATTCCGCTTCAACCCTGTCGGCGAGCCAACGGAGGAGCTCCGGGTCCTTCGCGTAGAATTCCGCATAAAGCGTCCCCTTGAGGGGCGGTCCCGGCGGGTCTTCGAGGACCTGAATGGTGCTTCCGGGCCATCTGGCGGAAACGGATTTGAGCGCCTCGCGCAATTCAGCCGCAATGACGATCGAGCTTCTCTCCCGCGTCTTCTTGTCCGTGAGATTCACGCGTACCGCACCGATGGTGCTTCCTTTCTCCGGGCTCATCCGCATCATGGAGTTGAAGTCCGGAACGTCGGCGAGCCCCGAGGAGCTCTGCCAGTTTCTGACTTCCGGGATACGGGAGACGATCTCCGCTACGTCCCGGACGGCGCGGTCGGTCACTTCAACCGGGGTTCCCGAGGGCATCTCCACCGTCACGTTGAAGGTGTTCTTGTTGTCCTTCGGCAGGAACCCCATTTCAACGCCGAACTCGGGCGAGGGACCGCCCGGGCCCGAAGGCCTCACGAGCTGCCAGAAGGGCATCGCGAAGGAGAGCGCAATGAGGAGAATCAGAATGAGAACGTAAAGCGCTTCGCGCTTCGGATGCCCGATCAGGGACTTTGCCGGAATGCTGTACCAGGTTCCGAGCCTTCCGCCCGGAATGTCCTCAGCCCTGGAAGCTGCCTCACTGTTCTTCACCGGCTTCACTTTCGGGGCCGGCATCCACCGGAGCGCCGCCCAGGGGGCGACCGTATAGGCAATGAGGAAGGAGGCGGCAAGCGCCACCGGCACGGCAAAGCCCACGGGATAGAAGTACTGCTTCGGCATCCCGGTGAGGGCCGGAATGAGGGACGCAAAGACGAGCATCACGGCAATTGTCGCGAGAAGCGTCGCGCTTCCGATTTCGCCGGGTGCCACGATCGAGCGCTCCATCTTGTCCGCTCTGGTACGTATGGGGGAGAGCCCGTAGTGGCGCACGATGTTTTCAATGACGACGATCGAATCGTCGACAAGGAGCCCGAGCGCAATGATGAGCGCATAGAGCGTAAGTCGGTTGATGGTGAAGCCCGTGAGTCCGACGACGCCCAGCGTTATCGCGAGAATGAGCGGCACCGTAATCGCGACGATCCCGGCGGCTCTCCAGCCAAGAAAAACGAGCGTTACTGAAACGACGGCGAAGACCGCAATCCCGAGGTGCTCGATCAGGGTGTTGACGGCATCGTTCGCCTTGTCGCCGTCGTTTCGCGTGACGTAGACGCCGACATCCTGCGGGATGACGGAGCCCTTCATGCGCTCAATGCGCGCAATGGCGGCCTCCGCCACCGTCACGGCGTTGGCGTTTTTGCGCTTCGCGATGGCGAGCGTCACGCTCTCCTTTTCGTCGATTCCGGCCTGAACCTCTCCGGCATTTCCCCTGCAGTCCGTTCCGGACAATCCGCAGCCGAAGCGCGTGGAGTGGGTTCGGGTCTCATCCGGACCGTCGGCAATGCGGGCGACATCCCTCAAATGGATCGGACGGCCTTCGGGCGACATCCCGACAACGAGATTCCGAAGGTCTTCGGCGCTTTCGATGAAGTCCGACACCCGGACGGAAGCTTCCTTCCCGTCCTCCATGATGTTCCCGAGGGGCCCGGCGACGCTTGAGGCGGCAAGCGCGAGCTTCAATTGCGCAAAGGAAAGACCGAAGGCGGAAAGCTTTTCGGGTTCAACCGTGACCAGAAGCTCCCGGTCCCGTCCGCCGTAGACCGCGGTCGTCGAAATGTCCTCAAGGCCCGATAGGTCGTCGAGAACGCTCTCGGCAATGCGTTTGAGCCCATAGTCCCCGTACTTGTCGGAAACGAGGGTCACAGCGAGAATCGGCACGTCGTCCACGTCGGCGCTCTTGATGAAGGGGCCGATCACGCCGGGAGGCAGGGCGTCCCTGCCGCCCATCACGCGGTCGGCGAGCTTCACGAGCGAGGCTTCCTTGTTTTCGCCCACCTTGAACTGAACGGTGACGAGGGCTCCGGAATCTCTGGCAGTCGCCCAGACGTGATCAACACCGCTCACCTGGTTGATGATGGCTTCCAAGGGCCTCACGACTTTCGCTTCCACTTCCGCGGGCTCCGCACCCGGCATCACGGCAATGACGGCGGCAGCCGGCATCGTGATCTGCGGGTTCTCCTCGCGGGGAGTCGTGAGGATCGCCCAGATGCCGAAGAGAAGCGCCGCGATCATGACGATTACGGTGAGCTTTGAATCGATGAAGAGCGCGGCCATCCGGCCTGTGATCGTGTGTTCGCTTTTGAGATCCTCTGCGGAAGCAAGATCTTCCGCCCTGGGAGCGCTGGAATGCATTTGAGGCGCGTCGGATTTGGGTTTCATTCCTTCGCTCCTTCAGGCTTCGATGCGGCGTCCTTCAAGGGGTCTTGAGTCTCTGAAACCTTCACGGGGCTCCCGTCGCGAAGCGTTCCGTAAGGATGGTTGATGAGGGAGTCGCTCTCGCTGCCGGCATTGAGGCCGGCGAGGACCTCAGCCTGACCGTTCTGACGTTTCCCAATTCTCAGCCACCTGAACTTCGCCTTTCCGTCCTCAAGGACGAAAGCGCCTTCAAGTCCCCCGCGGGTGGCGAGGACGGATTCAGGGATCCAGGGCGAGGCGGGCTCCGCTCCGCCATCGAGCTTCACTTCAACCCGGACGTACATGCCGGGCCTGAGGCGCGCTTCGGCCCTGGTCCGATCGTCCTCGGAAAACGCAATGCGCGCAAGAGTCGTTCTCGAAATCCGGTCGGCGGATTCGGTCGTGCGCTCAATGGTTCCCGTGAATGGCGAATCGTCGCCCTCAAGCCTTACGAGGGCTTCCGTGCCCGTTTGAAGGTTCTGACGCTGGTTCTGCGGGATTGAAAATTCCACCTTGGGGTTCGTTTCCGAATCAACGACGACAATGGGAAGACCGGGAAGCGCAAGATCGCCCTCGCGCTTCAGAACCCGGGCGACCCGGCCGTCGATGGGCGAACGCACGGTGGTGTAGGCGAGCTGCGCCTTCGCGGCAGCGAGCATGGCCTCAGCCTGACGTTTGTCGCTCTGGGCGGCTTCATTTTTGAGCGTGATCTTCCGCCAGTCGTTTTCCGATACGAGGCCTTCTTTGTAGAGCGCGGAGAATTTCTCATGGTCGAGCGCCGCATCCCTGGCGGCTGCTGCAGCCGCCGACACTTTCGCGGCGGCTGTCCGCACGCCTGCCTCCACATCCCGGGAGTCGAGCCGGGCCACCACGTCGCCCGCCTTCACGAGGTCGCCTTCCTTTTTCGGAATGGCCTCGATGTAGGCCGAGAGGCGGCTCGCGGCTTCCACGCGGTGGTCGGGAACAACTTCGCCGAGCGCGGTGATCGACTGAGGGACGCTCAGGGGCGCAATGATCTCAACGGCTTCGACGGGGAGCTCCGTTTGAGGTTTTTGAAGAGGCGCATCAGCCTTCCCGCAGCCGGAGAGGGCAAGAGAGAAGGCGAGTGAAATAGCGAGGGGTATGGCGAGGGAGCGGCTCAAAGCGGAAATCGGGCTCAGAGAGTTTGAAGCGGAGAACTGCATGCGGCTCATCTGGATTCTCCCGGTTCGGACGTTTTGCTTGATCGGCAATTCGTTTGCGACTCCCCGGGCGGCGTGCATGAAAAGCCTTCAGGGAAAAGGATTCTGAGGATGCTTCGCTTGATCCGATCGGGCGTGAAGTTTCCTTCCTCAGCTCCGGGAAGCCACTCGAGGGTTTTTCTCGCTTCAAAGGGCATGAGGCACATGCCGGCGACGAGAAGCGCCCAGTGCTGGCGGTCCTCCGTGATGCCGAGTTTCCCTGCAAGGTCGTAAAGGATCCGGAAGGTTTCGCGATAGGCAATGTCCGAGCATTTCCGGGAGCGCTCCTCGTCCGGATCGAGGATGGAGCGCTGAATGAGAAGCGACAGGTTCGGGTTTTCAAAGAACCGGTCGACGAGAAAGCTCACGAAACGCTTCAGCTTCTCCCGCGGATCGGGGATGCCCGCCACCGCTTCCGTGAGTCCCGTGATGTGGATCCGGGCGAGTCTCTCGCAGACCGCAAGCCAGAGGGCGTCTTTGCCGGGGAAGTGGTAGTAGAGCGCCGCCTTGGTGATGCCGACGTCTTCGGCAATCTCCCGCATGGAGACGCCGTCAATGCCCGCTGCGGCAAAGCGGGTTTCCGCGGCATTGAGGATGGCTTCCCGCGAGTCGCCCTGGTGAGACTCTCTGGATTCGTGTGCTTCCATGACGCTTTCTTTTCTTTCTTGAAGACTTTCTGCCGGCGCTATTGACTAACCGGTCGGTAAGTGAATTCTAGCCAGTGGAGAAACCCTGATATCGACAAAGAGCCAATACTCTCTGACAGGCGTCAAAGCTCTTCTTTACGCGGAGCGGGAAAGCCCTGCCGCGAAGAACCGGCGGCCTATCATGAGCTTTCGTTTTTCTGAGACCCTTTCTCTGAACGAGGTCATTCATGCGCTTTCGCACTGCCCGTCCTGCCGACGCTCCGAAGCTCCTTGAGATTTACCGCGAATACATCGATACGACGATTACGTTCGAGTACGCGCTTCCGTCCGTTGAGGAATTTGCGGGACGCATCCGTTCGATTACCGAATTCTTTCCCTATCTCGTGCTTGAGGACGATGCGGGAACAATCGTGGGCTACGCCTATGCGCATCACCACATGGAGCGGGCGGCTTATCAGTGGAATGCGGAGCTCTCGATTTACCTTTCGCGCGCGCTGGCGGGAAAGGGCTGGGGACGGAAGTCCTACAGTCTCCTGCTTGAACTCCTCGCGCTTCAGGGCATGAAGGCCGCTTACGGGTGCGTCACGTCGCCCAATCCGCCGTCGGAAAAGCTTCATAAGAGCCTGGGATTTGAGCTCGTCGGCACCTATCCGCTCGCGGGCTGGAAGAACGGAGCATGGCACTCGGTGAGCTGGTTCAGAAAGGCGATCGGGAGCTACGAAGGCGAACCCGTGCCGCCCAAAGCCTTCGGAGATTTGCCTTCCGAGCAGGTCGAAGCCGTGCTTGAGCGCTGGGCGAAGGCATAAGCGGACAGCCGGAAGCCTTTTCGAACAGAAAAACACATTTTCTGCCGATTTTTGGGGACGGCTTCAGAGTTTCATCAGCCTTTCCCGGCTAGACTTGCCGCCATTCAACACCCGGAGCCCTGAGCCCCGGGTTTTATTTGAGAGTTCAAAAATGAAGATTTCTGCGCGCAATACCCTTGAAGGCAAGATCCTTTCCATCAAGGAAGGCCCGGTTTCGACCGAGGTCGTGATTGAAACGGCTGCCGGCGAGAAGCTCGTCTCCTCCATCACGACGACCTCCGCCAAGACGCTCGGCCTCAAGGTCGGCGGCAAGGCCTACGCCATCATCAAGGCGTCGAACGTCATGATCGGCGTTGACGACTGAGACGCTCTTTGGGGTTGACCCCAGACGAAAAAATCCCCTGACGGATCTCTCCGCGAGGGGATTTTTTTTCGGGCCGATCCGGGGCTTTCTTCATGAAGCGCGCTGCATGAAGCCCCGTCCATTTATTTGAGTTCCCGCGTGAGCCCGACCGCAACGCCCTCAATGTCGAACTGCTCGCCTTCGCGCGGGCGGATCACCGCAGTGCGGTACTGTGAATTTTCGGCATGGAGCTCGGGCTTTCCCTTCGCGTCGAACCTGAGCCTTCGGACAACAAGTTCGCCCGAATAGGAGGCGAGCACGATGCTCCCGCTTCTCTGTTCGGCAGAGCGGTCGATCACAAGAATGTCGCCCGAAAGAATGCCCGCATCCGCCATGGCGTCGCCCTCGACCTCGATCAGAAAGGACGAGAGCGGCCGGCGCACGAGTATCTGGTCGAGCGTCACGCGCTCGTCCCTGCAGTCGGCCGCGGGCGACGGGAAGCCGCAGCCCGCGGAGAGCGAAAGGCGCACGAGCGGATAGCGCCGGGAGTGACGGCAGACAAGGCCGATCCGCCGGCGGACGGAAGACTGCGGCTTCAATTCCTCGGGCGCGTGGGTGGGATTCATGGCTTATCCGGCTGATTTGGTTTAGACGGGCTGCTGATTGTCCTGAGCTGCGGGATTCAGATCACCGGTAGGAGCGGATCACGTGCCGCACGATGCCTTCGATCACGAACTGTTCGGTTGTCCGCGGTCTGAGGACGGGGTAGCGAACCACTGAGTTTTCGCTCCGAAGCTCCGGCCTTCCGTCGATCACCTTGAGGCGCTTCACGAGGAAGTTTCCGTCGTAGCAGACGAGCACGATCTGGCCGCTCCGGGCTTCCGAAGACACTTCGACAATGAGAAGGTCCCCCTCGAAGATGCCGGCATCCACCATGGAGTCGCCTGAGGCTTCAACGAGAATGGTCTTCCCGGGTTTCGGAACGAGAAGGTCGTAGAGGTCCGTTTCCTCGGTTTCCGCTTCCGAAGCAGGTGCCGGGAACCCGCAGGCCGCGCGGAGGTCGAGCTTGGGGATCGTGCAGTCGGACGTTTTCTCCTTCGGCACCTGAATCGTTTCAGGCTTGATGCCGGGAGAGAGCACGCCGCCGCTTCTCTGAAGGGCGTCGATGAGCGCTTCCCTCGCCCAGCGGGAGCCGCCGCGGTCCTTGACGGCCTGCATGAGGGCTTCGTTCACGCGCATCGTGAGAAACCGCCCCTGAACCTCGTCCTCTGCTTTCCTGGGACGTCCGGGCTGACGCTTGATCGGGGCTTCTTCGGGAACGGGCTTCTTCTCGGTCATGGCAGAAATCCTTTGAGTTAAACTTTCACGTTAGACGGTTATTATAGATAGTGTTTTGGTACTTCTGTCATGGAATTCATCTCTCTCAAATCGCCCGAACGCATGGAAAAGCTGAGGGCGCTCGGGAAACTGCAGGGAACGTCCGACGCCCTGGAAGAGAGTATTCCGGCAAAGACGCCCGCCTCGCGATTCGCGAGGCCGGAGAGGCTCGCGGGGCTCGATCCCCGGCAGGTGATCTGCCTCATCGACGCCAACAAGTTCTACTGTGCCTGCGAGCGCGTGATTGATCCCGCCCTGAGAGGAAAGCCCCTGGTAGTCCTCACGAACAACGACGGGTGCGTGGCGGCGCTCACGCCTGAAGCGAAGGCCCTCGGCATCCGCCGGGGGATGCCGGCATACCAGTTCAGACACCTCGTTGAAGAGGGAAAGGTCGAATGGCGAAGCTCCAACTACGAGCTCTACGGGTCGGTCTCCAAAAACATCGCGGCGATTTTGTCCGGCATGGCGGTGCGGATCGAGCGCTACTCGATCGATGAAAACTTCGCCGACATTACCGGGATCCCGGGAGACCCCACGGCGCTCGGGCGCGCCATGAAGGAGCGGATCTACGCGTGGCAGAGAATCCCGGCCTGCGTGGGCATTGCCAACACGAAGACGCTGGCGAAGCTCGCCAACCACCTCGCCAAGGACTGGCCCGTCTTCGGGGGCGTCATCAACTGGCTCGACCTCGCGCCCCATCGTCAGGAAAAGGCGATGTCGATTACGCCCCTGAAGGAAGTCTGGGGTATCGGAAGCCGGATGGGAGAGGCGCTCAAGGCTCTCGGCGTCCAAACGGTGCTCGACTTCTGGAAGATGGATCCCTCATTCATTCGCGCGCGCTGGGGCGTGGTGCTTGAGCGCACGTGGCGGGAGCTCCACGGCATTCCCTGCATTCCCTTCGACGAGGAAGCCGCTCCACGAGAGCAGATCATCCGGAGCCGCTCCTTCGGCCGACCGGTGAGGGACCTCGCATCGCTCACTGCCGCCGTGTCGCAGCATATGGCCGATGCCGCCATGACGCTCCGGCAGCAAAAGAGCGTTGCGGGCGAGGTCGGGGTCTTCTTTCATACGAATTTCTTCCGGGGCGACCTTCCGCAGCACAATGTCTCGCGGGTCGTGAAGCTCCCGGTTCCCACCTCAGACACGCTCCTTCTCACCCGGGTCGCCGTGGGGCTCGTTGAGCGCTTTCGCCGCGAAGGCTTTGCTTATCAGAAGGCGGGGGTGATTCTTACCGGCATCGCTCCGGACGCGGCTTCAGACATTCCGGAAACGCTCTTCAGCGACGCGCCGGACCCGGAAAAAGAGAGACGGCGGGCGCTGATGGAAACGCTCGACGGACTCGCGAGGATCTACGGCCGCGGCATTGTGACCACCGCAAGCACGCAGCTCGCATCCGGCTGGGAAGCTAGGCACGAGAAGCTTTCCCGGTGCTACCTCACGCGCCGTGAGGAAATCCTGCGCGCGCATTGAAGCGCGGGGGCTCCCGCACGCCTGAGGGAGGGAATCCGGGGTCCAAAAAGACAAGAAGCAGCGCGGTCGTCCCGTGCTGCTTCTGCTGCTGTTTCCGGCAATGACGTGCGCAACAGAACCTGATGATCAGGCGTCGCCCGACCGGAGCGTCTTCTTGAGGATCCAGAGCGCAATCACAAGGAGAAGAATCGCGCCTGCGGTTGAAGCCATCGTGAGCGCGTTGATGTGCTCGACGTCGACCACGATGTAGCGGGCAACCGCGACGATCGCAAGCGCGATCGGCGTATGAATCGGAATTTCGCGCGTGCCAAGCGAAGCGCCCTTCACCATGGAGAGAATCTCAACATAGAGGAAGAGCATCAGGAGGTCGCCGAGGCTGATGCTTCTCGCAGCGATCATTTCCCAGGCTGCCTGGCCGATTCCGCCTACAGCGGCGACGGCGATGGCAATGAGGGCAGCCGCCTGAGCGTAGGTAAGCCAGAGGTTGATGACGAGGCTTGCGGACGTGAGCTTCGGCGACTCAACGGACGTGGCTGCCGTGGGGTCGGTCGAGAAGGAGCACTGGCGGCAGGGACCTTCGGGAAGCTGAGCGCCGGCATCCGTATGGCGATGGGTTTGATCGTTGGGCGGGGTATTGGAACCTGAAGCAGACATTGAAGGATCAGGAAGGGGGAAAAGGGAGAGTAATTATGCGGGAGAGAGGGGATCTCGGGTTAACCCGCGAGGCAGGGGAGGACGTAAGAGAAGGCAGAAAAGAGGTAGCAAATCTTTTCCGGAGGGCATTCAAAGGGATATAGACCTCCGGACGTTCCGGGGAGAGGTTGGAAGGGATGGCGGTGCGGCCAGGAAAATAGAGCCGTCAACGCACTCTTTCCTATGGAAAATGAGAGGAGCGCTGACCAGTGGGAGATGCGTGCTGCAGGGGAGCTGCGCGACTCTCTCCCGGCCGCAGGGAAAAACTATCGGTTCGATTGTTTACAACGTGAGCCCAAAACGGCAGCGAAAGCCCCCGGAAAGATCTGAAGCCTGAGTGAACTAACGCTCCCGGATGGTGACGGCAAGACCCGGAGCTTCACCTTCACCGGGATGGGCTTCATCGAGCTCCACGGAAAGATTCCAGCGGTCGCAGAGGGTCTTCACGATGGCCAGTCCCAGGCCCGTACCCGAGACGCCTGTTCCAAGACGGCGGTAGAAGGGCTCCATCACGCGCTCGCGTTCAGCAGCCGGAATCCCCGGACCGTTGTCGGAAACGCGGATGACGGGGGGATTCATGCTGAGAAGCTGGAGCGTCACGGCAGTGCCGGCCGGGGAATAACGAACGGCGTTTTCGAGGAGGTTTCTCAGAATCGTGAAGAGATCGTCGAAGTTCATCGGCAAGGACGGTTCTGCTCCCGGAGGCAGATCTTCAATGCCCTCGACCTCGAGCGTTAGCCCGAGCTTTTCCGCTTCCCAGTAGACGGACTGGACGGCTTCGTTGAAGGCGCTGATGATGTCGGCTTTCTGGGCGGCTCCGCCCTGACGGCGATCCTGGTCGGAGGATTTGGCAGAGGTCTTTGCCTGCGCGCGCTTCAGAGTGAGAAGCTGACTCACCTGCCGTACCGCGCGGTCGATGCCGGCGCGAAGGGTGGAAAGGCGCTCTCTAGCCGCGGGCGAGAGGTCTTCCTTTTCAAGGCGTTCGGCCTGGAGCGAAAGCGCTGCGAGCGGTGAGCGGAGTTCATGCGCGGCGTCCGCCACAAAACGCGCTTCCTGTTCTCTCAAGGTTTCCACGCGGGCAAGGAGGCCGTTGAAGGCCGTGAGGAGCGGCAGGAGCTCTGACGGCATGCCGGTAAGCGCCATGGGCGAAAGCGAGTCGCCCGAGCGGTGGCCGAGGTCGGCGGCAAGGCGCTTCACGGGCCGCATCATCTGCCAGAGGAAGAACCAGATCCAGAGGGAAAGAAGAACCGAAAGAACGAGGAACGGAATGATGAGGTTGATCGTATCGGCCCAGGCTTCCTTCCAGACGGCGGATGTTCTTTCCGCGGTGACGACGTGTCTTCCGCCCACATTCACCGTCAGAACGAAGACGCGGTAGTTGGCCCCATGAATCTTGAGCGTGTGGTAGCCGTCCTTCAGCGGATGGTCGAGCCTGAGTCTCAATGCGCGGCCCGTGCGGTGAAGGGTCTGAATGAGGATGTCGGCTCCGGCGGGAAGACCTGCGCGAGGATCATCCTCGTCGACGATGTAGCGGTCTTCAAAGTCCTCATCGTCCATGTAGAGGGCTTCGAAAGAGTTCCCCTTCTGGCTGAAGGCAATTCGCGAGCGCGCGAGGATGCCCGCCACTTCCTCGAGTCGGTCTTCCTGAGATTCCGCGGCTTCAAAGTAGGAGACCGCAAAGATGGAGGCTGAAGCGACGAGCGAAAACGCGACGACCGCCCCCGCGCAGCAGAGACTTGCCCTCAGCGTGAAGGACGGGTTTGCAGAATGAGGCGTTCGGAGCGCCGTCCGGATTTCAGAGATCGTTTCCTTGAAACGCTTCAGGATTTCGCTCAAGGCGGGCTCCTCTTGGAAGATGGGGAATGAAAACAGATCAGTTCATATCAGCTTCGGGCAGCCGCATCGCGGCTTGCGACCATCCAGCCCAAGCCTCGCACATTCCGGATGGCGTCAGCACCAAGCTTCTTTCTGAGCGAATGAATGAGGTATTCGACGGCATTGCTTTCGGGTTCTTCGCCGGCTCCATAGATGCGGTCTTCGAGCGCGCGGCGGGAAAGAATGGCTCCCGGACGGGCGAGCAGGGCATTAAGTAGCGCAAATTCACGCTTCGTGAGCGTGAAGTCTTTCCCGTTCATTTCAGCGGTCTTCGTGTCCATGTGGAGCGTGAGGACGCCGTTTGTGAGATTGTTGTCAGATGCGCCGTTTCTCCTTCTCATGACGGCTCTCATGCGGGCAAGGAGCTCGCTCATGTGAAAGGGCTTCACGAGATAGTCGTCAGCCCCGGCATCGAGCCCCTGGAGGCGATCCTCAAGGTCGTCGCGGGCGGTGAGGATGATGACCGGCGTGTCGTTCTTCTCCGCGCGCATGGTGCGGAGCACCGTCATGCCGTCGACTGCAGGGAGGCCCAGGTCGAGGAGCACGAGCTGGAAGGTGTTGACCGAAAGCTGCGCGAGCGCATTCCTGCCGTTGGTTACGAGATGAACCGCGTGGGCTTCATCAGAGAGCGCCGCCTTGACGGCGTCGGCAATCATAGGATCGTCTTCTACAAGGAGGATGCGCATCGGGAATCTCATTCGGGAAAGGTGGGATCTTGAAAGAGATTCTAGGGCGCGGGGAATTAGCTGATGGTTAGGAGTTGAAAACTGTCAGGCAGTAAAAACCCGCTCGGGCGTCCCCGGGCGGGTTTTAATGAGCTTTTGCTCGAATCTCTGCTGCTCAATGAGAAGCGGGAGATTCTTCTGCTTCAGATCAGATGATTAGAAGTTATGAACCATACCGGCGATGACGGTGTAGGCATCAGCATCCGGGGTGTTAGCGGCCTTGTTGTAATCTGCCTTGACGTAGTCGGCGGCCGTGTAAAGCATCGTGCGCTTCGAGAGGTTGTAGGTGTAGCCAGCACCGACCGTGTAGGTCTTGAATTCAGGCTTGTCTTCGCCGGAGGCAACCTTGCTCTGTTCAGCTTCGCTATAGCCGACGCCGAACTTAGCCGTTCCGCCGAAAGCAGGAACGTCAACGCTGGCCATCACGCCGTAGCCGTCCACAGTTGCGCTGTAGTCATTACCGGTAGGCGCTTTACCCTCAAAGGTAAACAGCTTGCCCCACTTCTTGGCATTTTCAGAATATGTACCAGCCAGGTAAGCCTTGACGACGCCAAAATCGTATGAGCCGCCGAGAGCAATGTTCAGGGCATCATCATCGTATTTCTGCTTGCCAGTGGCTTCAACAGGAGTCGAGTCATAGTTGATGGAGTCAACAATCGCAACAGCCTGGAAGGGACCATTCTTGTACTGGGCACCAATGCCGTAGTAACGATCAACGTTTGCCTTATTTTCGTCGCCTTCATCAGCCGTATTGCCATCCTTATCCTTGCCGCTGTCGTTCTTCATGGAGTACTGGACAGTAACAGTGAAGCCGGCAAAGGACGGAGTCTGATACGTAACGAGGTTATCGAAGCGAGCATAGCCCGAAGCGGAAATCTGCGGGAGACCAACGACATCCCCCCAGCCAGTACCAAGGGCGTTCACATTACCCGTGAACATGGCATAACGGCCATTGCCGGACAGGAGCTGACCCGCACGGCCAAAGGAAACTTCACCGAAAGCGCCCTGGACATAGAGGAGAGCTTCACGGCCGAAGAGACGCCCATTGTTGTCCAACGTGCCATCGTCGGCAGCAAAACCGTTTTCGAGGGAGAAGCCAACCTTCATGCCGTTGCCGAGGTCTTCAGTGCCCTTGAGGCCGAAACGGCTGCCGGCGTTCTGGCCGGCTTTCATCTGGAAGGAATTGACGTCATCCTTGCCATCAACAGACGTGCTGGTGAAGCCAAGACCAAGGTCAACCTTACCATAGAGCGTAACGTCAGCAGCAAAAGCGGAGCCGGCAAAAGCGCCGAGGATTGCAGCTGCAGCAAGAGTCTTCTTAAACATTTTTCAGAGCCTTTTTAACAATCGGGAAAATTCCCAAAAGTCGAACGGAGGTTTGCACGCCCGCCGTTCAGCTTTATTAAACAGGCAAGCTCGCAGCAGCTTTATGCACGGTCACCGCCGAAGCCTGAGCAGCCGTTCATGAAGAACAGCCGTGATCCCTGCCTGTCCATGGATCTGTTAGGCGTTTTAACAGAAATTACGAGATTCCGGTTAAGTAAAAACCCAAAAGAGCCGAAAAGCACATAAAAAACAAAGGCGAGTTCCAAAAGGATGACTTCGCGAAGGTTGTTTGTTGTAAGTTCGCCACCAATTTTTATGCCCGGAGTTGCGAACGATTCTTGTTTAAAAACAAAGGAAATGAGTGGAAAAACGGCGTAAACCGTAAGGAAGTCGAGCGGGAAACGGCCAACTTTGCTGCCTGCTGTCAGGAGGAAAAATTTGAAAAGTGAAGAGCAAAAAAAGCCGAAGTTCCTGCGTGAAGAACTCCGGCTTCAGCTTCATCGCTCTGCGGCAGTGAAGAAAGGCTGGGATTTCTGAAACCTCACCTTTCTCACTGTCGAGGGCTCAACTTCAATGGGGCAGTGCAAGTGCCTCATCAAGCTCTGATTAGAAGCGGTGGGTCAGACCAACATAGGCCTGGACGAGCTGGTTCTCGGTGTCGTCCGTTTCGCTGCCGACCTTGTCGCGGGTTTCAACGCCGTAGCCGGCACCTGCGTAGAGCATGGTGCGCTTGCTGAGGTCGTACTCGTAGCGGGCGGCGAGACCGTAGTAGTCGCCTTCCTTCTTATCCTTGCCGGCAACAACGCCGTCCTGTTCAAAGTTCGAGTAGTAGCCGCCGACCGTCATGAGGCCGCCTGCAACAGGAACCTGGGTGCCGACATGGAAGCCGAAGCCCTTGACGCCGTCGGTGGTGTCATCAGAGGTGACGAGCTTGTCATCAACAACAGAGGGAGCCGTCAGGAGACCGTTAAAGTACTGGCCCATGGCAAAGACCTTGGCAACGCCGAAGTCGTAGTTGCCGCCAAGGAAGAAGACGTTGGCGTCCTTGTCAAGCTGGCGATCCGGTGGCGTGCCGGCGGTGGTAGCACCAGCATTGGAACCGTACTTCGTGAGCTCGTAAGCAGCAACAAACTGAGCCGGGCCGTATTCACCCGTCAGGGCAACGCCGGCGTAGCGCTTGGAGCTCGAGAAGTCGCCTTCATCACCGCTGTAGTCTGCGGGCTTCGCATTGCTGTCCTGCTTGAAGGAGTACATCGCAGTGACCTGGAGGCCGGCAAACTTCGGGGTCTGGTAGGCAACCGTATTGTCGTAGCGGGAAGCGCCGTAGAGGCCGAAGACGTCATTGTCGCCGCCGTCGAAGGCGTCAGCGATCGAATAGACGATGTCGTAGCTGCCGGCAGCAGCAGAGAGGGCGCCCATGCGGCCGAAGGTCAGCGTGCCGAAGTCGGAATAAACCGAGAGGGTGGCCTGACGACCGAAGATGCGGTTCTGGTTCTCGTTGTACTTCGAGAGCGTGCCGTCATCGGCATTGAAGCCGCTTTCGAGCTGGAAGCCGACCTTCAGTCCGTTGCCGAGGTCTTCCGTGCCCTTGACGCCCCAGCGGGAGCCGGCATCAACGCCGCTCTGAAGCCTGAGAGTGTTGTCGTCGGCAGACGTACCGTCAGCGGCCTGCTTATCGGTGTAGTTGTAAAGGAAGCCATAGTCGACAACGCCGTAGAGCGTCACGTCAGCGGCAGCAGCGGAACCGGCAAAAGCGCCGAGAACAGCGAGAGCAGCAAGAGTCTTTTTCATGATTGAAAATCCCCAGTAGAAGTAAAGGTCATTCGGAACGAAACCGGGAAATCCCGTTTGACCCGATATGACCTTTGCATTCTTGCGGACTTTCCAACGCTGCCGCGGAACGTTTACAAATCCTTGTAAACACTTCCATAAAAAACAATCCGGCCGACAGAAAATGGTTTTGTATACATTAAGCAACAGGCATTTGAAAGCCTGTAAAAACCTTATCTGCCGGACGAACGATTGCTGCCTGGAGGTTCGTTTACGCCTGCGGAACCTCCTCCTCCTCGCCCTTCCGAGTGAAGAGAAGAACCTCGGTCGCAACATTCCGACCAGGAGCGCGGCGAATGTCGAGTTCCGTCAGGTTTTCGGGGTCGAGCCCGAAACGGATCGTCTGGGCTTCTTCCTCAAACTGATCATTCACGATTCGTTCAAGGAGCGAATAAACGAGCATGCTTGCCGATTCGAAGGGGAGTCCGTCAAGGTCGATTTCGATTTCCGGATGTCCGATCGTCGTTAGGCCGTAGGTCGAGATGTAGGGCGTGCCGAAATCCTCGAGCGTGAAGATGCTCACGACGGAGAGCGTCGGGAAAGCGCCGGCCGAAACAGGCCTCGCGGCGTCGATGCAGTAGTTTGCGGGCTGCAGCACGCCAGCGAGATACACCCCGAGCGGCTCGTTCGAGCGGCAGGCGGAGGCAAGGAGCTGCGCGAAGAGCGAGGCTGCGTCCTTCAGGGGCGTTGTGCCGGCCTCGAGCCGCAGGTTGATGCGCCCGGCGTGGTTCAAAAGGAGCGCCTCGGCGTCCCGGGTATAGATGTTCTTTCTCGCCGCCTGTTCGAGCGACGTGTCGGGAACCTTTCCGGATTCGCATTTAAGCGTGCCCGTGAGGTAGCCGATCCGGAACGTGAAGGTCTCCGGGTCTTCAGGCGTCCTGTCGATGATCGACAGGTTCCAGTTGCTCGAGAGGTCCCTCAGAAAGCGGTCCTTGTTGAGCCGGAGATGCTCGCGCGGCATCAGGAGCGTCGCTGCAAAGACGCCGACGGGGAGCTCGGGAAGAAGCTCCTGCTCGAAGTTCTGTTCCTTCTCAAGGCGCTCCTCGTCGGAGAGAAGGAGCTTATAGGCCGAGGGCTGCTCCCTCTTCACGGCCTCCTTCAGGGCCTTGTATTCGTCGGAGTCGACGCCCTCGCGCTCAAGGATGAGGAGCGCAAGCGGGAAATTCGCGGGCGAATCCGCGGGCGCATAGTTGTGCGACGTACGGAAGTGCTCGACGGCTGCATCCTTGTCGCCGAGGCGCTGTGCATTGAGGCCGAGAATCCATTCCTTCCTTGCGCGCTCCGAGTCGGTCGCGGGCTTCAGCGCTTCGGCAGCTTTGGTCGAGCGTTCGACGTCGGGACCGAGGAAGAGCGCCATAACGAGGTTTTCCTCAACGGCGAAGGTGCGGTTGGCTTCAGGAATGCGCTCGAGGACCTTCTGCGCCTTATGGCGTTCGTGGCGCATGAGCCAGTACTTCCCGAACTGTAGGATGTAGTCCGAGTCATCAGGAGCGGGCTTTTCGGGCATCGGATCCGTGAAGATCTCGCGCAGGAACTTTTCCTTCGCGATTTCGGGGCAGCGCTTTCTGGAGTCCGGCATGAACTTCGCAAGCCATGCGGCATCTTCGGGCGAAACGGCGGGGAGCTTCTTTGCTTCCGGCTTCGCTTCAGCGTCCGTTTCCGCTGCATCAATCTCTTCTCCTGTCATGAGGGAGTTGACGAGGAGCGTGGAGGCGGCTGCGGACTCAGCAATATCCTGGTCGTCTTCGGCTGCTTCCGAAAGTGCCTCGCGGAATTCTCCGACGAGCTTCCTGAGCCGTTGCGAGAATTCTTCGCTATCCATCGGGTCGTCCCCCGCGTCGTCTTCGGGAGTCTCGTCAGCCGCATGAGCAGCAGCGCTCGCCGGAAGAATGACAGTCGACCCTGAAGCAATCTCAGAGAGATCCTTCATGAGTTCCGCATCCGAAACACGTGAGGTCTTCTTTTCATCCGTTTCGGGTTCATCGGCTTCCCCGGACGCATCTTTTTCGAAAACGACGTCGGGTCGATCGATTGTGATGCGACCGACGCCTGAAGCAAATGCAGGGGCTCTCAGGCTTTCGAGCGTGACGGCGGCACCGAGCGCCCTGGCGTCTTCACGGGGAGCGCCGAAGAGGAAAGCGCCCGCGAACTCCTTCTTCTCCTTGTCGTCCAGAAGCGGAATCCCGTAGATCGCGCCTTCAGCCATGTCGACGGCAGGCGACCCCCCGAACCAGATGACGGCATCGGGGCGGTCCTTACCGCGGAAGAGATTTTCAAAACGGGTTTTGAGCGGCATCACGCGATTGCGGATGATGGTTCCGGCCCAGGGGGAGAGGAGCTCGGGCTCGCGGCGCACGAGTTCAACGAAGCGCTTGGTTTGAAGCGGGGTCATGGCGTCAAACCCTGCGAGCTTCACGCGTTCGCTGAGCGTAAGAAGCATGAGGAAGCGGTCGGTGCGGATGGCGGGCGAGAGCGGGAACGCGCGCTCGAAGTAGTTTTCAAGCACGGGTCCGAATTCAGCCCAGGAGAGCCACTCGATCTCAGGGGCTTCTTCCGGGAGGTCGTCAATGTATTCGACCTCTATGCCCTTATCGGCAAAGCCCTTTGAGAGGCGTCGGATTTCCTTTTCGCGTTCAGGCGTCTTCCAGGATTCGCCGACAGCAAAAAGGACGCGCTTGGGCGACACGGGGGTCATGAATTCATGACGCCAGGCGGCCACGCCTTCGGTGCCCATCAGCATCGGACGGTAGCCCGGGAATTCCCAGGGACCGCATCCCGGTTTGTCAGAAACGCCCTCATTGAGGGCGGCAATATTGGAGAAGACCGATGCCGAGACGGCATCCGAGGCGATCGTTCCCCAGCCGGCATAGCGCCAGGAATGCACGAAGCCCTCGGTGGACGTAAAGACGCCGAGGCTCGGGCGGAAGCTCGTCATCCCGCAGCGGATGGCGGCGGAGGCCGCGTCTGAGGCGCGGCCGAGAACGAGCGCCGCGCTCACGGCTCCGACGGCAACGAGCGAAGCGGAAGCGTCAAGGGGCGACATGACCTCAGGCGACGTTTCCGGGTAGCAGGGATTGACCGGAGACCCTGAACGGGCCGTGAAGCCCCGGCACTGGGGCGATAGAAGTCCGAGCATTTCGCCGCAGTTGGCGACCATCGAGAGGGAAGCGCCGGCTTCCATGAGCGAGAGAACGGGGCGGGCCGTATGAAGAAGCTTTTCGTCCCGGAGGTCGCTGCAGGTGAAGGACCTTGTCCCCTCGAGGGAAATGTTCCCCGAGATCGCGAAGGTTGAGCCGGTGAGCGGCTTGAAGGCGGGCTTCACGGGCTTCTTCTCCCCGACCTCTGATGCGTCTTCCGTGTTGGAAGTGCCGAATGATTCAAAGGCGTTTGCGGAGCCCTCAGGGAATTCAAGCGGACGAAGGGCCGCCGCATTCATGGTGCGCGCCGCTTCTCCGGCGAGCTCATCCTCGCCCTCGAGCGCAATGGTCGGAGTGATGCCGAGTTCGCTCGCGGCAGCCTGCCGGTGACGAATCTGAAGCCGGTTGAGGGAGCGCATGAGACGCGCCGCCCGGGAGAGCTTTACTTCATGCCGGCCGAAGTAGATGGTTTCAGGAGTGGTGGAAAGGAAGGCTTCTTCCTCTTCGTGCTTGGTCCCCGATTTGGTATTCATCAGCAGTCGAAAATTCTGTTTGAAGAAAATGAGTTTTCCTGAGCCCGGCAAACTATGCCGTTTATTAATCCTCGCGGCAGACTTCTGCTCTTGTCAAAAGAGAAAGACACCGCACATCAGCAGCTCAGGATGCGGCAGGGAAAAATCCCAAAAAGGCCGCGGCAGAGCGAATTTTCTCAATCCTACACTTTCAGCAGGCGCTGATGAGCCGGAGGATAAATCTCGTTAAGGAATTTTCTTTGCGAACCCTCTCAATTCGGGCTAATCTTTCTCTTTTTTCCCGCTTTTCTAAGAGAAATGACAGACACGCAGCTTGAGGCCCATGCCGGCTCCAACACTGAGACGCCCCTGAGGGCTTCCGACTACCCGATGACCGGACTGGTGCTTCTCTCGGTACCTGCCTGGGAGCCCTCGCATCTGAGGCAGTCTCTTCTTCTTGACTGGCAGATCAATGCGGGCGAGCCTCCGCAGACGCCGCACGAACCGTGGATCTTCCGCGTCAACGGGTCGCTCGTCGTGGTGGGGCTTGAGCCCCGTCCGGTTCCGGACCATGCAGCTGACGAACAGGCAAAGAACTGTCACGACTGGCCTGAGGCCGCGGACGTCGCCCATGCGCACCAGGCGTACCTCGCGGTGGCTGTGATCGCGGAAAGCGCTTCCCTCATTGAAAATGCCCGCACGGCGATGAAGGTGCTCGCCTCCCTCTGCGAGCAGCCCAATGCCCGTGCCGTCAATGCCGCTTCGAGGCTCTTTGCGCCCGATGTCTACCGCAAGGCCGCGCTTGCGATGCAGGATTCCGAGAAGGCCTTCCCGATCTTCAACCTCATCTACTTCGGTCTCTGGCAGCAGAACGATGTCGAGGGACTCTCGGGCTATACCGTCGGGCTCGACCGCTTCGGCGTGCGCGAAGTGGAGATTCAGGGGAGTCTTCTCAAGCCCCTTGAAATCCGTGCGCTCATGGTGGATGCCGCCATGATGCAGATTACGCGCGGGAAGACCTTTGCCGAGGGCGAGGAAGTGAAGCTCGGCGGCAGAACCTACAGGGCGCATATTTCCGCTTCTGCGGCGCTGCCGATTCCGGAAACCACGCACCTCACGCCGATGCCCTGATACGGCTTCGTCGTCAAAGCGTCGAATGAAGAGCGAGGCCCCGGGAAGCCGGGTGAGGCCTCGCTTTTTTATTTCCGGCAGTGAGACTGCACCCAAGTGCTTGTATGGTTGCGGCGCTTTCAAACCGGTATTCTTGACGCCGACCCATCAAAACCAAAAGGTGCGGACGTTTCGGGATTCCCATGCCGGAGGCCGGTTCGTCCGTCTGAAGCCCGCTGACTAAGAAGGAATTGCTCCCATGCTCCAAAAGCCCGTACTCGCGCTTTCCGTTTCGCTTCTCTTTGCTTCATCGATTGCCGCTGCTGAAGGCGCTCCGGCCTCAAACGCATCGCTTCCCGGCTGGACCGAAGGCGCGGAAGTCATTCGCGTTGACGTCACGCGTCCCCAGATCGACATGATTTCGGGCGTTATTTTCAGCCAGGTCAAGAGCACGCGTGCCGTGAAGCAGCTTCGCATGACGCTTGAAATCCCGCGCACGAAGGAAAAGAAGCCCGCGGTCATCTATTTCCCGGGCGGGGGCTTCACCTCTGCCGACCATGAGAAGTTTTCCGAAATGCGCCGCGCGCTCGCGGAAGCCGGCTTCGTTGTGGCTGCTGCTGAATACCGTCCGGTTCCGGCCAAATTCCCGGCGCTCCTCGAGGATGCAAAGGCGGCAGTCCGCTACATCCGCGCGCATGCCGACGAGTACGGCGTGGATCCGAACCGCATCGGCATTCTCGGCGATTCCGCGGGCGGCTATCTCGTCGAGATGGCGGGTGCTACGAACGGCGAAAAGACCTTCGACAAGGGAGACTGGACGGATGTTTCGTCAGACGTGCAGGCCGTCGTTTCGATCTACGGCATCTCGGACCTCATGACGATCGGCGAAGGCTTTGACGCAGCGACGCAGAAGGTTCATGAGTCGCCTGCAGTGACGGAAGCGCTCCTCGTCAACGGGCCGGCCTTCCGCGACTACGCCGGTGCTTCCATCATGGCGGACCCGAAGAAGGCGATGGCCGCGAGCCCGCTCGGCCACATCGACGGCTCGGAGCCTCCTTTCTTCATCCTCCACGGCGCTGAGGACAAGCTTGTCTCCCCCGCGCAGAGCGCAAAGCTCTACCGGGCGCTTCGCGAGAAGAACGTGCCTGCCGACTATCTCCTCGTAGAGAATGCCGGCCACGGCGATTTGCCGTGGTACCAGAAGCCCGTGATCGACCGCGTCGTCGCGTGGTTCGCGAAGACCCTGGGGGCCAAAAAGGGCAATGCTGCTGAAGGCGCGAATCTCTGAGTGCTCTCAGGATTGAAGAGAGTCTGACATCAAAAGAGCAGGGGCCGGCGATTTGCCGGCCCCTGAGTTTTGGAAGAAAGACGAGTCTGATCCGCTGCCGTCAGTCGCCGTCAGTTGTCGTCAGGCGGCGGCCGACCAGAAGATGAGAAGCAGGATCTGGCCCGTGATGATGCGCAGGAACATGGCGAGCGGGTAGACCGTGGAGTAGGCAACGGCGGAGCTGTTCTTTTCCGAGAGCGTCGCCGCATAGGCGAGGGTCGGCGGATCCGTCGTCGCGCCCGCCATCATGCCGACGATCGAGTGGTAGTTGATGCGGAAGATCTTCCGTGCGGCCCAGCCGACGATGAGAAGCGGCACCATCGTGATGATGACGCCGAAGAACATGTAGAGGAAGCCGTTGCCGGAAATGAAGGCGTCCGCAAAGCCGCCGCCCGCAGCGAGACCCACGCTCGCGAGGAAGAAGGCGATCCCGAGCTCTCTGAGCATCAGGCTCGCGGAGTTGGTCGTATAGGTTGCGAGCTTGAGCGACGGCCCGTAGCGGCCGAGGAGAATCGCAACAACGAGGGGACCGCCCGCGAGACCGAGCTTCACCGGAACGGGAACGCCCGGAATGGCGATCGGCAGAATGCCGGCGAGAATGCCGAGCGCGATGCCGACGAAGATCGAGATGATGTTCGGGTGGTCGAGCTTGCCCTGCTGGTTCCCGACGCGCGAGGAGAAGCGCGCAATCGCGCGCTCCGGCCCCACGATCTTGAGGCGGTCGCCCAATTGGAGATGAAGGCTCCGGTACGGAAAGACTTCCATCCCTGCGCGGTAGATGCGGGTGATGTTGAGGCCGTCGTAGTGAGAGAGGTGAAGGTCCTTCACGCGGAGGCCGTTAACCGCAGGATCCGTCACGATGACGGTTTCCGCATGAACGGGAGAGTGCGGCATTGCGAGGTCGACGTCGTTCACTTCCTTCCCGAAGAAGGCAACGATGCCGTCCTTGTTCTCGCTCTGGGAAACGACGCGCAGGATGTCGCCCGTCTTCACCTGAGTCTGAGGCCCCGGGCTCGTGATTTCGTCCGAATCGGCAATCTTCCTTCGCGAGCAGACGAAGGGGCGGCCGATGAATTTGCGGATGGATTCGAGGGTCTGGCCGTTGAGGAAGGCGTTAACCACCTCAACGTGAAAGCAGATCGGCGCATCGCTCTTGTCGGCTTCGTCCGCCTCCCAGGCCTTGTCCTCGTCGGCAAGGTTGATGCGAAAGAGGACGCGGATGAGAATCGCCGAGAGGATGATGCCGACGACGCCCAGGGGATAAGCGCAGGCATAGGCGACGGCAATGTCCTCGCCCTTGTAGCCCATGACGGCGAGCGCCTCCTGCGTTGCGCCGAGACCCGGGGTATTGGTGACCGCGCCATAGTGGACGCCCAGGAACGCAGGGAGGTCGATCGAGCCCCCGAAAAATGCCCAGAGAAGGAGCGTCACGAGGATCGAGAGAAAGATCGCGGCGACGGTGAGGCCGTTCATCACGATGCCGCCCGAACGGAAGCTCGAGAAGAACGAGGGACCGACCTGAAGGCCGATGAAGAAGATGAAGAGAATGAGGCCGAAGTCGCGCAGGAACCCGAGCACATGGGGTTCGATCGCGATGCCGAAGTGACCGACGGCAAGGCCGACGAAGAGAACGAACGTGACGCCTAATGACACGCCGAATATCCGGATGCGGCCGAGCGCAAGTCCGAGGGAAATGACAAAGGCGTAGACGAGCAGAATGTGCGCGATTGAAGACGGCGACGTCAGCGCGGATTCCATGGGTATTCCTTTAGGGTGCGATGAAGCCGCGGGGGAAGCGGATGGGGGAACCTCGCCGGGCGGTGTCAGTATTTTTTATTGTCGGAAGTCTTCTGCCATAGGGCGAAGAAGTCCTTTTATAAAAGGATGAAGTTTAGGGAAGAATGCGGAAAAATCTTTCCTCAAAAGCCCGCGGCTTGAATTCGGTTAAGAAGGAAAGCCGATATTTACGGTGGCTGGGCGCAGACGGCTGTCTTTATGCGCCGTCCGGAAAGTCATGGAGCGACTCGGGAGGCTGACGATTCGCCGATGATCTCGGCTGCAGTCGCATCGACCGACTTCACCGTAATGATCCGTTCGGCGAGGTCCCGGTAGATCGGGGCTCGTTCTTCATAGAGCGCTTCAACGCCCCGGGCCTGCGGGATGGGGCGGTTGTAGGTGGAGAGCTTCGAGAGCGGCCGCTGCATCCAGTAGAAGGTGCCGTTCAGCGCGAGCAGCATGCGGTTTCTCGGTTTCAGGCACGCGCCGCCGCCCGTGGAAATCACGAGGCCGTGCTGGCCGGCAAGCGCTTCAATGACTTCCGTTTCGTGGAGACGGAAGAATTCCTCCCCGTCCTCGCGGTAGATCCGCTGGGAGGACTTTCCGACCCGGTGCTCAACGAGCGTGTCGATGTCGACGAATTCGCGCATCAGTCGGGCGGCGACTACCTTTCCGACCGTGGTCTTGCCGCACCCGGGCATGCCGATCAGGACGATGTTCGAGGCGTCGCGCCGGATGTCGGCAAGGATAGAGCGTGCGGCAGGGAAGGGAAGCGTGCGGCCGGTGAAGCATTCGGTGGCTTCCCGCGCCTCAATGACGCGAAGACCCAGCGTGCTTCGGGCGTGAAGGCCGAGCCTCAGCGCATTCCAGACGAGCCGCGTGCGGATGGGGTCGTCGACGAGGTCGAGAACGGCCGCGAGGGATGGGAAAAGCTTGAGCACTCCGGGCGACTCGATCGGCATGGCCTCCAGATCGGGGGCCTTCCCGAAGGAGGACGCATTGATGAGAAGCGTCGTGTCGGAAATCCCGGGAAGATGAGCGACGTCCTCGGCCGAGAGCGGCCTCGCGATGGCTTTGAGGACGATCCCCGGTGCGCCGAGATAGGTGAGGAGGTTACCGAGTCCCGCCGCAATGGGGGCAGGCTCCGGATCCGTCAGAATGAGCGCCCGGCAGTCCCTGATTTCAACCCCGAGGGAAGGAAGAAGCCTCGAGAGGCCCGTTCCCAGCGTAAAGTCGCCCGAGATCGTGCCGTCTCCCTCGCGCAGAAGGAGATTCACGCGCCTTGCGGCACGCGCTTCCTGCGTGAGATGGCCGCAGATGGAGGCCGCGAGCTCCTGGTACGGGTCTTCAACGCAGACGCCGTCCCAGCGACCGAGCGAAAGAAATTTCGCGGCATCGGAGGGCGTGAGGTGCAGGGTTTCGGCTCCCGAAACTCCGAACTTCATGAGAAGCGCGTCCCCTTCGGGGGCAGCGAGCGATGCTCTTCGACCCGAGAGCCAGCAATAGCGCGGGTCGTCGCCCGGAGCTCCGCAAAGGAGTTCCGGCGTGAGTTCTGAGAACTCGGGCGCTGCCGTGCATTGGTTTTCGGGGAAAAGCATGACTGAAATAAGGTTTATCGGGGAGCTTCAGGGAGAGGCTTAGAGAGGAGCGGAAGCTCATTTGAGTTGAAAGCCTCGTCGCGAATACGCATTTTCCTACTAAAGTGGCATAAATGGGAGATGGAAAATAGGTCTTGAAGCAAAATATTTGTGCGGTCAGGCGGACGACCGAAGCTGAGGCTCATGACGGAAAGACCGGCTTCTCCGCGTCGGGAGAAACCGGTCTGTGGACGGAACGTGAAGCTGTTTTTGAAAAGCTTCAGGCTTCTGCTTTCGGCGTTTTCCGCTTTGTTCGCCGGCGTCGATGCTGCCGGATGGATGCTTTTGCCTCTTCGGGAACAACGTCGGGAGGCGCTGCGGGGGCTTCCGCACCGAGGGGCTTCTCATCGCGTTGAGCCGCTTTCCCGGGCGCTTCCGCTTTCTTCCTCCTTCTCTTCTTTTTGCGGGGCGCAGGCATCGGCGCTTCCAGAATGGCCTTGGCGGCTTCCTCCGTCTTCTCCGGATCCGCATTTGCCTCACCGGCAGCTTCGGGAGCGCGCTTTTCCTCTTCCGGTTCGGGTTCGCGCTTTACATTGAAGCGCAGCCACGACCAGAGCTCGTCCGGCGCATAGCCGCCGTAGGCCGAGACCATCTGAATTACGGCAGGACTCGGCGAGTTCTCCGGCGTCGCCGTTCCGGGAAGGTCGAGAAGCTTCGCGAGATCGAGCGTCGTGCCGTTGAACCAGACGTAGAACCCGGTGTAGTTGGGAAGCGTGTAGCGATTCCTCGGATCGGGAATGGCGCGGGCGATAAGCCTCCCGAGGCGGCGCGGATGCTCAAGTGCGACGATGAGGAAGACGGGCATCTGGAGATTCCTTCGAAATGGGACAAACCCAATCAACAGCATCCTATTTTAGGTAGCTCATGAGACGTAGCGCCCGCGAGTAAACGCTGAGAGCTCGAGAAACTTTCGCTCTCCGGCCCGAAATGATGCAAAATCGCGGCATCAGAAATTCAGACCTCAACAATAATGAACAGAACACAGCTTGCCGGGATTCTTTCCCAGACAACTTTTTCTGACGAAGACATCGTTCAGCTCCTCGGCCTCACGGACCCCGAGGACTGCCGGATGCTGAAGGACGAAGCCTTTCGCCGCACGACGGAGCTGATGGGCCCCTATGTCTATTACCGCGGCCTGATTGAGCTCTCCAACATCTGCACGGCCAACTGCCGCTACTGCGGCATCAGGAAGGCCAATCACGCCGTGAAGCGCTACACCATGACGAAGGAGGAGATTGTCGAGCAGGCAGTCTGGGCCGCGCGTCAGGGCTACGGCTCCGTCTGCCTCCAGTCAGGCGAGCGGCATGATGAGAAGTTCATCGAATTCATCTGCGAGTGCCTGCGCGAAATCCATCAGCAGACGAAGAGCCCGCTCCTGCCGAACGGCGTCGGCGTGACGCTCTCCCTCGGCGACCAGACCGAGGAGGTCTACCGCCGCTGGGCCAAAGCCTGCGGGAATCCGGATTCGATCCGCTATCTCGCGCGCTTTGAAACCTCGAACCCCGAGCTCTTTCACATGCTTCATTCGACCCCGGGGACGAATGAGAAGAATCTCGAGCACCGCTTCGAGTGCCTGAGGGCTCTGAGGCGCGCGGGCTACCAGGTTGGCACCGGCGTCATGATCGGCATCCCGGGGCAGACGCTTAAAGACCTCTGCCGCGACATCCGCACCTTCCAGAAGCTCGACGTCGACATGATCGGGATGGGCCCCTATCTGCGAAGCGAAGGAAACGACCTTGAGGCCTTGGGACAAATGGAGCCAAAGGCCCTCATGCAGCTCGCCCTCAACATGATTGCCGTCACGCGCCTCGTCCTTGGCCCCGTCAACATTGCCGCCGCAACGGCGCTTCAGGCCATTCGCGACGACGGTCGTGAGCTCGGCATCGAATATGGCTGCAACGTCGTGATGCCGAACCTTTCGCCCCAGCGCTTCAGAAAGGGCTACCAGCTCTACGACAACAAGCCCTGTCTCGAGGACGAACCCACGCACTGCGCGTCGTGCCTCGAGAGCCGCATTCAGAGCCGCGGCCGCGAGGTCGGCTGGAACATGAGCGGAAGCTCCCGCAGGTACCTGAGGCGCGTGGGCCGCCCCAACGAAGTGAAGCCCGAACGCGACTTCATGCCGGACGGCAGACGCCTCATCCGCTTGAAGGCCGGCACCGTCAAATAAGCATGAGGGCGAGGATGAGGACGGGGAGGATGATCACGAGGCCGAGGGTTGATGCCCCGATGGCCTCGGACGCAAATTCCTCGTCCGCCCCGTAGCTCTTCGCGAGCACGGCCACGACGGAGGAAACGGGAAGCGCGGCCGATGCAACGAACACCTGCCGCATGATGGGCTCCATGTCGAAGAACCCCGTCACGATGTACATGACGACGGGCCGCAAAATGAAGCAGGAAGCGAGAATGAGCCAGATCTCGCGCGGGAGGTGCTTCAATTTCCCGAACCCGAGCGACTCAATCGTCATGCCGATGAAGATGAGGGCAAGCGGCGACGTGATCTGGCCGATGACCTTGGCAGTGCCCGAAACGAACTGCGGGATGGGGAGAGCCAGGAGCACCACCAGGACGCCCGCCATGAAGGCGAGGAGCGGCGGCGAAAAGAGCATCCGGATCGAGTGAAGCGAAATGAGCTTCGGCTTCTGGTGATGCGCGCGCGACACGCCGTCCAACTGAATGTTGTAGAGACCTATCGTCCAGATGTAGAGGCAGTTCGCGAAGAAATAGACGAGAAGATAGGGGATGCCGACGTCGCCGAAGAGCGCCATCGTCATCGGAACGCCCACAAAGAGAACCGTCGAGGACGTGAAGCATGCAATGAAGATCCCGTGCCATTCCTTTCTCACGAATCCCATGCGCACGAGGAGAACCGACACCGCCCAGTTGATCGCGACCGTGATGAAGGGAATGAAGCCCATCTCAAGAACCCGCAGAAGCTCGCTCTGCGTGAACTTTCCCGTGATGGAATAAAAGAGGAAGCAGGGAATTGAAAAATTGACGAGCTTCGCAACGAAGCCGCGCTGCCTCACGTCAAGGAACCCGCGCCAGGCCAGCCAGAAGCCGAAGCCGCCGACAAAAAGGAGGACGAGCGTATTGGAGAGCGAACTCAGAATGGCGGAGAGCATGGGAGCCTCGGAGAAGTTGAGTGCTTTTGAAGAAAGTGTACGACGGGAGAAATGCCTCCGGCATCGGGACGGGTAGAATCCCGGATGACTTGAAAAGAAAGAAGAATCATGTCGGGCACTTCTCTTCGGCTCTTCTCTGCCGGAACTCCGGATTCCCCCGCGCTGCGGAGCGGGTCTCGAATCTATGTGGATAAAACGAGGCTCATCTTTGATCTCTGCGCCTGCGGCGGCATGGTTCTCTTTACGCGTCCGCCTCGTTTCGGAAAGTCGCTTCTCGTCTCGACGATTGAGTCGCTCTTTCGCTTCGGTCTGAGAGATTTTCAGGGCCTTGCCATTGAAGCGCTCTGGCGCGACAAAACCTATGAGGTCGTCCGGCTCGACTTTTCCGTACTGCAAGGCTTGGAATCGGAAGACGCCTTTGAGACGGCGCTTCACCGCCTCATCCGGGCAAAATTTGCCGCAGCGGGTTTCCGCTTTTCTTCTGTGGACGCCGGCATATCGTTCTTCGACCAATTCGGAGAATGGCTCGGCGGTCTCGAGCCCGGGTCGCTCGTTCTACTTGTGGACGACTTTGATGCTCCGCTCGTTTCTCTCCTGGATGACCGGGCGCTTTTTGAGTCGGCGGGGAATCTCCTGAGCCGCTTCTACTCCGTACTGAAGGCGAATGAAGGAAGGCTCCGCTTCTTCCTCATGACAGGCACCGCCAACTTCCGGGGAAGCAGCCTTTTTTCGGAATTGAACTGCGTCACCGACATCAGTCTCGATGCCCGGTTCGGCGCTTTGCTCGGCTTCACGGACGAAGAGCTTGAAGCCTGTTTTGATCCCGAACTGAAGCGAGCGGAATCTGCGCTGGGCTTATCCCGCCGGGAACTCTTCCGTCTGCTCGAGGCCCATTACGGCGGGTTTTCCTTTGATCGACGGGCGAAGACTAAGGTCTTCTCTCCTGCGTCCATCCTTGAGTTTCTCGCCAGGCCCGAAGCGGACTTCCGTAATTATTGGCTTGAGAGTTCCGGGACGCCTTTGGTTCTCCAAAAGTATGCGGATGCGAAGAGGCTTCGCTTGCCGGAGGATTTGACCGGAGAAATCGCGGTTGAAACCGGGACGCTTGCGTCTCCTTTTCACTATGACGACGCTTCTTCTTACGTGCTCCTCACACAGGCGGGCTGCCTCACGATCCGTCGGGAGCTCATCCCGGGCATTGTGGAACTCTGCGTGCCCAACCGGGAGGCTTCCGGCATTATTGCTGACTTCTGTACCTGCAGCTGCTGAGCATCAAAGCGGCAGCGCGTTCCTGGCAATCATTCGGATCGCCGGGCGATCGGGCTTCATCGTGTGCGTGAGCGGGAGCTTCTCGGTCGCAATGAGGCGCTTGGGGTTCTCATAGCGATCGAGGGCGTTTCTTACCGCCTCGAGATCCACGTCATCGGGCTTCCCTTCAACCACTAGCACTACCTCGTCGCCGTAGAGGTGGCTCGGGCAGGAGCTGATGGCGAAGGGAACCTTGATTACTTTTTTGAGCTTCGCTTCAATCTCTTCGATCTGGAGCTTGATTGCGCCCGAATTGATGACGTTGTCGAGCCTTCCCCGGACGGTAAAGGAGCCGTCAGGGTTGATGCGCGCGATGTCGTTAGTGACGAGCGGGCGCGGAGAGACGGCAGGCGCATGAATGACGAGCGTGCCCTTGGGCGAGAGCGAAATCGCCACTCCGGGAAGCGGCCGGTAGCCGGCTTCACGTTCGGGCCCGTTCAAGCGCCGAAGCGCAATGTGGGAGAGCGTCTCCGTCATGCCGTAGGTCGAATAGACGCGGCCCCTGACGGACTGGAGCTTTCCGAAAAGAAGATCGTCGACCGCGCCGCCGCCGATGAGGATGTTTCCGGAATTTGAAAACACTTCAGCGGACTTCGGATCCGCAAGGATCGAGGTCGCCTGCATGGGCGTCACGGCAACGAGATCGATGGGATCCGTGATGGACTCGAAGGGATTCCGCGAGGGCGTCACGGGAATGAGATCAAGGCCGCACTCGACGGAGCGCACGACCACCATCTTGCCCGCGATGTAGCTCATCGGCATGGCAAGAAGGTTCGTGTCGCCGGGCTTCAATCCAAGATAGCCGATCGTCATGCGGGCGCTCGCGCGCATGCGCGCTTTCTCAGCCTGAAAAGCCTTGGGCGTTCCGGTCGAGCCTGAGGTGTGAACCGTTACGGTCTGGCTCTGATCAAGAAACGCCTCAAGAAAGCGGGCGATGTCGACGTCAAACCCCTGAGGATTCTCCCCGAGCGCCTTCGCGAGTCTCGGGCCGGGGGCGGTCCCCCGGCGCTGAAATTCGCTCAAAGGTATGTTCTCGCCGCGAATGCGGATGGTGTCTGACGGCATGACGATGGAGCTCTCTAATCAATTGTGGGGGGAATCAGGGGTTTGAAGGATCCGTGTTGAACTTGAACTGCGGCGCGCGCTTCTCAAGGAACGCGCGGCCCCCTTCCTGCGCTTCATCGGTCATGTAGTAGAGCATCGTGCAGTCGCCCGCGAGCTCCTGGATGCCCGCCTGGCCGTCGAGCTCGGCGTTGAGGCCCGCTTTGATCATGCGGATCGCAAGGGCGCTGTGCTGCATCATGGTCTTGGCCCAGTCGACGACTTCATCCTCGAGCTTGTCGAACGGGACAACCTTGTTGACGAGGCCCATTTCGAGGGCTTCCTGCGCGGAATACTTGCGGCACATGAACCAGATTTCGCGAGCCTTCTTCTGACCCACGCAGCGGGCGAGGTAGCTCGCGCCGAAGCCGGCGTCAAAGGAGCCGACGCGCGGACCCGTCTGGCCGAAGATTGCGTTTTCGCTCGCAATCGAAAGGTCGCAGACCACCTGAAGCACGTGGCCGCCGCCGATCGCAAAGCCGTTCACCATGGCGATCACGGGCTTCGGAAGCGAGCGGATCTGCTTCTGCACGTCGAGCACGTTGAGGCGCGGCACACCCGTCGGATCGATGTAGCCGCCGATACCCTTCACGTGCATGTCGCCGCCCGAGCAGAAAGCCTTGTCGCCGGCACCCGTGAGAACGACAACGCGGATGTCGTTTCTCTGGCGGCAGATCGTGAGGGCTTCGGACATCTGAGCAACCGTCACAGGCGTAAAGGCATTGCGCACCTGAGGACGGTTGATCGTGATGCGGGCGATGCCCTCAAAGAAGTCAAAGAGAATGTCCGAGTATTCCTTGATCGGCTCCCAGCGTCGTTCCATTTTGCTTGGTCCTTGAGTGGCGCGCCGGGCGAAGGGCTTTTAGAGCCGCTGCTCCCGTTAGCGCAGGCGTGAATAAAAAGATTTGCTGTCCGGAAAGAAAAGAACCCCGGATAAAAATACGGTCCGCTTCTTCTCAGAACAGAAACGAACCGTATATTAGCGGGCGCGCGGGCTTTCGGCCATTGCCGGCCGTTTGCCTCCGGGGCCTCAGAGCGGATGATGGCAGGCGCAGTAGCGCGTCGTCTCTGCTCCCGAAGCCTCACTCCCCGGAACAATATCAATTCCCTTGAACTGGGGCGGCGTTGTCCGGCAGATTTCGGTTGCCCTCGGGCAGCGCGGATGGAAGGCGCAGCCCGACGGCGGGTTGAGCGGGCTCGGAACCTCGCCCTGGACGGGCGTTCTCGCCTTCCCGGTTTCCTTGAGATGCGGAATGGCGTCGAGAAGCATCCGGGAATAGGGGTGCTTCGGATTCTGGAAAAGGTCGTCGCGGCTCGCGAGCTCAACGAGCTTTCCTAAATACATCACGCCTACGCGGTCGCTCATGTGATGAACGACGGCGAGGTTGTGCGAAATGAAGAGATAGGTGATTCCGAACTCGAGCTGAAGCTCCTTCATGAGGTTCAAAACCTGGGCCTGCACCGAGACGTCAAGCGCTGAGGTCGGTTCGTCGCAGATGAGGAACTCGGGCCGTGCGGCAAGAGCGCGCGCAATCGAAATTCTCTGGCGCTGCCCGCCCGAGAACTGATGCGGGAACTTCGCAAGCGCCGATTCAGGGAGGCGCACGAGTTCAGCGGACTCCCGCACGCGCTTTTCCACCGCATCCTTCGTCCAGTCGGGGTGGAGCGTTTCGAGGGGTTCGGCAATGATGTCCGCGATCCGCATGCGCGGGTTGAGGCTCGCGTACGGGTCCTGGAAGATCATGTTGAGGCGGCCGGCAATGTCTCGCTCGAAGTCGGGGCTCCCGGAAGCTTTTTCGACGAACCCTTCGAAATCGATGCTTCCCGCGGTGGGCTTGTAGAGCCCCGCGAGAAGGCGCGCGAGGGTGGATTTGCCGCAGCCCGATTCGCCGACAAGCGCGAGCGTTTCTCCGCGCCTCACGCCGAAGGAAACGCCGCTCACGGCCTTCACTTCCTGCCTGGGGAGCCTTGAGATCAGGCGCGTGAGGAAGGGAGCGGAAACATCAAACGTGCAGGAGAGGTCCTTCAGCCCCAGGATCGGCTTTGCGGTCTTGAGATCCTCCTCGCGCTTTTCGGCCTCCTTCCCGAGGTCGCGGCGCTTCGGGTGGAAGCGGACGAGCGAATCCGGAACGGCGTTCCCCGTCGGGGATGCAAGCCAGCAGGCGGCGTCCGACGTTCCCATGGGGGCGAGCGGCGGCCGGCATTCGCGGCACTTCTCCATTGCCGCACGGCAGCGCGGATGGAAGGGGCACCCCTTCGGCCGGTCGGCAAGGTCGGGCATGGAGCCTTCGATCTGCTCGAGCCAGAGGCCGGGCGCATTGATGTCGGGAATCGAGCCCATGAGCCCTTTGGTATAAGGATGCTGCGGACGGGAAATGACGTCGGCGACTTTCCCGATTTCGACGATTTCGCCCGAATAGAGCACGGCAACGCGGTCGGCGGTTTCGGCAATCACGCCCATGTCGTGCGTGATGAGCATGATGCTCGCGCCATGTTCGTGCGCGAGGCGCTTCAGGAGCGAAATGATCTGCGCCTGAATCGACACGTCGAGCGCCGTTGTCGGCTCGTCGGCAATGATGAGTTTCGGATCCGCGGAGAGCGCGAGCGCAATTACGACGCGCTGGCGCATGCCGCCCGAAAACTGGTGCGGGTACTGTTCCGCACGGACCTCGGGCGAGGGAATCCCGGTTTCGCGAAGAAGTTCAATTGCGCGTGCTTTGGCTTGAGCGCGCGTCATCTCCGGGCGATGGGCCCGGATGGTTTCAACGAGCTGGTCGCCCACCTTCATGAGGGGGTCGAGCGACGTGAGCGGATCCTGGAAGATCGCTCCGATCGACTTCCCGCGCAGACGCTCGCGATCGCTCTCGGGGAGGTTGTCGATGCGCCGGCCTTCGAGCCAGAGTTCGCCGGAAGTGATCCTTGCGCCCGTCGGGAGGAGCCCGATCAGGGCCTGTCCGGTCATGGATTTGCCGGCCCCCGATTCGCCAACCATGCCGAGAATTTCGCCTTCGGCAATGGAAAAGTCGACGCCGTCGAGCGCCCGGAGGGTCTTGCCGCGGGTGGTGATTTCAACCGTGAGGTTTTTGACCTCCAGAATGGGGGTCTTCCGCGAGGTGCTGCTCAATTCAGTCATTTCTGAGCCTCTCTATTACTGCTGAAGCGTCGGATTGAACGCATCGCGGAGCCAGTCGCCCACGAGGTTGACGGAAAGAATGAGCGCAACGAGCGCCGCGCCCGGGAAGATCGTGATCCACCATTCGCCTGAGAAGAGGAAGTCGCTCCCGATGCGGATGAGCGTTCCGAGGGAAGGCGTCGTCGGCGGAACGCCGACCCCGAGGAAGGAGAGCGTCGCTTCCGTCAGAATCGCCGTCGCAACGTGAAGGGTTCCGAGCACAAAGACGGGACCGAGGACGTTGGGAAGAATGTGGCGGTAGAGGATGACGCGGGGCTTCACGCCGATCACGCGGGCGGAAAGGACGTATTCGCGGCCGCGCTCGACGAGGGTCATGCCGCGCACCGTCCTCGCATAGGGCACCCAGCCCGAGAGCGTGATGGCGGCGATGAGAACGACGTAGGGGAGAAGCGTATGTTCGCCCGCGGGAAGCGCCGCGCGAAGAATGCCGTCAATGAGGAGCGCGAGGAGAATCGCCGGGAAGGAAAGCATGATGTCGCAGACGCGCATGATGAGGCTTTCAATCCACCCGCCCGCAAAGCCAGCAAGGAGGCCGAGCGAGACGCCCAGGAGAATCGAAAGGGCAACCGCAATCACGCTGATCGTGAGCGAGAGCCTCATGCCGTAAAGCATTGCAGACCAGAGATCGCGCCCCTGGTCGTCGGTCCCGAAGAGAAACATCGGATCTCCCGATTCGGTCCAGGAGGGCGGGAGGTTCGCGAAGGAAATGTCGATCGACGCGAGGTCGAATGGGTTCTGCGTCGAAAAAATCGGCGCGCCGACGGCAAGCACAACGAGCAGAATTCCCGCCGCGAGCGCGATCTGAGCCGTGAGCGAATTCTTGAGCGACCACCAGACCGGAGAGTCTGAAAGCCGCGCGAGGAAGGTTTTGTCTTTCTGTGCAGTCATGACGAAGTGTCTTTTTGTTTTCTTTTTCCCAAAGTCCTTAAAGGCGGTCAGCCGCGGCGGGCCTGAGCCTTGAGGCGCGGATCCACCATTGCGCAGAGACCGTCAACGGCGAGGTTGATGATCACAAAGAAGAGCGCCATGAGGCAGAGGTAGGCCGTAAGGACCGGAATGTCCGCAAACTGCACGGACTGGAGGAACAAAAGCCCCATGCCGGGCCACTGGAAGACGGTTTCGGTAACGATCGAGAAGGCGATGAGGCCTCCGAGCTGCAGGCCCGTGATGGTGATGACGGGCAGGAGCGTATTTTTGAGCGCATGGCCGAGGTAGACCGTACGGTTCGAGAGACCGCGCGCACGGGCGAATTTGATGAAGTCCTGGCGGATCACTTCAAGCATCTCCGCGCGCACGAGCCTCACAATGAGGGCGAGCTGAAAGATCGCAAGCGTTGCCGCGGGAAGAATGAGGTGCTTCAGGCCATCGGCCGTGAGGAGCCCCGTCGTCCACCAGCCGAGAGACACGGTTTCACCGCGCCCGAAGGACGGGAGCCAGTCGACCTCAACGCTGAAGAGCAGGATGAGGAGAATGCCGATCAGAAAGGTCGGAAGCGACATGCCGAGAACGGACGCGCCCATGATGAGCTGAGACGACCACTTTTTGGGATGGACGGCCGCCCAGACGCCTGCGGGAATGCCGAGGATGAGGGCAATGAGGAGCGCCGCAAAGGCAAGCTCCATCGTGGCGGGAAGGCGATCCGCGAACAGGGACGCCACGGGCGCAGCCTGCCGGAGCGACAGCCCGAAGTCGCCGTGGACGGCATTCTGAAGGAACTTCAGAAACTGCATCCAGCCCGGCTGATCGAGACCGAGCGCAGCGGCAAGTCTGGCGCGGTCCTCAGGGGTCGCATCCATCGGGAGCATCTGAGCGACCGGATCGCCGATGAACTGAAAGAGCACGAAGGCGATGGCGGCGACGGCAAGAAGCACCACAAGGGCTTCGAGAAGCCTTCGCAGAAGAAAAGCTGGCATTTGGAGATCCGTTTTTCGGGCGCTTTGTTTGTCTTTTTGCGCCCGCGTTGGGGAAAAGAAGCGGAGTGCACCATCCTGATGCAGTGCCCCGATTCTCGCTCCCCATTTTGCCTTGACGCGGATGAAGCTGAGACGGAGAAAGTACCGAGAAGGCTCCCGGCTGGATCAGACCGAAGAAGAATCTTCCTGTCTGTGGCGCAAATGCGGCGGAAGAAAAGTGCGCGAACCGCGATTATTGAGCCTCGCGAGCGGCTTCGCGAAGGCGTTCGATGGAAACGAGATTCACAACGCCGCGCGCCGTGGCAATCGCGCCCGCACTTCGCAGGATTGTCATTGCCCGCACAAGGCTTGCGCGGTCGATGCCGAGAAGTTCGGCGAGTTCCGTCTGCGTCACGCGGAGTTCTTCATCGCGCCCGAGCTGAGCCTCCGGCGCATTCTCAAAGAGGAGCAGAAGAACGGCCGCCAAAGCTGAGACCGTTTTCGCAAACGTGAGGCTGCTCGATGTAAAGAGCAGGAGATTTACGTATCTGGAGTAAAAGTCGATGGTAGCAACCGCGAAGTCAGGGTTCCGGCGGATGGCCGAGAGGATCTCGTTGTTCGTGAATTCAAGCGCCCCGACATCGGTGACGGCTTCCGCCGTAATCGCATTTTCAAGTTCGAACTGCTCGGAATGCACGACCGGATACATGGTCCCGGGCCCGTGCCACGAGTTGGTTCGCCGGTCGCGCTTCCCTTCGACGGCGGAGCGAACGAGCCCGGAATCAATATAGAAAACAGCGCTGAAGGGTTCGCCCGGACGCCAGAGGAATTCTCCGCGTCGAAAACGCCTCACGCGCGGGGCGAGCCCGAGAAGGAAAGGCCGGAACGGCGCGAAATCCTGTGAAAAGAAAAATCTTGGAAGCAGCATGGCTTCCATTCTTGCATGGAGACCCCAAAAATGAAAAAAGTCAGAATCACGATCCTCAAAACGACCTTTGACGAGGAACTTGCGAAGGAGTTCGGCATGATCGGTCTCGGACCTTGTCCGCTGATGAAGGCCGGGCAGGTGTTCTACGCCGACTATGCGAGGCCGGAAGGCTTCTGCGACGAAGCCTGGAAGGCGATCTACCAGTACGTCTTCGCGCTCGCGCACGGCGCGGGCGAAAACCTCTTCTACTACGGCGACTGGATCCGGAAGCCCGGCGTCGCGATCGTCTCCTGCAATGACGGCCTGAGGCCCGTCATCATGAAGCTCGAGACCACGGACATCCCGTCTGAGCCGCCCAGGCCGGCGGGAACCCGTCAGAAGACCATCGAATTCAGAAAATAAGTCTGAAGCAAAGTCGCGCTCTGCCTTCCAAACGCCGTCAGACGTTTGAAACATAAGAAAACCGGCGCTGGTTCGGAGTCTGAACCAGCGCCGGTCGGCAGAGATTGGAAAATCCCGGATTACTTCAGGTCAAAGGCCTTTTCGAGGCTCACAGGCATCGCCTGGTAGCCGAGCGAGCTCTTGATCTTGATTTCAACGGAGGGTTCCTTGGCACCCCACTTGAATTCGTTGATGATCGGGTTCGGGGCCTTGGTGTTGAATTCCTTCATGATGAGGCTTGCCGTGGCGGAGTAGACCATCACGGAGTCCTTGTCGGTCTGGTATTCAACAAGCGACGTGATCGGGCTGTACCACTCGAAGCCGCGTTCCTTGCCGTATTCCCAGATCTGCTGGACCGTCATCTTGTTCTGGTCGATCTTGTAGATCACGGCACGGGAGTACTTCATGTCGGGGAGCGGCGGCTGCTCCCTGCCGCGGGCGTCGCCGGTGTCGAAGACGGAGAGATAGAAGACGTTCTTGTCGGACTTCGAGTCGATGCGCCAGCCGGTGTGCTGGGTCCACGTCCAGTCAAAGCCACCTTCGCACTTGCTCCCTTCGCACTTGATCTTGTTGCCGTTCGCGTCAACGGGGGTCAGGACCTTCTTCGCGAGCTCGCCTCTCCAGCCTTCGGGCGAAGCAAGAATCCACTTCACCTGCTTGTCGCGGCCGATCTTGATGACGGCGGACTGATGGCGCGAGGAGATGATGATCGAGTCGTCGCTCGGGTCGTAGTCGACGGAGTTGACGTGCGCCCAGTTGCGGCCCGGACCAACGCCCGCGATGTCGCCGAACTGGTCGTTCTTGTCCATGGCGGCGAGTTCAGCAGCCGAAAGGGTATGGCCGGACTTCGTGGCGTCGATGTTGAGGCAGACCGCGCCCTGGTCCATCGCCTTGATCACGTTGTCGCGATAGGGGTCGAGGATGTCGTAGAGGCGGAAATCGTCCACCACCTGGCCGTTCTGATCGACTTCAGCGATGACGTCGCGGACGGTGTGGACGCGCTTGCCGTCAGGACGACGATAGTCGGCATTCGAAACGCGAAGGAAGAGGTGGCCGTTCTGGGCGGGGTCGAGCGCGTGCGAGAAGTCGGCGTAGCCGTCGGGGAGGCGGCGGTTGAAGATTTCGCGGCCCATGAGGTCGTACTTCGCATAGCGCTGGCCGTAGCCGAACGTGAAGGCGCCGTCGGGGTTCTGATGGAAGCCCATCATGATGCCGGAGCGGTAGATGGTTTCCGGGTCATAGATGGGTTCGACATGCATGTACCAGCGGACTTCGCCCTTCGTGTCGAGAATGGCGTTCTGCGGGTAGTAGTTCCATTCCAGTGCGCCGCCGGTGGGGTTGTTCCAGACCACGCGGCCCTGCTTCGGAGCGGTCGAGAGGAAGTTGTTGATGAGATAGAGGCGGTCCTTGAATTCAGGATCGACCTTCACGACCTCGGTCTCGAACATGTTGTGGTGCTGAGCCATCGAGCCGTTCACCGGGGTGTAGACCGCCGGGGCGTACATCGTGTAGACCTCTTTCTCAACGCGCGTTTCCTTGCCGTTGTAGATGTAGGTGTAGCTCACCTCGACCTTGTTGTTGTAGTCGGGGTAGAGGCCGAACACCGGAATGCCGGCATAGGTGCGAAGAGCCTTGTTGCTCACCTTGTAGGCGATTTCCTGGCCGCCCGCCTTCGGGACGATGCGCACGGAAGCGTCCTTGAGCTCATAACCGCCGTTCTTGATGATGGCCGTAAGCGGTGCGATCTTGTAGGGGTTGACGACGATTTCGCCGATCTTGCCAGGAGCAACGTACTGCACGGCAGGGCCGGAGCCGCCGCCGCCCGCCATGACGGCAGTCGGAAGGCTGAAGCCCGCGACGAGGGCGAGCGAAATGGCAACCGGCGTAAGCTTGGACGAGAAGGACATCAGAGAATTCTCCTTTCAACTCAATGTGGAATAGTCGCTAAACTCATGCAACTAATCTTTTCAATTCGTTCGAAAAGAGTAAAGCGCTTCCTCTTTTTTGGGTATTGGCGGCTTCCTACGGCGAACGATCTGATTTGGAATACTCAATTTTCTGAAAATGAAAAAAGCACTGGACCGCGACGGACTCATCTTCTTCAAGACCCTCTATGAGACGCAGAACCTGGTGAATGCGGCCTATCAGCTGGGGATTCCGCCGGCAACGGCCTCGAGACTCCTCGCGAAGCTCCGGGAAACCTTTAAGGATGAGCTTTTCACGCGATGCGCAGGGGGACTCGCCGCCACCTGGCGCGCGACCGAACTGATGCCCCAGGTGAGGAGGCTCCTTGAGGACTACGAGCGGCTCCTCGAAGAGAACGACTTTGATCCGAAGGCGCTCTCGAGGAACTTTCATATCGGCGGGGTCGACCACGGCGTTCTCTTCCTCGCGCCCGCCATCACCCGGATCACGACGATTGCGCCGGGGGTCTCCGTTGAGATGAGTGAAATCACGAACGACTGGCCCGTGGAGCTTCGCACCGGCGAGCTCGATGCCGTGATCAGCCCCATGGAGAGCGTGCCGGAAGGCTTTCACTATCTGCCGCTCCTAGAAAACTGCGTGCAGAAGCTCGTCTGCCGGCCGGGGCATCCGCTTGAAGAACTTGCGGCCGAAAAAGGGATTCTTTCGGTAGAGGACATCCTGCGTTACGGCTTCGTTGAGGTCACCTGGCGGCCGACCAACTTCTTCCGCGTGCTGAAGAGCCGCGAGGATTCGGAATACGCGAAGCGCCGGGTCGTCTTCCGGACCCCTTACTTCATCGGTGCGACGCGGGTCGTCGCCTCGAGCGACCTCATCATGTTTGCTTCGACGCTTCTTGCCGACTGGTGCGTCAAAAAGGAGATCCTCAACGAACTTCCCGTCGCCGAAGTCCTCTCAACAGGCGGTCGCTTTACGCCGAAGCTCATCTGGCACGACAGAAGCCACAACGACCCGGCAATGCAGTGGCTTCGCGGAATGATCCTTTCGGCCGTTAGAAGCCCGGACTTCCTCGCGGGCGAATAACCCGAAGAAGCACCGGGAAGAGAAAGGAAGAGGCGCAGCGGAACGGATCCTCTCTGCGCCTCTTGTCAATCACCCGATTATTTCAGGTCACTTGACGTTCACCCATTCCATCGTGAGACGGTTGTCGGGGCGGTGAACGACCGCGACCTTGTCGCGCATGGCCCAGGCGATCATGAGTTCATGAACCGGGATGTGAAGGTAGTTTTCGCGCTCAATGCGGAGCGCTTCGCCAAGGAGCGCATTGCGCTTCTCAGGATTCTCTTCAGCGCGGATCTTGTTGAGCGCCTCATCCATGGCGGGAAGCGACACGCGGCCGATGTTCGCAATGCCGTCGCCCGTCTTCGGATTGAAGGTGGCCGAAAGCGACTGGAGCGCATAGAGCGCGTCGAAGGTGGGCGCACCCCAGCCGACAAGGCCCGCTGAGGTATCAAAGCTCAGGACCTTCGGGAAGTACTTCGCGCGCGGCATGGTGTTGACCTCGACCTTGACGCCGATGCGGCCCCACTGGGAAGCAAGCGCCTTGCAGGTCGCCTCGTCGTTGGTCCACCGGTTGTTCGGGCAGTCGAGCGTGAAGCCGAAGCCCTGCGGGTAGCCCGCTTCAGTAAGCAGCTTCTTCGCGCCGGCAATGTCGGTCTTCGGAGGTTCGGCCGCGGTTTTGTCCCAGCCGTTCACGATCGAGGTGACGATCGTTCCGGTCGGAACGGAAAGGCCGCGCATGACGCCGCGCTTAATGCCGTCGCGGTTGACGGAAAGGAAGAGCGCTTCACGGACGCGCTTGTCCTTGAAGGGATTCTGAGCGAGGGGCTTTCCGGACGCATCGCGGACGTAGGGCGAATTGTCTCGGTACTCGTCAAGCGCCACCATGAGCGTGCGGTTTTCAGGGCCTTCAGTAACCTTGACGCCCGGGGAGCGCTTCAGGCGCTGCAGATCCTGAGCAGCCGGGTCGATGACGAAGTCGACTTCGCCCGAAAGGAGCGCCGCCGTGCGGGTTGAGGCCGATGCGATCGGGCGGAAGGTGGCGGTTTCCACATTGCCCGAACGGTTCTTTTCATCCCACCAGTTGTGATTGGCGGCAAAGACCGTCTTCACGTCCTCTTCACGGGTGACGAGCCTGAAGGGGCCCGTTCCGTTCGCGTGGCGGGCGGCATAGGACTCTTCCTTCGCGATGTAGTTCTGGGGTTCGAGCGCGCCGTGCGCCTTCGCCCAGGATTCGCTCATGATCTTGAGGTCGACCAACTGATTGAGGATGACGGGAGAGCCGTTCGTCGTGCGGATGAGCACCTGGTTGGGACCGGCCTTTTCAGCCTTGATGATCCCTTCGCAGAAGCTCTTGAACTGGCTTCTCGGATTCAAGGCACGGTTGATGGAGAAGACGACGTCTTCGGGCGTGAGCGTTTCGCCTTCATGGAATTTGACGCCCTCGCGGATCGTGAAGAGGAACCCTTCGGGGACGCGCTCATAGCGGGTGGCAAGCGCAGGTTCGAGCTTCCTCTCGGGCGACCAGCGCAGAAGCCCCTCATAGACGGCGGAGATCGCCGTGATGTTGAGGTTTTCGTTCTGAGCGTGAATATCGAACGTGAGAATGTCGCCCGCGCTCGACCAGCTGAAGTCCGCAGCGGCAGCGCCGCCGGCGGCGAAGGCGAGGGAAATCGCGGAAAGAGCTGCGCAAAGCTCAGTGCGGACGAAACGCGTCATCTTGGGTAATCCTTCTTGAGAGATGAAGATCGTTCAATTCTGCACTGCCGTGCCGTGCGCGGGCTTTATGCAATATCAGGCATAGTACCTGCAGGACCTCCTCGCGGCGCAAAGGATCGCGAGATTGAAGAGCGATCCGGTTGTCCGGGAAGCTCGGAAAGAAAATCTAATTTGGTCAGCTCAATGACGCCGGCTGAAGCATCTCCGCAGCCATTGACGCTGGGAAGCGCCGATAGAGAAAGACCGGGATCGAAAGAGAAAACTCCCCGCCAGGTCAGGGCCATAGCGGGGAGTTTGTGGTTGTCAGAGTTACGGGAACTCAGGATCAGCAGGAACGCCGAACCACTTCTCATGGAGCTTGTTGAAGGTTCCGTCGGCCTTCAGCGCCTTCAGGGCCTTGTCGGCTTCCGCCTTGAGTTCGGAATTCTTCTTCGCGAATACCATCGCAAAGAGGTCCGCAGTGGCGATGGGCTTCAGATGCGTCGTTTGCTCTGCGATCGATTTCGACTGCACGAGCATGTAGTCCGTGACGGGCTTGTCGTTGATGACGGCATCGGCATTGCCGGCAATCATGTTGAGAACGGCTTCGCCCGCGCTCGCAAATGTCGTCACCTTCGCCCCGGGAATCTTCTTCGCAAAAGTCTGCGAGGTAGTGCCGATCTGTACGGAAATGCGCTTGCCTTCCAGGTCCTTGAAGTCGGCGATGCCGGCTTTGTTCGCTTTCGGAACCAGGATGGTGAGGCCCGACTTATAGAAGGGGAGCGAGAAGAGGACGCGCTTGCCGCGTTCCGGCGTTATCGAGAAGCCCGCAGCGCCCATATCGATGGTGCCCGCAAGGATGCCCGGGATGATGGCGTCGAAGCCGAGGTTTTCGATTTTGACGTCGCGGCCCATTTTTTCACCCATGGCCCTGACGAGATCGATTTCAAAGCCCTGAACGGCACCCGTTTTCGAATCCTGGAATTCAAAGGGCGGAAAGGTCGCGGAGGTGGCGACATTAAGGGTTGCTGCGGAGATCGAACCCGCAATCGACAGGGCGGTTGCAAAAGCTGCGGCGCAGAGCACAAAGTTCTTGATTTTCATGGCGGATATCCCGGAGGCAGTTGAATGAAAGAAGAGTGATGCGGCAGGTATGAGTTTAGAGGAGAAGGCTGGAACTCAAGAGCCGGACCGGCACTTTTTCGCTGAGACAGAGCAGAGAGGCATAAAGAAATGCGCCCAATGGGAATTCCCAACGGGCGCATGCATTCAAGCCTGGGTAAAGCTGAATCAGGGCAGTTCCGGATCAGCCGGAACGCCGAACCACTTCTCGTGGAGCTTATTGAAGGTGCCGTCGGCCTTGAGGTCCTTGAGCGCCTTGTCGATTTCGCCCTTGAGCTTTGTGTTGTCTTTGGCCATGACCATGGCGAAGAGATCTGCCGTGGCAATGGGCTTCAGATGCGTCGTCTGAGCGGCGAGGTTCTTGTTCTGGGCAAGGATGTAGTCCGTCACGGGCTTGTCGTTGATGACGGCATCAGCGTTCCCCGCGAGCATGTTGAGGATGGCGTCGCCCGCGGAATTGAAGGTCGAGACCTTGGCTCCCTTGATCTGCTTGGCATAGCTCATCGAGGTCGTGCCGAGCTGAACGGAGATGCGCTTTCCTTCAAGGTCCTTGAAGTCCGCAATGCCGGTCGACCCCTTCGGGACCACGATCGTAAGGCCCGACTTATAGAAGGGGATCGAGAAGAGGACGCGCTTGCCGCGTTCCGGAGTGATCGAGAAGCCCGCCGCACCCGTATCGAGCGTGCCCGAAAGAATGCCCGGAATGATCGCGTCGAAGCCGAGCGTTTCGAGCTTGAGGTCCTTGCCCATCTTCTGAGCCATGGCCTTCACGAGGTCAACCTCAAAACCCTGGACTTCACCGGTCTGAGAGTTGTAGAACTCAAAGGGCGGGAAGGTGCCTTCAGTGGCGACGCGCCAGGTGTCGGCAGCTGCGGATCCGCAGATCATGAGCGCGGCGACGCCGGCAAGAGCGGTGCGGGTGAAGGTAGAGAATTTCATTGGGACTGCTCCAACAAAAAAGCAGAAGGGCTTGAGGCCCGGGAAACCTGGATTGCCCGGCCGGGGTTTCGCAAACCTGCGGCGCGGTTCGATCAATATAGGGTTCAAACCGCGCTCTGCGGGGCTTGAGCGGACTCGACTGAAAAGAGAAATGCGCATTCTTTTGAGCGCTTCCCGACTGAACTAGGGCCCGCGGCTTAGTTGACGGAAAACTTTTGAGAAAAGCGTCCGAATTGTCGACAAGTTTCGAGCCATCTGAGGCACGCCTCGCGCATCACCGCTCTTCCCGCCGGAGCGGCGTTTTCAAGTTCTGCAGGGAGGCTCCTCAGACGAACGGCTTCCGCTATGCTTGGTGCATGAAGGAGATGAGCCATGCAGCGCATTACGCTTTCGATTGATGACGATCTCGCGGACTTTTTCGTCCGCTATGCAGAGGAACGGGGCTACCGCAACCGCTCCGAAGCGATGCGCGACATTTTGCGCAGTCTCGCTTCAAGGAAGGAACTCGAAGACCCAGCGCCGGGAACGCTCTGCGTGGGCGTTGCGAGCTACATCTACGACCATCATGAGCGGCAGCTCGCGATGCGGCTTACTGAACTTCAGCACGAGCACGGGGATCTCGTGATCTCCCAGATGCATGCGCATGTGAACGGCGACGATTGTCTCGAGACGGTGTTCCTGAGGGGCCCCGTTGAAGCCGTCAGGGGCTTTGCCGATGCGCTCGTTGCCGAACCGGGCGTCCGGCACGGCCACGTCAACATCATTCCGGCCGAGAACCCGGAACATGCCCGTCATGAGCATGGGCACGTTCATCGGCATGCCGACGGAACGGTCCATTCTCACGGATAGCAGAGACAAAAACGGCGCAGAAAAGAACGGCCCCGATTAGTCCGTTCAAGACGAACTTCCGTCCCTTTCTGCGCCGGGATTCATTCTGCCTAAAAATGGAGCGGCTAACGTTTACAAGGAATATTTTTTCTTGCGTAACGTCAAATCCGCCCGATTCTTCTTCAGGCCCTGAGCTCATGAGACATAAGGGATGGGGTGTTTTCCCTAGCGGAAATTTGCCGCTTCGGGCTCGTCCTTGTTTGAAGCTTCAAACAAGGCATCTTCTGCCGGAAAGGATGAAGTGAAGAAGCTTTCCGGAGCACTTCTCCGCTGCCGCGCGGACTTTCCCTTGTGCTCTGGAATTTCTCGGATATTCTGCCGATGCGCACGAGCCGCACGAAACCTACAATTACGCGGCGATTTCCGTGCCCGAAGGACGCTTCGGGCGCAGGAACCCGGAAAAAAGAGGAGAGACTTCATCCATGCCACGCATTCATTACGCCAACGTCTGCGCCTTCTGCGGCCGCACCGGCCGCCCGTTCCTCACGGACTTTACGGTCGAGGACGGCCTTTTCATTGATGCGGATAAGCCGATTGCCGACGGCGACGAAATCCGTACGGTCGACATGCGGGGCGCATTCGTGATGCCGGCATTTCTCGACGTGCATGCGCACCCGGAAGGGCTTGCGATGACGCTTTCCGCCGTTCCCTGCACGCCGCCCGATGTGCGCTCGATCGATGACCTCGTCGCGGCCCTTAAAAAATCTCCCAATGCGCTTTCGGGCGAAGGCTGGATCGACGGCTGGGGATACGACGAGAGCCTCCTCGCGGAGAAGCGCTCTCCCACCCGGACCGACCTCGATCGTGTAAGCACGACGCAGCCCGTCTGGATCCGGCGCTCGGACTACCATTCGGCCGTCGTCAACACGAAGGCGCTCGAGCTCGCCGGGATCGACCGCAATACGCCTGATCCCGAGGGCGGCGCTTTCGGACGCGATGCCGAAGGGAATCCCGACGGACGCCTGATTGAGCTCGGAGCCGTCAACTACGTGGAAGCGAAGGCCCGGCCGCTCAAAACCTTCGAGAAGGATGTCGAGTCCATTCTTAAGCTCGGCGACCATTACCTCAGCCACGGCATTCTCGTGACGGCCGACATGATGGCCCACAGAAGAGCGCCCGGTCAGACGGAGCCGCTTGAGCTCTACCGCGCAGCGGAGCGCCGGGGGCTTCCCGTCGAAATGAATCTATATGCCGTCTGGACAGGAGGAGAGAATCCCGACGGCATGGAAGACTTTTCCGGGGACGAAAAGACGGGCGCGATCCGCTACGCGGGCGTGAAGCTCTTTGCGGACGGCTCCATTTCCGGCCGCACGGCAGCCGTGCGCAACCCCTATGTGCTCCCCGAGGGCGCTCCCGAACCCGAATTCCCCTCGGGGATGATGACCCTCACGGAACCGGTCTTCAGAGCCGCGATGGCCTTCGCGAGAAGAAATGCCGTGCAGTGCTCGATTCACATCATGGGCGACCGTTCGATTGATGCGGTGCTCGACTGGCTTTCAACCGAGTCCCCGTGGCTTACGGATGTGCCTTCGGTGAGGCTCGAGCACGTGAGCATGATGCGGCCCGACCAGCTTGAAAAAATGCTGGCGCTCCCCATCCGTCCCGCGCTCACGACTCAGATCATCTTCCCCTTTGCCGAGTGGAGAAGCTATCACGCAGCGCTGACGCAAAAGGATTTCAACGTCTGCTACGCCGTGAAGACGCTTTCCGACAAGGTTGAGGCGATGGCGCTCTCGTCCGATGCGCCCTGCACGACGTGGAGCGATACGGACGACATCTTCGTGAGCCTTGAGGCGGCCGTGACCCGGCGCGACTCCGACGGCGGCTACTTCAATCCGGCCGAGGCGGTGTCGATCGGCACGGCGCTTTCGCTCTACACGAGCCGTGCGGCGCTCGTGATGCCTGAGCGCGGCATCGTCGGGGCAATTGAGCCGGGAGCCCGCGCCAATTTCATCACGCTCTCGGCGAATCCCTTCATGATTGCGCCCTCCAAGCTGAGGGACCTGCGCGTCACGGGCGTTTGGAAGGACGGAAAGCGCCTTCTCGGGTGATGCCGGGACCCGCTCCTCAACTCCCGGCGGGATATATGGATTCGGGCGTTTGCTGCTGAAAGAGGCTCTGACCTTCAGGCATGCAGACGCCCGAAAGCATTATTTCGCGGGCTTCACGATGTACTGCAGAAGTCCGAGGATGCGCTCGTCCTCTGCGAGAGAGGAACGCGACCGTCTCGCAATGGCGTCTCCCGCTTCGGTCTCAATCAGCATGAGGCGCTCTTCGAGGTGATCAAGTCCCTCGACCAGATCGGGCTGAGCATTGACGACAAGAAGGTCGCCCGCATCAATGCCCGAGTCGCTGAGCGCCTCGTCGGGCGCGAAGAGAAAGAGCGTGTGGCCGGCATTCTTTTCAATGAGGTCGCTCAGCCGCAGCGTTCCCGATTTTGCGCAGTCCTCAAAGGCGGGAGCGGGAGGGCCGGAGCGCACGGGGAAGGATTGGAGCGCGAGGCCGCCGAGTTCAATTCCCGCCCCTCGAGCGGCATCAATGAAGCTTTCGCGCCGATCGCTCAGTTTTCTCAGTTCAAGTTCGGCTCGGAGCCACTTCGGACCGCCGGCAGTCCTGAAGGCCTCAGCCTGGGCGGGCGTCACGCAGACCTGAATCGTTTTCGTTAGCCCTTCGCCCCAGCCGGGCTTTCTTCCTGCTCCCATGCGGTAGCCGCCTCTCCCGGGACGAGCTTTTGGGTTCGTTTTATTCGCAGGCATGACTGAGGAATCTCCACAGGGAGGTTTTGCTTCTGGGTTTAGGGAAGGTGAATCAATTCACTCTCCCTAAATCAAAGTTTAGCAAGGATCTGCCTTTACGAATTGTTTAAAAACCAAATAGAACAAATAGTATCGCTTTGGCCCGGTCTTTGAATAAACCTTATTTAATCAGCCGGATTGTTATGCTGAATAATCCGTCGGGATGACCTGATAATCATTCCAGATTAATGGGATATTTGAAAATGTTATTCAAAAATAAAAGGGCGCTTATTTCGATTCAAGCCATTGAGCGCGAAGAAAATCCAGCCCGCCGTCAGAGGTTGCCGTGAAGCCCGAGAGTTCCCCGCGCCAGGCTGAAGCGGTGTCCTCAAGAATCAGCCAGACGTAGGGCGCATCCCGGCGGATCCGCTCCTGAATGTCGGCATAGATCTTTCGCGATTCGACCTCATCGCTCACGGAGAGCGCCTCGTCGATCAGTTTGTCGACCTGAGGATTCCTGTAGTAGGCGGTGTTGAAGAGGACCGGGGGCATGCTCGGGCCGTAGTAGAGAGGCCGGAGCGACCAGTCGGCGTCGGAAGAGGCGGCCCAGCCCGAGTAGTAGAGCTCGAGCGTGGAATCTTCCGGGCGCTTCACGTTGTGAATGCGCGCGACGCGCTCGCCCGCCTCCAGAACGGTGATTCTGGCGCGCACGCCGACGAGGGCAAGCTGCTGCTGGATGACCTGCACGGCCTTGACGGAGGCCGAGTCGTTGTAGGCGCACCAGAGATTCACGTCGAAGCCGTCGGGGTAGCCGGCTTCCTTCAGAAGCGCTTTTGCCTTCTCCGGATCATAGGGCCAGGAGCCGATCAGAAGCGCATTGGGAATGGATGGGGGGATCACGCCGCCCGCAGGCCTCGCGTACCCGCGATAGGCAGCCTTCACGATCGCATCACGGCTGACGGCATAGTTGAGGGCCTCGCGCACGCGCAGGTCGCTCAAGGGCTTCTTCATCGTGTTCATCGCGATGAAGCGCATGACGGTCGAGGGCTTTCTCGAGATGAAGAGGTTCTTCTGGCGGTTGATTTCGTCTGCCGACTCATAGGGCATGGGGAAGATGAAGTCGGCTTCGCCCGTTCTCAGCATGGCCGCGCGCGTGTGGTTTTCAGGAACCGGCACGAAGCGGATCCCGGAAAGCTTCGGCCACCCGGCATCCCAGTAGTCCTTTCGCCGCTCAACCTCGAGGAGTTCCGCCGGGTTGTAGCTTTTGAGCTGATAGGGACCCGTGCCGCAGGGCTTCAGCGCGAGATTCCAGCCGGGGTTCATGAGGGCCGAAGGGCAGACCATCGAGAGGATGCCGCCCGCCATGCGGCGCTTCATGGGAGCCAGGGGCTTCTTGAGGTGAATCGTGAGTTCATAGAGATCCGTCGCATCCGCGCGCACGATTTCGCCGAACATGGCCGAGCGGCCCAGGCGCGTGGGATCGTGAATGAGGTGGTCGATGTTGGCTTTCGCCGCATGCGCGTCGAAGATTTCGCCGTTTGAGAACCTCACGCCCTCTCGGAGCTTAATGACCCAGGTAAGACCGTTCTTGCTCGGGACTGCATCGAGCGCGAGCGCGGGCTCAATTTCCATTTTGTCGTTGAGCCGGAAGAAGCCCTCATAGAAGGCCTTCATGACCTGGCGCGAAAGCTTGTCCGTCGCGTTGTAGGGGTCAAGCGTCGTAAAGCCCGCCCCAACCGCTGCCGTGACGACTTTTGAGGAGACGCCGGGCGGAAGCGCGGCAGCGTCCTCCTTTTGAAAGTCGAAGAGCTTCAGCGCGTGAGCAGAAAGCGACGTCAGAAGAAGCGCATTCAAAAGTAGCGCTTTAGCGAGGAGCGTCTTCTTTCTCGAGACAGGGAAATGCATGAGAGCGTGTCGGGTCGGGAATGGAGTCTTGTTGTTTGCGGCCATTCTACCGACTGCGCACAGTGCGGCTTGCTGCCTTTGCACAAAAAACCATTTTTTGGCATTATGCGTAGGCATTCAGCCTGACGATCTGCAGCGCCAGGACTCCGGTCAAACATCTGCACATTCACAATTCGAGCCCCTGAGGGCGTTCGCCCTCAGGAGAATCCGGCTTTGCTGCCCAGGATTCATCGGGGGACGTGCGTCTCCCTCATGGACGGCTCCTTCTTTAGAAAGGAACCTTCATCATGATGAATCCCGCTCACGAATCCCGATTTCTCCCCGCCGGCCAATTCGGCAGCCATCTGGCGCATCTTCCTGCCGGGAGGGGCTATCTGAGAAATACGCTCTCAAGGGATGCGGTAAGCCGCATCCCGCGGGAAAATCCCGCTTATCGCTTTACGGCACCGCTCTACCTCGATTTCATCACCTGGTGGAATATGGGGGAAGCCGAGCCGCTCCTCATTACCGGACCTGCGGGTTCGGGAAAGACGAGCGCAGTGCTCGAGTTTGCTGCGCGCCTTTCGGTACCGGTCGTTTCCTATACCGCCCGTCCCCGGATGGACCGCAGGGAGCTCGTCGGCCGCTGGGTGCTTGCACCCGAAGGCGGCATGCGCTGGATCGACGGTCCGGCAGCGCTTGCCTGGAAGCACGGATGGCTTCTTCTCGTCAATGAGTTTTCAGCGGCTCCCGCTGAAACCTGGGTTTCCGCCAATGACCTTCTCGAGGGACTTCCTCTTGAGAACGATCAGACGGGGGAAAGGATCGAACGCCACCCCGATGCGCGCATCGTCTTCACGGACAATACGCGCGGGCATTCGAGCGAAGCCGACGCCGGCTACTTCGGGCGCGAAATGCAGGACCGGTCGGTCATCGACCGGCTCTGGCACATTCGCTTCGAAGGGCTCGCGGAAGACGAGGAGGCGGAAGTCCTCATGGAGGAATTCCCGCCCGAGCTCGTTCATGAGGCCGGGGCCGAGTCCGCAGTGGAAGTCGCCCGCATCCTCGCCCGGGCGGGCGCGGAAACGCGGGCATCCTCAGGCGCGGACGCCCTGGGACTCCGGTCGAAAACGATTGCGCTTTCGCACCGGGTTCTGAGGCGCACGGGAACTCTGATGCTCTCCTACATTGGAGGAAGAGTGCCGGAGCTCCATGATCCCGTCGAATGGTCTCTTGACCGTGCGGCGGGTCATGCGCTCGACCGGCCCGTGAGAAACGCGCTCATTACGTACATGAAGACCGTTCTCGGCACCCGACTTGCCGAGCTTCGGAACCTCCGCAGGGAGGCGAATCATGCGTAATGATGCCGGAACCCTTCCGCTTCTTGAAACCATCGGAGAACCCTCCACGCCCGAAGAAGCAAAGCTCTATGCCGGGATCGGCGAGCTTCTTGCGATTCGGGCGGGGATTCATACGGGGCTTGAGCGGAGAAAAGCCAATGAAATCGACCGGCGCATCAGAGCGCTCGCGAACGATTACCGGCGGCTGAGGGACCGCAACCGCCTCTGGGGAGCGGCTGAGCCGCTGCTCAACCACCGTGCGGAAGCGATGGGCCTCACGCCTGAGGAAGCGCGAAAGTCTTCGCGCCTTGAAGCGCTTCTCGCGCTCCCGGCGCTCTGCCGCCGGGACGGGATCAGGATCCGGTTTTCAGGCACTCCGCGCACGGACGGCCAAACGATCTGGCTCGGAAGCGTTGATCTCTCGCACCCGGCTGCGCCCGTGTACGTTTTCGGACACGGGATCCATGAACGCACGCACGTGCTTCATACGAACTTCCGGGCGGCTGAAGGACTCTCTCCTCGGGCATTCGCTCTCACGAACCTCTTTGAGGACGTGCGGATTGATGCCATCGGGGAGTCCGAATGCCGCGGATACCGGTTCTGGCGGGAAGCGCTCCTCGCGCTCCTCTGCAGGACAGGGGAATCAGTCTTTCTGTCGGACGACCCGATGCGGCCTGCTGCCGACGTCTTCCTCGCGTGGCTTCATGCCGAGCTTCTTAATGAGGAGCTTCAAATGAGGCTTCCCGAGGGGATTCTCGAAGCCGTGAGGCGTGAGGCGGGACGCCGCTTCGGAGAGGCATTCCTCAGGGATGCCCTAGGGCTTGCCCTGAGGCGCTTTCCTCTGGAAAGCACCTTCGATGCCGCCGCTCTTGCGATCGAGTTCGAGGAATTTCTCTCGGACGCGGCGCTCGTAGAAGAGCGCGTCGAAAGAGAGGCGGAGAGAGAACGGAAAAAGAGGGCTTCGGCCAATCGGGGCCGGCAGAGAGAGAAGTCAAGGAACATTCAGAACGGGGAGGGCATCGCGCTCTCCCTTTTTGATGACGGGTCCCTGACTTCTCAGACCGCACCCGTCCGGTCTTCACCCTCGGGGGGAGTGTTCCCGGCAGTTCTTCGTCTCGCCGACGAGAGAAACTGGCGCGGAAGCACTCCGGCCCTTGAATCGGGGAACGCCATGGCGCGTCTTCAGAAGGTGATCAGCCTTCCGGAGAGCGCCATGCCCGATATTGAGGCGATTGAGGCATCGTTCGTTGAAACCCTTCGCCGGCACGACAATGTGCCTGAAGGGAGCGGCAATGCTTCGGGCGGGCTTCTTCCGAGGCTCTCAAAGCTCTCGGAAATCCGGGCCGCCCGGAAGGCCTTCGACGCAGCCTGGGACGAAACCTCGTCCTTCGCGATGCGTCTCGCGGACCTCTTCAAGCGCCGGATTCCTGCCGATGAGGGAGGAGCCCGGACGGGGTTTGAGATCGACGACCGGGAGCTCGACCGTGCGGCGGGCGGCGACGACCGCATCTTCGTGCGGGAGGGGAAAAGAAAGGCGAGAAAAATCGCCTGCGAAATTCTCCTCGACCTCTCAGGGTCTCTCGGAGAGCGGGGCGGCGCAGTGCTTCGCGCTGCTGCCGCGAGGCTCGAAGGAGGAATGAAGCGCCTGCCCGGGACTGCGGCCCGAACGGCCGTCTTCCCGAACGAGCGCGGCACGGGCCCGTTTCTCGCATCCGACTGGAAGTCTTCTTCCGTCGAAACGCGCGAAATCCTCCGGGTCCTGCCTTCAAAGGGACCCACTCCGGTGGGTCAGAGCCTTCTCTGGGCGCTTCAGACGCTCGCTTCCCGCTCAGAACCCGCGAAGCTTCTTTTTCTCCTCACCGACGGCGTCTTTGATGCCGGCGAATACCGGGGAGAAGTTGAGGCGCTCGCGATGGCGGGAATTGAGCTCGCGACGCTCGTGCTCTGCGATCCGGATCTGCCGGAAGCCGAAATCGGTCCGCGGAACACGATCGGAAGCGAAACGAGGTTCGTCCGATCGATCGACGAAATCCCGGAGGCGATTCACGCGCTCCTTCTGGGACTCAAAACCCGGGACGCCTTCTGAGCGGGGATCTTCCCGAAAGCGTATTTCTCTTGCAACTTCTTTAGCGAACGGGGTCTGCTTCCTTTCTCCTTCAGGGTTTCCCATTGATGAACTCAATGGGCCGCCCTGAAGGGAGAGGGAAGAGGCCCCTTCGTTTTTGTGCGGGCCGCAAAGGATGCGGCAACGCTATAGAACACATCGACCAACAGGGACCAACAGGGACTTCGGGGAGGAAAAGCGCCCAATGCACTTCAGGAAGAACATGACTCTCGAGATCCTTGAGATGGAAACGCCGTTGCAGGCGCATCACCGGGTGCGCAACGACCTTCTTCGCATGGAACTCGCTATCGGAAGCAGCGTCTTTGCCGCGGGGCTTCTTCCGGCGCTTCAGGTCTGGAGCGCTTTTTCTGCCGGCATCCCGGAGGACGCCTTTGAAGCGGGCATCCGGCGCGCGAGGCGCATGATGGAATTTATGCTCGAGGAAGCCCTTCCCGAGGGCCTCGACCCGAAGGCGCGCGAAAGGCTCCGGCTCGGGCGGCTCGCGGGAGGAATGCTCCTTGGACTCCTCTCCGCGGCGGACGACATTCTCCGGTTTGAATTCCGACCTCTCGATAACGGGAGAACTTCAGACACGTCCCCGGCATTCGACCCGTCGGGGGAGCTCCTTCTTGAGTTTCAGATTGCTTGTGCGGCAAAAGGACGGAAGCTCGTCGCCGAAGCGCTTCCCGCCATGCTGGCTTCAAGGCGAGTCGAGAAAGAGCGCGCGGGACTTCGCGAATTTCTGCTTCGAAGGCTTATCGACCGCAATATCGCCGCGCTTCTCCGGGAAGCCCGGGAGGGCGGCCTTGAACCGGCACTGCGCCAAGCCGCGGGCGGCTCTCCGGGAGCCGACGAGGAAGCGGTGCGCTTTGAGCGCATCCTGATGAAGGCTTTGTCCGAGGAATGCCGGAAGGCTTCGATTCCGGCGCTTATGCCGCGAGGCCAGTTGCCGGATGCTTCAGACGCCTTCCTCTCCCGGGGAAGTGCGGAACTCATTTCCCGCGCGCTTCTTCTCGCAGTCCGCGAGGAACGTTTTCTTGTTCTCACGCGGGAAAACGACGGCGCGGACATCGTTGAAGAAAAGGCAAAGACTGATCTCCCGCCTCGTCTCTGGATTGCAGCTGACGGCATCTTCCTCGAGTGGCCCAAAGGCGCGGCGGCTCTTGAAGCCATCCTCTGCGGCCGCTTCAGAATGCCCCAGGAAGAGAACCGACAGGGGCTGATCGAAGGGTTAATTAAAGGCCTCATCGCTGCGGGAATGGTTGAGCCTGATTGGAAAGGAGGCCCGCGGGAGGCGGCGCTCCCTCAGGAGGACGCGCTGGTGATGGGGCTTCGAGAGACGCCGGCGCTTCTTGCCGCGCTCTTTGCTCGCCGGGGAGATGGAAGCGCAGGAGAGTCCCCGAAGCTCTCGCGTCTTGACTGGCGGCTTTTCCCGCGCGAACCGCAGACGGGCGACGGCCGGGGAAGCGCCTTCGTCGGCGCGGAAGGCCGGAAGAGCCCAGTCTTCTTCTGGTCGATTGCGATTCCTGACCACGTGCCGCTTCAGATCCGCGAAGCGCTTGAAAACGCCGAAAAGCACCTCTCAAGATTGAGGAGAAGCGAAGCGCGGGGAGCCGAAGCCGGGCTCTTTCTCGGAGAGTCCTTTTTCGCGCCCGGCGACCTCGAGGCGGCGGCAGACATCCTTTCCAACCTCGGGCTTGCCGTTGAAAGGAAAAGCGCGCTCCACGGCGGGGCGCTCCGCCGCATGCGGGGGATCGGTCCCAATGCGGGAAAAAGCGAAGTCGGGATCCTTCTCAAAACAAGCATTGCCGCACCGTGCTCTCTTTGGAGCGACGGGACGGTGACGGAAGCGGACTGGCCGGACGCGGCCTGGGAGCTCGCGGATGAAGAAACGATTGAGGAACCTTAACGAATGAAGGAAACGTGCAGATGAAGATGAAAAGCTTCCCGGGGAAGGGATTTCAGGACCGCGCGCGGGAGACGAGCGGCGTCACGGGGAATGCGCTCGCGCTCTACCGGCCCGCCTGGGAAGTCCGTCCTGCGGTCTGGAATCTGGGGGCGGCTGCCTTTGCGTCGGCTGCGACCCTCGCCGGGAGTCTTCCTGCCTCCTGGGGGATTCTCTGGGGAACCGGTGCGCTCGTCCTTGCCGCCTGGCGATGGAAGGAGGCGCTTGACGTCTGGAAGCGTCGTGCGCCGTTGTCGGGGTTTGAGCCGCTTTTCATGACGATGGAGGATCTCGTCTTCCACATGCGGGAGATGACGGAGAGAACCCTCCCGGAAGCCGCCAGGGGAGGTGCGCGGTTTCCTCATCTCCTGCGGTCCGGAAGCTTCGTGAGGACTGGGCAGGAGGAGGCTTCAGCCGGAATGAGGGAAGAGCGCGCGCTTTTTCTCTCTCATGCGGAATCCCGCGTGGAAAACGTCTGGTTCGGTATGGGCTTCCCCTGGACGCCGGTTGAGGCGCAGAAGCTCGAGGAACTTTCGCGCGTCCCTCGCGACGTAATGACGGTGCCGCCCTCCATCCGACCCCTTGTGACGAAAGACCGGGGGTTGTCCGAAAAGGAAATCGGGAGCCCCGTTCTTCACGGCGTGGGCCCCGGGGAAGCGCCGATCGAGCGGCCGATCCGAAGCCTCGGGGGCGGCACGCTTCTCGTCGGAACCACCCAGGCAGGGAAGGGCGTCATGCTCACGTCTCTCATTGCTCAGGCGATTCTGCGCGGGGATGCGGTGATCGTGATCGACCCCAAATCGAGCAAGCGCCTGAGAGGCGCGATCCATGCCGCCTGCGCCGCTGCCGGGCGGGAGCCTCCTTATGAATTTCATCCGGCCTTCCCTGCACGGGGCGTTCGTCTGGATCCCCTCGGGAGCTGGACGCGCGCGACGGAGATCGCGTCCCGCGTGACGGCGATCCTTCCGCCTGAATCGGACGGGGTCTTCACGTCCTTTGCGTGGGAAGCCGTACACGTGATGACGATGGGGCTCCTTTATGCCGGGGAAAAGCCCTCCCTCGGGAAATTCAGGCGGATTCTCGCCGAGGGGATTGAGCCCCTCTTTGCAAGGTGCCTCGACATTTCCCTTCAAAAACACGTTCCCTATTGGCGGGACCGCGTGAGCGCGATCATGGAAATTGAAGCGGGGACGCTTTCGGCTCCGCCCGGGTCCCGCGCTGGCCTGTCGCTTCTCGCCCGGGCGGCGCTCTGGGAGCGGGCCGTGCCTGAGAATCAAAAGGAACCGGAAGTGGCCGGCCTCTTTTCGGTATTCCGCCACTCGAGGGAGCACTACGCCAAGATCACGGCGTCGCTCGTTCCCGCGCTTTCCATGCTCACGTCGGGGCCGCTGGGAAAGAGCCTCTCTCCGGACCCCGACGATATTGAGGACGACCGCCCGATCGTGACGGTCGACCGCGTTCTCGATGCCGGGGGCGTGCTTTATCTGGGGCTCGACGCGCTCCCTGACCCGCAGGTCGCGGGGTCGCTCGGCGCGTTGATTCTCTCCGACATGGCCGCATCGGCGGGCCGGCGCTACAACCTTGATCGTTCGGGGGATGAAGCGGCGAGGATCAGCCTCTTTGTGGATGAGACCGCAAACGTGATCAACCGTCCGCTCATCGAGATCCTCAACAAAGGCATGGAAGCCGGAATTCAGACGACGTGCGCCATGCAGACGATCGCCGACCTTGAGGCGCGGCTGGGGAGCAGGGCGGCGGCGCGAATGGCGCTCGGGAACCTCAACAACCTGATTGCCCTCAGAACCAAGGATCAGGAAACGCAGAAATTCGTGGCCGAAGCTTTCGGGCGCACGACTGTCTGGGAAACGTCTGCCTCCTTTGCGTCCACGGCTGATTCGAGCCCGATCCCTCGATTCCGGGCGAGCGTCTCGCGCGGACTCTCCGGGCGTCGGGAAAGCGTGGTTCCGACGGACGCTCTCGGGATGCTCCCCAATCTTGAATTCTTTGCGTCTCTCTCGGGCGGGAAGCTCTGGAAGGGGCGCGTGCCGATTCTGCTCCCAGAAGCTCCCGGGAGAAGGCTCTTTAAGAACACGGGAGAACGCCGATGATCAGGACTCTTACTTCGCTATTCACCGCTGTCCTTCTCTTTGAAGTCGCCTTCGGCGCGGCCTACGTGTCGACGGAAGCGCTCCGCGGCATTCTCTATAGAGAATCGATCGAACGGCAGGTGCTTCTTCCGGGGGCTTCTCTCAGGACGGCTCAGTATTTTGAAGGCGCGCTTTCCGAGGCTTTCGGTGAAGTCGTTCTCCCGGGGCGCTTCGCGCACTCGAGCGAACGCCAGCCCGGGATGCTTCGACCGGCGCTTCCTGAGGAAGCGGCGTTCGGTCGTGCTCTCTCCGGAATCCTCTCCGCCCCGTGGGTTGAGAACATGCGGCTGATCGGCCTTCTTTTCCTGAAGCGCCTTGCAGTTCTCATGACTGTTCTTCTCTTCGGCGCTCTCCCCATGGCAGCGCTTGCCGTCGACGGCTGGCACGCGCTTCAGGTTAGAACGCACGTCTTCGGCGCGATGCGACCGAGCGTTTTCGGGAGCATCGGCCTCCTGATGACCTTTGGCGGCTTCGCAACCGTGCTCCTTCTCGCGTACCCCGCAGATCTTCCGTTCGGGCTCTGGGCGCTCTTTCCGGTGATTCTCGGGGGTTCGCTCAGAACCCTGATCCGCTCCTGGCACCGCTTTTAAGATGCGTTCGTCAGACGGATGCTTGAAGTATTACCTTAGAGCTGCGCGATTTTTTCATTGAGAGGTACTCGGGAGAGTCCCGAAGCGGCAATAATCTCTATCCATATGTTTACTTCAGGGGGCGGGAGGATCGCCGCGCCCTCGCTTTATTAGAGAGAACTTTCCATGGCCCGCGTGAATCCCCCGTACCGTGCCGACGTCGTCGGCAGCTTCCTTCGTCCCAAGCGCCTTCTTGAAGCCCGCGAGGCCTTCCATTCGGGCAAGCTTTCCCGTGAGGATCTCACGAAGCTCGAGGACGAATGCATTGCCGACCTCGTCGAAAAGGAAAAGAAGAACGGCCTTCGCGCCGTGACGGACGGCGAATTCCGCCGCGCTTTCTGGCACCTCGACTTCCTCGCGGCTCTAGGCGGCATCCGCCATGTGAAGGCCGAGCACTGGTCGGTTCATTTCGAAGGTCATCAGCCGAAGGCTGAAACGATCGTCATCGAGGACCGCATTCACTTCCCGAAGAATCATCCGTTCCTCGAGGCCTATGACCGCCTGAAGGCGATCGCGGGCGACTATCCGATCAAGTACACGATCCCGTCGCCCTCGATGCTGCATCTGATCTGCGCTGTGCGCGAAGCGAACTACAAGCCCACGGCCTTCTATGAAGCCCACCCGGAGAAGCTCTTTGAAGACCTCGCCGACACGTGGGTCGACGCGATGCTCGCGCACTACGAACGCGGCTGCCGGTACCTGCAGTTCGACGACACGAGCTGGGGCGAATTCTGCTCGCTCGAAAAGCGCGCGGCTTATGCCGCACGCGGCATCGACGTCGACTGGACGGCCCGCCGCTATGTTGAGGTTCTGAACCGCATTCTCGAAAAGAAGCCCGCCGACATGACGGTGACGATGCACATCTGCCGCGGCAACTTCCGCTCGACCTGGTTCTCGTCGGGCGGCTACGAACCGGTGGCTGAAATTCTCTTTGCCCACGCGAAGGTCGACGGCTTCTTCCTCGAATACGACACCGATCGTGCGGGCGGCTTCGAGCCCCTGCGCTTCATCAAGGATCAGACCGTCGTGCTCGGGCTCATCACGTCGAAGTTCCCTGAGCTCGAAAAGAAGGAAGAGGTGAAGGCCCGCATCGAGGAGGCTTCGAAGTACGTTCCCCTCGAACAGCTCTGCCTCTCGCCCCAGTGCGGCTTCTCCTCGACCGAGGAAGGCAACATCATGACCGAGGATGAGGAATGGGCCAAGGTGAGGCTCGTTCGTGAAATCGCCGACGAAGTCTGGGGCGACAAGTAACCGGACGAAAGGCTGTCTTTAAACGCCAATCTTGAGTGATGAGACGCAGCGCCTCCCGGGTTCTGCGTCTCATTTCTATCATGGGCTGCCGCGTTGCGCATCACGGCCCGTATCGGACCGGCGAATCGTTATGAAATTGTCATCACTGCGCGCTAAAGTATGCGGCTGACGAAAACGGGATCCGCAGATGGAACCCGTTTTAAAGAGACCCCTTAATTCTTCACATTCCTTAGGGCCGCTTGAAGGCAATGGCAGCTCAATTTCCGCTTCTTCTTCCCGCTTCAAAGCTTCCTCCGAAGCTGGTGGTTTTTGATCTCGACAAAACGCTGATTGCTGGCGACAGCACGATTCTCTGGACGGAATGGCTTTACGAGAAGGGTCTCGTGAAGGATCCGATCTGGAGACAGATCGACCGCGAGATGATCCGCGAGTACGATCAGGGGCGTCTCGACATGCATGCCTTCATGCGCAAGCACTCGGGCGCATTCAGGAATATTCCCGTTGAGATGCTCGGCAAACTCGCTCTGGAGTTTGCGAAGAAGAGAATCGCTCCCCTTGCATACCCGGATGCGAAGAAGTGGGTGAAGAACGCCCTTCAGGCGAAGATCCCGATGCTCGTTCTCTCGGCGACGACTACCTTCATCGTTGCGCCGATTGCGAGGACGGTTTTCGGCATTGATGAAGCCATCGGCGTCAACCTCGTGGAGGAAAAGGGCTTCTATACAGGGGAAATCCTCGGCACGCCGTCCTTCCAGGAAGGGAAGGTGGTTAGGCTCAAAACCATCCTCAGCGCCCGGGGGATCGACATTTCCGACGTGCTTTTCTTTACCGACAGCAGAAACGACCTGCCGCTCGCCGAAGCTGCGGGCTTTACCTGCTGCGTCAATCCCGACCCGGTGCTTCTTTCTGAAGCCCGCCGGCGCTCGTGGAAGATTCTCCGCTGGGAGCTCCCGCTCAGAACCAAGATTGAGCTCGGGCAGGGGTGAATATAAAAGTGTTTTGAAGCAGCAGACCCTGCTGGCAGCGCTCTGCTCCCCAAAAGTTAAAACCGGACGTCCGCGAGCGGAATCGTCCGGTTTTCTCTCAGAAAGGCGCTTGGATTACTGAGCGAAGGCCTTGTCAAGACTGATCGGCATGGCCTGATAGCCCATGGAGTCGATGATCTGGATTTCGACTGACGGATCCTTTTCGCCCCACTTGAATTCCTCAATGAAGGGCGATGCCTGGCCCGCCTTTTCGCCGGGCTTCAGCTCGGAGGGACGACGGCCCATGCCCGCCGTTGCCGAATAAACCATGATCGAGTCCTTGTCGGCAAAGTACTTCGTGAGCGAGGTGACGGGGCTGTACCACTTGAAGCCGCGGCCCTTGCCGTACTCCCAGACCTGCTCGATGGTCTTCTTGTCTTGGTCGATCCTGTAGATGACGGCGCGCGAATACTTCATTTCAGCGAGCGGCGGCTGATCCATGCCGCGCGCGTCGCCGTTGTCGAACGCCGTGATGTAGATGATGTGCTTGTCGGACTTCTCGTCGATGCGGAAGGCCGTGTGCTGCGTCCAGGTGTAGTCGAAGTCCCGTTAGCTGGAATCCACCAATTTTACCGGGGTGGTTCCTTTGTTCAGCTCTCTGATCCTAGGAATGAGCGAATGGATCATGGCTGTCAGCGCCGCAACGGTCAGCAGCTCTTGCTCAATTTCTTCCTCTGCCCCGCTGAGGGAACAATGTCTGAAATGGCTCGGGCTGCCGCTCTAAAAGCGCATTTATTTCCCGGCGTGCTTCCTGGCGAGCTGAAGAAGCGATCATTACGTGCGCTGCTCTGATCCTGACGCACTCTCAGTTCTTCATGCCTGCTTCGGATCGCATGACCGCCGGGATTGACGGTTTCTTACTGCATATCCGGCGGTTTCCCGGTCTTCAGTATTGTTTCTTCATTCATTTTAGTTTTCGGGTTCTGCTTAAAAACTTAGAGTCAGGCGCCTCGCTTCGCTGCGGCGGTCTCCTTCACTTTCTTTCTGGATTTATGAGGGTCTTCAAGCGGCTCCACGCCTCTCAGACGGCAGCACTCCTCATACTCCCGTCGGGAAAGCTCCCAGGCCTTCTCCTTCGTCATCTTCCTCGGCCAGGTTCCTCTTCCCACGCGGAAAAGCAGATTAAGCGCTCCCACATGGTCCGATTGGTAGTCAGCGCCACAGTGCATGCACTTGAACTTGTCGCCCTTCCGGTTCTCGCGACAGGCGAAGAGACACCTGCAGCATGTTTGCGAGGAGTACCCGGCCGTGACCTTCACAAGCTTCACCTGACGCTCGGCCGCC
>NZ_CALDXB010000044.1 GCF_937923675.1 uncultured Sutterella sp. | reverse complement strand
AACTCTGAAATTTTCAGAATTTACAGGCATTTATTTTATGGAAGTCCCCTTAATAATGAAGAGACTCCCGCTGAAGGCAGATAATCAGCGGGAGTCCGCGCAGGAGAGATGTTGGCCTTAATCCTGCGAGTTGAGTTCTGCGATGAAGCGCGCAAAGGTTCCCCAGCCGATCGGGAGCGACGTCTCATCCTGAATGGAGAAGTCCGGGCGATGGTGGCCGTGGTGGTTGCACCCGTAGTAGCAGAAGGCGGCTTTCCCGCCATGCTCCTGAACCCGGCGTATGAGCATCGTGCAGTCCTCGCTTCCGATCTTTGCATTCATGTCGACGACGGATTGAACGCCCGGCACCTTGCGCGCCGCGTCCTTAAGGAGGGCGACCGCTTCTTCATCGCCCCGGTAGGTCACGGCTTCGCCCATGCGGGTGAGCTTATAGTCGACGCCGTAGGCGAGGGCGAGGCCCTTGACGGTCTGTTCGACATTCTTTGCCATGTAGTCGTTGACCTCTGTGGTTTCGCCCCGAACCTCGAGCTGCATGTATGCATGGTCGGCGATGATGTTGCGGCCGGTGCCTGAGATGAATTTCCCGATCTGCACGCGCGTGATGCCCTGGCTGTGTCCCGGAAGACTTCCGAGCGAGAGGCAGGCGGCGGCTGCGCACATGAGTGCGCTTCGTCCCTTTTCGGGCGATCCTGCTGCGGCAGACTGGCCGAAGAATTCGAGATCAAATTTCGTCGTTGCAAGGTAGCCGGAATGAGAGACGCCTACGTCGCCAAGCTTCGCGGAACAGCCGATGTGGCCGCCCGCAAACCAATCGACGTCGTCGACAATGCTTCTGGCGGCCATTGCTGCTGCGCCGCGAACGCCTTCCTCGGCGGGCTGAAAAAGGATTTTGACGGTGCCTTTGAGCCGGTCCCGGTTTTCTGAGAGCCACCGGCAGAGCGAAAGTCCGATGGCAGCATGCCCGTCATGGCCGCAGGCGTGGGAGAACCCGGGGTTTTGAGAGCGGTAATGCCCCAGATTGGCTTCGTGCTGAGGATCGTCGGTTTCTTCGATCGGCAGGGCATCGATATCAAAGCGAAGCGCCGTGACGGGGCCCGGCCGGCCGGTCTGAAGAATCGCCATGGCGCCGGTATAGCCGCCGAGCGACTCAAGGAATTCTTTTGGGACTCCATGTTCGAGCGCCCGCTGCTGAGCCGCAAGAACGAGTGCGTCATTGCGTCCCATTACCGCATCGGGCTCTATAACGTCGACCCCCGCGAGAACCTCGAGTCCGAGCGAGCGCAGACGCTTCACGATGAACCACGTCGTTTCAAATTCGCACCAGCCTTCCTCGGGGTGTGCATGAAGCCAGCGGCGGTCATTCACGAGTTCCTGCCGGGCTTCGTCGGAAAGAATGATTTTGTTCAGGTCCATGGCGGATTACCTCAGAGTTCAAAGATGAAGCCGAGAAGAATGACGTTGATGATCATCGGGATCGCCATGCGCTTGCTGATCTCAAGCGGAGAAAGACGGGTCATGCCGGCGATCACGAGCGTCGCGCCGGCAATCGGCGAGCACATGCGGCCGAGTGCGCCCGATAGTGCGGCGACGATGCCGAGCGGTTCAATCCGCATGCCGAATTCCGCGGCGTAGGGCGTGACGGCCTGGTTGAAGGCGTGTCCGGCGGCGTCGCCCGACCCTGTGAGGACGCCCATCAGGAAGGGACCGAAGTTGGCGGCGTAGCTCGCAATTTCGCGCGAATTCTTGAGCGTTTCAATGAGCGCGTCGATGACGCCGGCTGCGCGCAGACCGCCCGCAAAGCATCCGGCGGCGATGATGATGCCCATGATGTTGGCGTAGCCCTTGCCCATGCCGGAGAAGAATTCCTTTGTCACCGCCTCAGGGTTGGATCGCGTGATGAGGAGCGTGTAGATGGAGCCCCAGATCATGGCCTCAGCGACGCTCATCTTGAGCGCCGGAACGACGGTGGCGCCGAGGAGGAGCACTACAATCGGAAGAATCGGCGCGATGGCAAAGAGGACGTTGGGCTTTTCCGGCAGTTCGCCCCGTGCATCCGAAGCGACTTCGAAAACTTCCGCGCTTTCATTCGGATCGGGCTTGCGGTAGTCGCGGAAGACGAAGATCATCAGGGTGACCAACAGGATGTTGAGGCCGCAGACGATGAGAATCTTCGGCGCAAACTCAACGATGAGCGTCATTACGTCGATGTTTGCGATTTTGGCAACCCAGACGTTGTGACTCGATCCCGGGCTCATGGCCGACGGAATGATGGAGCCGATGATGGCGGCGCCTGCAATGGCGGGCTTGAATCCTGCCCGGACCATGAGCGGAATCATGGTGGGCCCGAGCGCCGCCGCGCATCCGGCAGCCGACGGGATCGCCACGGCTACGCAGGAAGCAATGAGCATGCAGAAGGGAAGGAGGAAAAGTCCGAGCTTCCCGAGCGGCTTCACCATGAGCGACACGAAATGCACGTCGCATCGCGTGATGGCAATGACGGCGGCGAAGCCGAGCGACGAACAGATCGCGGTGATGAGGCTTCCGTTCGTCATGTTCGCAATGAAGGCCTTGAGCGCGACTTGAGGAGCGCCGGATAAAAGCGCCATGACAAGGCCGGAGGTGAAGAGCACGAGCCTTGTTTCAATGCGTTTGAGTAGTGCGGCGATCGTGATGAGCGTGACGATCGCGGCCATCCAGATGGTCCATGTCATTTTTCTTCTCCAAAAGTGCGCAGATGGGACATCGAACCGTAGAGGCTCTGAAGCCGCACGAATTCCGCTTCATCGCAGAACTCTGCTTTCCCGGAGACGTAGGCTTTGGCTGCTTCCAGCGTAAAGCTCACGGCGTCGGAGATGTCTTCAAGGTGCGTGGCGCCCGTGGCGCAGCCCGGCACCTGGCTCACCGCAGTGATGGCGAGACCGATCACGGGCGCGCGGGTGGCAACGCTCGGCTGCAGAATGGAATTGAGGTGATAGATGCCGTTCCCGTAGGGCGTGATGTCCTGCTGCGTCAGCGGGAGCACAACAGGGAGCTTTCCAGTAGTGATTTCGAGAATCGAAAGGAAATCCTCGCTCACGCGCAGAATCCAGCCGTCTCGCACGGTGGGCGTAATGGCAATGCCGCGGTGGTTGACGATGCGGTTTCCTTTTGTCGTATCGATGGAGATGACGGCGTCCATGGCAGGATCAACCTCATGCGCATTGCATTCAGCACTTGTGACGGGAGAATCCATGAACGGCACGGGATCATGAGGGCGCGTCGGCGCATTCGGGCAAATGTGGGTCGTCACGATGACGTCGCCCTCGAGGATGTCGCCGAGCGAATGCATGCGGGCAAGCTTTGCCGCAATAGCGACGGCCGATAGCGCGCCGTCGCCGTCAGAGGTGAAGCCGAGACGGTCCGGACGGGCGCCGATTCCGCCGAGGCGTCCGACAACGCCGAGAGTCGGCGCTTTGCCGCCCGAGGATTTGCCGTTTTTTCCCGGAATCAGGACGCGGATGAAGTCGGTGCTGCCTTTTTCGCCGCGGCAGGTTTGGAGAGTGATGTTCTCTGCTCCGTATTTCTTCAGAAACCCGGCCGTCCGGGCGCCGTTCGCCTGCGGGTCGTCGAGCAGATCAAGCGCTTCGGCAATGATGGAAAAAGACATGACTGCGCTCCTCGAGGATGGATTGGGTAGTGAGGCTTATTTTTTCAAGACGACCTTTCCCCACACAAATGTTATTGCCGTAGCTCCTGTAAAGTATTCCCATGAGGAATAAAGCATCCGGGTATTGCCGGAGTTGGGTTATGGAAAATCTTCCCTTTGCGCTCTATTCGCGCGAAATCGAAATCTTTCTTGCGGCCGCTGATGAAGGCGGCTTTTCGGCAGCTGCGGCGAAGCTCGGACTCACGCAATCCGCCGTCACGAAGCAGATTCAGAAGCTTGAGCGCTCTCTCGGCATGGAGCTCTTTGACCGCACGCGAAGACCTATGGCGCTCACCGAGGAGGCGATTGTTCTGCGCCGCGAGGCGCTCGAGTGCAGGGAGCGGCTTCAGGCGGCCGCACGGGAGCTCCAGCAGCGCTCCTACATCAAGCCGCTCCTGAGAATCGGCGCCATTGATCTCCTCACCAACTGGCTTCTTCCTGAACTCATCCGGGAACTCCTTCCCTATGCTTCCGGCATTACCGCGCTCACCGGCACTTCGCCGCAACTCCTTGAAAGTCTCGCCAGAAGAGAAATCGACTGCGCTTTCGTGACAGGCTCCTTTGCGGAGGTTCAGGGCGTTTCGAGAACGCTCATTTTTGAAGACGAGGCGGTAATCGTCATGCCGGAATCCATGGCGCAGAAGCATGCAGACGGCTGGTCCTGGAACGACCTGAGATTCTGCGGACTTCCCTTCATCCGCTTCGTTCGCGAGGGCGGGGGCGGCAGACTCAACGAAAGCTTTATGAGCACGCTCGGGTTCGAGTTCCCCCAGAGGATTGAAGTCGACAACAACGCTACTATGCTTTCCCTCGTTGAAAAAGGCGTCGGCTGGGGCATTGTTGTTTCATCCGTCTTTCTCCAGCATCCGGAAGCAAGGAGCCGCGTGCATGTCGAGGCGCTTCCGGAATCAGGCTTCCGGCACGGGATCTATCTCATTTCGCGTGAGCGCGAAATGCCGCAGATGATTGAGCGCATAGCCGGTTTCGCCCGCAAGGCCGCGGAAAATCGTGAAGGCTGACGAGGCTTCACCTGTGATTATGCTGGCGGTCGCCTCCGTTGGCGGACGGCGGAGAAGCGCTGATCCCGCTTGGTCTAATGAGGAATTCTGGCGCAAATGTGAAATAGTTGATATTTAAGGATATTAATGGATGGTGTTTGGCAGTAGACTCTGGCGACTGGTGCTCAGGCTCTCCTATAGACAGGAGGAGAGGATGATTAAGTGATCTTCTGGAATGCTCCGGTGTGCTTTCCCAAGGTCTTTTCGAAAGGCCCGGCGGGTAAGAGCAGACACGAACAGAGCAACGGACAGGAGAAGTCCAGCCAGGCAAATCATCAATCGGAAGAATGTCGGCCGGCTTCAACCTGTCCGACGCCATCGCTTCGTCAGGCTTGCCCAATCTCGCAGAACTTGCGCTCGTCTTCGGCAAAGACAATGCCGAAACGGAGCAGTTCATGCCCTGGCAATTGAGCGCCGTAGTTGCGCGTCTGAATCTGCTCAAGCGCCTGGGCGAGGGCGTCAGGCGCCTGCGCCGCTTTTTTGACGTGCTTGAACTCGAAGACAACATCGAACTTTTTCCGCGAAAACTCCAGATCGCTCCGGCCGCGAGGAGAGTGCAGCTCGATCTTGGCGTTCACACCGGCACCCAGGCAGAAAATGTGAATCAGCTGGCGAACGGCGCATTCGCTCGTCAGGGAGAAATCCTTGTAGTCAAGCTGGTGCACGATGGCATTCAGAGCCAGCATCACCTGATGGCTGTCCTTCGAGTCGATTGCTTCGAAGAACGCATTGCTCAAGGTAGTACGAGCATTCACGGCCGGCCAGAAGGACGTGCAAAGCAGTTGACCCATCGCCTCCCGCACCTCTTCGTTCGGATAGCCGAGCATGACGGCACCGTCGCCGGTTGCCTTTTTGATGGTCAGATAGCCCGTATGAACAAGGACAGAGGTTGGCTGGAGCTCCAGAATATGATCGGCACCGGATATGGCTGCAAGATCCTCTTCCACCGGCTCGTCGTAATGCGCAGGATCCAACAGGCCCCGAACTTTTAGGAAGTTGCGAACAATCGCAGTCGTGCCGCAGGGATCGAACCAATAGTGCTGGAAGCCGTTTTGCGGATAAGTAAGGAACCGCAAAATCGACCAGGGTGCAAAGACATGAGTTGAAGCCCTTTCATCGAATGAGAATCCGCCGTACTCGCGGCGCATTCGACTAATGAGTTGGTCGTGTGACATGCCGCAGAGGTCGGATGCCCGCTCGAGCCAGGGTGAAAAATATGCCCGGAGTTCATCTTCCGTGAAGCCGAGAAGAGATCCGTACTGAGGCATCATTGACAGATCCGTCAAGGCATTGAAGCTCGGAGTCAGCACGTTTTGCTTGAACTTCATGACACCGGTGACGCATAAGAACCGAAGGGCCCCGGAGAGCGACTTTGTTCTTGCAAAGAAGGATGCGATGACTCTGCGATACTGCTCGAACCGTTTCGGCAAATGCAGACATTCGGTGAGCGGCGCATCGTATTCGTCGATGAGAAGCACGAGCGAGCTGTTCGGCAACGTCAATAGCGCTGTCTCCCAGCGCTCAAGCGGGAAGCGCGACACATCTGGCGAGGTTTCGATTCCTGCGGCGCGCAGACGTCCCTGAAGGTGCAGATCGAAGGCGAGTAAAAAATCCTCCAGCGTCTCGACATCCCTGACGGCAGAGAAATCCAGACTCACGACTTTATACGTGGTGTCTGTCCAGGTCTTAGCAATGTCCAGACCTTCAAAGCATTCGATGCCCTTGCCGAAAAGATCTCGAAGCGTTGAGGAGAGGAGGGACTTCCCGAAACGGCGCGGACGGGCGATGAAGACCGCAGGAAACATCCGCACCATCTCTGCAATCTGCGCCGTCTTGTCGACATATATATAGTTGCGGGCCGGGTTGCGGATGGTCGAAAAATCGGAAATGCCGAGCGGGAGATTGCGCATGGGCAGAAGCCTCAGAAAGCTTGAACTGTGATATCAAAATCGTAACATCGATGAATTTGATGTTTGGAAAAAGCCGTAGTTGCACCTTCCGTTACAGGGACATCGTCGTTTCCTCCGTCTTCCTCCAGCACCCGGCGGCAAGGAGTCGCATGCAAGTCGAGGCGCTTCCGGAATCAGGCTTCCGGTACGGGATCCATCTCATTTCGCGTGAGCTCGAAATGCCGCGGATGATTGAGCTCATAGCTGGGTTCGCCCGCAAGGCCGCTGAAAATCGTGAAGGCTGACGAGGCCTCAGCTTTTCCAGACCAGCAGCCGCATGAGTTGGCGAGATGCGGCTTCCGCTTTCCTGACGAGCAAAGTGTGCGCAATTGTGGAAAATGGCCTGTAAAATGGTGGCGCAATTGTGGAAAAATAGCATAAAAAATATGGCGCAAACGTGAGTTAATTGATATTTCAGGATATTAATTGTCGATGTTCTGCAGTCAACGTTAGCGCTTGAGACAGGTACTTTCCTCAGGACAGGTGGAACGGATGTTTGAGAGAAAAATCTATTCGGAGATGCTTCGCTGGAAGGAAGCGTTCGCGCCAAAGTACGCGCTTTTTCTCAAGGGCGCTCGGCGCGTTGGGAAAACGACGCTCGCGGAAAAGCTCGGGCGGGAAGCGTACGACTCTTACATCCTCATCCGTTTCGATAATGCCGACGCCTCGATCAGAAATCTCTTCGTCGAGAGCCTGCGCGATCTCGATACGTTTTTCATGCAGCTGCAGCTCGAATACCGCACGCAGCTTTTTCCCGGGAAGTCGCTCATCATCCTCGATGAAATTCAGCTCTTTCCACCGGCGCGGCAGGCATTGAAGACGCTCCTGGAAGACGGGCGCTACGATTATCTTGAGACGGGGTCTTTAGCGGGAATTACCAAGAAAAGCAAGGATATTCTTATCCCTTCGGAGGAATACACGCTCGAAGTTCTGCCGATGGATTTTGAGGAATTCCTTTGGGCGCAGGACGACCGGATGACTTTTCCGGTCCTCAGGGATTATTTCGGGAAAAGAAAGCCCATGGGAGCGCTTCATCAGGTCATTCTGAAGTCGTTCCGGGAGTACATGCTCGTGGGCGGCATGCCGCAGGTTGTTACCGCCTTCCTGCAGGGCAAAGATTACGCCGCGGCCGATTTCGTGAAGCAGCAGATCCTGACGCTCTACAAGAACGACATGCAGGAGCAGAACGAAGAGAGTTCTCTCTATGTGACTAATTTCTTCGACCGGATTCCTTCGGAGCTCTCGCAGCACGACAAGCGCTATGTTCTTTCGCATATCGACGGTCAGGCGCGCATGCGGGAGTATCGCGGGCCAATCCGCTGGCTCGATGAGGCGATGATCGTCAACATCGCGAGCAAGGTGGATGACCCGAGTGCGGCATTTCAATTGAGCATTTCGGATCCGGGCTTCAAGTGCTACATGATGGATACCGGGCTTCTCGTGTCGCTCGCCTTTTCCGACCGGCCGTTTCTTGAGAATGATCTCTATAAGGCGATTCTCAAGGATCAGCTCGGCGTCAATGAAGGCATGCTTCTTGAAAACATCGTCGCTCAGTGCCTCAAGGCGAACGGGCATCGGCCGTTCTTCTATGCTCGCCGGAATGAGAAGACGAGGAAGACGGAAATTGAAATTGATTTTTTGATCCGGAAGGGTAAAAAAATCGTTCCGATCGAAGTGAAGTCTTCGTCGTCGTCATCCATCAAGTCGCTGCTTCGCTTCAAGGAAATCTATGGGAAGCATATTGATGCGCCGATCGTTCTCCATCATGGCGAAACGAAAATAGAGGATGGCGTTCAATTCTTTCCCTACTATATGGCGGCGCTCCTCTGAATCCCGGTAACTCAAGCCCGGCCTCCAGAGTGTCCTCCTCTTCGATGCGGCGGGTCTCAGGCAGGCGGTCGAGCCGGGCAGATCAGTACCGCCCCGATGCCGCTCACGCTATTGCGAAATTTCTACCGTGCCGATAAGGCAGGACCTATCCAATCAGTAAGCTCCGCCAATTGCGGTACATTTAATTAGCGTCTGTTTGTGACGCATTAATGCTGAATCAGGCAGTCCTTCAGCCCATGAAAAACTTTGCAGATCCCTGAGGCTCAGGCGATATCTGTAAACGAAATGCGGATGAAAATGAAATGTAAATTTCCGCGGCGCGCCGGGGATTTTTTTCAAATGATCGCGCGCAGAGTCTTGAATACCTCTTCAGTAGCGGAAGGGAAAACGCTAGAATCAGCGGACATGAAATCGCTAGGGATAACACCAATAATCAAGACCCACCAATGCTTCCCGTACTGGCGATGACTTCGTGAGAGAAGTCCTCAGCCCGCATGCGGAGAGCAAAACGCCAAGAAAAAGAAAATGACACGTCTATCCGTCCGTCCGCCAGCCGTGACTGATGCGCGCAATGAGGAGACCATGCAGGGTTTCATGCGCCGCATTGAAGCCACGCCTCCGGGGCAGTGCGCCGTAACGCTGCTCCTCAGTCAACTCGACGCCTCGCTCCTTCAGACCTGCGGCAAGTGCGTGCCCTGCCGCGACGGATTGCCGCAGCTCGCGGAAATCCTTCGCCGCATCGCCTCCTGCAAGGCGGAGCCCGACGACCTCGAGGCGCTTAAGTCGCTCGCCGAAGTGATCCGCGACGGCTCCGACTGCGCGATCGGCTGGGACGCCGCTCAGGCGGTGCTCGACGGCATCGAGCGCTTCTCCGACGAATTCCGGAGCCACATCGAGGCGCATGCGTGCCAGAAGGGGATTTCCCAGTCCGTTCCCTGCGAAACTTTCTGCCCCGCGCACGTGGATGTGCCGGGCTACATTGCGCTCGCGGGCGAAGGGCGTTTTGCCGAAGCCGTCGCGCTGATCCGCAAGGACAATCCGTTCCCGACGGCCTGCGGGTTTGTTTGCGAACATCCCTGCGAAAAGCGCTGCCGCAGGACCCTCATTGATGCGCCCATCAACATCCGCGGCATCAAGAAGTATGCAGTCGACGGCGCTGCTGCCGACACGGTTCCGGTCCCGAAGGCGCTCCCTCCCACGGGCCGTACCATCGCCGTGATCGGGGCCGGCCCCTCCGGGCTCACCTGCGCCTACTATCTCGCCCTCATGGGCCACAAGGTGAAGGTCTTTGAAGCCCGCGACAAGCTGGGCGGCATGATGCGCTACGGCATCCCCGCCTACCGCTTCCCGCGCGAGCGCCTCGACGAGGACATCCGCGCCATTCTTTCGGCGGGCGACATTGAAGTCGTCACGAACGCCTCGATCGGCACGGAGGAGATGAAGACTCTCTCGAAGGAGTGCGACGCGGTCTATGTGGCGATCGGCGCGCATGCGGCGAAGGGCCTGAAGCTCCCCGGCATGGATTCTAAGGGCGTCATCTCGGCGGTTGAAATGCTCCGCGCGATCGGCGACGACGTCTATCCCGACTACCGCGGGAAGAAGATCGCCGTGATCGGCGGCGGCAACGTTGCGATGGACTGCGTGCGCACGGCCGTGCGCGCGGGCGCGGACGAAGTGAATCTCGTCTACCGCCGCCGCATCGACGACATGACGGCATTGAAGGAAGAAATTCACGCGGCGATCGCCGAAGGCGTCGAAATGCTGACGCTCGAAGCCCCGGTTTCCGTTGAAGCCGACGAAAACGGATGCTGCAGGGCGCTCATCATGCAGCCCCAGAAGATCGGCGCATACTCGCGCGGTCGTCCGGGGGTCGCCAAAGCCGACAAGGAAACGGAACGCCTCGAAGCCGACCTCATCATTGCCGCCGTCGGTCAGGACGTCGTCACGAAGCCCTTTGAGGAATTCGGCATGCCTGTCAAATGGGGCGCCTTCGTTACGGACGAGTTCCTTCAGGTTCCGGGTCTCCCCAACGTCTACGCGGGCGGAGACTGCCAGAGCGGACCGACCACCGTCATCCGCGCCGTGGGCGCCGGCAAGGCCGCTGCGCGCAACATCGACGAGATGCTCGGCTACCACCACATTCTCGACTGCGGCGTCACGGCGCCGGCTCCGAAGGCCAACAACCGCACCCCGATGGGGCGCGTCAACATCAATGAGCGTCCGGTGAAGTTCCGCAAGCGCGACTTCAGGGACGTCGAGCTCGGGATGAGCAGGGAAGAAGCCGTTCAGGAATGCAGCCGCTGCCTGCGCTGCGACTGCTTCGGCGCGGGTGCTGCCGTGGGCGGGAGGATTCAGTATGTTTGAGATTACGATGGACGGCCGCACGATCGCGGTCGAAGAGGGCGCAACGCTTCTTGATGCGGCGCGTTCCGCCGGCATTCACATCCCGACCCTCTGCTACCTGAAGAACGTGAGCAATATCGGCTCCTGCCGCCTCTGCGTGGTGGAGGTCGAAGGCGTGAGCGGGCTCGTCTCCTCCTGCAATACGCTCGCGCACCCCGGCATGGTCGTGAAGACCCGTTCTGAAGCGATCGATCGGGCTCGCCGCACGGCGCTTCAGCTCATCATCGCCGAGCACGGCTTGAACAGCACCCAGTACTGCTTCAGCTGCACGAAGAACGGAAGCTGCGAGCTTCAGGACCGCTGCCGCGAACTCGGCGTCGAAACGTCGCCCTTCAAAATTACGCCGGCATCGGGCGAAATCCTCGACAGCAACCCCTTCATCGCCTTCAATCCGTCGCTCTGCATCCGCTGCCAGCGCTGCGTGGGCGCGTGCAACAACGCTGCCGGGAACCACACCCTGGTCTCCGGCAAGGCGGGCCTTCGCACGACGATCCTCGCGCCCTTCGGCAGGGACTGGAAGAGCACGAACTGCGAATCCTGCGGCACCTGCGCCGCGGCCTGCCCGACGGGCGCCATCACGATGAAGCGCCGCCGCGCCTACCGCTCGTGGGAAATCAAGAAGGTCCGCACGACGTGTCCGCACTGCGCGACGGGTTGCCAGTACGATCTGATCGTGAAGGACGGCCGCATCGTCGATACGGAAGCGGCGGACGGTCCCTCGAACCACGGACTCCTCTGCGTGAAGGGACGTTCGGCAAGCTTCGACTTCGTGCAGTCGGACCGCCGTTTGACGACGCCCCTCATCCGCTCCTCCGTCACGGGCGAGCTTGAACCCGCTTCCTGGGACGAGGCGCTTGATCTCGTCGCGAAGAAGTTCACGGAACTCCGCGACAAGTTCGGGGGGGAAGCGCTCGCAGCCTTTGCCTGCGCGCGTTCCGCGAACGAAGACATCTACATGCTCCAGAAGATGGCGCGCACGGTCTTCAAGACCAACAACGTCGACAACTGCGCGCGCGTCTGCCACGGTCCCTCCGTGGCGGGCCTTCAGAGAACGCTCGGCTCGGGCGCCATGACGAATCCGATTTCGGACATCTGCGAAAACGCCGAGGTTGTGGTGCTTGTGGGCTCGAACCCCGAGGAAGCGCATCCGGTGATCGGCATGCAGCTCCGCGCGGCAATCCGCCGGGGCCTGAAGCTCATCGTGGTGGATCCCCGCGACATCGGGCTCGCTCAGTCTGCGCAGATTCATCTGAAGCTCCGTCCGGGCACGAACGTCGCCTTCGCGAACGGCATCGTCCGTCAGCTTATTCATGACGGCCTCATTGATCAGGAATTCATCCGCACGCGCACCGAAGGTTTTGAGGACCTGAAGGCGATGGTCGAGGCCTATACGCCCGAGCGCGTCGCAGAAATCTGCCGCATCGACCCGCGCGACCTGATCGCGGCGGCGCGCATGTACGGCGAAGCGAAGCGCGCGGCGATCGTCTACTGCCTCGGCGTCACCGAACATTCGTCCGGCACCGAAGGCGTGATGGCGCTCTCCAACATGGCCATGGTGACGGGGAAGTACGGGCGTCCGGGCTGCGGCATCAACCCGCTTCGCGGCCAGAACAACGTTCAGGGCGCCTGCGACATGGGCGCGTCCCCGGGCGACATGACGGGCTACCAGAAGATTGCTCAGCCCGGCATCGTCGAGAAGTTCGAAAAGGCCTGGGGCACGGAGCTTCCGCGCTTCAAGGGCCTTTACGCCACGGACTGCTTCCCGAAGATGATTGAAGGCGCCGTGAAGGGCCTTTTCATCTTCGGCGAGGATCCGGTGCGCACGGACCCCGACACGCATCACGTCATCAAGGCGCTCAAGAACCTCGACTTCCTCGTGGTGGACGACCTCTTCCTCACGGAAACGGCGAAGTACGCCGACGTCGTGCTGCCTGGCAGAAGCTATGCGGAAAAAGAGGGCACCTTCAGCAACACCGAGCGCCGCGTGCAGCGCATTCGCCGTGCGGTGACGATCGAAGGCACCCGGGCCGACACGGACATCTTCACGGACATCATGAACCGCATGGGATATCCGCAGCCGCGCCTGACGCCTGCAGAGATCATGGACGAAATCGCCTCGGTGACGCCGTCCTTCGCGGGCATCAGCCACGCGCGTCTCGACAGTCCCGAGGTGAACGGTCAGGGTCTGCAGTGGCCCTGCACCGGGAAGGACCATCCGGGAACGCCCATCCTCCATGTCGGGAAGTTCACGCGCGGGCTTGGCCGCTATTCGACCGCGGCCTACCGCGAATCGAGCGAACTCCCCGACGCCGACTATCCGCTCATGTTGACGACGGGGCGCGTGCTCTACCACTACAACGCCTGCGCGATGACGGACAAGACCGAGGGCATCAACGAGATCTCGGGCCACTCCTTCATTGAAATCAACACGAAGGATGCGGCGAACCTCGGCATTGCCGACGGCGACCGCGTCGTCGTGAGCTCCCGCCGCGGCAGGATCGAATCGGTGGCGCACGTCTCCGGGAAGACCAATGCGGGCGAGACCTGGATGCCCTTCCACTTCCAGGACGGCAACTGCAACTGGCTCACGAAGGCCGCGCTCGACAACATCTGCTCCACGCCGGAATACAAGGTGTGCGCAGTGAGGGTTGAAAAAGCAGGAGCTTCCTCCGCCGCCTTTTCCGCCTGAAAGCTTCTGAAGGGCGACATCGTCACGGAATCCGCTTCCGGCTACCCGGGACGATAAGAAAATAGGAAAAGCCGCAGCCTCATTAAGGGCGTTGCGGCTTTTTCTCTTTTGGACCTAAAAAACTTCAGACGACCTTGTTTCTGAAGAGCCAGGCGGCGCCCGGGATGGTAACGGCCGAAATCACGGCGAGCGGCCAGAGGTAGGGGAGGATGTCGTTCATCCCGGCATTCTCAAAGTAGATCATGCGGATCGTGAGGATCCCGTAGCGGACGGGGTTGAGGATGGTGAGGGTCTGCATCCATTCGGGCATCGCCGCTACCGGCGTCATGAGGCCCGAGAGGACGAGCGAGGGAAGAAGCAGAATGAAGGAGAGGACCACCGACTGCTGCAGGGTCTTCGCCCAGGCGGAGATCGCAAGCGCAAGCCCCACGATGCTCGTTGAGAAGAGCGCCACCACGAAGAAGAGGAGCGGAAGCGACCCGGCAAAGGGGATCTCGAACCACCAGCGGCAGACGGCGAAAATCAGAAAGCTCTGGAAGATCCCGATGAGAATGGGGGCGGCGGCCTTGCCGATGAAGATTTCCACGGGCGAGAGCGGCGTCATCAGCATCATGTCGAAGGACCCTTCCTCGCGCTCGCGCGAGATCGAAAGCCCGGCGAGGAGCATCACCTGAATCATGGCAAGACCGAGAATGAGGCCCGTCATGATGTTGTAGCGGGTAATGCCGTTTTCGTTGTAGCGGTAGCGTTCGCGCACCTCGACGGGGCCCGCGGTGCCGTCCTCGCGGGCGATGGACTCGATGATCGCCGAGACGTAGCCCGTCGCCACATTGGCGGTGGTGGTGTTTCGCGCGTCGGCGGCGACGAAGATTTCCGCGGGTTCGTCCCGGGCGAGCTTCTTCGCGAAGTCGTCGGGGAAATAGAGGCCGATCAGCGCGTCGCCGTCGTTCACGGCCTTCTCGAAAGCCTCGTAGGACTGCGGGGACCCCGCGCGCACGAAGATGCGGTTCGCTTCAATTTTCCGGATCACGCGTTCGCTCGCCGGGCTTTGCGACGCGTCGTAAATGACGTAGGGTGCTTCCTCGAGATTGAAGGTCGCGCCGTAGCCGAAGAGAATCGACTGCGCAATGATGGGAACGACGAGGATCCGGCGCATTCCGGGGTCGCGCAGGAGCGTGATGAGCTCCTTGCGGGCGAGCGCGCGGAGCCTCAGAAGCGAGGCTCTGAGCCCGGCAAGGAAGGCGCGGAAGGAAGTGCTGGACATTTCGGGCTTCTCCATCCGTCAGTCAAGGCGCTTCCTGGTCGCGGCGAGCGCGAGGGCAAGGAAGAGGACCACCCAGGCGGCGAGGACGGCGAGGTTTGAGAGCACGATGTGCTCGGGCCCTCCCGAGAGATAGAGAATCTTCACGGACTCGATTGCGTAGGTGGGGGGCATCATGTGGCCGACCGCCGAAATAAAGGCGGGGACGCTCCGAAGGTCGAAGAGATACCCGGAGAGAATGAGAGACGGGAGGTAGCTTCCGATCACGGCGAGCTGGATCGCGACGAACTGACTCTTCAGAAAGGCGGAGAGGAAAAGTCCGAAGCTCACGGCCCAGGCGGTGTAAAAGAGCATCGTGAGCGCGAGGAGAAAGAGACTCCCGCGCACGGGGGCATCGAAAATGAAGACGGCCGTGAGGAAGGTGAGAAGGCTTCCAACGGTAATCAGGGCGTAGTTCGCGAGGAACTTCGAGAGCACGATCTCAAGAGAGGTCGCGGGGGTGATCGAGAGCGTCTCCATCGTTCCCCGCTCCCATTCGCGGGCGATGACGATGCTTCCGAGGAAGCTCGCCGACAGCGTAAGGACGACGATGGAGAGGCCGGGAACGAGGTACCAGGCGGAGGTATTGGCTTCGTTGAACCAGGAGCGAGAAAGCATCATGACGCCGCCTGCTGAACCCGTGCCGCTCACGCCCGTCATGGCGGCGCCGTCCTCGCGGAGCGCAATCTTTTCCTGAAGAAGCGCGACCGCAGCCTTGGCGTAGGTGCGGATGATCGTTGCGGCGCTCGCATCGACGCCGTGGATCGTGAGGCCGATCGTGCCGTTCCCGCGGGAAACGTCGCGCTCAAAACCCTGCGGAATGTCGATGATCGCCTCGATCCGGCGCGCGGAAAGGAGCGCCTCGGCTTCCGTTCTGTTTCTGAGCGTCGTGATGTCGAAGTAACGGCTCCCGACGAATTCCTGAGTGAGCGCCCGCGCGAGGGGCGTCGCTTCGCCTTCGACGACGGCCGCAGGGACCCGGGTGAGGTCCATCGAGAGGCCCCAGCCGAAAAGAAGAATCAGAATGACGGGGAGGATGGTGCCGAGAAAGATGGTCGCCGGGTCGCAGACCATCTGCCTGAATTCCTTCATGAGAAGCGTCATGAACCGCACCGGGGAAAAGCCTTGCGCATGCGTCATGACTGAATCTCCGAGTTGACGCGGTTCTTGCGCGCCCGGGTTACGATGGAGATGAAGGCTTCCTCAATGCTCGATGCCCCGGTTTCCTTCCGGACTTCCGATGGGGTTCCGAGCGTAAGCACCCGGCCCGCATCCTGAATGAGAAAGCGGTCGCAGTATTCGGCTTCTTCCAGAAAGTGCGTCGTGACGATGACGGTGGTGCCCGCTTCCGCGAGGCCGACGATCCGCCGCCAGAAGGCGCGCCGGGCGGCGATGTCGGCGCCTGACGTTGCCTCATCGAGGAAAAGAATGGCCGGGCGGTGAATCAGGGCACAGGCGAGCGCGAGTTCGCGCTTCGCTCCGAGAGGGAGCTCCCGCGTGATGGACTCGAGCCGGCTGCAGAGGTCGCTTCCCGCCGTGAGCTCCTCGATCCGGTCTTCAAGCGTCCGGCCGGCGACGCCGAAGCAGGCGCCGAAATATTCCAGATTCTGACGGGCGGAGAGCTGCGCGTAGAGCGAAAACTTCTGCGCGACGTAGCCTACCTTGGCGCGAGCAGCGCTCCTTGCCGTCCTCAGGTCGCAGCCCGCGACGGAAATGGTGCCGCCCGAGGCCGGCAGAAGCCCGCAGAGCATGCGGAAGGTCGTGGTCTTCCCGGCCCCGTTGGGGCCGAGGAGCCCGAAGATCTCGCCCTTCTTCACGGAAAAGCTCGTGTCCTCGACCGCCGTGAAGCTCCCGAACCGGCGGGAGATGTTTCTCGCGACTACCGCGTCCGGCTCCTCAACCGAATAGGCGGGCGGGAGAATCCGGAGCGCGTCGGTTTTGGCGGCAATCGGGAAGGTGAGCGCGCAGTAGGCGTCTTCGAGGGCGGGCGTTCTGGAAGAGAGCGGTGCGTCGTCCGGGAGTGCCCGGGGCGCATCAACGGCGTCTTCCGGAGCAAGCAGGTTGACGGCGTCGCCGTGCGGGACGGCATCAAGCCAGGGGGCTCTGGGGTCCGCAGCCCGGACTTCCCGCATGAGCGTTCGGGCGAGCGGGAGTGTTTGGCGTTCGTCTCCGGCCCGTGCGAGCCAGGTCCGGCCCTGAGTTTCCCGCGCGAGCGCCTTCGGGTCGCCCTCCGCGATGAGGCGCCCAGACGAAATGAGGATCGTGCGGTCGGCGGCCTCCGCCTCATCGAGATACGCCGTGGAGACGAGCACCGTCATTCCGGTGCGGTCCCGCATGTCCCGGAGAATGCGCCAGAGTTCGCGGCGCGAGAGGGGATCAACGCCCACGGTCGGTTCGTCGAGAAGGAGGAGCTTCGGTTCCGCGAGAAGCGAGCACGAGAGCCCGAGCTTCTGCTTCATGCCGCCCGAGAGCTTTCCGGCCTCGCGGGATTCGAAGCCCCTGAGCCCCGAGAGCGTCATGAGGTCCCGAAACCGCGCCTCGAGCGCTTTTCCGCGGATGCCGCGGAGGGCCCCGAAAATCCGGAAGTTTTCCCAGACGGAAAGCTCTTCGTAGAGCCCGAAGCGCTGCGGCATGAAGCCGAGCATGGCGACGAAGTCCGGATCATCGGTGTCGGGCTTTTTGCCGAAAAGCGAAATCTCGCCGTCGTCCGGCGTGAGGATTCCGGCAAGGAGCCTCAGAAGCGTCGTCTTTCCTGCGCCGTCCGGGCCGATGAGGCTCACGATGGCGCCGGGCTCAGGCAAAACGACTGAGAGATTGTCGACGGCGGCAAAAGGGTTCCCGTCAGGACCCCGGAAGGTTTTTCTGAGGTTCCTGATTTCGACGGGAAGTGAACGGGCGTCAGTCATCCTCTGCTTCATTTCCCGGGAATGAAGTCGACCGTGACGGGCTGGCCGAGGCGCAGGCGGTTCTCCGGATCGGCCGCTTCAAGACGGACTTCGTAAACGAGCGCGGTGCGCAGTTCCGCCGTCTGCACCGTTTTGGGCGTGAACTCCGCGGTGCTCGAGATCCAGCTCACGCGCGCATTGACGGACCCGATCGTGTCGGTGGAAATGAGGGCTTGAGCGCCTTCCTTAACTAGGCCGAGCTGATTTTCCGTGACGTACGTCCGGATCCACTTGGGCGAAACGATGGAGAGCTGATAGATCGTTCTCGAGGGAGACGCCATGTCGCCGGGCTCAGCCAGACGCGTGCGGATGATGCCCTCTGCCGGGGCTTTGAGGACGGAGGCCTTCTCAATCTGATAATCGAGCGAGGCGACGGCGGCGCGGGCGGACTTTGCCGCCGCTTCAGCCGAGGCGACTTCCTGCGGGCGAAGTCCGGATTCAAGCGCATGGAGCTGCGCTTCGGAAGCCTTCAGTTCGCGGCGGGCGGCTTCGAGGGACATCTCCGCATCATCGAGGTTCTGCCGGCTCGAGACGTTCGCCCGGGCGAGTTCCTTCTGGCGGACGTAGGTGCGGCGGGCGAGCTCGAGACGGGACTGGAGGGCGAGCGTTTGCGCGCGCTGCGCCTCGATGTCCTCGGCCCGGTAGCCTTCGCGCGAGAGAGAGGCCTGCGCTTCGGCGCGCTCAAGCTCTGCCTGAGCCCGGTCGCGCTCAATTCTGAGGGCTTCGGTATCGAGCTTCCCGATGATCTCTCCCGCCTTCACCGGAGCTCCCTCCTGAGGGCCAAGCTCCAGAATGCGGCCAGATGCCTCAAAGGCGAGCGAAATCTGACGCGTATCGACGTTCCCCCATGCGCGCGTGAGCGGGGCCTTGTCCTCATGGTTCCTCAGCCACCAGGCGGCTCCCGCCAGGAGTGCAATGAGAACGAGGACAAAGGCAATTCGCAGGGCTTTCATGGTTGGAACCAAAGAGTGGGAAAGTGAGAGGCTCAGGGAAATTTTAGCGGGCTTCCTCCGGATGGCCCGCTTCGGGGAAAGGAGATCGGCCGGTCCAAATGAAGGGGAATTCGAAAAAGAAGGCGATGCGTGGTGAAAAAGCCAAATAGACGACCTGGGGATCGGCATCGGGAGATAAGGCTACGTTAAGATGATGCCTCACGCGCTTCCTTCATCCCCGGGCATTGGTTTCCGGGACTCCAGGAAGACGTCAGGTTTAAAGAGGGGTTTACATGCTTTCCATCCGTGCGGCTTCGCCGGCCGATGTCGACATTGTTACTGAGATCGAAGCGAAGTGCTTTCCGCCTGCGGAAAGGGCGAGCAGGGAGCGCTTCGTCGAACGTCTCAACGCTTTTTCCGACTGCTTTCTCATTCTGATGAAGGACGATCGTCCCGTCGGCCTGATCGACGGCATGGTGACGGACAACCGCACGATCTGCGACGAGATGTTTGCCGACGCGAAGATGCATAACCCCGACGGCCACTGGCAGTCGATCTTCGGCCTTGCCGTCATCCCCGAGGAGCAGCATCAGGGCTACGCCTCCGCATTGATGCGCGCCTTTATTGAAAAGGCCCGTCAGGAAGGGCGCGACGGCGTGATCCTCACCTGCAAGAAGCACCTCATTGATTTCTATTCGGGCTTCGGGTTCGTCAACTGCGGCATTTCTAAGTCCGTCCACGGCGGCGCCGTCTGGTACGACATGGAGCTCGACTTCCGCGCGGCGAAGCGCGATGACGAATAACTATTCGACCGCTCTCTATTAAAGAGGCGCCCGGAGTTCCTTAATGAGGATTCCGGGCGCCTGCTTTTCGGGGTTGGGGCTCCCAGGCATCAATAGGCTTCAAAGCCCGGAGCCAGCAGCTCGGCTTCCGCCGCATCGGCGCCGAGCTCGAGCGCCCGGTCTTCCCAGAAGGAGAGCACACGGCGCATTTCCTGGGCGCCCGCCTTGGCGTCGGCAAGCGTCATGGCAAAGTAGGGCGCGAGGCGGATTGCATCATCGAGCGACGCGAGAGGCCGCCGTCCGTCAACGGTCATCATGCGCGCTGCGCCCGAGGCAGGCGAAAATCCATGCGTTTTCGCAAGACGCCACCCTAAATCCGTACGGTAGAAGAGCCATTTTTCGCCTCGGTCCTCCGCGCCCGTGAGAAGCGAGAAGACCATGCGCCGCCAGACCTGCGGAAGATCAAGCCTGGGCGCCGCCCCCTCCCGGTTGAGAATGTCGGCAATGCCGAGATAGGAAACGGATCTTTCGGGCGACAGGGTGCGCGCTGAGAGCGTAAAGCGCTTTCTGCCTTCATTGCGGTCGGCGCGGTCGGCAAAGAGGGCGCGCGCGCCCATGGTGTCGGCGAGCCGCGTTTCGACGCATTCAATGCCGCAGTCCCGGGCGAGCCGCATGAAGACTTCCCGCCAGAGGGGCGCATCAATCAGATCGGAATAGCGCTTGAGCGTCAGCGCTTTTTCGTCATTTCCGGAGACCACGACCTGCGCCGTATGACGGCCGGGAAGGGCAGTGGCGGAAGAAAGATCAATGAGGGCCTTCAGATTGGCCCTGCCTCGTTCTTCTGCATGGAGCGCATAGAGAATGCTTTCGAGACTCGAGGATTCATTCGGAATCCTGGAGGCGCTCCCTGCCTGCACGCCGTCAGTATAGAATTCGGCTCCTCCTGCGTGCGCATCACGATGCGGGAGAAGGAGCGAGAGCATCTCCATATCGCCTGCATTGCGGAAGGCCTCTGACACGTCCATTACTTTTGATCCGGCTTCACGTGCGGATTGAAAAATGGAACCGGATTGAGGCGAAAGCGCCCGATCGGCGAGAAAGCCGAAAAGCTTCTTTCCTCGTGGCGGAATCTTTATTCCATTTTCAAGCGGAAGATCGGCACCCAATGCGAAGCCAGATTCAATCCATTCTGACGAATAGCGGAATCTCGGAAGAAGCGGCTGATTGAGTCCTGATGGAGATGCAATTCTCTCTCTGCTGCTCCTGACGGCCTTTTTCTTCTTTTCTTTTTTCAATGAGTCATTATCAGAGTCATTGGAATATGATTCCAATTCATTTCCTTCATCATTCAGGGGAAAGAAAAGTTCTCCGATCAAAAGCGCTCCGGAGGAGGCCGAAGAACGGACTTCCCAGCGTCTGAATTCGATCTGCTTCATAATGGAAAAGGAATGATAGTCGTGAATGGAGCTGTGCTGATTCTGATTTAATTCAGGCCCAGAATGAGATCAGGCGGAGAGGGAAGGCTTCTTTTTCTGTCGGATTCTCCGTGGAAGATTCTTCTCTTCCATCAGAAGACCCGCATCATCATTCTCAGAGGATGCAAGAGAGGAGAGGAGGGGGAGAAGGCCGACGGCGTTCAGGATAGACGCAATGTTTCCGATCGAAACGCCGCAGTCGCCATTCTCCACTTTGGAAAGGGTATTGAGTGAAACCCCGGCGCGTTCTGCAACGACAGACTGAGGAAGCCTGCGGCGGAGGCGGGCATTCCTGATATTGGCGCCGAGTGTCTGGACGGCGTCCTCAACAGCGATGGATGGTCTCATGACATGTACTTTAAAGTGAGTTATGAGGTTAGATTCACAAGATTATGCGAATTATAAACTTCATGCAGGAAGTGGGCAAGTAATGGCGAAAACTTGCAAAAAAGTCTTTTTTCCGGCTTCCCGTCGTGTTTCAGACATCAGGTTTAAAGTAAATAACACGCAACATACGATGTGTTGTTATGTATAACAATGCTTATAATAGACGTAAGCAGGCAAGAAATTTGACGGGAACGACCATGCCCGGCGTCGCACCGGCAGCCAGGAATGCGGTCTGAGTGGCGCATCCAATAAACTGACGCTTCCTTTGATTAAGGAACCTCCCCTCCCCAGGGCGCGCGAGGGGTATTCGGAACAACGGGCCATCAATCCAAAAACATTGACTAATCGTTCTGGATGAAATGTGGCTAATTGCTGATACGGCTGGGATGGAAACAATGCACTGCAGCTGTAATGATTACACTGAAATAAAATGCGCGTCCTTTTTGATGAAGCGAGTTCATGATTGACTGATGAAGAAACTGAATGTGCAGACTGATCGGTGAGTCTTTGCTGCCGATGGTTTTCATTCTTTGATGTCCAGTCCGAATCAAATATACTTGCATTGAAACTTAATCAATACGAATGAGCACTGAAAATCATTGTTTCTCACTTTACAGAAAGTAATCTGCTATTGATGGCTGCTTATGGTGAATTGCTCACCTTGTAACGCGCAGTTGATTTTTCCATATCAATGGAAATTGATTCGCAGATTCTATGCAAATGAATATTTTTTACAGGCTGACCCGCTTCACTTCTCTTATTCAAACTTTCCTCATTAGGAGACAACACAGCTTCTGTTTCTATTGAGTCAGGCCTCGTGCAGTCTGGATGCGAATCATCCCTGTCTGTCGGTACTGAGATTCTTCTTCGCTACAGCATTACAGGCCATGGCGATTTTTCGCTTTGCTTTTTTTTTCAGCCTCTGAATTTCGGAAGCAAGATCCACTTCAATGCGGCTCCGGTTTTCCCTATGTCCTTAAGCCTCTGAACGATGGGCAGGAAATACCGGCCCGATCATTACGAATTGAGAGGTTCCAGGCTTCTGGTCCGGTTTTGGTATTGGCATATTGGCAGGCAGGCTCTCTTTTCTTCTGATGGCCTTTCTTTCTGAGGGCGACAACTTTCGTTACAAGTTCGATATCGAACAATATTGACGATTCCAAGGTTAAGGATTAATCTTGTCAACAGTTCGATATCGAACTACATACGAAGGAAACAAACATGTTGAAGATTGCAGTTGTCGGCGCGAACGGCAAGTCCGGCCGCCTTATTGTCAGTGAAGCGCTTCGCCGCGGATACGATGTCACGGCGGTTGTCCGCCATGCAAATGAATCTGGTGCCGGTTCCATCATCGAGAAGGACGTTATGGCGCTTACGAAGGAAGATCTGAAGCCTTTCGACGTCGTCGTGGACGCCCTCGGCTTCTGGACTGCAGAGACGATCCCGCTTCACATCACCACGGCGGAACATCTCTGCGATCTTCTCTCCGGCACTGAAAAGCGCCTCTACATCGTGGGCGGCGCCGGGAGCCTCTGGCTCAACCCTGAGCACCCCCGTCAGGTCGTGGACGAACCGTCCTTCCCGAAGGAGTACTTCCCGCTTGCCGACGCCCAGCGTCGTCAGGTTGCAGCCGTGAAGGCTCGTTCCGACGTGTTGTGGACCTATGTGAGCCCGGCCGCCGCGTTCCTGCCGGATGCGCCCGCAACGGGAAAGTACGTGCTCGGGAGCGACGAGTTCTCGGTCAACGCCGCGGGCGAGAGCGTTGTGAGCTATGCCGACTATGCGCTCGCCATGGTTGATCTGATCGCAAAGGGCGGTCATGCGCACGAGCAGGTCTCGGTTCGCTCCTGATGCTCTGACGCCTGGTCTGATTCCATAAAAAAGGCCTTTCCGGCATGAACCGGGAAGGCCTTTTTCGCGATGCTTTAGTGCTTCGTCATCAATAGCGCTTCGCCATCTCCAGCGCTACTTTGGCGAGTCCCGTCTGCGCGCTGATGACGCCGCAGAGAATCATGCCGGCGCCCATGAAGCCGATGTAGCTCCAGGTTTCGTCGAGAATGAAGATGCCACCGAGGACGGCAGCGAGCGGCCAGATGAAGGTGTAGATGCGCGCTGCGGGGGCCCCGACATGGCGTTCCGCAGTCTGCCAGAGCACCCAGCCGATTGCTGAAACCACGAGCGCGAGGAAGAGGAAGTTTGCGACGACCACCGGATCCGTGAGGAGTACGGCTTCCGTGGGGCCTTCGGCAAGGAAGAAGGGAATGGTGCCGATGACGCCGTAGCCGGTGGCTTTGCGGAGCACAAAGAGAGGCGAGAGGTCGCCGAGCGCGCGCAAAAGCAGCGCGTAGAGCGCATAGGCGGCCGCGGCGGCAATGCCGAGCATGAAGCCTCTGCTCGGGAGTTCCTGCATGACGGCAACGTCGAAATAGAGAAGAAGCGCGCCTGTGACGGCGGCGACAAGTCCGAGCATCGTCATCCAGTGCATCTTCCAGGTGCGGAGCGCCGCCATCGCGAGAAGGCCCGTGAGGACCGGCCCCATGGCGACGAGCACGGCGACGGTGGATGCCTGCCCCGTCACGAGCGCCTGATTCTGTAGCCCGTAGGAGAGCGGCACGCTCGCAAAGCCGAGAAGCGCCACGGTGACTTCGTTGCGGAAGGTCCCGGCGTAAAGATTCTTCGGAGCGATGAAGATGAGGAGCCCGTAGGCGAGCACCGCGCGAAGCGCAACGACTGCCCAGGGGCCCATGCCGTAGGCGTAGAGCACCTTGGTGCTCACGAAGGCGAGACCCCAGCAGATCACGACGAAAAGCGCGAGAAGGTGGTAGGGGAGGTTGCGCATGCGGGTATTCCTCTTTTCTTTGCGGCAATTCTTTAATTTTAACGGCCGCCGTAGGGCATCCGCTTCATACGGGCGCAAAAAAGCCGGCATTCCGAGGAAGGCCGGCTTTTGGCTGCGGAAGGTCTGAAGAAGACGCTTAACCGTGAGCCTTCTTGTCCTCGCGGATGAAGACGAGACGCGTGAGGTTGGCGGAGAGGACCTTGCCGAGGAGAATGATGCCGAGGCAGGTGCCGATCGTCGTCGGGACTACGAGCGAGCCGTCTGCGCCGCGAAGCGAGAAGAAGACGATGCCGCTCGAGAGGAAGTTTCCGATCGCAGCGCCCGCGGTCATCTGGAAGGCCGCAAAGATGAGCGTTTCGCGTTCGGTGATGTCGCCTGATTCCTTGAGCGTGCGGGTGAGGACGGCGCCGGCGTCGGTCGACTGGAGGGAGGCGATGATCGAGAGCGAGCAGCAGCCGGGGAGGCCGAGAAGCGGACGCAGAATCGGGTTGAGGAGGCGTTCCGCGGCATTGAGGGCGCCATAGTATTCGAAGACCGCGATCATGGCCGTGGCGAGCATGATGGTCGGAACCAGCGCGAGCGCAAACATGAAGCCGTCGATGGCGCCCGAGCCGCCCTTGCCGCGGAAGTTCGACATGACGGTCGAGATTTCCCCGCCCTTGTCGGTTACCTTTGCGACGACGGAGCCGAAGTCGCCGAGGAGCACGGTGTAGTCGAAAATGCCCCACCACTTGTCGGTAATGAGCAGGCCTGAAAAGAACGCGACGGCGAGCGCGAAGGCGATGTAGGCGACGATGCCGGGCTTCTTCTTCTGAATCAGGGCAGGGTCAGCTGCCGGGGTGGGCGTTTCGCTATGCATGATGATGGACTTCAGTGGCAGTGGTGGAGCGCCGGCGGGAGATTCAGAAAAATCCCGGCTTCAAAGGGCGCTTTGGAATTGTTTTCGAAGAGCATTGTAGCGGCATGCGAAAGATGAGGCGCATTCGGGATTTCAATGGGAGGCCTCATTCATTTGTTGAGTGAGGCGCTTCCGCTATCCTTTTCCGATATTTGCGTATTTCTTTTCGAGAGGCACTTTTCATGACGCTCCTTGACGAGCTCCATATGGAACTCATTCACGCCGCGGACTTCCGGATGTACGACACGAAGGGAGTGATGCTCCCGGGCGTGCCTTACCGCATCGGCGTTCCGATGGCGGCAGTACGCGCCGCGGCGCAGAGAATCATCCGGAGCGGCCGCTCGAGGGAATTCCTCGCGGAAGCGCTTGTCCCGGGAAAGGTCCGCGCGCATGAGGTGCTCAAAACCACGGGACTTGTGATCGCGCTCGAGAAGCGTTTTCCCCTTGAGGAGCGGCTTCAATATTCCAGGAAGTATCAGCCCTTCATCACAAACTGGGCGCTCTGCGACCTCTTTGCGGGATCGATGAAGTGCCTCAGAAAGTCGCCCGAAGATGCCTTCTGCTTCATCCGCGAACTCATTGAATCGGATGATCTCTGGCGCGTCCGTACTGGGCTCGTGCTGCTTCTCACTAACTTTCTCGATGAGTCGACGCTTCCCCGCGCTCTCAGCCTCGCGTTCGACAAAAATGTGCTCCGCTGGGCCGGGAAGGCCTACTACGTCTCCATGGGGCTCGCCTGGGCGCTTTCAATTTTCTATGTTGCAAACGCGGATCTCACGCGCCGGACCTTCCTCGAAAGCGCTGCTTCGGGCGGCATTGACCCCGTGACGGCGCGGCGGACGGCGCAGAAAATCCGCGAGTCGCTCCGCGTTTCCCGCGCAGACGCGCGCGAATTCAAGGAAAATACGGAGTCGGCAATTCGCCGGAGCCGCAGGCTCTAGGGTCTGTGCCCCGGCGGATCGATCGAACACACTTCAAAAAACCATAAACGCACCCAAAGGTGAATAAAGAAATGCGCAAGTTCTTTCAGGAATTTCAGGCATTCATTTCGAAAGGGAATGTCCTAGACCTGGCCGTCGCCGTGATCATCGGCGCTGCTTTTTCAAAGATCGTCGACAGTCTCGTGAAGGACATCATCAATCCGATCCTCGGCGTCATCGTCGGGCGCCCGGACTTCACGAACCTCTTCATCGTTCTGAAGGATGCTCCCGCGGGCTATACGGGTCCTCACACGTATGAGGCGCTCGTGAAGGCCGGCGCCACCGTTTTCGGCTACGGCGCCTTCCTTACGGCCGTCGTCCAGTTCCTTCTTCTTGCCTTCTCTGTCTTCTGGCTCATCAAGATCGTCGTGACGGCCCGTGCGCGCATCGCGGCTGAAGCCGCTCGTCTCCTTGCCGACAAGGATGCCGAGGAAAAGAAGGCGGCAGAAGAGGCGGCGAAGAAGGCTGCGGCCGAAAAGCCCGCTCCGGCTCCTGCTCCCGCGCCCGTCAATGCCGAGGAGCTGAAGCTTCTCGCTGAAATCCGCGATCTTTTGAAGGCCAATGGAAAGGCTGCCGAATAAAGCGCTTTCACGCTTTTGACTCACAAAGAAAACGCCCGCCTGAAGCTGTTTGCTTCCGCGGGCGTTTTCCATTTTGGAGGATCTCTCAGGCCGTATTCGGGCGGAGACCTCTGACAGGTTTTCCCTGATCGATTAAACGATCAGATTCACCGTGATGAGCATGACGACGTAGCCCGTGAGGCACGGGATGATCGTGCGCTTCACCATGGTGAGCGGGTTCACCTTCGCGAAGCCCGAAACGATGATGATGACGCCGGCAACCGGGCTCATGGCGCGGAGCATTTCGGAGGCGGTGTGCATCATGAGCATCATCGAGATGCCGTTCTGGTTGAAGGCCTGGGCCGCATCCGGAACGAGGTGCCCGAGGCTCGTGAAGGCCGCGACGCCTGAGCCCGTGAGGACAGTAACGACGCCGATGATCGCCGAGAGGACGACGCTCGTGCCCGTGTAGCCGAGACCGATCGACTGCGCGCCGCTCATGAGGAGGTCGACGATGCCGATGTTCTGAAGGCCCTTCGCGAAGAAGGCGGCAACGAAGATGAGGCCCACGGTCGAAGTGAGGATCGAACCCATGCCCTTGAACATGGCGAACGAAAGGTCGAACGATTCCTTCACCTTCCGGCGCACGAGGAGGTCGATCGCGAAGGCGATGATCCAGGCGATGAACATCGCGGTGGCGACGTTCATGCCGGTGCCCCAGACGAACTTGTTGAAGACGAGGAGAAGCGCAATCGGAAAGAGCGGCATGAGCGCATAGAAGGCCGGCGTCTTTTCGAGATTCTGGCGCTTCGATTCGAGCTCAGAGAGGTCGGCAACCTCGCCCTTGCCTTCGCGCCGGTCGAACCAGTACTGCGTGAAGACGTGCGCGACGGCCATGGCGATCACGACCGGCACCGCCATCGGGAGCTGATAGCGCACGAGGTATTCGATCGGATCGAGGTGCACGATCTGGGAGGCAAGATTCGCCGTACCCGAAGCCGGCGCATAGCCGATCGCGAGCACGCTCGCGACGACCGCGGCTGCGGCGAGCGGCGAGCAGCCGACGCGGATGATGAGCGGATAGACGGTAACCACCATCAGCATGGCAAGGCCCGCCGCGGAGGTGATGACGAGACCGAGGCAGTGGCCGACGATGAAGACGGCGGCAAGGATGAGGTACGGATTCTTAATGAAGGAAAGGGGCTTTGCGCAGACCGTGACGAAGCGGTCCGAAGCGCCGATTGCCTGCATGTAGGCGGCAAAGCCGCCGGAGATCAGGATGAGAAAGCCCACGCCGCTCACCTGAGAAACCGAAATGGTGCGCAGGAACTCAACGAGGTCGAAGCCCATGATGCCGGTGGCGTTGAATTTGGCCGGGAAGACCTGAGCGCCGCCCCAGATCGCGAGCGCATTGAGAAGAAGGCCGCCCAGAAGCAGCACCATGTTGACCTGGTACTTTTTAACGATCGCCCATCCGCAGAGGATGAGCACGGCTATGCCGAGCCAGGGGAAAATCGGATTCATGTGAATTCCTTTGCTTGAATTTGAAAAAGCCGCACTGAGCGCTTGAAACGAATCGTTGCAGCCGCAGGTTATTCTGCTTCGAAGGCTCCGGCTTGAGCTTGTAAAGCATAAAAAACCCGCAGTCCGATCAAAAAGACTGCGGGTTTTGGCTTAGATGCGCGCCTCTTGCAGGGGCGGCATCCATCAGTCTGACTGCTTACGCCTTGAAGACGGCTTCAAGGAAGGGCACGACCTGCTTCTTGCGGGACATGACGCCTTCGAGCCAGAGGTTGTCGCTGCCGAGGGTCTTCTTCCAGGCGGAGGCGATCTTCGCGGGATCGTCGGAAGCCATGAGGAGGAGAGAGCCTTCCTTCATGATGTCCGTGAGGAGCAGCATGGCGGTGTGGCGGCCTTCGGCCTTCATGCGGCCGAGTTCCGCGAGGAGCTCGGGGATGCGGTCCTCAAGGAGCGCAAGGTCGACGAGTTCGAGCTGGCCGATGCCGACCTTGTGGCCCGACATGTTGAAGTCCTTGAAGTCGCGCATGATGAGGTCGCGGGCAGCGACGCCCTTGACGGCGGACTTCGCGGTAAAGAGCTCCATGCCGAGGGCCTTCATGTCCTCTACGCCCGCGATGAGGGCGAGCTCGCGCGCGGCGGCGCGGTCGGCTTCCGTGCAGGTCGGGGACTTGAAGATCACGGTGTCGGAGAGAATCGCGCAGAGCATGGCGCCCGCGATTTCCTTCGGAGGAACGAAGCCGAGGTAGTCGTACATGCGCTTCAGAATCGTGTTCGTGCAGCCGACCGGCATGATCACGCATTCAAGCGGAGCGGAGGAGGTCATGTCGCCGAGCTTGTGGTGGTCGACGATGCCCTTCAGCGTGCATTCGGCAAAATCGTCCGGCGCCTGATTGAGGTCGGAATAGTCGACGATGTAGACCTCGCGGCCGGCAACCGACGTGACGACTTCAGGAGCCTTGAGGCCGAAGCGTTCGAGAACGAAGGCCGTCTCAGGAGCAGGCGTCCCCTGAGCGGCAGGGACGACGTCGAGGCCGCGCTTCTTATAGAGATCCGCGCAGGCAAGGGCGGAAACAATGCTGTCGGTATCGGGGTGCTTATGGCCGAGAATAATGGCGGACATGTAGGTATGCCTTCAGATGTTTTGTTGGGAAAGTCTCATGCTGCGGAACCGGAGGCAGGAGCCGGCCGCGTCCCGGAGCTGAAATCAGGAATCCCGTCATTTTAGGAGAATGCGGGGAGTCTGCGCAGGAAGAGGCGCCCGGTAGTTTATTGCTAACGGTAATCTCTCTTTAATAGGGTCTACTCTTTATGAGGTAGTGGATTAGCCTTATCTCTGCTTTTAAGACTCGGGTCAGACAAGACCTAAGTCCCCGATATACGACGAATGTTCAATGCATCTGGGGCACGTCGCTATTCAAAGGATGAATAACGAATCGGAAAAAGCGAGGGCTTTCCCTGTAAGAGAAGAGGGCCGGGGTCTTTATCTTTCCCCTCAGCGGCAACTATACAAATTAAGCATTAAGGCCGCGACCCTGAAAAAAAATTGATTGGACAGATGTCTGCCAGGACCCCCGCAGATTCACATTTAAAGTCCTGAGCGCGCTCCCGGGGAGGCTTCCTTCTGAAGACTTCCCGCGGGATCCATGCTCAGGACGGCTTCTGCTTTCTTTATTTGTCCGGCGGCAATCTCTCCTCAAGAGGAGATTCATATGACGAAGAACGTTGAGCCCTCCGCGGCCCGCGGTCCCGGTCTCTCCCGCCGCAGCTTCATCGGCGCCGCCGGTGCGGTCGGCGCGGCTGCAGGCACGGGAACGATCGGTGCGGCTGTCTGGACGGCTGCCGACGAAGCCATCGCTAAGGAAGTCGAGGCGCTCAAGGCCGAAGGCTGGGAAGCGCACCCGACCGCCTGCATGGTGTGCGGCGGCTACTGCGGCCTCCTCGCGCTTCACAAGAAGGGCGAGCCCGTCTCTCAGGCAACCGTGAAGATCATGCCGAACCCCACGCATCCGCAGCGCGGCTGCTGCGCCCGCGGCGCGCAGGCGATGTGGGTGTGGAACCATCCGCAGCGCCTCAGAAAGCCCTTGAAGCGCACGGGCGAGCGCGGCGAAGGAAAGTTCGAGGAGATCTCCTGGGATCAGGCCCTCACCGAAATTGCCGAACGCGTGAAGAAGATCGTCGAGGAGCACGGCGAACGCGCGATCTCGATGACGTCGCACAATTTCTCGGGCCTCCAGCAGTGGCTCGGGGCGCCTCTCGGCACGCCCAACGTGATCAGTCATTCCTCCACCTGCAATTCCGCTTCCGTTGCCGGCCGCCGCATGGTCTTCGGCAAGGGCTTCGACGGTGCGGGCAAGGTCGAGCCCGACTACGAACGCTGCCGTCTGCTTCTCTGCGTGGGGCGCTCGCTCAACTGCGCCATGGGCGTGACTGCGGTCTTCGGCCGCGCGCGCGAAAAGGGCGCAAAGGTGATCTTCGTCGACCCGCGCATGCCTGAAAACGCCATGTCCTCGGGCGCCGAATGGGTTCCCATCCGCCCGGGCACGGACTCTGCGTTCCTCCTCTCGATGATCGGCGTCGGCATCACGGAAAAGCTCGTCGACTTTGAGTTCCTGCGCCGCTATACGAACGCTCCCTACCTCATTGAGGCCGGCACGCACCGTCCGATCGCCGCGAACGAACTGATCGAAGGCGCAGCGAAGGACTCCTTCGTCGTCATGAACCGCGCGTCCTCCGCCTTTGCGGCGATGGGGCTCGCGCGCGACGAAAAGGGCGCCGTCAAGGGGTTCGACGAACCCGAGGGCGTCGACCCGGATCTCGATTATGCGGGCACCGTCCGCACGGTCGACGGCAAGGACATCGCGGTTGAAACGGCCTTCGTGCGTTTCTCGAAGACCGCGCTTGCCTGGACGCCTGAAAAAGCGTCCCTCACGACGGGGATCCCCTCCGAAACGATCGTGCGCATTGCGCGCGCCTTCTTCACCGAAGGCGGCGTCTGCGACGACGGCTGGTACGCCTCGAGAAACGGCAACGACACCCACGCCTATGCGCTCATGAGCATGATCAACCTCTTCACGGGGCAGATCGATCAGCCGGGCGGCTTCGTCGTCACCCAGGGCGGCGGCTTCAAGGGGCCGGGCGCCTCGCAGTCGGGCGGAAAGGGCAAGGGCCCGCACGGCGAATCCTGGAAGAACGCCGAAGGGAAGGCCCTCGACAAGGTGATTTATCCGGAAGGCTCCGGCACCTATTCGGCCATCTTCACCGCGATTGAGGAAGGGAAGCCCTATCCGATCCGCGCCGCCTTCATCACGGGTTCGACCATGTTCCACCGCGAGGCGAATTCGGACCGCATGGCGAAGGCCTTCAGGGCGCTCGACCTCATGGTCGTGCAGGACATCTTCCCGCATGAGGTGATCGACTACGCCGACTACGTGCTCCCCTCGACCTTCTTCCTCGAAGCCTATGAATACGGCGGCGTCAAGTGGGCTCTGAACGGCAACGTCCAGTTCTCGAACGCCGGAATTGAACCCCCCGAAGGATGCGACGCGCGCGACGAAATCTGGCAGTTCTGCGAAATACTGCGCCGCGCATTCCCCGAGCGCGCTAAGGAGCGCCTCGGCTACGACCACGAGATGAAGACCCGCGAGGAATTCAAGAAGTGGTACCGCGGCATGATGGACAGCGCCTGGGCGAAGTTCATTGCAAAGAAGAACAGCGACAAGGCGGGCGAAGGCGACCGCATCGATGCGGACGTGAAGGCCCGCGGCTGGTCTCAGGTTGCGGTGAAGAAGTTCGGCGTCTATCCGCAGAAGAAGCCCTTCGGCACCCCCACGGGCAAGGGCGAAATCATTTCCTTCCTCTTTGCCGGGAAGTATGAGAAGAAGGGCGCTTCGGGCCTTTCCGACTGGGTGATGCCTCCGGCATACACCATCCCGAGACCGCGCTCGAACGAGTTCTATCTCGTCTCGGGCAAGGACAGCGCTTCGAATTCGGGCGTCTCCATGTGGACGTGGCCGTCGAAGTTCCTGGGCGACCGCACGGTCTGGATGAACCCCGTCGACGCCGAACGCCTCGGCATCCGCACGGGCGACACGGTGGAATTGACGAGCCTCGACACGGGCGTCAAGGGCCGCACGAAGGTGACGGTCACGAACCGCGTCGTCGCGGGCGCGCTCTTTGCCCACGGCTTTGCCGGCGGCGTGAGAACGAAGAGAAACCTCGGCGCTTATGAGTGGACGCGCGAAGGCATCAACTCGCACTGGTTCTGCACGGGCTACCGCGAGCCGGTGACGGGTTCGCTCGCCAACAACTCCACCGTCCGCGTCGAACGCATCTAAGAGGGAGGCATCAGGCAATGACTCAATACAGCAAAAAGCTTGCGCATCTCTTTGATGCGACGCAGTGCGTCGGGTGCTCGGCCTGCATCGTGGCCTGCGCTCAGACGAATTATCCGGATATGCTCAACGACGAGAATACGGGCTGGAAGTCTCTTCCCTCGAACATCCGCGTCGTGAAGCTAGAGACGCTCCGCCGTCCGCAGCAGATCCTCGTGCAGTGCCAGCAGTGCGACGACGCGCCCTGCATCGGCGTCTGCCCCTTCGGCGCCAACTACCACGATCCGCTCACGGGCCAGGTGAAGACCGATCCCGCGCGCTGCGTGGGGTGCGGCTACTGCGTTACGGCGTGTCCGTACGACGTGCGCTGGCTCCATCCGAAGACGGGGCTTCCCGTCAAGTGCATGGGCGAAGGCTGCGAAAAGCTCGTCGCCCAGGGCCAGGACCCGGCATGCGTTGCCGCCTGCCCGGTCTCGGCGCGCGCCTTCGGCAACATCCAGGATCCGGAATCCGCGGTCTCGCAGCGCATCGCCCGCACGCGCACTGAACGCCTTCTCCCGCAGAAAGGCACTAAGCCCAACTACTTCGTCGTGGTGCAGAAATGACTCCTGAATACATGGAACTTACCGCTCAGGCCGCCACGAGCCACTGGGCGTGGACGATTGCGTTCTTCCTCTGGTTCGTCGGCCTCTCGGGCATGGCGCTCTTTTTGAACATCTGGCTCAAGAGCCGCCGCGTCTTCGCGATCGCGGGCATCGCCGCGATCGCGGGCACGCTCCTGGTGCTTTCGCACCTGGGGCGCCTTCTCAACCTCCCGTTCGCGGCCTTTCACGCGCTCGCCAACTGGTCCTTCAACTTCACGAGCTGGATGTTCATCGGCATCTGCTTGCTCGCAGTGCTCTGCATTGCCGTCGTCGTTGAAGGCCTCATGATCTGGCTGGGCTCGAAGGAGGGCGGCAACCGCGTCCTCGCCGACATCGCCGAAGGCGTGATGGTGCGCTGGTGCAACGGCGTTCTGGGCGTTGCGGCCACGGCCTATTCGGGGTTCCTTCTCACCCAGGCCGCGGGCGTTCCGCTCTGGAATACTGCGGTGCTCCCGGTCCTCTGGATCTTCTCGGGCCTCGGCTGCGCCGTGGGTCTCGCTGAGCTCCTTGCCGCGAGCGGTAAGCTCGAGACGGGTCATCCCGGCTGGCTCGGCGGCACTGCCTGGGGCGTGCACCTGGGCGAAGCCTTCGTGATCTTCGCCTTCATTCAGTCGGCCTGGACGGGTACGCCCGGCGCCGCTGCGGGTGCGGAAAGCCTTCTCATGGGCGGGGCATCCCTCATCTTCTGGGCGGGCGCGATCGGTCTCGGCATCGTGATGCCGATCCTCTGCACGTTCCTGAAGGAGCACCGCTCGATGGTAATGCTCGGAGGCCTCTGCTCGATCATCGGCGCGCTTGCGCTGCGCGCCTCCGTCCTCTTTGCGGGCTACTTTGATCCGGTGATCTGGTAATCGCGAGAGGAAAGGGTTCCAGACGAGTTTTCCCTTCAGAAAACTTCAGGAACTCTTACCGGCAGACAAGCCCGGCAGCGGACGCTTCCGCTGCCGGGCTTCACTTTGTCGGGGGACTGCATTTTTTTTTCGGGAGAACGTTTACGCGACTTTTCCGGGTTAGTAAATGTGAGCAAAATGCACTGAATAGTCGGAGAGGTGTTCATATAATCATCTTCCATCAGCGCGCCGCTCCTTCTGCGGCAGCGCTCCCCGCTTTCAATTCAATTGGAAATTTCGGCAATGATCCGTCTTGCTTGCGACTACCAGGAAGGCTGCCTTCCGGCGATTCTTGAACGTCTTCAGGAAACCAATCTTGTTCCGGCGCCGGGCTACGGCGAGGATGAGTTTTCCGAAAATGCCCGCCGCCTCATCCGCGAGGCCTGCCGGGCGCCGGAGGCCCGCGTCTTCTTCCTCGAGGGCGGCACGCAGACCAATTCCATCGCGATTCACGCGATTCTTGCGGGCTACGAAGGGGTTCTCTCCGCCGAGACCGGTCATATTGCCGTTCATGAGGCGGGCGCAGTTGAAGCGCGCGGCCACAAGGTGATCACGCTTCCGCAGAAGGACGGAAAGATTTCCGCCGCGTCGATCGAAAAGTGGATGGAGGCGTTCCTTCGCGATACGAGCAAGGACCATGTCGTGCAGCCCGGGATGGTCTACATCTCGCAGCCGACGGAATTCGGCACGCTCTACAGCCTCGCCGAGCTCGAGGATATTTCTGCCGTCTGCTGCCGCTATGGGCTTCCGCTCTTCATCGACGGCGCCCGTATGGCCTACGGGCTCGCATCTGAAGCGAACGACGTCGGGCTTTCCGACATCGCGAGGCTCGCCGACGTCTTCTACATCGGCGGCACGAAGTGTGGCGCCCTCATCGGCGAAGCGCTCGTCGTCACGAACCCGGCCCTCATGAAGCATTTCTTCACGCTTCAGAAGCAGCAGGGCGCGGTGCTCGCCAAGGGGCGGCTCCTCGGCATCAATTTCGAGGTCCTCATGAGCGGGACCACCTACGTCGACGCCGGCCGCCACGGCGTTGAGCTCGCGCAGAAAATCCGCGCGGCGCTCCTTGAAAAGGGCTACGAGCTCTATGTCGACTCCCGCACGAACCAGATCTTTGCCTGGCTCGCCGATGAGGATCTGAAGCGCATCGGCGAAAAGGCGGCCATCTCCATCTGGGAGCGCCGCGACGACGGGAAGACCCTCTGCCGCTTCTGCACGAGCTGGGCGACCCGCGAGGAGGACGTCGACGCCGTGATCGCGCTCCTCTGATCGGGAGCAAGGCGGCGCGAAAGAGCGGCAATTGTTTCCGATTCTGTCCTTAAGGTTTGCGTGAGGTGCGCGGCGTAAGGTATGAGTCATCAGGAGGAACTTTGCGAAGCTTCCCGCCGCTTCAAGTGAGCTTGCTTGGTCGCAGCTGAGCCGCGGATGTTTCAGGGGTTCCTCGTTTCATTCCCCGTTTTCCCCAATACATCTGCCATGTCGTTCTCCAAAGTCCTTTTCGCCGCTCTTTTTTCCGTCAGTCTTGCTGCGGGCGCCGCTGAGACCGCGCACAAGGACACGGGGCTTGAAGGACACTGGTCGGGCGTCCTCCTCTCTCAGGCAGAGGAAGCCGCGGACGCGGAACTCTCGCTCGACCATTATGGCTGCTACGCGCTTTCCGTCAAGAAGGACCGCGGCATTGAAACGGGCTTCTTCGAGGTGAAGAACGGCCGCGTGCTTCTCAAGAATTCGGGCGGCGTCGTCAATCGCGAGTTTGAGGTCGGTAATGACGGAAAGCTCCATCTCCTTGACGCCGAAGGGAAGCCCCTTGTGATGGCTGCCGAGAACTGCTGCTCGCTCTATAAGGACTGAGCAGGGGATTTTTCGCGGAAAAACCAAAACGCCGGTACTGACTTTTGATTGTCAGCCGGCGTTTTTCTTATTCCCGGAGGCTCTTCATCAGAAGCGCTCGAACGCTTCCTTCATCTTCTCCGGATTCCATCCGAAGGTGACGAGCGCGAGCATGGCAAGAATGCGCGCCTTCTGGGGCGAAAGCGTCCCCGAGGGGATGTAGCCGCGCTCCTGCCACTCGGCAAGGCCCGGGGTCACGCATCCGCCCGGTACCCGGCTCGCCCGGATGATGAAGACGCCGCGTTCGGCAGCTTCGGCGAGCGCTTTTTCGGTTTCGGCATGAATGGAGCCGTTTCCGGTGCCGGCATGGACGATGGCTTCGGCGCCTGCTTCAACGGCGGCGCGCACGAGCATGCCGTCGTCGTCCGCATGCGAATAGAGGATGTCGACGCGCGGCAGGCGCCTCGGGTGCGAGTAGGTTTCAAGCCTGAAGGGCGTCTCGGCGCCGAAAGGCTTCTCCGGTCGGCCGAGCCAGACGATGGCGTCGCCCGAGACGATCCCGAGCGGTCCCTCGGCGAGTCCGCCGAAGGCGGCGGCGTTCGTGGGGTTCACCTTCATTGCGGCGCGGGCGCCGTAGATCACGTCGTTGAGGGCGACGAGGACGCCGCGGCCGCGGGCCTCGGGGTCGACGGCGATCCGCACGGCGTTGTAGAGGTTGAGGGGGCCGTCGGCGGAAAGCGCGGTCGAAGGACGCATGGCGCCCGTAAAGACGACGGGCTTCGCGGTCTTCATCGTGAGATGCGTGAACCAGGCGGTTTCCTCCATCGTGTCGGTGCCGTGCGTGACGACAATGCCGTCAATTTCCGGATCCGCGTCGGCTTCCGCGATGGCGCGCCCGAGGTCCTTCCAGACGGCGCTCGTCATCGACATGGAGTCGATGCGGGCGACTTCGTGGACGTCGATGCGGGCGACATCGGCGAGGCCGGGAACGGCGGAGAGAAGCGCATCAACGCTGAAGTCCTTGAGGCGGTAGCCCGTCATCTGGCTCGCGCTCTCGCCCGAGGAAACAATCGTGCCGCCGCAGGTGAGGAGGCGGACTTTGGGTAGCTTTTCAGTCATGGTGGAATCCAATGGTAGCGGTGTCGATCCCGAGGATTCTATCGATTGATGCGCCGGATGCAAAAAGAGCGCCGGTTTCCCGGCGCTCTCCCTGCGGAGTCGGATCTGTCGCGCAAGGCAGATCAGGCTCCTTTTGACCTCGAACTAGATACTACGGGAAAGTCGGGCGATTGCGTATCGTATTTATGCGTAGGTATTTTTACTAATTCTTCTTTCGCCAATATGCAGGATCTTTCTCTGGAGACAGCGGCTATCCAAATTACCCCATGGAAAACAATAGGATATTTGCTGTCATGCAGGGCAGCCCGACGGGATTCGTTACATCTTGGGCGCTGCTTTGAACCTTCGCTCTCCCTATGATGGAGATAGTTTTCGTGCAAGGATTGTCCTGCCGTTTACATTTCTCTTCCTCCGCTGGATGTCGTCATGCCGCTTTCATTGATCCGTCCTTTCGCCATTTGCGCAGCGCTCGCGCTTTCGCTTTCCGGGTGCACTGCGCCTTCAAACGGTGCGAAGGAGGCGCCTTCGCCCCAGGCCGGAGCAGCATCTGAAGCTGCAGGCGTCTATGAAGGCATGCTCCCGTGCGCCGACTGCGAAGGAATCCGTACGGCGCTCTATCTGAGGGCGTCTGGCACCTATACGCGCGTTTCGCACTATGTTGGGACGGACGGCGCCTTCGATGAGGGCGGAAAGTGGTCCTTTGAGGACGGAAAGCTCCGCTTTGATTCCGCTGCGCCCGGGGAGGACCCCTGGTATGCGCTTCCGATTCCGAATGGCGTGAGGCTCCTCGACCGTGAGGGGAAGCCCGTCGAGGGCGTCCTCGCGCCGATGTACGACCTCATGCGACAGTGAGCCACTTTCCTCTTCTCTCCTTCAGAATTCCCTTAAGCCGCGATTCCTAGAATTGGGATACGAAAACATCCGCTGCCTCCGGACGACCGGATCCCGGGAATGGCCGGGGTCTGTTTTTCCGGGGCGGCGTCTTAATTCATTCAAGGAAGCGCAATACCGTGGCTCGTGATACTTCTCTTCGACTTCTTGGAATTTCGTCAGCTTTGATTCTTGCCGGCACGCTCGCCGGCTGCGGCACGACCGGAACGTCCGGAACCGGGGTTCTTTCCTCTTCCGCTGCTGAAATCGAGGCCCCTGCACCCGTGCAGACCCCCAACGTGATGCTCGTGAGAAAAACCGTTCTTCCGTACGACGAGACGATTCCGCTTGAAACCGCCTTCGAGCAGTACGGCGCCTGCACGCCGAAGAGCCGTCTCTGGGAAGAGGTTGAGGCGGGCGACGTGCAGTTCTCCTGCAGGCTCGACGACGGCACGGTGATCCAGTTCGACTTCCGGATTGATCGTCAGCAGAAGGCGGCGCTCCGCATGGTGACCTTCACCTCCATGAACGATGCCGAATATGCGGGCATCAGCGTGCGCGGCCCGGATGCGGACGACATGCTGAAGAAAATCTACATGAACGAGCCGCTCTTCTGACAGGCTTTCCCCTGAGGGCCGCCCCGGCGGCTCCTCTGCCTCTCCATTGAGAGAAGGCGCTCAGCAAAAATCCCGGATCCGGCGCCTGCCGAACCCGGGATTTTGTTATGTGATTGACTGAAAGGTCAGGGCGCTACTCAATGCGCTCGCCGTGCGAGGCAAGGTCGAGGCCCGAGAGCTCGTCGTCGGTCGAAACGCGCAGACCCATGGTCTTCTTGATGATGAAGAGGATCACGAAGCTCATGACGCCGCCGTAGACGAGGGTAGCTGCGACGGAGAGAACCTGGATGCCGACCTGGGTCCACATGGGAGGAAGTTCAGAGCCCGTCACGGCGCCCGAGGCAAAGAAGCCCGTGAGGATGGCGCCGAGGATCCCGCCCACGCCGTGAACGCCGAAGGCGTCGAGCGAATCGTCGTAGCCGAGCTTTGCCTTCACGACCGCAACCATGAAGAAGCAGACCAGGCCGGCGAGGAGGCCGATCACGAGCGCCGGACCCGGCTCAACGAAGCCCGAGCCCGGGGTGATGGCAACGAGCCCGGCGACGGCGCCCGAAATCATGCCGAGGAGCGAGGGCTTGCCGCGGGTCTTCCATTCCGTGAACATCCAGGCCACGGCGCCGGCAGCGGCGGCGATCTGCGTCACGATGATCGCCATCACGGCGCGTTCGTTGGCGGCAAGGCCCGAGCCGCCGTTGAAGCCCATCCAGCCGAACCAGAGGAGCGAGGCGCCGATGACGGCGAGCGCGAGGTTCGCGGGAGCGAGGTGCTGCTGACCCCAGCCGCGGCGGGGACCGACCATCAGGCAGGCAACGAGGCCCGCAATGCCGGCGTTGATGTGGACGACGGTGCCGCCCGCATAGTCAAGCGCGCCCATTTTGAAGAAGAATCCGTCCGAAGCCCAGACCCAGTGGCAGACGGGGGCGTAGACGAGAAGGCTCCAGGCGGCCATGAAGATGAGGAGGGAGGAGAACTTCATGCGGCCGGCGATCGAGCCCGTGATGAGCGCGGGCGTGAGGATCGCGAAGGTCATCTGGAAGAAGACGAAGAGGAGCTCCGGAATCGTGCCCGAGAGCGTATTGATGCCGATGCCGGAGAGGAAGGCCTTCGAAAGCCCGCCCACGAAGGAGCTTCCTTCCGAGAAGGCGAGGGAATAGCCGACGAAGTACCAGAGGAGCGTGATGATGCCGCAGATCGCGACCGATTGCGCGAGGGTCGAGAGAATGTTCTTCTTTCTCACCATGCCGGCATAAAAGAGTGCAATGCCCGGGATGGTCATGAGGAGGACGAGGAGCCCCGAGACCATGACCCAGGCGGTGTCGGCTTTGTCGAGCGCCGGGGCGTCAGCTGCGAATCCCGGGGCGCTCATGAGTGCAAGGAGCCCCGCGAAAGGGATGTATTTGATGTAGGCGTGCATTTTTTCATACTCCGTCTTTGGGAGTTTTTTTGATACTGGGGGTTTAAGAACCGCTCTGAAGCTTCCGGGGCGTCAGATGGCGGCTTCTCCCGTTTCGCCGGTGCGGATGCGGACGACCTGTTCAAGGGGCGTCACGAAAATCTTTCCGTCGCCGACCTTGCCCGTGCGGGCGGCGGCAATGACCGTTTCGATCACGTCGTCGAGCATGTCTTCCGTTACCGCAACGTCAATGCGGGTCTTGGGAAGAAAATCGACGACGTATTCAGCGCCGCGGTAGAGCTCCGTGTGGCCGCGCTGCCGGCCGAAACCCTTCACTTCCGTGACGGTGAGGCCGTGAACGCCGGCGTCGGAGAGGGCTTCCCGGACGTCGTCGAGCTTGAAGGGCTTGATGATGATGGTGACAAGCTTCATGAGTGTTTCTCCATGGGACGGAAGAAGAATTTCTTTCGTCGCTTAAATACTCTGAAGCAAGATTTGTGCCAAAAGCGCTCTGCCAGGGGAGCTTCTCTCGGGCGGACAAGGATGTCGAGTCGTCGGAATGTTATTCACCGGCTGCAATGCAGAAAGCACTATGCCTGCGGCATTGCCTTCTGCGGAAAGAAGTGTGTAGTGGGCGGCGGCAAGCTGCGGGAAGTTCAGGCGACGGCCTCTGAGATCGGCTTTCCCGGGCGAGAGGACGGGAACTCGGGCGCGTCATGCGGCATCCGTTAAAATCGGGTGCATTGCAACCATTGAGCGGAGCGTCTGCGCCATGACAGGGAACGTCAAAGACAATAAGAAGGAAGAAGGAGTGCCGGAAGAGCCGCTCCTCGACAGCCGGGGATGGCCTCTTGTCCGCCTCACCAAAGTCTTTCCCTGCATGAGCAATTCGGACATCGCCGCGAGGGCGCACTTCTTCGCGGGCCTCCGGGCGCTTTCCGAAGCGGACTACATGGCCGGGAAGGGCATGACGGTCGAAACAATCGTGCGCGAGGATCCTCGCTACGGTCCGAAGGATGTGGTCTACAGCATCGGCGGCGAACCCCGCAAGGAGAGAAGCTACGCCGACATGGAAGCGGAGCTCGTCAAGGCCGTTCGGGCGGCGCATGCTGCCTACGCAAAAGCAAAATAAGGTTACGTCTATTGACGTTGATGACCCTATTTTAGGGAGTGTTTAATGCGTCCATTACCTTTGGGCTCCAGCGATTTTCCGACACTGCGGCGCAACGACATGATCTATGCCGATAAAACGGATCTGATTTACTCCCTCGCATCAGTTCGCGGAAAAGTTTTCCTCGCAAAGCCCAGACGTTTCGGTAAATCACTCCTCGTTTCAACCTTCCAAACGCTTTTTAGCGACGGGCTTGAGCAATTTTCCGGGCTCGCTATAGAAAAACTCTGGACGGATCGGCAATACAAAGTTGTACGGCTTGATTTTTCTAGACTTAAGCTTTTTGAAACCTCCGCTCAATTTGAGCGGGATTTTCGCAGCGTACTAATATCTGCTTTTGCACCACTCGGATTCAATTTTAATTATTCCGATGAAAATATTGTATTCTTAGACCAGCTCGGTTCTTGGCTGCTGACGCTTCCATCGGACTCGCTGGTGCTTCTGATTGATGAATACGATACTCCGCTCACCGCGCATCTCGATGATCATGATGTTCTTGAAGTTATTCTAAATCATCTTGATAATTTTTATACTGTCCTCAAGTCCGCAGAACGTTGTCTTAGATTTTTCTTTATGACGGGTATTACGAAGCTCAGTAATACCAGCATTTTCTCTGCACTAAATGATCTTACGGACATTTCACTGGATACAAAATACAGCAGTCTTCTAGGACTGACTGAAAGGGAGATTTCATTATATTTTGAAGGCTATCTTTTAAGGGCTGAAAAGGAACTCCAAATTAGCAGAACTGAGCTTCTGGATAAAATACGAGAAAATTATGACGGTTTTTGTTTTGACCGAAAAGGGAAAAACCATGTATATTGCCCGTGGTCGGTTCTTAATTTTTTCAATAATCCGGGAGAAGGATTTCTTAATTATTGGTATGCAAGCGGGGGACAGCCAAGGGTTTTATTAAACTATCTTAAAACACATAAGATAGCCAATCCTTTTGCCTTTGACGAGAACGTGCAGATCCGACTTTCTGAACTTATGGCCGCTCGGGAATATAAGAATATCGGCATCGAGGCGCTTCTGGCACAGGCGGGCTACCTGACAATACGGTCTGTTCGCAGTAACGGGTATGTTGAACTCGGCTATCCCAATAAGGAAGTGGAGCTCTCTATGGCGCAGCTTTACGCGGATGAGCTTCTGCGCGGGAAAAATCTTGATCCTCTGGGAGTTCCGATGCTCTCCGAACTCATCGAATCCGGGACGTTGAACGACATCGTTGCTCGTTTTAACGACGGCATCAATTTGATTGACTATCAGAATTTCCCGATTACAACGGAGGCAGCCTGTCGCGCTTCAATCCAGCTCTTTCTCATGGGAGCTGCTTTGATGCCGGAGGTCGAAAAGCATTCGGCGCTTGGGAGAAGCGACCTGGAAGTGCGCGCCGGAAACCGGCACTGGGTCTTTGAGTTTAAATTCGCGGCCGACGCTCATGAGGTCACGAAGCTCCTCGAAAGAGGAAAAGAGCAGATTCTGAGCCGCCGATACGGCGAAGGTCCGCAGGAAGGAGAGCTCCGTCGGGCAGTCCTTGTTTTCAACGCCGAGACCCGGCGCTTCGAGAAGTGGCTCGAAGTTGACGCGGGCGGAGACTGAACCGGAAGGTCGTTTTGCGGGCATCTGATGCGGAGCGGAATCGCTTTCCTCAAAGCGTTTCCTCAGCACCGAGAAAAAAGCCGGAAGATGTTTTGAATCTTCCGGCTCGTCTGCTGGCGATTTTGGCTTTAGATCCTTTCAGTGAAGAATTTTTCTGCGGGAATGCCGCCGAAGGGCGACTCGTTGGCTGCGTCCCGGATTTTCTCCGGCGTGCTTTCACGCATGCAGAGGTCAAGGACCTGTCTCAGCCAGACGCTGCCGCCGAGCGTTCTGAAGAAAGTCTTCTGTTCAGCCGTCAGACGAATGACGACCATTTTGTCGAGGGCCTTTTCGCCAAGCGGTTTGCGGCCGGCGCCCTGACGAACGCCGCCCCAGCCGTCATGACTGGAGGCTTTTCTCTTTGCAAGGGGCTTGCACGGCTTGATGAGGCTCGGTGCGGATGGTGTTTTCTTACCCGGCATGGTGGTTCCTCCTTCTAAGGACGGATTGCCATTGCTCAGTTCCACTGTATGGCGCTTTCAAACGTTTTGCAACTCGATTCAGTATAAACAGGCAAAAATCAGGGTTTCTTCTTAGGGAAGGACGATCCAACATCATCATTCGCGTACTTCTCTTGACTTTTCTGGTAAACAATGTGAGAGTGCAGGGGGTCGACCGGGAGGTAAAGGGGAATTTGAAAAAACAGTACCCAATCTTCGGACGATAGTTTTGTATATTTTTGAAGTACTGCTTTCCTGTCCGCGGGACTTTCCGCTCATGACCGGCCGGACTATGCCCAAAAGCGGAGCGCATTATTCCATAGGGAGTGCTTCCGGAGGCTTAACGGTGGGCCTTTCGGAGAATGGCGGCTTATGAGCCTCACTCGATATAGTTGAGATCACATAAGAAGAGGCTCCGGCAGCATCCGCACCCCGTTTTTTTTGAAGAGAAAGATGCCGGCAGGAACCCTCTCTGGGAGGAAATTCATGAATACACAGGAACTCTCGCCGGGGCGCTATGCCCGCGACGTGCTGCTCCTCGGCATCGGCAACATCCTCTGGGCGGACGAAGGGTTCGGCCCCAGGGCGGCCGAGGCCTTCAACAGCCGCTACCGGCTGCCTGAGGGCGCGGAAGTCATGGACGGCGGAACGCTCGGCGGCTGGCTCGTGAACGAGATCTGCTCGACGAAGCGCATTCTCGTTTTCGACTGCTGCGATCTGAAGGCGCCTCCGGGGACGCTTCGCGTCCTCAGAAAGGACGACATCCGCATCTGGAGCTCGACCAAGATTTCGCCCCACCAGACGGGCTTCAACGATCTCCTCGCGACAGCTGCGCTCATGGGCTCGAGCCCCGAGGACATCGCCGTCGTGGGCATTCAGCCGGAGCTCCTTGACGACTACGGCGGAAGCCTCACCGAAACGGTGAAGGCGCGCATTCCCGATGCCCTGGAAGCCGCCCGCGGCATCCTTTGCGAGTGGGGATTCCCGCCCGTCGAGAGAGCGCCGGGCGAGCGCGTGCCGCCGCTTTCCTTCCAGAGCCTTTCAATCGACGCCTATGAGTCCGGGCGCCCCGACGAGGCCGAGGCCTGCCGGACCGGGGACGAGCGGTTTCTGGTTCGTCCCGCGGGTCATGCTTCCGACCCCTCATAAGGATCGGTTTTCCGGAGAACACTTCAAATGTGCATTGCCTTGCCCATGAAAATCGTCGCGCTCGAGGAAATGAAGGCGCGGTGCGAGCGAAAGGGAAGCGAAGTCGTCGTCGACATTTCCATGATCGACCCGCCGAAGCCGGGCGACTGGCTCCTCGTCTTTCAGGATCGCGCCATCCGGGCGATTGATGAGGCGGAAGCTTCTGAAATTGAAGCCGCGCTTAAGGCGACGGCGCTTGCCATGGCGGGCGAAGCCGACGAGGCGGCGATCCGCGCGGGCTTCGGCGACTTGATTGACCGCGAGCCCGAGCTTCCCGAACATCTGCGCAGGCTGGTTCCGGGAAGAAGCTGATCCCGCGATCGCCTCAATCCTCCATAAAGAAAAGAATTTCAAGCATGTCCAAATTCACGCGAATTGCGGAAATCGATCCGCAGACGAACCCGCTCTTTCAGCGCATGCGCGGGGAAGAGGGATTCAGAACGCTCTCCGAAGCCTCGCTCGAGGGCTTTCTTGCCGAGCCGGGACTCAAATTCGTGATTTTTGCCGATGACCCGAATACCCGGAAGGAAACGATGGACATCGTCGTGATCGGTCCGGAAATCCGCCGCAGCATGGGGAGCATCGTTCAAAGCGCCTGGTGCACGGATGTCGCGGAAGGAAGAGCGCTCGCAGCCCGCTGGGGCGTGAGAAAGCTCCCCGCGCTCGCGCTCTTTCGAGGCAATGTCTTTCTCGGCGCCGCCGAAGGGCTCGACTCCTGGGACGGGTACCTTGCGAAGCTCGCCGGGATTGCAGCGCGCACCGAGGCGCCGAAGCGCTCCGTCGCGATCCTCCCGAGGAACGCGGCCGAAGAGAGCTCCTGCTGCTGATCGATTTTCGCAGAAGAATTCAAAACCTATTCGGACAAGATAGAGATGAGCCTTCAGACTTATTCCGCCGCCGATGTGGCGCGCCGGTGGCAGAACGCCCCGGAACTCGACCCGGAAACGGAGCGCAGGGCGGCGCTCGCAACCATTGACTTCCTCACTGACGTGAGGGAGAAGCTTTCGCAGCATCTCGACGACATGGCAAAGGGAAATGCGGCTGCGGACGGTTCCGACCTTCACGCCGTCTGGGATTTTTCAGGCTTTGACCCCAAGCATCTCGACTTCCTTCTCTCCACGATCGGCGAGGGCGAGGTGAAGATCCTGCTCTTCGACGGCGAAGCGCGCGCAGCCGACACTGGCGTTCCCGGCCTCTGGCGCGTTCAGGCGGGGGACCAGGGCCGCGCCGCCAACTCCTTCGTATTGGGGCGCCTTCCCCGCACGGTGCTCGTTGTCTCGGAACGGGGCGAAACGGAAGTTCCGAAGCTCGTGAACCCGAGCGCCGACGTTTTTGCCGCCCCGGCGATCCTTGAGGAACTCGGGCATGAGCTGAAGGAAGAAACCGCCTCGGGCAGAATCGAGAAGCTTTCCGACGACCCGGCGTTCATGGTGGAGCTCCAGCGCCAGCCCCTGTCGCCCGGCGACATGACGGCGCTCCTTTCGACCCTCGGTACAGGCGACATTGAAGTGGAGCTTCAGGGGTTCGCGCACTCGCGCTTCACGCGCACGCGCGTGAAGAACCTCTGGCGCAGCCGCATCATCAACAATTCCGGAAAAACGCTTCTCGACGCCTTCGTGATCGCGCGCGTGCCGCCCGAGGTGCCGGTGTCGGCGGAGGAGTTCCCCGAAGCGGTGAGAAAGTGCACGGACCTCATTGAATGGATCCGCCACGACCTTGAGCGCGGCACGATCGGAGGCAAAAGGGAGGCGTCCCATGCCTGAGGAAAATTCCGGGCGCTTCACGAAGGGCTCTGAGATCGAGGCGCTCCTTGACCGGCTCGCCGCCGAGCGCGTTCCGCCCGACGCCCGGATGCAGTGCAAGGTCTGCTGGTACGTCTACGACCCGGCCGAAGGCTGTCCCGAGGAGAATATTCTCCCGGGAACGCCCTTCAGGGACCTTCCCGACGAATTCGTGTGCCCTGACTGCGGGCATCCGAAGTCGGCCTTCATTCCGGCCGACGAGGATCATTGACGAAAGAAGTTGTCCGACGGGGGCGGGAGGCAGAGCAGCCCGACCCCGGCGATGATGAAGAGCACGGGGTGAACCCAGGCTCCGGCGCAGGCGAGCGTGAGAATGAGACGGCTGTCGATGAAGATCCCGAGATTGAAGATCCCGAGGAGCTTTTCGAAGATGACGCCGTTCAGCATGAGGACGTCGGCGTAGACGCAGGCGATGACGACGAGAAGCGTCGTCGCGAGCACCGCGGAAAAGAGGCGCCTTACGCGGTCGACGGGATTGAAGATTCTTCCCGAGGCAAAGAGCCCGATCATCATCAGAAGACCCGCCGCTGCCGGAAGCGCGCACCAGAGGAAGTCCGTGCCGGAAACGCGGGCGGAAAGCGTCCAGAGGCTCATGCTCCAGAAGAGGAGCGTGCAGAGAATGAGTAGAAAGGTAAGAGCACGGCGCATGTGCGTATGGTCCCGGAGTGCCGTTGAGGTCCGCGAAAAGAGGCGCGGAAAATCGTCCTCAACATTCTATCTGTCGCCCGATCGGGCGGAATCTCTTATAAAGAAATCTGACAAAAGAATCCGGAGAGGACTCCCGGGCGGCTCAAAAGGAGCTTCCATCAGGAAATCTGCAGAGGCGAATCTCCTTCTCGCCGCGGTAGTATCGAACTGATCCGGCAAATGCGGACACGATGGATTCACAACTGAAAGCAGGGGAAAGAGACATGTTCAAATGGCTGAAGGAGAAGCTGAAGGGTCCTTCAACGGATGCGCCGCGCGACGCTTCGGCCGACCAGCCGGTCGATGAGCGGCTCCTCGAAATTCTTGAAAAACTTCCGGCCGACGGACTCCCGCGATGGCCGGCAGCCGTGGCGGCCTTTGAGGCGCTTCCGGCCGAGCGGCTAGACGACCCGCTCTACGCGAAGAATCTCCTCCGGGCGCTTTTCGCAGCGCTCTCGCACATTGACGCCCCTGTGCGCCAGACGATGGCGCTCGCGCAGATTGCGCTCAACCATTTCCCGCGGATTGCGGCGGCAGTGAGAGAGTCCGATGCCCACGGCCAGCGGGCGCTCCTTCCCCTCGCGGAGGGTCTCCTCGCGCTTCGCACCGGACAGTTCGACCTTGCTTTCCGCCTGATTGCGCGCGCCAACCTCGAGCGCCGGATTTCGGACGCCTGGGCGGAAGGGAATGCCCTCGAGGCCGCTCCCGACTATCTCGTGACGGCGGTGTCCCTTGCCGCGCAGACGCTGATTGACCTTAAAAACCCGGATCTCCGCTACTGGGGAACGGTCGCGGAGGCGCTCCCCGAAGACCCCAAGGCCGTCCTTGAGCCAGAGAGCTTCCTCATGGCCGTGGGCGACCTCGTCCTTGAAATCCATCGTGCGGCCGCGGAGGCCGTGACGCTCGACGCGAAGGAGCGGCTCGAGATTCTCGGCAAGGCCGACGCCCGCTACGAGCTTCTCTTCCGGCGTCTTCATCCGCAGGCGGAAGACTGCAGGCGGATGTTCCGGCGCGTCGAGAAGATGTTCGGGATTCTTGCCGAGGACAAGGATCTTCGCGCCTGAAGCGCGTGATTTTGCCTATTCCTCAGAATCAAAGAGGCGCTCCGGGATGCCCGCAGCGCCTCTTTGCCGTTCCTGATTTCGTCACCGGCTTCTGCCCGAGAAATCGTATTCAGGCCGCAGGGTGGAGCTTTCGATGCCGAGAATGCCGAGGACGCTCGACCAGAGGTTTTCATGCGAAAGCGCTTCCTTCGAGCGCGCGAGAATGTACTGGGGATTGAGGCCGAAGGTGCGCGCAAAGCCGTCGTTCATCCAGAGAATCATCGGTACGCGCGTCTGGTCCGAAGGCGCCATCCACCACGGGGCGCCGTGAAGATAGAGCCCTGATTCGCCGAGCGACTCCCCGTGATCCGACACGTAGAGGAGCGCCGAATCCATGCGGGGCGAGCTCGCTTCTAGGCGCCGGATGAGGCCCGCGAGCACGCGGTCGGTCTCGCGGATCGAATTGTCGTAGGCATTGACGACTTCCTCGCGCGAGCAGCTTCCTAAATCAGCGTTCCGGCATTCGGGCTCGAAGGCCTTGACGCCTTCGGGCGAGCGCTCCGAATAGGCAGGTCCGTGGGAGCCGATCATGTGAAGAAAGAGCACCGTCGGGCGGTCAGCCGGGAGCTTCGGGATTTCGCGGCTGAGTTCCGTGAGGAGCACGTCGTCGTTTCTGCACTTTCCCTCCGGGCACGAGGCCTCGCGCGTCGGAACGCCTTCGCAGGTCCCCTTGCAGCCCGACTGATTGTCGATCCAGAGCACGTTCATGCCGGCGCGCTCGAGAAGCTTCGGGAGCGACTCCTCGTGAAGAATCCGGTCGCGGTCGTAGCTGCTCCTCCCGATGCGGCTCATCATGCAGGGGAGCGACACGTCGGTCGAGGTCCCGCAGGCCGTGACCTTCGGGAAGTTGATGAGCTTGATTTTCGAGAGCTCGGGCGTCGTATCGCGGGCGTAGCCGTTCAAGCCCCAGTTGGCGGCGCGCGCCGTCTCGCCCACGACGAAGACGAAGAGCGTCGGACGATTAACCTTAATGGCTGCCTTCGGCGCCGGATCGGTCACGAGACGCACTCGTTTTGCGTCCGGAGACTCGTCCGCGGCAAAGGTGCGGATCGTTGAATAGACGACATTGACGGGCGCGATCTGGTAGCGAAGCGTCTTGTCGTTCCGCATGGCGCTCGAGAAGGCCTGGAAATTGAGGGCAATGACCAGAACGCCGGCGAGAGCGAGGACGATCGCTCCGCCGAGACGAAGCCCCAGGCGCTTCAGGAGCGCTCGTTTTCCAGTCCGCAGGCTGAGAGGAGGAGGCACCCGACCTCTTAGAGAGAGCCAGAGGGGCGGAATCAGCACCCAGAGGAAGACGAAGACCGGCCGCGCGGCAAGGTAGCCCGCCGATTCGGCCGGGTCGGTCGCGAGGAAGTTCCTCACCATGTCCGGGGTCATTGCCGTGCCGTAAAGGAATGCGGCGGCAAAGGAAAGGGCCCCGAGGATGTTGAGAAGAATGAGGACCGTCCTGAAGATTGCCCGTGGGAGGAGCGAGAGGAGCGCAGTGAGTCCTGCGCCCACGAGCGTGAATGCAATGCCGGATGAGAGTGCGAGCACGATGGAGGAGAGCGTCGCCGTCCCCTGCGGAGCGAGGAGCTTCATGAGCATCGGGGCATCAAAGACGAAGGCCCACCAAAGACCGAGTCCGAGGAGGAGAACGGGAAACCCGGGGCGAAGTGCCTGGCTTCGCCGTACTTCCGAGCCGATCGTGCCTTCCGTTCGGCCCGACCCCCGAAGGACCCGGAGAGCGGAGCTCGAGAATCCGCGGCGGCAGAAAAAGAGGGCGTAGAGCGCGGCGGAAATCAGCCAGTCAATCAAAAAGGCGTCGACGACGTGCGAAAGAAAGTGCGCGCCCGCGAGCATGCGTCCGATCCCGGCCGTGAGGCCGAGAATGAGTGCGGCGGCGAGGGCCAGGGCTGAGAGCTTCCTCGGGAAACCGCGCAGCATGAAGAAAACGGGGAGAAGACAGAAGCCGCTTCCCGCCGCGCCCGAGGGCCAGCATACGCCCGGGCGGAAGCCGAGGGAGAGGGTCGGGTTCGTAATTTCGGCGCTGCCGCCGAATTCCGCGATGCTCCAGGGGCAGCTCACGCCCGTCGTTTTCTTAAGCCACCAGACGGCGAGCACGCAGAGCGCTCCCGCGAGGAGCGCATAAAGAATCCGCCCGCGCATGAGGCGATCCCAGGCGTTTGCGGCGAATGGAGATGTCCGTTCCCTGATGAAGCTCCGGATCAGCGCGAGGAGAAGGAGCGCATAGGCGGCGATCGACGCGAACTTCGGGAGCTTGTGGAGCCAGAATTCCGTCTGATCGGTATTGAGCCACCCGGCGCTGAAGCTCTTCCAGATGAGGCGCTGGAGAGCGAGATCAAGCGCATGCGGCGGGTTGAGGACAAGCCAGACGAGGAGCCCGGCCGGAATGACGAACCAGAAGAGGATTTCGAGCGGTGAAAGCGGGCGGCTTTCGGCCTGCGGGGGAAGGTCTCTGACGCGCATTTCAGGAAAATCCATGTATACGAATAATCTTGCAATTATCCGGATGCCGCGTCAAAAGTGCGTCAAAGCGGGTGATCCGCCTCAATGCTTGTAAACCCATTTTGTGAGGATTTGTTGAGGAAGGCTTTCCCGATACACTTCCCGTTGAAGTTTTTACTCGGTGAAGGTCCTTTCATGCCGCAAAAGATTCTGGTGGTCGACGACAATCCGGACATCCGCGCGAACCTGCGCGACTGGCTTGAAATGCGCGGGTATGAGGTTTCGGGCGCGGCGGACGCGGAAGCCTGCGCGCATCTTCTCAATCAGCAGGGAGCCGATCTTCTGGTGCTCGACATCGGACTCCCAGGCACGGACGGCGTCACGTTCCTCAGGCGCCTTCGCGAGGCCGGAGACGAAACGCCCGTTCTGATGCTCACGGCCCGCGATGCCGTGGAAGACCGGGTGAGAGGACTTTCCTCCGGAGCGGACGACTATCTTGTGAAGCCCTTTGCGCTTCCTGAACTCTCGGCCCGCATCGAGGCGCTCCTGAGGCGCGCCAACCGCGGGCGCGTCCATGCGCTCCGGATCGGCCCGCTGGAACTCGACCTCGCGGCGGGCACCGTCACGCGTGACGGCGTCCTTCTTCGCGTCAACCCGACGGGGCTGCGGATTCTCAGGGAGCTCATGCGCGCGAGCCCGGGCGTCGTGAGCCGCGAGGCGCTCGAAAACCGGATCTGGGGAAGCGATGCGCCGAAGTCGGACAGCCTCCGCTCCAACATGCATCTTCTGAGAAATGCGGTCGATAAGGGCTTCGACGCTCCGATGATCAGAACGCATCCCGGCTTCGGCTGGTCCATTGCCGCGCCGAAAGGCGAGAGGAGCGAATGAACCATGCCCATCGCGCGTCTATTCGCTTCTGTCAGGCGCCGCATGCGCGGTCTCTCGCAGCGCATTATTTTGTCCTTCGCGGCGCTTCTTCTTCTGACGGCGGCGCTCTACGGAAGCGCCATCTGGTTCGCGATCGGCTTTACAGAGGAGCATCTCGTGGCCGGGCTTCTCAAGGATGAAGCGAGCTATGTGCAGGAGCTGCTTGCAAAAGGAAATGTCCCGGGAGTTCCCCCGGGAACCGAGATTTTCGGCGACGACAAACGGCTTCCGCCCATCCCGGAGGCGCTGAAGGGCGTCCCCGAGGGCTTCACGGAAATCCTGGACGACCCGGCGCGGTTCGTCTGGCGGGAAAACACTCCGGGCGGAACGATTCTCATCGTGCGCGACCAGAGCCGCTTTGAAGAAGCCGAAAAGGAGATTCTCCTCTTTACGGCGCTTTCGCTCGGCCTCGCCGGGCTCGCCGGCGCTCTTGCCGGCTGGTGGCTTTCGCGGCGCATCATGCGTCCGATTGAAAGGCTCTCCGACGCAGTGAAGCACGCGTCGATAAGCAGCAGCTGGACGCCGATTCCGGAGGAGCTTCAGACGCCCGACGAGGTGGGCGAACTTGCGGCGATCTGCAGCCGGGCGCTCAGGCGCCTCAACGATGCGCTCGAGCGCGAGCGCGCCTTTACGGCGGATGCGAGTCACGAGCTCAGAACGCCACTCACGGTGATTCAAACAAGCGCGGAACTCCTCGCTGCAGGGAACCTCGGCGAAAGAGAACGCCGCCAGGTGGAGAGGATTCACCGCGCCTCACGCGAAATGCATTCCCTCATGGAAACGCTCCTCGAATTCGCCCGTGCGTCGTCGGGGAGGAGCACCGAGCCTCCGGATGCGGTGCGAGGCATTCTCCTTAATGCCTGCGACGTCTGGAAGCCGCTCGCAGAAGCAAAGGGCCTCGTTTTTGAAGCTGATTTTTCCGAAACCTGTCCCGGGACCTATTCGCCCGGAATGCTCGGGATCGTTGCTGCGAACCTTCTGCGGAATGCGGTGGCCTATACGGGGCGGGGCAGGATTCTTCTCAAGGAAACATCGGACGGCTTTCTCGTTGCCGACAACGCGCCTCCCATTAAGCCCGAGGACCGGGAGCGGATTTTTGAAGCCTATGAGCGGGGCGGGAGCCCGGCGGCTCCCGGTACCGGACTCGGACTCGCGATTGTTGCGAAGGCGGCCCGGCGCTCGGGCTGGAAGGTGGAGCTTGAGAGCGCTCCTGAAGGGAATGTTTTCCGGGTGCGGGTCTTTAATACCGGAATCAAAGGCCTTCGCGCAGACGAGGCATAAGGATGCGAAAAAGCCCGGGCGCTTTGACGGCGGCTCCCGGGCTTTCTGTGTCTGAATTCTGAAAAGTAGCTTCTTTCGTTACATGTATCGGATGAGCGAAATAATGAGAACCGCGACGAAGCCCGAGAGCAGCGGCACGGCGGTGCGCTTCACGACCATGAGGGGATTCACCTTGACCACCGCCGAAACGATGATCACCACGGCCGAAACCGGCGAGACCGCGCGGATGAGGTTCGAGGTGTGCTGCATCGGGAGCGCCACCATCAGGGGGTCGATGCCGGCTTTTTCCGCGAGCTGCGGGATGAGTTCGATGAAGCTGTAGAAGACGGCGTTGCCGGAGCCGCTGATGAAGGTGATGAGCGCCGTGATGCCCGAGAAGGCAAGCATGAGGCCCGCGCCCGCATTTTCAACGCCCGAGACCGAGGACGAAATCATGCTGATGAGGCCCATCGCGGAGAGGCCCGCCACCATGGTCGAGGCGGCGACGATCAGCACGACGACCTTCGAGAAGCCGTCGCCCATGCCGCGGAAGAAGAGGTTCACGTCCTTCATCGAGCCCTTCATGTTCTTCTTGCGCGCGAGTTCGGCAATGAAGGCGCAGACGAAGGAGAAGAGCGTGATTTCAACGAGGCCGATCTTCACCGACTTAAAGAAGGCCCAGAAGAAGATCGTGAGAATGAGGGGCAGAACCGGGAAGATCGCATACCAGACGGGGGCGTCGGTTTCATCTTCTTCGAGCTTCGATTCGTCGATCGAGCCCGCAAGGGCCTTCCCGGATTCGAGGTCCTTCTTGTCCTCCCAGCGCTGCCAGAAGTAGTGCACGATGCCCATGATGATGATCGCGGGGATTGAGATCGGCGCATGGTGGTAGAAGACGTAGTCGACCACGTGCTCGAATCCGAGGACGCGCGCGGCAACCACGTTGTCGCCGCCCAGGGGCGTCGGAACGATCGTTGCCGTCGTGGCGATGACGCCCGCGGCCGTAAGGGGCGACATCTTCGCCGCCTTCAGAACCGGGTAGAGCGTTGCCATCAGAATCACGGCAAGGGACGACGCGCTCGGGATGATGATCGAGAGGAGCGTGCCGAGATAGAAGACGAGCGGCACGAGCACGTAGGGCGAGTGGACGTGCGCGAGCGGCCGGCTCATCACCTTGATCACCATGGCATTGGCGCCGATGTGGGACATGTAGGCGGCAAAGCCGAAGAGCGTGAGGATGATGAGGCCCGCGTTCGAATACTGACGAACGAAGAGGTCCTTGATCGCCTTGAAGGGATCGACCCAGGAGAGGCCCGAGGACGCCTTGGCGGCGAGGACGTCGTGCCCGAGGAGGAGCGCGGCGTACATGAGGATCAGCCCGGCGGCGAAAAGCACGACCTTGGCGTCGTAATTCTTGGCAATGGCCCAGCCCGCAAGGACGAGCACGATGATGGATATCAGTGCGGCAAGCATTTGGGGAGAGAAATCGTGAGGGGAAAACGGGAAGTCGGGGAATATACCGCTACCCGATGCGCTCTGCAGGAAAAGTGCGCTAATCTCTCCGTTTTCCCGGGCTCCTGAAACATTCTCTGAAGCGGGCCCGGCAGAAATCTTTCCCCATCGCATTCAAAAGAAGTCCCGAGGCACTCATGCGCAGCACAAATCCCGGTTTTGTTCCTGATTCCCCCTTCAGCCGGAAGCTTCCGGCCGAATGGATGAATTTCTTCTCCGAATTCCCGAAGGCGGAGCTCCACTGCCATCTGCTCGGCACGACGAGCCGCGAAACCTTCATCGATCTCGTGCGCGACTCCGGCGCCCCGGTTTCCATGGAGGAAATCGAAGGCTTCTACACCCGCGGCGAAAAGCCCGTAGGGGTGCTTCGCATCTTCCGCGCGCTCGAAGCCCACATTCTGAAGAAGCCCGAATACCTGAAGCGCATTACCGTCGAGCACATGGAATGCGTGTCGAAGCAGGGCGTGCGCTACATCGAATTCTTCTGGAACTGGACGGGCCTCAAGCACTTCATGACCTTTGAAGCCGCTCAGCGCGCGATCTGCGAGGGTCTTCGCGAAGGCGAAGCCCGCTACGGCGTGATCGGGCGCCTCGTGCCCTCGATCGACCGCGAGGCGACGCCTGAGGATGCGGTGGAGCTCGTCAGCGAAATGATCGCGCACCGCGAGCCCGAATCGATCGGCCTCGGAATCGACTACCGCGAAACCAACCACGAGCCCGAGAACTTCTGGAAGGCCTACTTCATGGCGCGCGATGCGGGCTTTCACATCACGGCGCATGCGGGCGAATTCGGCGAACACTGGCGAAACGTCGAAACGGCGATCGACCTTCTCAAGTGCGAAAGGATCGATCACGGCTACACGATCATCGACAACCCCGGGCTCATGAAGCACGCGAAGGCGCTCGGCATGCCTTTCGCCGTGGTGCCCACCAACTCCTACTACCTCAGAACCTTCACGGACGAGGAGTGGGCGGAGAAGCACCCGATCCGCCGCATGCACGAAATGGGCCTCAGGCTCTTCCCCAACAGCGACGACCCGACCATGCACCACATCCGGATCAGCGAATCCTGGTACCTGATGTTCAATTTCCTCGGGTTCACGCTCGCCGACCTGCGAGGCATGTTGGAGAACTCCATCGATGCCGCCTGGGTGACGGACGAAGAAAAGGCAAAGTGGAAGAAGACGTGGCTCGCCGAGTTCGACCGTCTCGCGGCAGCGCTTCCGCCGCTTGATTGAATTGAAGCGATTTTGAAATAAAGAAAAGCCCCGGGCGGATCCAATCGGTTCTCCCGGGGCTTTCTCTCGTGCTGGAATCAATCCCAGCCGCGGACGTGCTCAAGCACATCGATGATGATCCCGTTTTTGACGAGGAGCATGTATTTATAGGGCGCCGCCGTCGGGCAGGCGTGATTCGGAAGAATCCGGAGCCGGGTGCCGAGCGGGAAGTCGTCGAGCCTGCAAGCGGAATCCGCCGGGAGCGTGAGAATGCCGTGCTCCTGGTTCGTGCCGGTGAGAATGATGCGGCCGCCGTCGAGCGGCGTCCCAAGCGCGTCGCAGACGAGTCCGTAGCCGAAATCGCGCTTCTGGCGCGAGGTGCCGCGGTCGCGCGACATGGCGAGGAACCCCGAATCAAGGATCAGCTGGTTCTTCTTTGTCTGCCTTCCGATGACGGTGGCGAGAACCGAACCTGCGATGTCTTCTGATTCGCAGACGCCGAGGTTCGTCATGAAGAGGTCGAATAGAGCGCAGACGCCCGCGCGGATTTCCGTGACGCCCGCTTCGCTCTTTGAATGCATGAGCGTCGGGCTCGAGCCCACGGAAACAATCGGGACCTCGAATCCGGCTGCCCTGAGGCGCCCGGCCGCCTGCACGATGCCGGCGCGCTCGCCTTCGGCAGCGGCCTCGATCGCTTCAATCGTTTTGCATTCATAGCTGTCGCCCGCGTGGGTGAGAACGCCCGCAAGCTTCGCGCCTCCCTGAAGCGCCTTTGCGGCATCAATGAGCTCATCGCACTCGGGAGGAAGCCCCGAGCGATGGCCGTCCACGTCGACTTCGAGGAGCACCGGGATTTCCGTCTGATGTTCCCGGCAGAAGTCCGAAACAGCTTTCGCGGCTTCCTCGCTGTCGAGAATGATCTTCAGATCGACTCCCAGGGATCGGATCCTCGCGACCTCTGCGAGCTTCTGGGGCGCAATGCCGACGGCGTAGATCAGGTCCCTGACGCCGTTGGCGGCAAAGTACCGCGCTTCGGAAAGCGTGGAAACGGTGGCGGGGCCTTCGGGCGACGTCATCTGCCGCCTCGCAATCACGATCGACTTGTGGGTCTTGAGGTGCGGGCGGAAGGCGACGCCGAGTTCCCGGGCGCGGGCTCTCGCGCGTTCAAGGTTCTTTTCGAGCTTCCCGTCCTCAATCAGAAATGAGGGCGTCGGGACGCGCGGGTCATTGACGGAGAGCCCGATCAGGGCCTCAGCCGGATCGGGCGCGAATTTGCCGAGGGCTTCGGGCGAAACGATGGGAAGAGCGTCGCTGGGGATCATCACGGAGACTCCTGTTGGAATGTATAAAAAATTCTATCACTAAGCAGGCTTCTGCTAGAGTGAATGCGTGAATCCCTGATTTATTTGTGCAAAACACATTGAATTTTATAGAGTTGCAATATATAAAAAATTATGGAATACTGCCCGTTGTTCCTTTCAGCCTCTTCGGGATGCACGCAGCAAATATGCCTCAGAACGACACCTCTTCATATGCGACGCCGGTCCCTGGCTCGCTCGCACCCTGGCGGATGACTGCCGATCTGGTGGCGCTCGTGGGCGGCACTCAGACGGAGGTCGTGCTCCATGATCTTTCCGATCCCCTTCATTCCGTTGTCTACGTCGTGAACGGCCATGTCACGGATCGAAAGGTCGGGCAGGGCGTGAGGCACCTCGTTGAGGAGATGCTCCTTCGGGGCGAGCACCCTGAAAAAGGCGATCTGCTTCCGGTCTGGTGGTTCAGGCACACGGGCGAGGACGGAGTTGAGAAGCTGATCCGTTCGGTCACGATGCTGATCCGCGGGGCCGACGGGAAGCTCGCGGGCGCCCTCTGCGTCAATCAGGACGTGACGGCCGATGCAGCAGAGCTCGAACGCCTCGACTGGCTTCTTCCTCCGGAAATGAAGGCTCAATTCGGGGAATCTTCCCTCTCCGCCGGCCCGACGAAGAATAGCGCCCGCGAAGAGGGCCTTGCGGCAGGGGAGAGCGTTGCCGACGCCGTATTTGATCTCATCGACCGCATGGTGGATGAGGCGAAGGCGCAGGCGGCGCCGTCCGGTTCGTCGCCCCCGCGGCCCGGGAGAAAGGCTTCGTGGACGCGTGAGGACCGGGTGAAGCTCCTTGTCTTCATGGAGAGCCGCGGCATCTTCCTCATGAAGGGAGCGCTTGAACATGCCGCCGACCGGCTCGGCGTCTCAAAGGTAACGATCTACAGCGATCTCGACCAGATCAGACGGCTGGCGAGATTCGGCAAAACACCATACTGGAGGGGAGAAGAATGAAATTCATCGATCCAGGCTTCAGGGGAACCAATCCCGGCCATTACAGCGCTGCCGTCGTCTCGCACGGCATGCTTTATGTCTCCGGACAGCTTTCCATCAACCCGGACACGCGCGAACCCTGCACGGGCGGCATCCGCGAGCACGCGGCGCTGGCGCTCGACAATCTCGACCGCATTCTGAAGGCCGCGGGCGCCCGCCGCGATCAGGTGGTCTTCTGCCGCGTCTATACGCCCTCGAACGAATACTGGGGCGCGATCAATGAGGTCTACCGAGACTTCTTCGGAGAACACAAGCCCGGCCGCGTCGTTGTCTCGACGACGCCCCTTCATTTCGGATGCCTCGTTGAAATTGAGGCGGTTGCTGAGCTCAATGAGGAGTAATTCAGGAATGCTCAACTACATCTGCACCTGCTGCGGCAGGAAAACCCCGGTGACGACCCGCGAGCCCACATGCTCCTGCGGCGGACTTTTCGAACTTGACTTCACGCCCCCGAAGTGGAACGACGGGAAAATCGACAGGAAGGAATGGAGCATCTTCCGCTACCGCGAATTCATGGCGCTCGACGGCGATGCCTGGCGCGGCGTTTCGCTCGGCGAAGGCCTCACGCCCACTGTGGAAATGAAGCCCGGCATGTTCGTGAAGGTCGACTATGCCATGCCGACCTTGTCCTTCAAGGATCGCGGCGCCGCGGGCCTCGTCTCCCACATGAAGTCGATCGGCGTCGCTGAATGCGTTCAGGATTCGAGCGGCAATGCCGGGAATTCCGTCGCCGCCTACTGCGCCCGCGCCGGTATCAAGTGCGAGATCTATGTGCCTGAAGGCACGAGCCCCAAGAAGATCGCGATGATCGAATCGCACGGCGCTAAAGTCCATGTGATTCCGGGCTCTCGCGACCACTGCGCCGACGTCTGCCGCGCCCGCGTGAAGGACGAGGGCGTCTATTACGCCAATCATGTCGTGAATCCCTTCTTCTATGAAGGCATGAAGGCCTACATCTATGAGGTCTACGAGCAGCTCGGACGCATCCCCGAGCACGTGGTGCTCCCGGTCGGGAACGGCACGCTCTTCATCGGTGCGGTGAAGGCCCTTGAACACCTCCATGCCTCGGGCGTGATCCAGAAGTTCCCGAAGATTGTGGCGCTTCAGAGCGAATTCTGCGATCCGCTCTATCAGGCGAGGAAAGAAGGGAAGGACGATCCCGTCTCGGTCGACGTGAAGCCCACGATTGCTGAGGGCATTGCGATCGGGAAGCCCCTTCGCGGGCACGAGATCCTCGACATGATGAAGCGCCACGACATCACGGTCGTGACGGCGCCTGAGGACAAGATCCTCGCCGCGCGCGCCGCGGTGGCTCGCGAGGGCTACTACATCGAGCACACCACGGCCGCCAACTTCGCCGCGTGGGACCGCTATTGCGAGCTCTACGGTCCGGCGACCGATGTTCTCATTACGCTCTGCGGGGCGGGAATCAAGTCGGATCACTGAGTCTCTGAGGTCAGGTCGATCTGAGCATTTCGAAGCCCGGTGCTTCTCTGCCGTTTGCGCGCAGGGGAGGCCGGGCTTTCTGCACTTCACGGAGCATGGAAGGAGGGCGGAGGGCCGGCCATTGGAGTTGTTCGTAAACAACGTTGCTTTATCCGTAAACGATCATATCTTTATGAAATTTACGCAATTCATTGGATTGGGTTCAAATCTTTTGCGGCGGAAGGTTTCATGAAAACTAGACTCGGATAGTCGCTTATAAACGACAAACCTATCTCGCCCGGGAGTGGTTTGTCGGGACTATTTGGAGTTTGAAATGAGATATTCGACGATCTCTTTTGCTGTTTTGGCCGCTTTGGCGTGCTCTGCTGCGAATGCGGAAGTTATTAATGGCTTGCAGTGGAATGTTACCGGTGAATATCAACTGCCTACGCCTGAAGCATTGAAGGATGGCGTCCAGGCTTATGTTGCATCCGGAAAAACAGAAACGCTCACAGGATCAACCGGTTCGTCTTTGTCTATGCAGGGCAGATGGGCTAATGCTTTTTTGGCTGAACAGAAAGATCAAAATGTCGGCAAGCTGAATGTTCAGGGCATTGATTCAATTGATCTTCAGCTCACCAACGATCAAAAAATTTATACAAATGTGCATGATTACGGCAGTACTGCCCCTCATATCTCCGGTCAAAGAGGCGTAAATGTTATCCATGCCACAGGGCGATCGCACGGGGCCAGTTCACAAAAAGTAGCTGAATCGTGAATTTT
>NZ_CALDXB010000043.1 GCF_937923675.1 uncultured Sutterella sp. | reverse complement strand
ATCCTGATCCCGTTCAAAGGCTAATCTCTCCGGGAGAATTCTCCCCGTGAGCCGCAGGAATGTTCTTCTGCGGCTCACGACGGGTCATCCCAGTGAGAAGAGGCTAGTGAAATGGGTCATTCAGAAAAATCGGCGCTGAATTCGCTCGGCGGCTATTCCGTGAGGGAGGAAATCGCGAACGCGACAACGCACGGCATCGCGGTGCTCCTTTCCATTGCCGCGCTGGTGCTTCTGATTGTTTTTTCCGTGAGGGAGGACGCGGGGGCGCTGACCATCGTGAGCTCGGTGATCTTCGGCGCCTCGATGATCATTCTCTATACGGTCTCGACCCTCTACCATGCGATTCCGAATCTGAGGGCGAAGCGCGTTCTCCAGGTACTCGACCACAGCGCGATCTACATTCTGATCGCCGGTTCCTACACGCCTTTCTGCCTCATCACGCTCGGGAACACCACGGGGATCGTGCTCTGCTCCATCGTCTGGACGATTGCGCTTCTCGGCGCCATTCTTCAGCCCATTCTCCTCAGGGCCGCCGACTGGCTCAACTGCGTTCTTTATCTCGGCTTGGGCTGGTGCATCGTCTTCGTGATGAAGCCCCTGATTGAATCGCTCCCGACGGGGGGCCTCTGGCTTCTTGCGGCCGGGGGCGTCACGTATTCGCTCGGCGTCATCTTTTATCTCTGGGAGCGGCTCCCGTACAACCACGCGATCTGGCATGTGTTCGTGCTCGCGGGCACGACGCTTCAGTTCCTCGCCGTTCTTCTCTACGTGATCCCGGAAGCGCCCGGCATTGCCGCCTGACCAAAGGCTGCCAGCCGAAGAGCTTCAAAAACTTGAAGGCAAACGAAAAGCCCGGGCATTTCTGACCGGGCTTTCGGATCGACGCCTGTGTCGCTGCCTGAGGGAACAGCGCTTTCAGGAGTGCAGTATTTGCCTGACCTAAATTAGGCGGCGGCAGCCATCGCCTTGATTTCGGCGGAGAGGCGGCTCTTATGGCGGGCAGCAGCGTTGCCGTGGAGCACGTGCTTGCGGGCCATCTTGTCGATCACGGATTCAGCAGCCTTGAAGGCTTCGAGGGCAGCAGCCTTGTCGCCGGCAGCGACGAGCTTGCGCACCTTCTTGATGGCGGTGCGGTACTGGCTGCGCTGGGCGGCGAGATGCAGATTACGCGCAACGGTCTGACGGGCGCGCTTGCGAGCTTGCTTGGTATTGGCCATTTTTCTGTGGTTTCCTAAAAATCAGTCGACGATCTGGTGTACGTACGAGGGCCGTGTTTTCGGCCTTCAGAAAGTGCGTTTTCCCGGGGAGGAAGACGGAATTTCTGTTACGAAAAGCCATCCATCCTGTTGGGTGACCCCGAAAAGTCCTAAACTATACCACCTTTTCGGGCGGCGCACAGCGAGTTTCCGCCTGAAATCTTTTGCCTGCCCGCCGGATGATGCTCTTTCCTCCGGAAGTTTCCGCCAAAAAGACGATACGCATGTCGCTCATTAAATCCGCCGCCACCATTTCAGGACTTACGCTTCTTTCGCGCATCACGGGCGTTGTGCGCGACATGCTGATTGCGCGTTATTTCGGCGCGACGGCCGAGACCGATGCGTTCTATGTGGCCTTCAGACTCCCCAACATGCTGAGGCGCCTCTTCGCGGAAGGAGCCTTTCAACAGGCGTTCGTGCCGATGCTCTCCGAAGTGAGGGAAAAGGAGCCCGAGGAAGGCGAAAGGCGCTTCATCGACAACGTCTTTACGGTGCTCGCGCTCGCGGTCTTCATCGTGAGCGTTCTCGGCGTCATCGCCGCCCCGCTTCTCGTCTGGGCGATTGCGGGCGGCATGAAGGGCGACGCGGAAGCCTTTACGCTCGCGACGGGACTTACGCGCTTCATGTTCCCCTACATCGCCTTCATGAGCCTCGTTGCTCTTGCGGCGGCAGTACTCAACACCCGGAAGAAATTTGCGCTTCCTGCGGCAACGCCCATTCTCCTCAATATTTCCTTTATTCTCGCGACCGTTTTCCTCGCAGACCGCTTCGTCGAACCCGTCTGGGCGCTTGCCGTCGCCGTGATCGGCGGCGGCGTGCTGCAGCTCGGCGCTCAGGTCTGGGGGCTCTCGAGAATCGGCGTCCGCGTGCGTCCGAGAAATGTGAAAAAGGCGCTCGCGGACGAAAACGTGCGGCGCGTTCTCACGCTGATGGCGCCGGCGCTCTTCGGGGTGGGGGTCGCTCAGCTTTCCATTCTCATCAATACCAACATCGCGTCGCACCTCGGGCAGGGCGCCGTGACGTGGCTCAATTACGCCGACCGCCTCATGGAATTCCCGACGGCGCTCTTAGGCGTGGCGCTGGGCACCGTGCTCCTTCCTGGGCTCTCGGCCGCCCATGCGAGAGGGGACGATGCGCGCTACAACGCACTCCTCGATCACGGCCTGAGGCTCGTCGCGCTGGTCGGCATCCCGGCGAGCATCGGCCTCTGGCTCACGGCGGATGCGCTTGTGAGCTTCCTCTTTCAGGGAAGGAGCTTTACCCCTCACGACGTGAGCCAGACCGCGCTCGCCGTCGTGGGGTATGCGGTCGGGCTGATCGGACTCATCGGCCTCAAGATCATCGCCCCTGCCTTTTATGCGAGAAAGGACATCCGCACGCCCGTCAAGGCCGCCTTCATGTCGCTCGTCGTCGTGCAGCTCATCAACTGCATCTCCGTTCCCTTCCTTTCGCACGCAGGGCTCGCGCTCTCCGTGGGGCTCGGAAGCGTCGTCAATGCGGGAACGCTTCTCGTCATTCTGAGGCGGCGCGGAATCTATTCTCCCTGCGCGGGGTGGCTCAAAGCCATTCTGCGGATTGCGATCGCCTCGCTTCTGATGGGGGGAGCCGTCTGGTGGGTTCAGCAGGGCGTCGACTGGACGGCGCTTCGCTGGACCTGTCGCGCCGCGGGCGTTCTCGGCCTGGTGGCGGGGGCGGCAGTTCTCTACTTCGGAGCGCTTTATGCGCTCGGCTGGAGGATTCGGGACATCCGGCCCGCCTGACGGAGGGCGGCCGGAAAAGACGATCTTCTCCGGATTCATCCGACGAAAAAAAGGCGCTGAGGTCAGTCATCAGCGCCTTGCAATCCCGGGCAGCCTTCAAAGCGGATGTCAAAGTGCTCTGCAATGCTCTCCGGGAACGTTCCGGAGAGGATTCAATTCGATTCCTCAACTTCTTCGTCGAGTTCCGCCATGGTGGCAAAGGGCATTTCCGAAGGCCACGCGATGAGTTCGTCCTCTGTGAGCACGTTGAGGGCTTCGGGCCCGAGGTGCGCAGAGTTGACGGCATAGTTGAGCTTCGCATAGACCGAAACGAGGTCGCGGCGAAGAATTTCCGAGGCGGTTTCCTCGTCCATGTTTTCATCGAGCTTCCCGAGCGCATCCTGAAGGGTATCGGCGGCATCGAGCAGCGTGGCGTGGAGCCACTCCGGGTTGAGGTCTTCGGACATGTCTGAAATCTCCTTGAGCCAGTTTGGACAACAGGTAATCACATATTCCGCAATTGTAGGAGCTCCGGACGGGAGGCGGCTGTGAGGCCGGCGTCCTGCACGGGTTTTGCCGCATGCCGCCCGAAATGCGCGCTTAAGAAAGCACTCCTAGACTTGCGGGACAACATAAGAAGCCCGCTCCTCGCTCATGGTGAAGAGAAGCAAAGAGCGGCCACCCATGAGGAGACTTCCCATGCCCAAGAGCAAAACCGCACCCCGTCGAGCCAAGAAGCTCGAATCCCGCCGCGCCGCCAACGCGAGAAACGTTCAGCCGATGTCCTATGTCGAGATGCTCGACAGGCTGCGCGAGACGCTCAACGCCCGCTTCTATGAAGAGCAGGGCTTCCCGCACCTTGAGATCCTTGCCGCCAACTACAAGGGTCCCGTCACTACGGGCGACCTCTCCGACTACATGCAGCTGCAGCACTTCTTCATCGGCATGACCGTGGCGCTCGCCCATGCGGTGAGCTCCTCGAGCCGCATGACGATGGAACAGCGCGAGGACAGCTGCGCGGCCGTGGCTTATGCGATTGCGGCGACGCTTCTCGACCTGCGCGAAGACTTCCGCGACACCTCGGGCTGGATGGGCCGTCAGGCGCTCGACGCCGTGCGCGCCCGCTGGGGCATGGCGAAGATGTACCAGGCAGGCATCGAGGACGCGGCGCGCCAGATGGACGACAGGAGCCTCGCCTCCTACTTCGGCATGGATTTCGTGATGACGCTCCTCGACATGACGGGCGAGCTCGCCCAGAGGGGAAGCGACACCGTCGTTTCCGTGACGACCTGCAAGGATGAGGTGATTACGGCCTTCACGAGCTATGCAACCGCCAATCAGGCGCTCGCGGGCTCCCGCCTCGTTGACCTCGAGAAGATCTTTGCCGAAAATGCCGTGACGGAAGAGTTCCACAAGGACTATCCCAACTGGCGTCCGGAACCCGCCGATGCGCTCAATCCCGCTCTCCTCGGCTTCAACGCCCTTTCGGACGAAGACACGGCTTACCTCGAGAAGCTCCTTAAGGACCCGCACTTCCTCCACGACATGCGCGTCCTTTACGTGCGTACGCCTGCCGAGGAAATTCCTCAGGGCAAGCGCGAAGAGGTCGTCATGGGCTATGCGCTTCGCTACGGCCCCCGTTCGACGAAGGCCTTCGAGGCCGGGCGCGACCCGACGGAAGCCGAAATGGATCAGGACGCCGAGGTGATCAACCTTCTCGTCATGACAGTCTTCCTTCAGGCCGACGCCATTACGGTGGCGGGCATCGACGATGATCCGAAGGGGGATGACGAGATCGACCGCGATTCGCACACCTATCAGGTGACGATGGATTCGCCGGTTCAGAAGGTTTTTGAAACCTGGAAGAACACGAAGCTCGTTCCGGGCGCTGCGCCCGTACCTGAAGCCAGGCCTGATGCCGGCCTGAGCGCTCAGGAAGAAAATGGCGGTCTTTCCGGAAAGAAAGGCCGCCATTCTTCTCTTCAGGATGCCGAGGCCGCTTTAGTGCGAAGCGGATTCAGAGGCATCCTTTCCGATCGCTTCGATTTTTTCTGAAAGCTCGAGCCAGCGCATTTCAAGCGCCTCAACCTTAGGCGCAAGCTCGCCGTGTTCGCGAAGCGTTTCGGCGACCTTGTCCTGGTCGGCGCTGTTGTAGAACTCCGTGTCGGCCAACTGTGCGTCGAGCGCCTTGAGGCGGTCGCCCAGCTTCGTCATTTCCTTTTCCACTTTCTCGAGCTCGCGCTTCAGGGGCTTTCTCAGCTCGGCAATGCGCGCGCGCTCCTGAGCGGCAAGGCGCCTCGCCTCGCTCTTATTGATGGCGGGAGCTTCAGGACGGGCGGCGGCGCGCTCCGCCTTCGCCTCGGCCTGCGTCATGCGGCGGTGTTCGAGAACGAGCTTTGCGTAGTCGTCGAGGTCGCCTTCGTAGGTTTCGCGCTTCCCGTCATGGATGAGCCAGAGTTCGTCCGTGACGGCGCGAAGGAGATGGCGGTCGTGCGAGACGAGAAGCACGGATCCCTCATAGGTCGAGAGCGCAATCGTGAGCGCCTCGCGGGTTTCCATGTCGAGGTGGTTGGTCGGTTCGTCGAGGATGAGAAGATTGGGCTTCTTCCACGCGATGAGGGCGAGCGCAAGGCGGGCCTTTTCGCCGCCCGACATCGGCCCCACGGGGCTCGTCGCGAAGTCGCCCGAGAAGCGGTAGGTGCCGAGGAAGTCCCTCAGCTCCTGTTCGCGCGCTTCCGGAGCAATGTGGCGGAGCTGCTCGAGGGGCGTTTCGTCCATCCTCAATTGGTCGAGCTGATGCTGGGCAAAGTAGCCGATCTCAAGGCCCTGTCCGCGGCGGATTTCGCCCGCGATCGGCGGGAGGTCCCCGACGATCGTCTTGACGAGGGTGGATTTGCCGGCGCCGTTCACGCCGAGAATGCCGATGCGTTCGCCCGAGCGCACGCTGAAGGAGACGCCCCTCAGGATCGGATTCCCGTCGTAGCCGCAGGAGAGGCCTTCGGCGTCGACGAGATGATCGGGGAGGCGTTCGGGCTTCAGGAAATTGAAGCGCCACTCGCGCTTCGAGCGCACGGGTTCGACGGACTCGAGGCGCTCGAGCATCTTGATGCGCGACTGCGCCTGACGGGCTTTGGTCGCCTTGTAGCGGAAGCGCTCGATGTAGGCCGTGAGGTGCGCTGCCGTCGTTTCGTAGGCCCGGCGGGCGGCATCCTGCTGGCGGAGCTTTTCAATCCGATCGCGTTCGAACTGAGTGTATTTTCCGGCATAGCGGCAGATGGTGCCGTCCTCGACCGACCAGATGGTTTCCACGGAACGGTCGAGGAATTCCCGGTCGTGCGAAATGATGACGACGGTCGATTCGACGCGCCTCAACCAATTCTCGAGCCAGATGAGGGAGTCGATGTCGAGGTGATTGGTCGGTTCGTCGAGAAGAAGCAGATCCGCGGGCCGCATGAGGGCGCGCGCAAGCGCGATGCGGTTTCTCCAGCCGCCCGAAAAGTCCCGGACCATGCGGCCGCAGTCGGACTCATGGAAGCCGAGGCCCGAGAGAATGGTCTTTGCCTGGGCGACCACCGCGCCTTCGTTCACTTCCGCGAGTTCGCTGTGCGCAGCCGCAAGCGCCATTTCGTCGCCGGACTTTTCCGCGAGCGCGAGGTTTTCGCGCGCCTTCATGAGAGGCGCGTGGCCCGAGAGCACGTAGTCGATGCATGAGACGTCCTCCACCCTGAAGCTCTGCGCAACGTGCGCAATGCGCTCCTTGGGCGGCGTTTCAATGTCGCCTTCCTCGGGGGAAAGCTCTCCGAGAATCGCCGCAAAGAGGGTCGACTTTCCGCAGCCGTTCGGGCCGACGAGGCCGATGCGCTCGCCCGGGCTCGCAATGAGGTTCGCTTTGGAATAAAGAACGCGCGTCCCGCGCATGAGCGCGAGATTGAGTAGTCGAAGCATCTTTGAAGGAGGACGAAAGGACGGTGAATCAAAAAGGAGGATGGACGGCTCCGATGGAGCCTCTCTTTAATTGCGGAAGTATTCGCGAAGGTCCTTCGCGTGCGCAAGGAAGACCTGGTCGTCGCCCCCCGACACCGAAAGCCAGGTGATCGGAAGGTCGGGGAAGAGCGACTCAACGGCTTCGAGACCGTCGCCCACTTCAACGATGAGAATGCCGTCTTCGGTGAGGTGATCGGCCGCCTCGCTCACGATGCGCTCAACCACATCCATGCCGTCCTCGCCCGCAGCGAGCGCGAGCGACGGTTCGTGGCGGTACTCGTCGGGGAGCGCATCCATCGAGCGGGTCGTGACGTAGGGCGGGTTCGAGATGATGACGTCGAATTTGCGGCCCTGGAGGTTTTCGTAGAGGTCGCCCTGAACGAGCTCGAGCTCGTCGTCAAGGTCATAGTCGCGGCGGTTGATTTTCGCGACTTCGAGCGCATCGGCGGAAATGTCCGAGCCCGTCACGGCCGCGTGCGGGAAGCACCCCTTCGCGAGAATCGCGAGGCATCCCGAACCCGTGCAGAGGTCGAGGACGGAACCGACCGCTTCCGGATCGGACACCCAGGGAGCAAGGTCTTCCTCGAGAAGCTCTGCGATGTAGGAGCGCGGAATGAGCGCGCGCTCGTCGATGTAGAAGCGGTGGCCGGTGAGCCAGGCTTCCTTCAGAAGGTAGGCGGTCGGGGTTTTGTCGTGAACACGGCGGTCGATGAGGTGCACGAGGCGAACGAGTTCGTTGTGCGTGAGCGCGGCGTCAAGGAACATGTCGAAGCGCTCGAAGGGGAGCTTCAGCGCCCGGCAGATGAGAAAGGACGCATCTTCCGTGGAAGTGGGCGAGCCGTGGCCGTAGCTGAGGTTCGCGTTTTCCATCTCCGTCACCGCCCAGCGGTAAAGGTCGCGGATGGTCTTGAGGTTGTGAATGGGATCGTCAAGAAGCGGAGCAACTTCGTACATGTAGCGTCCTCGGAAATTCTTCTGTAAAAGGCCGGAATGGGGCGGAAAACTCTCATCCGGCTGATGATTGCGCTGCGCCGCATTATAGAGAGAGGCCGGACGGCACTCCTAAAACTCAATGAAGTGCGCGAAAATACCGGATCCGCCGGCCGCACCTCCCTTAGGCCGCACTTTCCGCTTTTTTTCAGTTCCCGCAAGAGGAGTCCCTTCAAGTTGCGCCTGCGCCAGATCAAAATAGCCGGCTTCAAGAGCTTTGCTGATCCGACCGTGATCGACATCCGCGACCCCTTCATCGTGATCGTGGGGCCGAATGGCTGCGGGAAGTCCAACATCATTGATGCCGTGCGCTGGGTTCTCGGCGAAGGACGCGTGAGCGAACTGCGCGGGAAGGCCGCCTCAGAACTCATCTTTGCAGGGTCCGCTGCGCGAAAACCCCTTGGGCGCGCGAGCGTCGAGCTCGTGCTCGACAATTCCGATCATGCCGTGAAGGGCCCCTGGGGGCAGTATGAGGAGCTTTCCATCCGCCGCGTGGTGACGGGCGAGGGCCTTTCCGCCTACTACATCAACCACCAGCAGGTGAGAAGGCGCGACGTGCAGGAAATCTTCCTCGGCACGGGGCTCGGCTCGAGAAGCTATGCGATCGTCTCGCAGCACATGATCGCTCGTTTTACGTCCGCAAAGCCTGAGGAACTGAGAAACTACCTTGAGGAAGCCGCGGGCGTTTCGCTTTATAAGGAGCGCCGGAGGGAAACCGAGTCGCACTTAAAGGAAACGCAGGAAAACCTCGAGCGTGCGGGGGATCTTCAGACCATGCGCTCCGAGGAAATCGAGCGCCTGAGAGGCGAGGCTGCCACCGCAGCTCGCTGGATTGAGCTCGATAAAAGGAAGACGGAATCCGAAGCCCTCTGGTACTTCCTTCAGTGCGAAGCCGCAAGGAATGAAGCCGATGCCGCGAAAGCCGACATCGTCCGCACGGAAAACGACATCGCGATGAAGCGCCGGGCGATTGAAGAGTGCGAAGGCGCTCAGGAAGCGCTCGTTGCCGATGAACGCCGGGCGGACGCCGAATATCAGCGGATCTCGAGCGACTTCCAGAATGCCGAAAAGGAGCTCGCCCGGCTCGAGGGCGAGATGAGCCGCCTCGTCGAGCGCCGCAGAAAGGCGGAGCACGATCGCGAGGAGGCTCAGAAGCAGATTGCTGAGAAGAAAGAAGCGCTCAAAAATCTCGAGCGCGACAACGAGGAGCGCTCGGGCAGGATTGAAATGCTAGAAGAGGATCTCGCTGAATTCGAGGCCATGAACGAAGCGCGGCAGGAAGAACTGGACCGTGCTGAAGAAGCTGAGCGCGCGGCGAGAGAAGCTTCTGAAGCCGCCGGGCGCGTGCTTGCCGACGCCCGTACGGAGGAGCGCTTGAAGGAGCTTGAGCTCTCCCGGGAAAAGGAGCGCGTGCGGGAACTCGAAGCCAGGCTGAAGCGCCTCGGCGACGAGGAAAAGAATGTCTCCCGCCCGGACCCTGAACGCCTCAACGCGCTCGCCGAAGAATTGAGCGGGCTTCAGGAGGAGTCCGAAGAGCTCGCCGCGATGCTCGAGGAAGCGCTCGAGCGCGCCGAACTCTCGCGGGAACGCGCGGCCGAGCGAAGCGAATTCTATTTTTCGCGCCTCTCGGAATTGAAGTCTCAGACCGCGAAGCTCCAGACGCTCGAGGAAGTCCAGAAGGAAGCCCTGAATGCCGATGCGCTCACGGAATGGATCAAAAATGCCGGCATCGACGGACTTCCCGAGCTCGCGGACGCCATTGAGGTGCCCGACAACCTCATCACGGCGCTCGAAGCCGTGCTCGAGCACAGAACCCGGGCATTTCTGCTGAGGGATCTGCGGTCCGCCGCCGACTTTGCGCGCCGCCGTCCGCCGGCGCGTCTCTCCTTTGCCGCTCCTGCTGCATCGGGAGGCGCAGAGAAGACCGGCGGCTGGGAGCTGGGCGGGAAGCCCGTGGAGCTTCTCAGGTCGAAAATCGAAACCGAGAACCCGGCGGCGCGCGCTGCGATCGATGCCTGGTGTTCGGGCGCGGCGCTTGCCCCCGATCTGGCTGGAGCGCTTCGCGAGCGCGAGAAGATTCCGGCGGGGCATTTTTTCGTGACGCCTCAGGGCGACATCGTGACGAGCGCCACCGTGACCTTCTGGGCGGCGGAGGATCCGAGGCTCGCGCTCCTGTCGCGCGGGCGCGAGATCAGGGAACTGAAGGCCCGGATCGATGATTTCGAGCTTCAAGTGGCTGAGGCCGACGACGAACGTCAGAAGGCTTCCGGAGACGAAGCGCGAGCCCGCCGCGAAGCCGAGTCGCTCCAGGTAAAGAAAACTGAAGCCGAGAGGCGCCTCTCGAAGCTCACGCTCGAGGAGCGCGATGCCCGTGCGGAGCTCGAAGCTGCTCAAAGGCGTGAAGCCGATCTCAAGCGCTCCCGCGAGGAACTCGAAACAGAGTTCGAGGAGGTTTCTGCGCGCTCTGAAACGGCGCTTCAGCTCGCTGAGGAGGCCGCGGAGAAGCTTGACCGGGCCGAACGGGATGCGGGCGAAGCCGCGGCCCGGCACGGGCGCACTCAGGACAGGCTGATTGAGATCCGGCGCGAGGAAACGGAAAACATCCACCGAGCCGCCATGAAGAAGCTCGAAATCAGCCAGGCGCAGGAGGCCCTAAGGACGGCGGAGCGCCGCGGAACGGAAATTCAGAGCGACATCGAGCGGGAGAAGGCGCGCCTCGAAGAGGCCGAGAAAAGCCTTGCCGAGGACGATCAGAATGTTCTCGAAAAAGGCGCTGCGGAACTTCTCGAAAAGAGCGCTGAATTCGAGAGGGCTGCGGGCGACGCGCAGGGGCGGCTTCAGGAAGCGAAGCGCCGTACGGAAGAGAACCTGCAGCTGATGAAGACGCTCAATGCCGAAATTCTGCCGCTCACGGAAAAAGCGGGGCTTCTGCGCGGAACGGCGGAGCAAAAGGCGGCGCTCCTCGGGCAGCTTTCCTCGCGCCTCGATGAACTCGGCGTTGAAGTCGAAAAGCTTCGCCTCATCGCGCTCGAGCGCGGAATGAAGGTGACGGCCGTCAGAAACGAAGTCTCGCGCCTCATGAACGAAATTGCGGCTTTGGGCCCCGTCAACCATGCGGCGCTCGCGCATCTCGAGGCTGCCGAGAACGCCTGGAAGCTCGCGGCCGCTCAGATGGACGATCTTGCGAAAGCGGTGGAGACCCTTGAGAACGCCATTCGCCGCATCGACATGGAAACGCGCGCTCGAATGAGGGAGACCTTTGAGAAGGTGAATGCCGGGTTCGACGAAACCTTCAGGCTTCTCTTCGGCGGCGGCGACGCCTCACTCCAAATCGTGGGCGACGAAATCCTGACGGCCGGCGTGGTGATGTCCGCGCATCCTCCGGGAAAGCGCAACTCCACGCTCAATCAGCTTTCGAGCGGTGAGCAAACGCTCACAGCGATTGCGCTCATTTTTGCCATGTTCAGGCTCAACCCCGCGCCGTTCTGCCTTCTTGACGAAGTGGACGGGCCGCTCGACGAAGCCAATCAGGGGCGTCTAGCGAGGCTCTGCATTGCGCTCTCCGAGGCGACGCAGTTCCTCGTCATCTCGCATCACCGCTTCACGATGGAGCATGCTTCCTCTCTGATCGGCGTTACGATGAAGGAGCCGGGCGTGAGCCGCATCGTGAGCGTCGACGTAAAGGAAGCCGTTGAGATTGCAAAGGCGGATGCAGCGGCAGGGAAAAAGAACGGCTGAGGATCGGGTTCTGCCGCCGGGTCCGGAGTCCTATGGGAGATATCTCCGGAATGGAGATCCCGAAGAACAATGCGCGGAAAGCGCGTGCGGCGTCAGCAAGGTTTGCAAGGCTTCTCATAAAGATGAGGAACAATTTTTCTCCTCTCGTCTACCTATTCGGTAGGTAGAATGATCAGCCAAGCGCCGCTTTCAACAACGGAGCGGCTTATTCGTTCTCTATCCTCGGGCTCACGTCATGCAATCGCTTGAGATCCTGATACCCATCATTGTTATTGCCGTCATTCTGGTCGGACTGATTTTCTGGCGATCAAAGCGCGAGGAAAAGCGCGCCCGGGAATCCGGCGGGAAGCTTCGCTCCGTGCAGACCGCTGACGCGCTTGCGGGCTCGGAACCGCGCGTGGAGCCTGATCTCATCGCTCAGGCGACTGAACGCGCGCGCAGGGCGGCTGAAGGAGACCTCAGCAGCACCATCAAGGCTGATCCGACGCTGGGGCGGCTTCTCGATGAAAGCGAGATCCCGACCCCGACCGAAGAGCCTCCGATCTACGCCGAGCTTGAGCGCGAGGAGGCTGAGGAAGCAAAGGCCGAGGAAGCGAAGAAGGAAAGCGCCGAGCAGTCTGCTGATCCGAGAAGCCGCGCCGTGCCGCCGGTGGATTCCGCCATCGAATGGATTCTCGATATTGCGCCCGTCGACGGGATGCAGTTTGCGCTCGGCGGCGTGAAGAGCCTGAAGCTCGAGCTCGCGCGCCTCAATCTCCCGCTTCTCGTGCGCGTCTTCGCGCAGTCCTCGAAAGACGGGCTCTATTACGAAGCCGAGGAACTCCACTTCCCGGCGCGCCACGTTGTCGCCTCCATGGTGCTCGCCAACCGGGCCGCGAAGCTCGATGAAGTGGGCGCGTCGCGCTTTTATCAGGTGCTCGAGCAGTCGGCGGCGCAGAACAACGTCGTCATCCGCCGCGAGCTCGAACCCGGCCAGGCGGTGCTTCGTTCCGCAACGCTCAAGAACTTCATCAGTTATTTCGACCGCAAGATCGAGGTCGTCATTGCTCCGATCGATCCGGAACATCCCTTTGATCTTGAAGCGGTTTCTAAGGCAGCGCGCAAGGCGGGCTTCGAATCGTCGAGCGGCTGCTGGGAGCTTCGCTTTGATCCGGCAGAGCGCGACCCGGTGATCTCGCTCGCCTTCGGTCCTGAAGGAACGAATACGCTGGTCCTCACCTACGACCTGCCCCTCGGGAACCTCGCCCGCGGCGACCTGAAGCGCTACTTCGCGCTTGCGAACCACCTCGCGGCGGAACTGAAGAGCCGCTGGAGCGACTGCTCCAAACACCCCGTGGATGCGGGCGGCGCCATGCTGATTGCCGAACAGGCCGAGGCGCACGGGAAGCTCATGACGGAAAACGGCGTGGAGCCCGGATCAAACCGCGCGCGGCTTCTCTTCTCGCGCTGACTGAAGAATGCGAAGCGTCCGGCGGAGAGAATCCCCGGGCGCTCTTTTTTAAGAAATTTGCCTATCCATGACCTCTCTTTTTGACGAGACCGAAGAGGCGCCGCTTTCTGCGCCGAAGAAGGCCCCGGCGGCAGAAAAAACTCCGGCCCCGGCTGAACCGCTTTCCTCCGACTCCGATCCCTTCGGCGCGAAGGCCGCGGCTGCGGCAGTTGCGCCCGAAAAAGCGCGCGAGCGCATGGCGGAGCTCGAGACGGAAATCGAACGCTGGAGCTACGAGTACTACGTCCTTGATGCGCCGAGCGTGCCCGACGCGGAGTACGACCGCGCCTGGAACGAACTCTCGGCGCTCGAAGCGCGCTTTCCGAAACTGAAGAGCCCGACCTCGCCGACGCTTCGAGTCGGAGGCGCCGTGCGCGAGGGCTTCAGGAAGGTTTCCCACAAGATTCCGATGCTCTCGATTCATACGGAAACGGACTTTTCGAGCGAAGGCGCGAAAGCCTTCGACGAGCGCGTTCGTCACGATCTGGGGCTTGCCGAATCCGATCCTCCCGTTGAATACGACTGCGAACTCAAGTTTGACGGTCTCGCGCTCTCGCTTCGCTACGAGTCGGGGGTCTTTGTTTCGGCGGCCACCCGCGGCGACGGATCCGTGGGCGAGGACGTCACCGAAAACGTCCGCACGATCCGCTCGATTCCCCTGAAGCTTACGGGGAAGTATCCTCAGGTGCTCGAAGTCCGCGGCGAATGCATTATGCATAAGAAGGACTTTGAGGCGCTCAATGCCCGTCAGGAAACAGAGGGCGAAAAGCTTTTCGCCAATCCGAGAAATGCGGCAGCCGGGTCGCTTCGGCAGCTCGACAGCAGCATTACCGCGAAGCGCACGCTGCACTTTTACGCCTATTCACTGGGCGAATGTTCCGAACATTTCGCGGACACGCAGAGCGCGGTGCTCGATCGCTTTGAGTCGCTCGGGTTCCCGGTCGCCAAAATGCGCCGCGTCGTGATGGGCGCGGAGGCGCTTGCTCAATTCCACGAGGACGTCCTCCGGATGCGCGGGGACCTTCCCTTTGAAATCGACGGCGTCGTCTATAAGGTCAACAGCCTTGAGCTCGAGGCCGAACTCGGCTTCATTGCGCGCGAACCCCGCTGGGCCTGCGCGCACAAGTACCCGCCTGAGGAAGCCCTCACGCAAGTGCTTGGAATCGACGTTCAGGTCGGCCGCACGGGGCGCCTCACGCCCGTCGCGCGCTTGGCGCCCGTCTACGTCGGCGGCGTCACGGTTTCGAACGCGACGCTTCACAACGAGGACCACGTGACCGAAGATCTCGACCTGCGCGTCGGCGACACGGTGGTGGTTCGCCGCGCGGGCGACGTGATTCCGGAGATTCTTCGCGTCGTGAAGGAGCGTCGTCCGAAGGACGCTGTGCCCTTCCGCATGCCCGAGGTCTGCCCCGTCTGCGGGAGCGCCGTCATTCGGGACGAAGAGGAAAAGGACATGCGCTGCACCGGGGGACTCTTCTGCCCGGCGCAGATGAAGCTTTCCATCGTGCACTTTGCCTCCCGCCGCGCGATGGGCATTGACGGGCTCGGTGAAAAGATCGTCGAAATGCTCGTCGACGAAAAGCTCGTCGCCACCCCGGCTGACATCTTTACGCTCAGGGCCGAGGATCTGACGGCGCCCATTCAGGCTACGGTCGGAACAGCGAAGCCCGTGAAGCGCATGGGGCCGAAGGCGGCGGAAAACCTTCTCGCCAGCATTGAGAAGGCCAAGTCGACGACGCTCGCGCGCTTCATCTTCGCGCTCGGCTGCCGCCACGTGGGCGAAGCCACGGCGCTTGCGCTCGCCAACCATTTCGGCACGCTCGACGCTCTCGAAAGCGCTGAGGTAGACGCGCTCTTGGGCGTCCCCGATGTGGGCGAGGTGATTGCCGAAAGCATTCATGCGTTCTTCCGCGAACCCCACAACCGCACCGTGATCGAGGCGCTGATTCACGCGGGCGTTCACTGGCCGGCAGTGGAGAAGCGTTCAGGAGAAAGCCTCGTCGCCGGAAAGACCTTCGTTCTGACGGGGACGCTTCCGACCCTTACGCGCGATGAAGCGAAGGACCTTCTTACGGCCCAGGGCGCGCGCGTCTCAGGGTCCGTCAGCCGCCGCACGGACTATGTGGTGGCGGGTGCGGAAGCCGGGAGCAAGCTCGCGAAGGCGGAGGAACTCGGCATCCGCGTGATCGGCGAAGAGGAGCTCAGAAAGCTCCTCGCAGGCCAGCCCCTTTAATGGAGACGGAAAAGAATGCTCGCACTCATCGGCGGAACCGGATTTGAAGAAGAAGGCATCATCACGGATGCCGAGGAAATCGAAATTGAAACCCCGTGGGGAAAGCCCGCGGCGCCCCTCGTGATCGGAAAGCTCGGGGGCGTGCCGCTCATATTCCTGAGACGCCACGGCGTGAAGCATGAGTTTGCGCCCCACGTGATTCCCTACCGCGCCAACATCTGGGCGCTCAAAGCCGCGGGCGCCAAGGGCATCATTGCCGTCGGCACCGTGGGCGGCATCGGGGAGGCGCTTTCAGCGGGCACGCTGATGGTTCCCGATCAGATCCTCGACTACACCTGGGGGCGCGAACACACGTATTTCGACTCTCCGGAAGCCGGCGTGAAGCACATCGACTTCACGTACCCCTTCGACGAAGGGTTGTCCCAGGCCCTTATCCGCGCCGCCCGCAGGAGCGGACACGGCGTTGTCGAAGGCGGCGTCTACGCGACGACCCAGGGTCCCAGGCTTGAGAGCGCAGCCGAAGTGCGCCGCTTCCAGCGGGACGGCGCCAATGTGATCGGCATGACGCTCTACCCCGAATGCGCGCTTGCCCGGGAGCTTGATCTTCCCTATGGGGCGCTTTGCGTGTCGGTGAATTCGGCGGCGGGTCTGAGGGAATCTCACCGCAAGATCGAATTCGAGTCGCTGAAGGAAATCGTCGACCGGGGCGTGCGTGCTGCAGTGGATGTGGTGCGCGAGGCGCTTCGCGCGAACGCCGCGGAATAATCTCTGATTCGATTCGCTGGAGGCGCCCGGAAGATGGTGAGAGAAGTTCTCCGCATGGGAGACGCAAGACTCCTCGAGCACGCCCTTTCCGTGAGGGATTTCGGGAGCCCGCGGCTTCGCGCGCTCGTCGCCGACCTCTGGGACACCATGGCTGCGGACGGCGGGATCGGGATCGCGGCGCCCCAGATCGGCGTGAGCGAACGGGTGATCTGCTTCGGGCTCGAGGAGGGGTCGGGAGGAGCAAGGGCCGGCGTGCCGAGGACGGTGCTCATCAATCCGACGGTTGAGCTTCTGGGCGACGAAACCGAGGACGGCTGGGAAGGCTGTCTCTCGCTTCCCGGGCTCAAAGGCATGGTGACGCGCGCGAAGCGCATCCGCTATACGGGGTATTCGCTCGAAGGCGAGCGCATCGAACGCGAGGCGGAGGGCTTTCATGCCCGCGTCGTGCAGCATGAGTTCGACCATCTTGAAGGCATTCTCTATCCCATGCGCGTCACCGACTGGACGAATTTCGGCTACACGGACGCGCTCTTCCCGGAACAAAAAGGCTGAAGCGGCGCGCCGGAAAGCGCTTCCAGCGCCGTTCTTACCCGCGGGACATCTCTGCTAAGCTTTTTCCTTCGGAATGCCTCACTTAGGCCGGCCGCACGCTTCGTCCCATTTCGCGCAATGAAATTTTCTTTTCCCCGACTGACTTTTCTCCTCGCGCTGGCGCTCGGGGGTTCTCCCCTGGCGCCCGTTGAGGCAGATCCCGCACCGGCGGATGCGCTCTCGGGTGCGTCCTTCAATCTCGCCGACGTGAGAAGCATGCAGTATCGGGATCTGGCGTCTGACGACGATGCCCGCGAGACGATCCAGGAGGAAGCGCGCCCGGGCGACTTTGTCTTTGCCTTTGAGGAAACGGGAAAGAACGAGGCGTACTTAAGAATCGTGCTCCCGCTCGCTGAAGCGCTTCGCATTGCGTTTCCGGAGCGCCGCGTGATTGTGCGCAGGATCCCATCGCACGGCTTCGCGCAGACCGTGAAGGCGGAGCGCATTCCCTTCGTCATTTCCACCGCGGGCTCCATGGTTTCGCTGATTGACGATTCGGGCGCCATTCCGCTCGCCGTCAGGGAGCGGTCTCTCGGAGGCGACGCCGCTGCGCAGGCGGCTGGCGGTCTCCTCATCGTCGACGCAAGACGAAAGGAATTGGGAAGCTTGGCGAGCCTGAAGGGCGCGAGGATCGCGGTGGAGAGCAGCCTTTCCTTCGGCCCCTGGCAGTGGCTCGCGGGCCGCCTCGTTTCTGAAGGGCTTGACCCAAAAGGCTATTTCGCCTCTGCCGTCTGGCGTCCGCACGACCTTCCGGAAGTCTTCAACGCTGTGGCGACGGGCGGCGCCGACGCAGGTCTCGTGTCGCTCTGCACCTTTGAGACGCTCGTTGATACGGGCTTCATCGACAAGGACGCTTTCCGGCCGGCTGCCGTCCTCTCCGGGACTCCGGGCCCCTGCCGCTCGAGCACGCCCGTGCTCCCCGACTGGACGGTGGGGTATCTTCCCGCAGCTGAGAGCGGCGCCGTGAGAAGAGTGGCTGCAGTGGCCTTCAGCATGCCCGACCAGGAAGGCTGGCGCTGGGGTACGCGCGTCGACTTGTCTCAGGTGAGAAGCCTCATGCAGGCGCTTCACTACGGGCCCTACGCCTATCTTGACGAGCAGACGGTTCTCGGCTTTGCCAAGCGCCACAGCGAACTTCTTCTCATGGTGCTCGCGGTCTTCCTCTTTGTTGCATTCCATGCGGTGCGCTCGCGCTACCTCGTGCGCGTCAGAACGCGCGACCTCGAGGCGGCGCTTGCGGAAAAGAACCGCATGGAGGAAGAGGCGAGAGTGTCGCGCGAGCGGCTCTCCGCAATCGAGCGCGTTGGACTCCTTTCGCAGATGAGCTCCATGTTTGCGCATGAACTGAAGCAGCCCTTGTCGTCCCTTTCGAACTACATCGGGGGCCTCAGGATCTGGAATTCGAGGAGGAGCGCAGCGCCCGGCGACAAGGCGCTCGCTGAAGAGGCATTGAGCGCCATGGCGGAGGAAACGGGGCGGATCACGGCAATCGTCAATCGCGTGCGCGGCTACGCGAGGCAGAGCACGGAACCCCTGCAGCCCTGCGACTGGACGGCAGTCATTCGCCGCGCGATTCTGATTGTCGAGCGTCACGACGCGAGGCGCGTTCCGATTCTGACGGCGCCGGGCGGCTATCTGGCTGCGGACCAGGCGGACGACCGGGCGGCGATGGTGCTCGGCGACCCCCTTGAACTTGAGCTCCTCGTCCTCAACCTCATACGCAATGCCGCCCATGCGGCAAGCGTGCGCCCGGACGGCTTCGTGAGCGTGTCGCTCGCGAGAGAGGAAAAGAATGTTGTCCTCCATGTGACCGACAACGGGCCGAAGCTTTCCGAAGAAGGCTTTGCGCGGCTTACCGGCTACGGCGACTCCGTGAAGCAGGAGGGCTTAGGCATAGGCCTCTCCATCTGCAGAGGCATTGCCGACCGCCATGGCGGGGTGCTTCGCTTTTATCAGCTCCCTCATGAAGGCATCTGCGCTGAAGCCGTGATTGAAGCTCTGGATGATGCTCAGAACCCTGACGCCCGAAAGGAGAATAGTGATGACAGAGAATAAGGATGCCCTCGTTCGGATCGTCGACGACGATGCGGAACAATTGAAGAGTCTCGCCTTTCTGCTTCGAATGGGAGGCTTTGAGGTGATGACCTATCAGAGCGCGCAGTCCTTTCTCGAGATGGATGATCCGAGAAAGCCGGGGTGTCTGCTTCTGGACCACCGCATGCCCGGCATGACCGGGATGGAGCTTCAGGCGGAGCTTGTTGAACGCGGAAGCCTCCTTCCCGTCATCTTCCTTTCTGCACACGGCGACATTCCGATGGCGATGCAGGCCGTGCACCGGGGCGCGATGGATTTCCTCGTGAAGCCCGCGGCTCCGGACGTGCTCATTGCCGCCGTTGAAAAAGCAGTGAAGAAGAGTTTTGAGGATCTCGCCGCCGACGCGGGCCAGGCGGATCTTGCCGAAAAGGCGGCGACGCTTACCGATCGCGAACTCGAAGTGGCGCGCCTCGTCGCCCAGGGGCTTCTCAACAAGCAGATCGGAGACAAGCTCGGGATTTCGCTTCCCACCGTGAAGCTCCATCGCGGCAATGCCGCCAGGAAGCTCGGCGTCCGTTCAGCGGTTGCGATGGCCAAGGCCCTTGAGGCTGCCGGGCTCCTTTCTGACGGAGGCCGGTGAGATGGCTTATTTGCGCCGCAGATCCGCGCTTCAGGGCCTGGGGTTGCTCACGCTCTCCGGTCTTTGGCCGAAGATTCTCCAGGCGGAATCCATTCCCGCGGAACAATCCTGGGACGTGATTGCCGTCGGCGCGGGCGCCGCGGGCTTTGCCGCTGCGATTGCCGCAAGGGAAGCGGGCGCGAGGAAGGTGCTTCTCATTGAAAAAATGGCGCTGGCGGGCGGCCACATGCTCGTGAGTTCCGGGATGCTCAATGCCCTCGACCCGGAAGGCCAGAAGCGCATGGGAAGGACGGACTCAGCCGAGCAGTTCTTCCGCGATACGTTTGAAGGCGGGGGCGGAATCGGAAATCCAGAGCTCATCGAACGCATGGTGAAGGAGAGCCCCGGCGTCATCTCCTGGCTCAAGTCGATCGGAGTGGAGTTCGACCCGAAGCTGTATGAAGCTTATTCCGGTGTATTCCCCCGGGCGCATAAAACCACGCGAGCGAGAAGCGGGCTCGCTTACACGCAGAGGCTTCTTGCCCGCGCCCGGGCGCTTGGGGTTGAGATTCGCTACCGCACGAGCGCTCAAGGCATCGCGCTCGACGCCGGGGGGCAGGCTGCAGGACTCGTTGTGCAGACTCCCGACGGAAAAACAGAGACGCTTTCCGCCCGCGGAGTTGTGCTCGCAACGGGCGGGTTCGGAGCCAATCTGTCTCTGCGCTCCATCTGGGCACCCGATATTCCGGTTGATCTCGGCACTACCTACAGTCCGGGCCGCATGAATGAAGACCCGGCAACGGGCGACGGCATCCGGATGACGCTTTCAGCTGGCGGCGCGGTCACCGGCATGGAATACATTCTCGCCATTCCTTTCTGGGGCGGACGCATGCTCGACTATCCGGGTGCGGAGATCTTTCTTACGACGGACGGCATGCGCTTCACAGACGAAACGGCTGCCTGGGATACGGTGTTTTCCGATCTGCTCGCAACCGGCGCCACCGAATTCTGGGTCGTTACAGACAGCAGAAGCGTGAAGGGCGCGACCTTTGCGACCAAGATGCAGCAGGGGCTCGCCGACAGCGCAGAAACCCTCGAAGAGCTCGCCCGCAAAATGGGCGTTCCTTTAAAGCGCCTCGAACGCACCTTCAGGCTTTACAACGAAGCGGCAAGGAACGATATGGATCCGGAATTCGGCCGCACGCGGTTCCTGCAGGATCTCTCAAAGCCTCCGTACTACTTCGGCCGCGAGCGCTTCGAAGTGCACTACACCTGCGGCGGGATTGCCGTGCTCCCGGATGCCCGCGTGAGAAAGGGGAGCGAATTTTCATCCGAAGCGATCCCGGGGCTCTATGCGGCGGGCGAAACCACGGGGGGCCTTCACGGCAAATTCCGCTTGGGCGGAAGCGGCCTTCTCGATGCCTTCGTCTTCGGGCGCATTGCCGGGAAGAATGCCGCTCTTCATGCGCTTCGGGACCAGGCGAAGCCTCTCTGATTCTCTTTCTTTTATTTCTCTTTTCAGCTCAGAACATGTTTCTCGATCGACGCATCATCATTTTCGACCTTGACGGCACGCTTATCGACTCCCTCGGCGTCTGGAGTCAGGTTGACCAGGAGCTTCTGAAGCTCCTCACTGACGGCCGCGTGCTGATTTCAGAGGACGAGGCCGGGCACCTCAGAATGAGCGCCATGCAGAAGTACGGCGAAGGGTCGGATGCGTACCTCAAGTACATGGCGGACATGAAGGCCATGTTTGGACTTCCTGGGACGCCCGAGGAAATCCACCGCCAGCGCTACGAGCTCGCGCAGGAGTTTCTCCGTACGCGCGTCGACTATCGACCTGGGGCGCCGGAGGTGCTGAAGGCTCTCAAGCGTGCCGGGAAGACCCTCGCCATCGCCACCACTACGCGCCGCAGAAACATCGACACCTATTCAAAGGAAAATCAGAACCTTTTGTCCCAGGCTCCTTTCTCCGACTTGTTTGATCTCATCGTCACGCGCGACGACGTGGCGCACGTGAAGCCCGATCCGGAAGCGTTTTCGAAGATCCTCAGTCACTTTTCCGCCCGCCCCGAAGAATGCCTCATGGTGGAGGATGCGCTCCCGGGCATTCTGGGCGCAAAGGCTGCGGGCATAGATTCCATTGTGATTGCGGAGCGCCACTCGGAGACGGCGGCGGATCTGCTTCGCAAGAATGCGCTCGCTTACTTCGAAAGCCATCAGGACATTCTGAAGGCAATTGAGGAAGAGTCGGATTTGGTACACAGGTAAGGAGCGGCAAGCAAGAGGAGAAACACTCAGGGAAAGAGAGGAGCTTGCCTGAGCGCAAGAAACACTCAAAGCGGAGTTCCCCGGGTGCTTTTATTTACTGATTTTCAAGGAAAACAGAATTACTACGAATAGAATCAAAAGTGAGCGGTGACATAGTCGTAGCGGCCGCCTGTCCCCCCTAGGTTCAAGCGAGCCCCTCGCGATTCTCGAGCCTCCTCCCGCGAGGATTCCGGCTCCCGGCCCGAGAGGTGCATTCTCCTCCGACTTCACCGCCTTTCCCGCAGAGGACGCAACATTTATCCCCCTCCAGTCGCCTCTGCGGGCTTTTTTGTGAGGTGTTTTTTGGGTAAAGACCCGAGACTCCAAGAGTTCTGAGGCGCGTCAGCCGTTGGATTTGGAGCAAATTGACTTCGCGAAAATATCGACCAGGTGTTAGATCAGAGGGAATGAAATTCAGACTTCCTTGACTCCGTGATCCCGGAGACTTTTTTCTCTCGGCACCGCTGTTTTTCCTTGGAGCAAATGAAAGGTTAGAGGGCAATCAGACCAGAGAGGGATGACGAGGAACAAAAGCGAAAATTCTAATAGATAAAGACTATCGATAATTGATATAAGATAACTTTTATATCATATTATCGTTGCAAGTCCACCACTAATCGTATAGAGGTTTATCCCTCCACATATAAAACTGCATTTATTTGCAGTAATTTCGAAGAAATGAATGCCTTATAAGGGATAACCCCCCCCCCAGAAACTTGCTTTTTTAAAGTTCGTTTGTGCCCGCAAAAGGCATGGCGGCGTTTTGCCTGCGGCAACCCATTCCGCAGAGCCGCCCGAAACATTCAATTGGAGTTTCTAACAATGAATAAGACATTCAAGGTCGCCCGCTCCCTCACACGCGGCAC
>NZ_CALDXB010000042.1 GCF_937923675.1 uncultured Sutterella sp. | reverse complement strand
AGTTTCTAACAATGAATAAGACATTCAAGGTCGCCCGCTCCCTCACACGCGGCACGGTCGTGACGAGCGAGAAGGCTTCCTCCTATCAGGGCAAGGCCGTGAAGACGGTCGTCGCTGCTGCGGTTGCTGCGGTGATGGCCGGTGTTGCCGGTTCGGCGATGGCTGCAGCTGCAGACGCCTATGTGGGCTCTGACGCTTCCATCACGGTCTCCACTGAAGCCGATAGCAGCACTCAAAAAGTTACTGTCAACAAGGTAGTTACCTATGTTGATGGCAAGAAGACCGACACTGCTTTTACTGCTGATAATCTTGATCCTGCATCTACGATCGTCCTCGCTGGTGGTCCGCTGAACCTTACGGCTACCGATAAGGGTGGCGTGACGCAGTCCGTCAAAGACGTTAATGGCTATGGCTCGATCAATTTCACGGCTGTTAATGGCGAGACGGCGCACAATGCTACGCTGACGGTGACAGGTACCGATAGCGATAAAGCTGCAGCGGTCATTGGCGATGAAGGCGATCTGACCATTTCCTTCAAGAACACGGGTTCTGGCGCCAACAAAGGCACTTCTACTCTGACTTCTAGCGACGCACAGGGACTTACTCTTGGCGTTTCCAAGCCGGCTGATCATCATCAGGCTGGCGCCGTGACGCTTGATGTCGCGGATGGTGCTAAGGCGGTAGTTGAGGCGTCTGCCGGCGCTCTCACGCTTGACAATGTCGTTTTCAAGAATGCCGGCGATCTCTCGCTGAAGGGTACGTCTGTTGCTTTCAATTCTGCATATGAAGGCACTGGCGGAAAGCTGACGGTCGAAGCCACGGATGCAATCGAACTTAACGATGCATTTGCTGATAAGGTTGTCTATGTCGGTGAAACTGTTCCCAACGACATTAAGGATGTCACTGCTCATCTGAATGGCAACGTGACTGTTGCTGGTGACGAAGCGTCTTTCTCCGCTGAAACGCTCTATGTTGCTGACAAGAATCTCACGCTCAACGCCGATGGCACTGCAACGATAGCCAATCTGACCGGCGCTGGAAAGGTTACCGTTGGTGCTAAGGCTACGCTTACTGCGACCACACTCAACCTTAAGGCTTCGACGGGCGGTATCTCAGTTCAAACCGACGGTACTGCTTCCGGTGATGCTATCGTCGCAACTGGCTTAGACAATAAGATCGAAAATGCCGGCACGATCGCCTACAAGACCATTACGGTCAAGGGAACGACGGATACTGCAACCGGTCTCACGCTTTCCGGTGTTTCTGGAACTCTCACGGCTGAAACACTGACTATTGGTGGTCCCGCTTCCGGTAGCAAAGGTACTTTCGAACTCGCAGCAACGGAGCCTGGGGAAGACGACAACGGGAACCAGCTCTACAACCTGAATGTTCAGACGCTTGATGTTCAGGACTACGGTGTCGCGACTCTGACGAGCGGCAATGCCAATGTGACCGGCGATATGACTGTTGCTGGTAAGGCTGCGGCGACTGTTGACACCGCTGCAGTGCTCGTTGTCAACAATGGTCTCGTTCTTGCTTCCGGCAGCGCGGTTGAGAACAAGGGCGCCGTTACGGTGGGCTATCTTGACAATAAGACCGACCTGACCGGCACGGGCGACCTCACGATCACCGGCGTTGAAGGCAAGACTTCCACGAACGCTGCTACCGCTTCTATCTCCGGCGGCACGGTCACTGTTGAGGGTGCTACTTTCAATAATGAAGGTACGCTGAAGGCTGGTACCCTGAGCCTGACGAAGGGCGCTGTTTATACATCCGGTCTTGAAAACGGTAAGTCGGATACGACTGCAACGACTGGAATTACAGTTGACGCTTCGACCTTCAATGTCACTGCGCTTAATAGCAAGAAGACTGGTTCCACTACGAACGATCTCCTGACGCTTGATGAAGTCTGGACGCTCCAGAACGGCGGCAAGATTACAGTCGCCGGTTCTGAAGATCCGGTTGATGTCCAGCTGACTTCCAACCTGACGCTCGACAATACCGTTCAGAACTTCCGTTCTCTTGAGCTTTCGGGTGCTAGCGCCAGCTTGACGCTTGACAATGAAGCATCTTCCGAGATCGGTACTCTCGATCGTACGGCGGGAACCGTTGCCATCACTGATGGCACTCTCAAAGTTACGAACAAGCTCTACACGGCTGATGCCACTAACTTCACGGTTGGTGCAGAAGGTGAGCTTCAGCTGACCGCAGATGTCGTTGGCCTCACCATCGATGCCAATGGTGCTGCCGTTTATGCGGAAGATAAAGACACCAAGAAGAGCTTCAAGGGCATTGCAGCCAACGATGGCACGATCGTTATCGAAGGCCTCACTGGCGAAGCCAAAGATGTGGCGACGGCAACCGGTATTGCTCAGAAGTTCGGTACTACTGCCGCCACGAGCGGTCTTGTAGACCTTACCGGCCTGACGATCAAGGGCATTAGCGTTGACTCCAAGAATGAAATCAAGTATTCGACGATTGAGGCTCTTCAGCAGAGTGGTCTCGTCATTGACGCTTTGAAGAACGCTACGGTTACGGATATCGGCTCTGGTAAGACTCTCCGCGGCGAATACGGCAATGCCGTTCTTGTGGCCGGACAGACGGCTCTTGATGTTGATAAGACCCTCATCCTCAACGGCACGGGCAACCTCGTCCAGGCTGTGAAGGGTGAAGGCAAGGAACTGGCTGGCGTTACTCTCGATGCTGACGACACGCTCGTCACGACCGGCGAAGCTGCCGTCATTGGTGCTGTCACTAGCAGCGACTTGTCAAATCTTGGCGAACTTTATGTCGCCTCCGGAGACCTGACTGTTCAGGGCAATGTCACTGCTGATCTTGATGTGGATGGCAAGCTCACCGTCAATGGCGACGTCGATGCGGGCACTATCTATGTCGAGAAGGGTTCCTTCCAGACTGGCACGGTGGACGTTGACGGCTACAAGACGCCGGGCAATGTGAAGACGAATCTTCTTCAGATCGAAGACACGGGTTCGTTCACTGCTGATGGCAAGGTAGAGCTTGGTACCAACCCTGCGGGCCAGGAAAGCTACGTCTTCGGCAATGCATCTATTGCTGAACTCAATACTGGCGCTCAGACGCTTTATGTTGGTTCCTCCTCAGCTGAAGAAAGCCAGTCCGGTCACCTCGTGGTCGGCAAGCTGACCGGCAACAGCAAGATCTTTGCGGATCCTGCCTGGCAGGAAGGCAGCGTGCTTGCGCTTGATGCCGCCTCCACGGTTGTTGTCGGCGAAGTTGCTTCGGGCGCTTCCGTTCAGGCCGGTCAGGGCTCGATCGTTGCGATCGGCGCCACTGCCACGGCTGATGAAGCTGCTCAGCTCTTTGCCCAGACCGGCTATGGTCTCGGCGACCGCACGACTGAAGCCAACAAGGGCAAGGATCTCGTCAAGGCCGTGCTCTATGTGAGCAACGAGACGGTTGATGCTGAAGGCAAGGTAAGCTACGTCACGGCTACCGGCAATCTCTCGGCTACCGGCGCTACGACGTATGCTGCCGTTCCTGGCGTGAACATCGGCGCCGACACCATGCTCGTCATGGATGCCAACAAAGTCGACACCACGGGCGCTACGGCTGTCTTTGAGGAAGACATTACTTTCAACAAGGATGCCGAGCTTTATGTGGCCAATCTCTCTGCGCACGATCAGATCAAGGTTGGTACGTTCGCTCCCAACGGCGGCGCCGAAGACTTTGCTGAACGCGTTGAAGATCTCACGTTCACGGGCGACGTCCTGATGGATGCTGCGCTGACGGTCGACACCACTACCAATGTCGGCACGATCGGCGTCACGATGACGAGCAATGAGGAGCTGGCTGCCCGCGGCTACGAAGACATCGTCGGCATGAATGTTGCTCAGGCAATGTACGACCAGAACAAGAACCTCGGAACCTCGAGCTCCGTGGCGTTCAACAACTGGCTCTACACCTCGACCAATGGTCTCGGTACTCCGAAGGCTGTCCGTACGGCCGCTAAGGAAGTTGCGGGCCTCGGCGCCACGACCGGCGTGCAGACCCTCACGATGGACGCCGTCAACCAGATGGCCGACACCGTTGCTGGCCGCACCTCGATCCTCGCGCAGCGCGGTCAGGGCGTCAATGTCTGGGCCGACGTTAACGGCGGCAAGTTCGAAGCCAAGACCCTCTTTGATGGCGCGGGCTACAGCTCCGACATCTACTCGGGCGTCCTCGGCCTCGACTACCAGTTCAGCTGCAACGCCGTCCTCGGTGCTGCTCTGATGATCGGCACGGCTGACACCGACAGCAAGAACTCTGCCTTTAAGGCTTCGACCGATTCCGACCTCGTCGGCTTCTCGGTCTACGCTTCGAAGACTTTCGCCGACATCTGGAACGTCTCCGCCGACATCGGCTACCTCCAGGCCTCGAACGAAGTCAAGGCTGACGGCTACGGCTTCAACTACAAGTTCGACCAAGACACCGATGCCTTCACGTTCGGCGTCCGCGGCGAAGTCCTCACGAAGGCTGGTTCGGTCAACATCGTTCCGCACGTTGGTCTGCGCTACACGGCCCTCTCCACGGACGGCTTTGAAGCTGCCTACGTTACCGACATCGACGACCAGAACATCTTCCAGATGCCGGTCGGCGTGACGGTTTCTGCTGACTTCGAAACCTCCGGCTGGACGATCGCTCCGAAGTTCGACCTCTCTGTCGTCCCGACCTTCGGCGACAAGGATGCGGACCTCAAGCTTGGCGTTACTGGTGCTTCCGCTACGACCGACTACGCCGTTCGCGTGATCGACTCGAACCCCGTTCAGGCTCAGCTCGGCGTCAACGCGACGAACGGTGCCTGGGGCTTCGGTCTCAGCTACAAGCTCGGCGCCGGCTCGGATGACCGTATGAACAACTCGTTCAATGCGAACGTCCGCTACGCCTTCTAATCGAGCGTACCGAATCATCCGGAACTGAAGGTTTTTCCATCTCTTCCGGATGACTTCACCCTTTGACTCCTCTTCTCTTCTCGCCCGGGAATCCTCGGGCGGGAGGAGAGAAGAGTCTTTTATTTCCTACTTCCGGAGAACGCGATGCCGCTCAATCAGGAGACTCCTGACACTGCGCCTTCTGAAGAAAGACGCGAAACAAGAGCGCTTTCGGAAGAAAAGCGCGCGCAGGCGATTGAGCTCTTCAAGCACGGTATCGGCTACACGAAGGCCTCTCGCATCCTCAATATTTCCGTCAACACCGTTCGGGACTGGAGCCGGGAATTCAAGAAAGGCACCTTCAAGGCGAAGATCTCGGAAAACCAATACCGATATCCGCAATCCGTTCGCGAGAACGTGATCCGCATGCGGCTATCCGGTTACTCCTGGAGTGAGCTTTACAAGCGTTCCGGCATCTCGTCGAGCACCGCCCGCAAGTGGGTTGATGACTACTGCCGCTCCAAGGGACGCAGAAAGCAGCTTCTGGTCGTTCCTGCGCAGGACTCAGACGATGCTAAATAACTGAAACGAACCCAGGCGGAAAGGTCCGTCCGGGTTTTTCATGTTTCCTGCTTGTATGTACAAAACAGAAGATATGAAAAATATTTTGAAAACGTATGCAAACACTATATATGAAGGATTGGAACCAGAGTTCGCAAGCCTAATCAAGTGTTATAGCTGGCCTAAAGATAGTCCTCCCAATATTGAGGACACAATCAAATTGCGTGCGAGTATGGCACGGCGTTGGAATTTAGATCCAGAGGCAACGGCTGTAGCAGCTGTGGAATGGGGAGGACTTGTCTATAACCGCAACGCTCGAAATAAGGAATTCTCGTATGGTGATCCGCGCGAAATCGTTGAGAGGACTTGTCGTACACGCTCAAACTGGGGAATGGCAACCTGGACCAAAATTTTAGCGGTTCGAGATCCTAATCGTTATTTCATTTTCGATGCAAGGGTTTCGCTTGCTTTAAATCAGTATTGCGCTGATAAAGAATATCCATTTGACTTCTTTTTTCCTGAACTTTCTTCGCGATCAAAGGAACGGAACTATGCACAGCGCTTAGCAATAGAAAAACTTGACAAACTGGGAGCCAAGCCTTTCTCCAGCTGCTCGTCTTTCTATTTTGATTTTTATTGTCCACTAATTATAGCGCTTGCAAATAAGCTTTCATCAGACTCGAAAATTCCAGTTATTGTTTTTAATGAAAATCAACTAATTAACGATGTTCGAGAAAGTAATATTATAAATTTAGGATTCGATATTTTGCCGCATTTCGTTGAAATGGCCCTTTTTATGAAGGGAGGTGATGCTATTTCTATTGCTCATAGTGTGGTGAATAAATAAATCTTCATTATTAACAATGATTTTCTCTCCATTACGTTACCCAGGCGGAAAGAGCAAGATTACTCCATTGATGGTTGAGGTAATTTCCTCACTCAAAACGTGTTCAACTTATATTGAGCCTTTCGCCGGAGGTGCCGGAGTTGCCATTAACTTGCTTTTAAATGGTAAGGTAGATCAGATTGTCATAAATGATTATGACAAATCCATATATTCATTTTGGAGGGCTGTTAAAGAGGAGAGTGATAATCTGTTGTCTCTAATTGAAGCTACTCAAGTAAATATTGACGAATGGCACAGACAGCGAGCAATATATGCAGAAAGTCAGGGAAAATATTCTATTGAATTAGCGTTTGCAACATTTTATTTGAATAGAACTAATCGATCTGGAATTATAAGCGCTGGCCCAATTGGTGGGTTGAAGCAGAATGGAGAATTTAGGCTGGATGCTAGATTTAATAAAATAAACCTTATGAAAAGAATAAAATCTATATCGCTTCATGCTAAAAAAATAAAGGTATATAACCAAGAGGTTCGTTCTTTCATCAGGAATACCCTACCTAAATACCAAGATAATTCATTTATATATTTTGATCCTCCTTATTATGAAAATAGTCGAAGGTTGTATAAAAATTCATTAAAAAGTAAAGATCATAATGATATCGCTAATTATATAGCAAATTATGTGCGTGCTCCTTGGGTTATAACATATGATGCTGTTACAGAAATCGAAGCAATATATAGAGCTTACCCTAAAAGATATTATTTATTAAATTATAGCGCCGCTCGAAAAGTTAAAGGAAGGGAATTGGTGATCTTTAAAGATGAAACTATCATTCCTAATACGATGCTGAATTCATCTTTAGATTTCATATTTTGATTATTTAAGAAAAAGGTGTGTTATGTATAAAAGGATGGATATTAAGAATTTTAGAATATTCCAGGATCAAACTATTGTTTTTGGGGAATATATTACTATTTTTAGTGGGAGAAATTCAACGGGAAAATCAACTTTATTAGGGATGATTGCTAATTCAGGGGAATTAAAGAAAGCTGATGGTGTTACTTATTTGAAAAGACCGTTCAGAGCAGAGTTTGGAGAAATTTTTAAAGGTAGTCAACAATTTGATAAACAAGGCAGTGATAGATTTACTGTTGTTCTTAACAATGCAGAAGGAGAGGAAATAGATAAAAGAACTTTTCGTACGGCATGGCAAGCTACAGAAAGAGCAAGAAAAGCAAAGAAAGGAATAATTGTTTCATCAAATGGAAATGTAACTCAGTCGTCTTCGTTAAAGAATATAGAACAGTTAAAGGCAGAAAAGAGATTTAGAGTTATTCCTGAAAAGAAGAGTAAGGAAAAGAAAAGTGAAGCTAAATTTAAATATCCAATTCTTTATTTAGGTTTATCAAGGCTTTTCCCGATTGGGGAATCTAAGGATGTCACAGTTAATCAGAAAGGGTTGGTATTTTTGAATGATGAACATAAGGAATAGTTTATTGAAAACTATATTAAAGTTTTATCCATT
>NZ_CALDXB010000041.1 GCF_937923675.1 uncultured Sutterella sp. | reverse complement strand
TATTCTGCGCGTTATGGGAGGTTTGATAACATTTTATTCGACTAGCCAATGCCCTCAGGAAACGTGCAGACATTGACAAATTTGAGGATATGAAGGGGAAAAAAGCGACGGCCACAGGGCCGAATGCTTTTGCCGGCTGGCATATTGCGCTCGGTGAAATCGCGTCCCGAAGCTTCAACCCGGACCGCTTCTTCAGCGACCTGATCCCGAGCGGCCACGACATGACGCGGGAACTCGATCTTCTCAGGAGCGGAGCCGCCGATATCGCCGTCGTGCGCACATGCTTCCTGGAGGAACTCGCAAATGCCGGCGAGGACGTAAGCGACATCAAGCCGATAGCGGTGAAGCCCGGCATTCATCCCGCAGGATGCCTCTCTTCCACCAGGCTTTATCCCAACTGGACGATTTTCGCGACGCCCCGGCTTTCCCCGCAAAATGCAAGACTTGCCACTCAGGCTCTTCTCTCGATGCCTCCCGGGCCGCATGATCTCAGCTGGGGAATTGCGAGCGACTTCTCGAGCGTCGACAATCTGTACCGTGCGATACGCCGGGGGCCGTACGAATATTTGCGTTCTTGGACCTGGAAACGGTTCTGGGACGAATATAAAACGTATGTCCTGCTGCTCTTCTTCTCTATTGCCGGCCTTGCAGCTCACGCTGCCCGGAGTTCTTACCTTGTGCGCCTGCGCACTGCTGAACTCAAAGATGCGCTTCGCCGCGAGCAGGAAAGCGAAAAAAAGGCGCGCGTTGCCTCTGAGCGCATGGAGACGCTCAGACGTGCCGGCGCAGTCGGGCAAATGTCGTCAATCATCGCTCACGAACTTCGACAGCCTTTGAGCGCCATCGTGAGCTATTCGCAGGGCCTGCAGCGCATGCTCGACACCGACGTTCGTGCGCCTGCAGATATCCTGCTTGAAGGCATCAGCTCCATCCGGTCTCAGGCAGAGCGAGCCGAAGACATCGTCGGCAAAGTGCGAAGCTATGCCAAAGGCGAAGCACCCGCAAGAGTGCGGACGGATCTCGGTCAACTTTGCCGCAAAGCCGTGCGCACCCTCAACGATGCCAGGATTTCTCCGGTGAAAGTAGCCATTACCGCGCCAGCAGAAACGTATTTCATCCATGCCGATCCCATGGAGCTCGAACTCGCGATCCAGAATCTTCTGAGAAATGCTCTCCAGGCTGTCGCTAATACCGAGAATGGGGAGGTTTCTCTTATTCTTGACAGCTGCGAAGGAGCGGACGACCGCCGCCGAGCCGTCATTTCCATCTGCGACAACGGCCCGCTGCAGAATGACGAAAGCTTCGAAAAGCTCAATTCCATCCTGACATCAAGCAAGATTGAAGGGCTTGGTCTCGGACTGGCTATTGTTCGCACGATTGCAGAAAACCTTGGCGGAAGACTCAAATTCGCGCGCCGCCGGCCTAATGGCCTCACAGCGCTCCTGATCCTCCCGCTTCAGAACGAAGAAAAGCGAAGCAATGAATCCTGACAAGCCTCTCATCCGAATTGTGGACGATGATCCCTCCCTTCGAGATTCGCTCGAATTCATGCTGAAGTGCGAAGGATATGACGTCATCTCCTTCGCAGACCCTAAAGCATTTCTTGCCGGCGACATGCCGAGTCGACTCGGCTGCGTCATTCTCGATGTACGGATGCCCGGCATGTCAGGGCTTGAATTGCAGGAAATTCTTACCGGGCGAGCCTACGAGTGCCCTATCATTTTCCTGACAGCTCACGGCGATATCGACATGGCTGTTCAGACCATGCGCGACGGGGCATGCGACTTTCAGCAAAAGCCCATAAAGCCGGCTACCTTCCTGCCGGCAGTCTCGCGCGCCATTGAAAAGGACCGCGCCCGCAGAGGCGGGGCAACCAATCTGCTTGATGAACTGAAGCGATTCAGATCGCTCAGTGAACGTGAAAAAGAAATTGCTGAAAAAGTAGCACAAGGCTTCACGAGCCAGCAGATTGCCGAGCAGCTGGGCATTTCCAAACGAACTGTCGACCACTATCGAATGGCCGCGCTCACCAAAATTGAGCTGCGAACGCCGGCAGAACTCGCCGGTTTCTTTGAACGAATACGTGTTTTTCTTGCTTCCCATGAGTCCCAGACGTTCTAACGAGTGAAGGCATCATCCTTCAGACTTCTCCTGTATTGCCTCCGGAAAAGAAGCTCTGATTTCCGAGTGCTTCATCGACAGGCAATCCGTTTTTTCAGGATTTCTCTTCCTGAAAAAACGAACCTAAAGGTTCTGAAATTCAGGAAAGGCAAGTCATGGCATATCTCCGACGGACGCTCGAAAAAGTCATCCCGCAGCTTTCAGGAAGCTCCAAAGGCATTCTTCTTTCCGGCATGCGGCAGACGGGAAAGACCGAGCTCATGAAGCATTTCGGGAGCGACAGACCGTACGTGACGCTCGCCGAGCACGAAATCCGCGACAACGCAATGCATGCGCCCGACCAGCTGATTGCCGATTGTCCGCCGCACGCCATCATTGATGAGATCGAGTGGGCGCCGGCGCTGTTCCCGGCGCTTGAGACCTTCCTCGACTCCCGGGACGACAGCGGGCTCTTCTGGCTCTCGGGCTCTCAGCGCCCGGCGCCCGGGGGAGGAATCGCCGACACGCTTGTCGGTCGCATTGCCCTGCTCAACCTCCTGCCGCTCTCGATATACGAACGTGAAAGCAAAGGCCTCGAGCAGCAGCCGTACCTTCCGGACTTCAGTCTGAAACAGAAGCTTGAAGCCCGCTCGCCTCTCGAAACCTGGAAAATCGTGTTTCAGGGCGGCTTTCCCGAAGCTCAGAGCCTGAGCGGAGATGACCGGAAGATTTTCTTCGACAAGCTGATCGACAACGTCATTGAGAAGGACGTTCCGCAGCTCAATTCCATCGAAAAGCGCCTGGCTTTCCGGCACTTTCTAAGGACGCTGGCGGTCCGGAGCGGTCAGGTGCTCAATTGCACCGCACTGGCTCAGGCCTGCGGACTGACGATCAGGACCACCCGAACGTGGCTTGCCATCGCCGAAGCGAGCGGCTTCATCTTCATGCTGCCGCCCTTTTTCGAAAACATCGGGAAGCGCCTCGTCAAAAGCCCGAAGCTCTACTTCATCGACACCGGCCTCCTCTGCAGGCTCATGGGCATTCGGACTCCGAAGGAAGCTGCAGCTCATTACAACGCCGGAGTCATTTTTGAGACCTTCGTGGTTATGGAAATCGTCAAGAGCTGGCTTCACAACGGCTTGACACCGGACTTCTACTTTTACCGCGATTCAGATCAAAACGAGATAGATCTGCTCATACGCTGTCAAAACAGATTCTTCCCCGTTGAGATCAAGGCGGCAGAAACACCCAGAATCTCCATGCTGAAGAGCATTCGATCCTTCAGAAAGATCAAGTCGGGCTGCGGCACCGCCGCGCTCATCTCTCTTGTCCCGGAACCCGTGCCGCTTGATGCGAACGCGGTGAGCCACAACATCTGGGCAATTTGATTCCCCGATGTGATGGTTCATAAAAACGCGCCAAACAAAAGAATTCGCTTCCCATACGAGGCAGCAGCGGCAGCAAGCATGACTGAAGCCGCGCTGCTCGGTATTGGTTCATTTTAGGCAACAGAATTGCGGACTCTTTCCGTCAACACCTCATGAATATTTAACATACACTTTCATCGTCCACGATACTTTTCTTTCACCGCCTCCAGGCTCAGGTCGACTTTGAACATTCCCTTCACCAGGGGACCAATGAGCGGCCGCTTCTTCCACATATCCGCGCCGGTCTCCGGCGCGTTGCAGCCGTCATTGCTTGGCTCCAGCTCTTCTTCCTCCTCAGTATCCTTCTCTTTATCTGCTTTGTCGCTCTTAAGCTCCTCTTTCCGCTTCTGATGGGCGTCTGGAAGATTGCGCCGGCGACTGCCGCCGGCAGCATTGTCGTCATTTGCCGATTGCTCGAGAATCACCCAGTTTTTCCGGCCGAAAACAAAATCCTGCAGGTCCGCACGTTCAAGCAAAACCTCATATTTGTACTCGTCGTAGCTGGCAGACAGGAACGGCACGGCGACGATTACCGGCTTGCCGCTGACTGCGGCTAAAGAGCCGCGTCTATCGATTCGTCCAATGCGCTGCTCAAGCTTCGCTGGATTCCAGTTGAGGTCGTGAAGAATGATGCGCCGGCAGAAAAGATGCATGTCAACGCCCTCCTGACTCACCGGCGTACAGACAAGAACGGCCGGCGCATCGGGCGACGCAAAACTTGCCACTATCCTCGAACGATCCAGCCTGTCGGTGTCGCCTTTCAGTTTACGGACCGAATTGAAGTTGCATGCGTTGGTCGACTCCGAATCATCTCCGGCATTTGAGGAAAGCTCTGGCCTTCCGAGAAGCTGATCTGCTGCAGCCATGATTTGCTGTCTGACCTTTTCAGTGTTCTCTCTATCTTCCAGAACAATCCCTTCAGCCCACCGTAATGCGAGCACTGTTCGCACGTCGTAGTGAGCCTGATCCATCGTCAGATGCCATGGTTTCCCGGGAAAAGCGGCTTCAAACGACACCTTTGCAGCTTCCTCCAACGCCTCCTGAATTAAGCTTCCGGCCTCCGCCGCCGTTAGTTTTTGCAGTTGGCCCCCAATACGATCTTCCTGAACCTTCAGATGTTTCATTAAGACCTGGTCAAAACATTGCAGCGCCGCATCCTTTTCCTTATCAAAGCGATGTTGAATCTCCGCCGCCACAACTTCAGCAATAGCATCCACGGTCTTTTGCCACTCGCAAAAGACCACCGTCTTTTCTCCGCACTCGAAGAGGTTATGAAGGATCAGCTTTACGGTTTTCCGTACTTTCGGGTGATGAATGTCTTGAAGTTCCTCCTTGAGAGGGTCAAGAAACGCTTCTACGTATTCATGTACCCGCGGGTTTGCAGCATCCCCCTTCACCTTTTTGTTGTAGACCGAACTGTTGAAAAAGGCTTTAAAACTGGATCCGAGACCCAGCATCAGATCCGGGGTCCCCGTTTCCGATTTATTCCCCTTGGCGATGGAAGCGATCCTCATGCAGACCCGGCACAACAGCTTTGCATCATTATCAATTCCCTGGACGCGATAGAACCCGTCTCTTCCGCAACTCTCAGTTGATGCGCACTGCAGAAGCTTGTCGACATCCTTGCCGCAGAAATATTGCCGATTGTGCTTTGCCAGATTCTTCATCATGAGCTGAACGAGGTGCCCCTGAAAGTCTCCGCTCAGCGCCTTCTGAAAGTCCAGAAGCTTCTTCGCAAGATTGCGCACTCGATCGCACCGGGAACCGGAGGCTTCCTGCCAAATTGCTTCAGGCTTCAGGGCTTTACCATCTTTCGTCGTCAGCGACGGCAAAAATTGCTGATCTTCCTCACAGAGTGCCTTGACTGCTGTTAAAACGGCACTCTGCGTGTCGGTTGCCGTTTGAAGGGACTGCATGACGTTTTCATAAAGCTCAAGTTGCTTTGACTTTGGCTTAAGGCTCGTCTCCAGGGCTGACGCACATTAATTTCTAATTTCAGCTGGAATCTTTTGATTTTCA
>NZ_CALDXB010000040.1 GCF_937923675.1 uncultured Sutterella sp. | reverse complement strand
GCTGAAAATCAAAAGATTCCAGCTGAAATTAGAAATTAATGTGCGTCAGCCCTGCGGTGCAGTCGTTCGACATGAGCGCCGCCAGGGCAAGGGCAACGTCATGCGCACCATGTTTCGGGAAATCGATGCGGACTGCTATGTTCTCGTGGATGGCGATGATACATATCCGGCAGAAGCCGCACCGGCAATGGTGCGTCGAGTTCTTCGGGATCATGTGGATATGGTGCTTGGAGACCGACTGTCTTCAACTTACTTTACGGAAAATAAGCGCCCCTTCCACAATAGCGGCAACGTTCTTGTCAGACGTCTCATCAACATGCTCTTCCTGCGCGGCAGGAAGCCTGTGCTCGACATCATGACGGGTTATCGGGCATTCAGCCCGCTTTTCATCAAGTCATTCCCTGTGCTTTCGAGGGGGTTTGAAGTTGAGACGGAAATGACCATCCATGCGCTCGACAAGAATCTCGGAATTGAATCTATGCCGATCACGTACCGGGATCGTCCGGAAGGAAGTTTTTCAAAGCTTTCTACCTTCCGCGACGGCATCAAGGTTCTCTGGACGATCTTTCTTCTTTTCAAGGATTACCGTCCGATGCTTTTCTTCTCGATGCTGTCAGGGCTGCTGCTGTTGATCGGACTGGGGTTTCTCTGGCCCGTGCTCGAAGAGTATATGAGAACGGGATTGGTGCCGAGGCTGCCTACATTTATCGCCGCATGCTTCCTTGCGCTCTTTTCATTACTCTCGTTTGTTTGCGGTTTAATTCTCGACACCATTACGAAAAAGGACCGGCAGAACTTTGAAATAGATCTCAACATGCTCTATCAGCTTGGGCTGAGGGAGAGCGGCAAATGAACGTTAACCAAGCTTTCCGGGAAAGAAAGTGGCGCACGCCTTTTGCCCTGGCAATTGCCTTTCTACTCGCTGTTTTATTGGAAGTTTTTGTCTTCAACCACACTTACTGGTTCATGCGGCAGTTGCCGCAGCAGGAAGTTAATCTGCCGCAAGCTGCAGATGGACAGAAAGGGGTGCTGCTCACTGAGGCACAGCCGACTGCATCGCTCTCTCGAGTCAGTCTCAATGCTAATTCCATAGAGATCTGCGCGATGGGAGCTCCAGGAATTCAGAAGTTCGGCATTTATTTCACGGATGCCGTGAATACGCATCAACTGGTGCCTGCCGCCACGGCCGTGCTGAACCCAGGGGGGAGTAGAAACTGCGCGCGTGCCGAGATTGTGCCGAAAGGAAATATTCAGAATTTCGCGATTCGTGCGTTATCTCCCTCCCAGGGCAACATTCTGATTACACGGCTTCTTTTCAACCCGACAAGGCCGTTGGAGATTTCGTGGTTGCGCCTCTGGTTAACCGCTTTTTGTCTGATGGTGATTGCGGCGGCAATATCCATGAACCTTTGGAAAGAAAATTTTGACAGAGTGAACTGGCTCCATCAGGGCCTGTCTCTCTTGGTTCTTCTAGCAGTCATCTCGTTATCTTTTGCTGTGACAAGCTGGGAAGGCAGCGCTCAGGGAGAAAAGAGCTTTATTTTTACCAGCGGTTCAATGCTGCAGCTCTCGCGGGAGGATGGTCAGCTTACGCAGCCTCTTCCGGTTGGAGAGTCTCTCGCGAAAGCTGACATCTATACGCAGCTCTTCAGCGCATTCCATGCCGGCCAGTTCCATCTTCAGCTTGATTCTGATCCTGGACTCCTGAAGCTCAAGAACCCGTACGATGCAAGCGAACGTGCGGCAGCCGGCGTGAATTACTTCTGGGATCACGCCTGGAAAGATGGAAAGTACTATTGCTATTTTGGGCCTGCACCGCTCCTTACGGCTTATTTGCCAGTATGGATGCTTACGGGGGAGCTGCCGTTGCCGGCGCTCGCCGCCGGAATCTTGGCGTTCTGGGCATTGCTGGCACTTTATTGGGCAATGCATGCATTGGTGCGCTTCTTTGATTTAAAGCCCAATTTGCTTCTTTTTCTTCTTGCAGAGGGTGCAGTTCTGACAGGAGGCACATTGACCACGATGCTGCAGGCATCGGTCACTTTTTACTATCTCCCCTATTTGAGCGCATACCTGTGGCTGAGTATTTTTATTGCTTCGCTCTATGCCAGCACCCAGGCGGATACGTCATTGCTGCGGCGCATGCTGCTTGCAGTTGCCGGGCTAAGCGTAGTTCTTATCGTTCTGTCGAGGCCGCTGGTTGTTCTTTTCGCCATGGTTTTTGCGCTTCCGCCGCTATGGAGAGAGGTAAAAGATAAGCAGTCTTCTCTCAGATCACTGGCAGGCGACTTCTGCGTCATCGGGACGCCGGTCATTATTGGCGCCGCGGGGGTGATGTACTACAACTACGCCCGCTTTGGAAATATCCTGGAATTCGGGCAGTATCTGCAGTTCACGGTGACAAACATTCAGGCCAACGAGCAGGTGATGTCTCTAAGGAATTTCGTAGGTATGGTGAATGCCTTCTTCCTCGAGCCATTTGAAACGCTGAGGGAATTTCCCTTCATCGGCTTGGCCAATCCGCCGGCGGACAATGCGGGGAATTATCTCTACAGCGGCCCTCATGCCGGAATGCTTCAGATACCGCTGTTTCTTGGACTCCTGCTGGTCTTCTTTGAGTGCCGAAAAGATGGGGACAAGAAATTACTGTGGCTGGCTGCAGGGGTAGTTGCTGTCTCACTGATTATCAGTTATTTTGCATACAACAATGCTGGTGTACTGATTCGGTACATCTGTGATTCCACCGTGGCTGCTTCTCTGGCAGCTTTCCTTTTGATTATGAAATGGGTCAAGGTAGAGACGCGTGATTCGTCTGGTTTGGCGTTAGGAGGTCTGACCAGTTGGCTGCTGCTTCAGACGACAGCCATTGGCGTATTGCTGACTTTTTCAGATGAAAACAAGATTTTTAATTATCTGAATCCAGATGCGGCAGTGGCGCTCCTGACGTGTTTTACGCCCTGGTGATTTTGATCGTGGTTCCTTGCCAACAATATCAATATAGGAGTTTTTACTCCACATTTGTAATTTTAAGAACGATAAGCAAAACAAAGGCAATTTTTCAAATATAAGGGTTTCTACCCCCCTCCCCTCCCCTCCGGAGGGAATTCTTAGAATCAGCAAAGTGCTTGTGCACGCTGATCCTTTTCCTGCACCCACTCAGGGAAAGGAAGAAACAGATTCTCTCTTGGAGATTTAAAGAATGAATAAGACTTTCAAGGTGGCCCGCTCGCTTACTCGCGGCACAGTCGTGACGAGCGAAAAGGCCTCTTCTTATCAGGGCAAGACAGTGAAGACTGTCGTCGCGGCTGCTGTCGCTGCCGTGATGGCTGGTGTTGCCGGCTCAGCTATTGCCGCTGATGCCACAGAGACGGCGAAGACGACGGTCACGGTTACTGACGCTTCTAAAGGGGACTTCCATAAAATAAATGCCTGTAAATTCTGAAAATTTCAGAGTTTA
>NZ_CALDXB010000039.1 GCF_937923675.1 uncultured Sutterella sp. | reverse complement strand
GCGCTCTACCGAGCGCCCAAATTTTTTGCGTTTTCGTACGGATGGGATCCTTACGCTTCAAATAGATGTTGTTTAAAAAAGATAATGGTAAACCCTAAATCCATAAATTAACATTTACCAACTGCCATGTATATCAGGAATCTTTGGGTATGAGTCCCACCCCCTGTCAAATTTTGACGGTAGCAAATTTTCACACTGACCCTAACCTCGCACGGACAAACTTCAGTTCGCAGACGTCTCTTCTGCCATTGGCGTCTGTCATTGAATAGCAGGAGGCGGCTTCCCTGAAGTTCGCTTCCTGCTATTCACTTTTTTGGGTAAAGGCAGCTTCAATCGATATCAGGGCTTGTCTAGAAATGTCGAAAGATCAAGTCGTTACCCCCCCCCCACCCCGGAAACAACGACCCTACTAATTCAATATATGTCCGTCAGGATGAAGCTCCGGCGGAGGAACCTCACGCCCGTACCGTAAAGCCTGCATCAAAAATCGACGGTCTCGAGGGCCGCATCAGGCCCGGTTATGCGTCCGACCATAAGCGCGAGGCCGCGGCATTTCTCTTTTCTCAGGGACATGGATACCACAAAACGGCGTGGCTCCTCGAGCTCCCCGAGGCAACCGTTCGCGAATGGCTCCGCAGCTGGAAGAAAGGAGAATTTCAAACAAAGCTTCCTGTCCGTCAGTATCGATATACCGAAGAACGAAAACAGGAAATAATCGCCATGCGCAGCCGCGGCATGAGCTGGAATGAAATCTACAAACTCACCGGAATATCTGCTGCGACCATTAGAAAATGGATGCCGAAGGGATCATTAATAACTACAGATAATGCTTCGCACAGGGGGTAGAGTTAATCCCTTTCTCAGCTGAAAATGTGTTTTCAACACAACACATCAGTCGCATTAAATCGATGTAGTTTATTGACTTTTAAGAATATTTTTAAGTCTTAACAATATCCCGATCAGAAGCGAATTAATGTCCCCGATAATACTTTCTCGTCTGTAAGGGGAAATCCCTTGCAATAAAAGTCCTTCCCTTGGAAGGTTCCGGCAGACAGAAGCTGTTTGGCGATGGTCTCTGTCTGTCATTTCACCCAGACTCTTCCCGCAGGGGATTCCCCGGCGGGAAGACTAGCAAATTTTCGAGCATGAAAATGAAGAAGACACTTGCTGCTCTCGCAATCCTCGGCGCTTTTGCCGGCTCCGCCGCCGCTGCTGACGTGACGCTCTACGGCCTCGTCGACTACGGCTTCAGCTATGAACATACTGACGGCGACACCGCCGCGGATGCCAGCGACTCCTTCCAGATGAAGTCCGGCCAGAACAGCGGCTCGCGCTTCGGCGTGAAGGGCACGGAAGACCTCGGCAACGGCCTCAAGGTCGGCTTTGTCCTTGAGAACGGCTTCGCCGGCGACTCGGGCACCTTCTCGACGTCCGGCAAGCTCTTTGACCGCGAAGCCCAGCTCAACCTTTCGGGCGCCTTCGGCACGATCGCCTTCGGCCGCATGGGTCAGCTCGCGAGCGCCAACGGCTCCTTCGGCCTTCTTGGTCAGACCTCACCCTTATCTTCGGGCTGGGGCGACTCGATCGGTCAGAAGTACGTCACCGCTGACGGCTGGACGCGCTTCGACAACACCATCACCTATGCCACGCCGGACTTCGCCGGCTTCAAGGTTTACGCCCAGTATTCCTTCAAGAACAGCTCCACTGAAGGCGGCGACGAAGGCAAGTCCTCCGCCAACCGCTACTACGGCATCGCCGCCACCTACAAGGCCGAGAACCTCTACCTTGTCGGCATCGTTGATTCGATCAACCACGGCAAGCAGATGTACTTCGACGGCACCGGGTACGACTACACCTACGATGCCGATCAGCTGACGGTTACGCTCGGCGGCAACTACGACTTCGGCGTCGCCAAAATCTATGCCATGGGCCAGTACTTCCAGAACGCGATTTCCGTCGGCCAGAAGTACATCGGAAACGATAAATTCGGCAAGTTCGGCTACTCCTTCGGCGACACTGCCGGCTGGGAAGGCGCTGACGGCTACGGCCTCGCGTTGGGCGTCGGCGTTCCCGTCCTCGGCGGCACGGCCAAGGCTCACGTCGGATACATGGATGCTGAAGCCGCTGAAGACAGCAGCGTCAAGATCACCCGCTGGAACGTTGCAGTCGGCTACGACTACAACCTCAGCAAGCGCACTTCCGTCTACAGCGCCGCGGCATACACCAAGGACGATCAGAAGAATTACTCCCTCGGCGTTGAACCCTCGTCCGTCGAAGTCATCGCCGGTCTGATTCATCGCTTCTAATCATTGATTGAGCGGCAGGCCCGGGTTTGAAGAGCCTTTCCCGGACCTGCATTTCCTTTCCGCCCGCCCGAAGCATTGCACGTGCTCCGGGCGGGCTTCTGCTTTCCGGCAGGCGGACTTCTTCAAAACCTCCGAGCCACACGAAAAAGCCGCACCTCCTTCATCGGGAAGCGCGGCTTTTTCAATGCCTGATAACGAAGCTCCTTCGGACCTCCTGAATGACCCGGCGGTCCGAAAGGAGGCGTCAGACCGTTACTTCAGGTCCTTGGCAGCCGTTTCCGCAGCAACAACGCCCGAGACGATTGCCCAGGAGTTCATCATCGCGGTCATGGAGTCTGCGCCATTGGCGCCGCCCACCACGCAGCCCGCACCATAGAGGCCCGGGATCGGCTTGCCGGCCTTGTCGAGAATCCTCATGCCGCCGTCGGCCTTGAGGCCGCCCAGAGTCGTCTGGTAGCGGACCTTCTGCTCAACGATGTGATAGGGACCTTCGCCCAAGCCGCCGGTGATGCGGCGGTTGAAGTCCTTGTCGGCGCCGGCCTTCACCATGTCGTTCCAATGCGCGACCTGCGCTTCAAGACCCTTCGGGTCGATGCCCATCGTCTTCGCGGCATCCTCGAGGTTGTTCGAAACCGCCATCACCGGACGGCCGTTGTTGACGATCTTCGTCCACTCATCGAGCGCAGCGGCATCAGGCACGAGCTTGTCTTCAAGGGACTTCGCGACGTACTGCTTCCAGGCGGCCGCATCCATCACGATGTAGGCGATCGAACCCGGCTGCTCAATGGTCTTGTCGGTCAGAACGCCGAGGCCCGCGTTTTCATCGACGAAGCGCTTGCCGTCGCGGTTGACGTAGATGGCGCCCGACTTCTTCATCGTATCGGTCGAGGAAGCGGTCGCCGCGAGGCCGTGATGCGGACGCGTTTCAACGCCCTGCGGGTACATCTTCACGAGGTCGAGGTTGATCGTGCCGGCGCCGATCTTCGTAGCCATCTTGAAGCCGTCGCCCGTTTCGCCGTCAACGCCGTAGAAGAGATAATTCTTCATCTTCGGCGGGAGCATCGACTGGTCGGCGCCGTAGCCGCCCGAAGCGAGAATCACCGCCTTCGAGGTGAGCTCAACGGTGTTCCCGGCGGCATCCGTCGCCTTCACGCCGATCACGCGGCCCGACTTGTCGCGGATGAATTCCTGCGCGCGGGTTTCAAGCATGAGCTTGCCGCCCATGCCGAGGAACTTATCCTTCATGAGATGAAGGAAGTTGACCGAGCGGCCCTTGACGCCGAGCTGACGGTTCGCGGAATGGTCCGGATACTGCGTTGCGGCAGGACCGTACGGAATCTTCATGTCGTAGATGAGCCAGTCGACAACGCCGCCCACCTTTTCGGTCACCATCCTGACGAGAACCGGGTCGTTCCTGTCCTTGCCCACGCGGAAGATGTCCTTGTAGGCGAGCTCAGGCGAATCCTTCGTCTCATGCATCACGTCGCGCTGGTACTTCGACCCCGTCGCGATGAGGGTGCCCGCGTTGAGGACCGTGGCGCCGCCGATGGTCGGCATCTTTTCAATGAGGATCACCTTCTTGCCGAGAGTCTCGGCCTTGACGGCAGCGGAAATGCCCGAGCCGCCGGCGCCCACCACGACGATGTCGGCATGTTCCTTAATGACCTTCTTCGCGGCCTTCTTGGTCACGACCGCGGCTGCAAACTGCGCAGGATCGCCGCCCGCAGCGCGGATCGCGTTCGCAACAGCGCCCTTGATGCCGTTCGAGGTCATCGTGGCGCCCGTCACGGCATCAACGCCGGTCGACTGGGCCTTGACGATTTCGCCGGGCATGCGCGCGAGCGCCGCGTCCGAAATGCCGGCGGTTTCAGAATGCTTCACGACCTTCACGTCGGCAATATGACCGCTCTTCACGGTCATTTCGACGACCACGGCGCCGTTTCTGCCCTGGCCTTCACCCGTCCAGGTGCCGTCCTTCAGAGCCGCGGCGGATGCGGTGGCGGCAAGCACGCCGCCGAGGGCGAGCGCAATGCCGAGTTTGGCGAATTTCTGCATTTTGTTTCTCTCCTTATATCCGACGGCATTACGGAGGCGCAGCGAGGAACTTCTTCCTCTCGCCGTTTCGAATGCCTGATCGGGATGAAGAGCACGATAGCCCTTTTGGCGTACCTCTGACAAGGTGCGTTTTTGTTTTCGGCTAAGTGTTTACATGCAAGGGTTTTCTCGCAGAACGATGCAGATCAAAGGCCCCTGAACTTGTCATCGTTTTGTCATATTTTCTTAGTCCCGCTGTCATGCGGCCTCCCGACAATCCGCGCTGTCCTTAAATCCTTTCTCTCAAAAACAAAACCTCCCTGAGCGAGGTCTCAAACCTATGGACAGCTACTATCTCGTGATGCTCGCCTTCCTCGGCGTCATCGCAATCATCGACCTCTTCGTCGGCGTCTCGAACGACGCCGTGAACTTTCTGAATTCCGCGCTCGGCTGCCGGATTGCCAAATTCCGCACGACGATGTGGGTAGCGACGGCGGGCGTGCTGCTCGGCGCCACGTTTTCGTCCGGCATGATGGAGATCGCGCGTTCGGGCGTCTTCAATCCGCAGATGTTCAGCTTTGCGGAAATCATGGTGATCTTCTTCGCCGTCATGGTGGCGGACGTGATACTGCTCGATGCCTTCAATACGCTCGGGCTCCCCACGTCGACCACCGTTTCGATCGTCTTTGAGCTCCTGGGCTCGGCAATCGCGGCCGCCTGCTTCAAGCTCATCGCCGACGGGGCGTCCCTCACCGAAGTCGCCGACTACATCAACAACTCCAAGGCGCTCACGATCATCTCGGGCATTCTGGTTTCCGTGGTGGTCGCCTTCGTTTCGGGTGCCGTCATTCAGTACATTGCCCGCCTGATCTTCTCCTTCCGCTTTGAAGGCGCCTACCGCAAGGTAGGCGGCGTCTATGCGGGCCTTGCGATCACGGCGATCATCTACTTCCTCGTCATGAAGGGCGCGAAGGGCGCTTCCTTCATGCGCCCCGAATGGATCGACTGGATCAACGCCAATACGACCGTCATCCTCGCGACGCTCTTCATCGGGCTCACGGTACTCTTCCAGGCCTTCATCAGCCTCTTCAACATCAACGTCTTCAAAATCATCATTCTCGCGGGCACGTTTTCGCTCGCCTTCGCATTTGCCGGCAACGACCTCGTGAACTTCGTGGGCGTCCCGCTCGCCGCCTACGATGCCTACCGCGAATGGGCGGCTTCGGGCGCGTCTGACGGCGCCTTCATGATGGGCGGGCTTCTGAAGCCTTCCACCGCCCCGACGGCCTTCCTCCTCTTCTCGGGCCTCGTGATGGTGCTCACGCTCTGGTTCTCGAAGAAGGCCCACCGCGTCATTCAGACCTCCATCAACCTTTCTTCCGCGCAGTCTGGCGAACAGGAGCAATTCGGCGCCTCGCTTCCCGGCCGCATGATCGTGCGCGCCTCGATGACGCTCGGAAGCATCATTCACCAGATCATGCCGGGGACGCTCTCGCGGGCTCTCGCGAGCCGCTTTGAGCCGGCGCCCGTCGTGGAAGGCACGCAGCCTTTGCCATTCGACTACGTCCGCGCCTCAATCAACCTCGTTCTTTCTGCGATTCTGATTGCATCGGCCACGTCCCTCAAGCTTCCGCTTTCGACCACCTACGTCACCTTCATGGTCGCGATGGGCTCGTCCTTCGCGGACGGCGCCTGGGACCGCGAAACCGCCGTCTACCGCATTTCCGGCGTGCTCACGGTGATTTCGGGCTGGTTCATCACGGCGCTCTGCGCGAGCACGTTGGCCGGCATCGTCGCGACCCTCGTCTTCTTCGGCGGGGAAATCATGGCGGTGATCCTCGGGCTCGCGGCGATTGCGCTTCTCGTGCGCTCAAACATCAAGGCGAGCCTCTCCGACGACTCGCTCGTCAATCAGAGCAACGTCCGCTACGATGCCCCGACCATCCGCACCATGATCGACGAGAAGGCACCGGAGAACCTCCGCCGCTCGATCGGGATCTGCCGCTCCATCCTCGACGGCCTCCTCTCCGACCGCGAATCGGCTCTGAGAAGCGCCAAGTCGGACGCCTCGGAATTCTTCGACGATCTTTCAGCCGCGCGCGGCATCTACTACCGCATGGCGCTCTCCGACAAGAAGCCCTCTGAAGCCGATTTCGACGCCCGCTACTGCTACTTCCGCGCGTTCACGAACATGCGTGAAGTCGGCCGCTCGCTCCAGGGGCTCGCAAAGCTCGCCCTCGACCATGTCGCGAACCGCCACCGCGTTTATGAAGGACGCCTTGCAGACGACCTGAGAACGCTCGTCGGCCTCCTTGAAGCCATGAGCAAGTCGGAGAACGGCAATCCCGACATCGCGGTCTTCCACGCCAATGCCCAGAAGGCCCTTCAGACAATCGACCGCCTCCAGAGCGAACTCCTTCGCGCCATTCCTGCGGAAGGCATTTCGATCAGAGGGTCCGAGCTCTACCTCACCTTCCTCCTCTTCGCCCGCGAACTCATCAATCACTATGAGATCACGGCGATGATCCAGACGAAGGTCAATACGCTCGCAGAAGCGCATTAACGAACCCGCATTGACCCAATAAAGCTTCTCTCACCTCGAGCCGGCGTTGATTTAAAAACGCCGGCCTTTTTTATTTCTGCTCGAAAAATAGCTTATTGCCTATAGTTTTTATAGATATTTAAGTATTTGACTTATATAGAAACATTCCATAAACTTTCGACCATCAGAAGGAGGAGCGCTTCAAAGCGACTCTCCTTCAGACCCCTCATCAAACAACAACAAAGGAGAACACCGCCATGGCTGAAGAGCTCCTCAGAGACCGATTCACGGATCTGATGGCGAAGTTCACGGCGTACTTCGGCAAGCACCTGCCCGACGACGTCA
>NZ_CALDXB010000038.1 GCF_937923675.1 uncultured Sutterella sp. | reverse complement strand
AGTCGTCAAAGACGTGGCTCATGATGCCCGTGCCGCGGCACATCGTCATGAACATGCTCTGGAAGCCGATCAGGCCGCGGGCCGGGATGCGGTATTCGAGACGCACGCGGCCCTTGCCGTCGGGAGCCATGTCCTGGAGGTCGCCGCGGCGGCGGCCGAGCTCTTCCATGACGGCGCCCTGGTGCTCTTCCTCAACGTCGACCGTGAGGAGTTCATAGGGCTCCATCTTGACGCCGTCGATTTCCTTCAGAACGACGCGCGGACGCGAAACGGCGAGTTCATAGCCCTCGCGGCGCATGTTTTCAAGAAGAATCGTGAGGTGGAGTTCGCCGCGGCCGGCGATTTCCCAGACCGTTTCGTCCTTGGTCGGACGCATGCGCATGGCGACGTTCGACTTGAGTTCCCTCTCAAGACGCTCGCGGATCTGGCGCGAGGTCACGAACTTGCCTTCGCGGCCGGCGAGCGGCGACGTATTCACCTGGAAGTTCATCGTGAGGGTGGGTTCGTCCACCTTCAGCATCGGAAGCGCCTCAGGATGATCCTTGTCGGTGATGGTCGTGCCGATGTTGAGTTCCTCAATGCCGGTGACGAGGATGATGTCGCCCGCCTGGGCTTCATTCACTTCCTTGCGCTGCAGGCCCTCGAACTCAAGAATCGAATTGATCTTGGCGCGGCGCGGCGTGTCGTCGGGACCATTCATGATCGCGACTTCGGAATTCGGGTAGATGCGGCCGCGGTGGACGCGGCCCACGCCGATCTTGCCCACGTAGCTCGAATAGTCGAGCGAGCAGATCTGAAGCATGAGGGGGCCGTCGGGATTGTCGTCGCGGACCGGGACGTACTTGATGACGGTGTCGAAGACGGCGCGCATGTTGCCGATCTTCTTCAGTTCCTCAACGTCGTCGGTGTAGCCCGCGAAGCCGTTCAAGGCCGAGGCGTAGATGACGGGGAAGTCAAGCTGATCCTCGGTGGCGCCGAGCTTGTCGAAGAGGTCGAAGGTCTGGTTGAGCACCCAGTCCGGACGAGCGCCCGGGCGGTCGATCTTGTTGATGACGACGATGGGCTTCAGACCCTGGGCAAGGGCCTTGCGGGTCACGAAGCGCGTCTGCGGCATCGGGCCCTCGACCGCGTCGACGAGCAGCAGCACGCCGTCGACCATCGAGAGCACGCGCTCGACTTCGCCGCCGAAGTCGGCATGCCCCGGGGTGTCGATGATGTTGATGTGCACGCCTTCGTATTCAACGGCGCAGTTCTTGGCAAGAATCGTAATGCCGCGTTCGCGTTCGATGGCGTTGGAGTCCATCACGCGCTCTTCAACCTGCTGGTTGGCACGGAAGGTGCCCGCGCACTGCAGAAGACGGTCAACCATCGTGGTCTTGCCGTGGTCGACGTGCGCGATGATCGCAATGTTGCGAATAGCTCGAGTCATGGGAGTCTCAGTTTTTTGAAGGAAATTTTGGATCAATGTGCAATAAGTCGTTCGGGCTCGAGCACGCCGCGGTCTGAAACCGCAGCCGTCCCGAGAAGTCCCGTACGGGGGCCGTAGACGCGAACACGCGCAAGGGCCCCGAGGCCGAGCGCAAGGCGCTGGCCGAGCAGGAAGCGGGCTTCATCCTCAGCCGAAAGATCGACACGGGGAAGCTTGGTAATCAAAGTGTCTGCGGGCGAGAGTTTAGCGCGCACCGCTTCCGGCGTCGCGAGCGCCCGCAGATTTTCAAGCGTGAGGGCGCCTTCGAGCGTGAGATGACCCACGCGCGTGCGCCTCAGGGCCGTGAGGTGCGCCCCGCACCCGAGCTTTCTGCCGATGTCTTCGGCGAGAACGCGGATGTAGGTGCCCTTCGAAACGAGGGTCTTCATCGTGAAGGAGGCGCCGTCGAAGTCCGAGACATCAATCTCGAGAATCCTCACGCGCCGGGGCTCGCGCTCGACCGTGCCGCCCTTGCGGGCGATGTGGTAGAGGCAGACGCCGTCCTTCTTGAGAGCCGAATACATGGGAGGAATCTGCTCGATTTCGCCGAGGAAGGAAAGAGCCGCCTCACGGATCATGTCGAGCGTGATGCCCTCCGTCGGGGCGGTTCCCGTCACCTCGCCGTCGGCATCCCCGGTATTCGTCGTGACGCCGAGCTTCACGCGCGCTTCATAGCCCTTCTCGGCATTGAGAAGGTCGGCGGAAAACTTCGTCGCGTCGCCGAAGCAGACGGGAAGAAGCCCCGTCGCCATCGGGTCGAGCGTGCCGGTGTGGCCCGCCTTCTGCGCGTTCGCGAGGCGCCTTGCAATCTGCACGGCCGCGTTCGAGGAGAGTCCTCCGTCCTTGTCGAGAAGGAGCACTGCGCTGATCGGATCGCCCTTTTTCGCCATTCTGAAATCACTCGCTCAAATTAGTCAGGAGGCCCTCAATCAGCCTTCTTCGCCCGAACCGGTCTTTTCGGTCTGGGCAATGGCGCGCTTGATGAGCGCATCCATCTGGAAGCCCCGGACGGTGCTCGTGTCGAGCTCGAAGTGAAGCGTCGGCACCGTATGAATGTGGAGCTTCCTGAAGAGGTGCGTGCGCAGCATCCCTGCGGCGGCGTTGAGCCCTTCGGCCGTTTCCGCCGGGTCGGAGCCGAGCACGGTGAAGTAGACGGTCGCATGCGCGTAGTCGGGCGTCACCTCGCAGCCCGTAAGCGTAACGAGGCCCACGCGCGGGTCGCGCACTTCCTGGGGGATGAGCTGCGCGAGATCACGGGCGATCTGGTCGCCGATGCGCTGCGCGCGGCCGGGTTTGGCGTTCTTCATAAGAAATTCTTTCAGTACTTGAAAATCAGAGGCGCCCGGATCCGCTTTTCCGCTTAAGTTCAGAGGAAAAGCGCTTCCGGGCGTCAATGTCGGGCTCGCCTTCATCGGGATTCCCTTCCGGGGGCTTCTTGAGCGCCCCCGGCGGAGGAATCAGAAGGAAGGATGCCTTTAGAGCGTGCGGGCGACTTCGGTCACCTCGAAGACTTCAAGCTGGTCGCCCGTCTTGATGTCTTCATAGCCCTTGAGCGAGAGGCCGCATTCGTTGCCGGCCTTCACTTCGCGGACGTCGTCCTTGAAGTGCTTCAGGCTCGCGAGCTCGCCCGTCCAGACGACGACGTTGTCGCGGAGCAGACGGACCTGCGCCGTGCGGCGCACGAGGCCTTCGAGCACGCGGCAGCCGGCGATGTTGCCCACCTTCGGCACGCGGATGATCTGACGGATCTCGACCAAGCCGAGCGGCGTCTCGCGGCGTTCGGGCGAGAGCATGCCCGAAAGCGCGGCCTTCACATCGTCCACGGCGTCGTAGATGATGTTGTAGTAGCGGATGTCGACGCCTTCGGTTTCGGCGAGCTTCCTTGCCTGGGCGTCCGCGCGCACGTTGAAGCCGATGATCACGGCCTTCGACGCGGCGGCGAGGTTGACGTCGGATTCCGAGATGCCGCCCACGGCAGCATGCACGACGCTCACGCGAACCTCGTTGTTCGAGAGCTGGGTGAGCGCATGGATGAGCGCTTCCTGAGAGCCCTGAACGTCCGCCTTGATGATGAGGGGAAGTGTCTTCACTTCGCCCTCGCCCACGTCGGCGAAGAGGTTGGCGAGGTTCGTGGCGTGCGCCTTGGCGAGCTTCACGTCGCGGTACTTGCCCTGGCGGAAGAGCGCGATTTCGCGCGCCTTTCTTTCGTCGGCAAGCGAAATCACCTCGTCGCCCGCCTGCGGGACGCCCGAGAGGCCCTGAATCTCAACCGGGATCGAGGGACCGGCGGTGTTCTGCGCCTTGCCGAGCTCGTTGATCATCGCGCGAACGCGGCCGAATTCAGCGCCCACGAGCACCACGTCGCCGCGGTGAAGCGTGCCGGACTGAACGAGGATCGAGGCCACGGGGCCGCGGCCCTTGTCGAGGCGCGATTCAATGACGAGACCCTTGGCGGGACCTTCCTCAGGAGCCTTGAGGTCGAGCATTTCGGCCTGCAGAAGCACGTTTTCGAGGAGTTCGTCGACGCCCTGGCCGGTCTTCGCGGAAACCGGGCAGAAGGGAACGTCGCCGCCGTATTCCTCAGGGATGACGCCCGCGGTGACGAGCTCCTGCTTCACGCGTTCGGGATTGGCTTCGGGCTTGTCGATCTTGTTGATCGCGACGACGAGCGGAACGCCGGCAGCGCGGGCGTGCGAAATCGCTTCCTGCGTCTGGGGCATCACGCCGTCGTCGGCCGCCACCACGAGAATCACGATGTCGGTCGCCTGGGCGCCGCGGGCGCGCATGGCCGTAAAGGCTTCATGGCCCGGGGTGTCGAGGAACGTGATGATGCCGCGCGGCGTCTTCACGTGGTAGGCGCCGATGTGCTGCGTGATGCCGCCCGCTTCGCCGGCAGCAACCTTCGCGCGGCGGATGTAGTCGAGGAGCGACGTCTTGCCGTGGTCGACGTGGCCCATGATGGTGACGACCGGGGGACGGGGCTTCTCGGGATAGTCTTCCTTTTCCTCGATTTCGCCGAGCCAGGCTTCCGGATCGTCCGCCTTGGCGGCGATCGCCTTGTGGCCCATTTCCTCGACGACGAGCATCGCCGTATCCTGGTCGAGCATCTGGTTGATCGTGCACATCTGCCCCATCGTCATGAGGGTCTTGATGACTTCGGTCGCCTTCACGGCCATCTTGTGGGCAAGGTCCGCAACCGAGATCGTCTCGGGCACGGTCACCTCGCGCACCACCGGTTCCTGAGACTGCGGCACGGGGGCGTCCTGACGATGACGGTCCTGGCTCCTGCGGCCGCGGGCCGTGCGCCATCCGCTCGACGAGGATTCCTCCTCCACCGCGCCGCGGGTCTTGAGGCCGCGGCCCTTACGGTCGTTTTCCTGCCAGTCGCCGTTCTGCTGACGACGGGCGCCCTTCTTGTCGCCGTGGGAGCGCTTGTCGCCCGAATTGGCGGGTGCTGCGGCCGGACGCGTCGCATTGTTGCGGCGCGGCTGCTGCGCGGGTTTCTTCTCGTCGCGCGCGGCGGCCTTCTGGGGCTGAGCGGGCTTTTCCTCCGCCTTGGGCTTTTCTTCCTTCGGGGGCTTCTTGGCCGTGAGGACGCCGGCCTTGCGGTTCATCATCTCGCGGATGCGGCGGGCTTCCTCCTCGGCCTTCTTCCTCGCGGCCTCGCGGCGGGCATTGGCGGCGGCTTCCGCCTCCATGCGCGCGGACGTCGCCTGAGCGACCTCAGCCTCGAGCTTCGCCTTTTCGGCTTCGCGGCGGGCAGCCTTGAGAGCGGCCTCGTCGGCAGACTTCTTCGCAGCCTCTTCGCGGGCGCGGGCCTCCTCGGCCGCACGGGCGGCTTCGGCGGCGCGGGCGGCCGCAGCGGCGCGCTCGGCTTCCTCGCGTTCGCGGCGGGCCTTTTCCTCGGCGGCGCGGCGCTCTTCCTCGGCCTTCCGGCGGGCGGCTTCCGCCTCCTGGCGGGCCTTCTCCTCGGCGGCGCGGCGTTCGGCGATCGCACGGGCTTCAGCCTCCATGCGAGCTTCTTCCTCGGCCTGCATCTGGGGGTTCTTCACGAAGACGCGCTTTCTTCTCACCTCGACCTGAATCGTGTGAGCGCGCCCCGAGGCGTCGCTCTGCTTGATCACGCTCTTTTCCTTGCGGGTGAGCGTGATCTTCCTCTGGCTCGACTGCGTGCGCTCGATGCGCAGGCTGTCGAGGAGCCGGCTCTTGTCGGCATCGGAGAGGGTATCGGTTTCATTCGACTTGTCGACGCCGGCTGCGCGCAGCTGCGTAATGAGGGTCTTCGCAGGGACCTTCAGTTCCTGCGCAAATTCCTTAACCGTCATGGTCATATTTTTCTACTCCTTCGAACGCGGCGCTTCTTGGGGCTTCCTGGGGCGGAAAGGGGGAATCCTTCAGGATCGCTTTCGTTTTCCGCCCCGCCGCATTCGCGCGGGATATCGGGTTGTTTCTGGACTGCTCCCGCGGGAGCGTTATTCGGCCTTCTTCGCTTCGGCTTCGCGGGCTTCGCCTTCGCCGAACCAGTGGGCGCGGGCGCCGAGGATGAGGTTCTTGGCGGCTTCCTCTTCAAGCCCCGTCATTTCGACGAGCTCTTCGGTGGCGAGGTCTGCGAGATCGTCAAGCGTTCTCACGCCGTGGCTCACGAGCTTGCTCGCGAGGTCGTTGGTCATGCCGTCGAGCTTGAGCATCTCCGGATCGGCCTTTCTCAAGTTCTCTTCGCGCGTGATGGCGTCGGCAAGCAGCTTGTTGCGGGCGCGGGCGCGGAGCTCCTCGATCGTCTCGCGGTCGAAGGCTTCGATCGAGTAGAGCTCCTTCTCGGGCACGTAGGCGATTTCCTCAACCGAGGAGAAGCCTTCCGAAATGAGCACGTTCGCAGCGGCCTCGTCGATGTCGAGGTTCTTCATGAAGTCCTCGCGGATGCGGGAGACTTCCGCCTCGCGCTTCTCGCTCGCTTCGGTCTGCGTGAGGATGTTGATCTGCCAGCCGGTGAGTTCGGAAGCAAGGCGCACGTTCTGGCCGCCGCGGCCGATCGCAACGGCGAGGTTGTCCTCGTCGACGACGACTTCCATCGTGTGGGTGTCCTCGAGCATCACGATCGAGCGGACCTTGGCGGGTTCGAGCGCGCCGACGACGAACTGCGCGGGGTCGGCATTCCAGACGACGATGTCGATTCTTTCGCCCGAAAGCTCGGCCGTCACAGCATTGACGCGCGAGCCGCGCATGCCGATGCAGGTGCCGATCGGGTCAACGCGCTGGTCGTGCGACGTGACGGCGATCTTGGCGCGGGCGCCCGGATCGCGGGCGGCCGCCTTGATCTCGATGATGCCTTCCTCGATTTCGGGAACCTCGAGCTCAAAGAGCTTCTTGAGGAATTCCGGCGACGTGCGCGAGAGGAAGACGGTCTTTCCCTTCGGCGTCTCGCCCACGTGGTCGACGTAGGCGCGAACGCGGTCGCCCGTGCGCATGTTTTCGCGCGGGATCATCTGATTGCGGGGAAGGCGCGCTTCGAGGCGCTCGATCTCAACGATCGCATCGCCCTTGTCCATGCGCTTGATGAGGCCGTTCACGATCGACTGGTTCTTCGCGAGGAATTCCGAGAGGATCTGTTCGCGTTCTGCGTCGCGCAGGCGCTGCAGGATCACCTGCTTGGCGTCCTGAGCGAAGCGCCGGCCGGCGGAGTCGATGTCCACGTTTTCAATGGGGCGCTCGATGTAGTCGCCCGGCTGAAGATCCGGGAATTCGTCATGAATGTCGGAGAACATTTCCTGACGGTCGGGTTCCTGAAGGCCCTCTTCATCGGGCACGACGAGCCAGCGGCGCACGGCGGTGAATTCGCCCGTGGCGCGGTTGACGCGCACGAGAATGTCGGCATCTTCACCGGGGAAGCGGGCGCGCTTCACGGCGCTCGCGAGCGCAATTTCGAGGACGCCGAAGACGATGTCCTTTTCGACGTTCTTTTCGCGGGCGAGCACGTCGACGAGCTCGAGCATTTCACGGCTGTTCATTTTTTCATTACCCCTTGAAATTGAGTTCCTTAATCAGATGGGCGCGCTCGACGTCGGAGAGCGGGAAGACGACGCGCACGGGCGCGGATTCAACCGTCTTCTTCTTCTTCGCGCGAAGCGCTGCAGCGCGAGGCGTACGGGCCACGTCGACTTCGAAATAATCGAATTCAATCTCTTCGGCGCCCGATTCACCGGAAATGCCGATGATGCGGCCCTCGAGCTTTCTGCGGCCGGCTTCAGGAAAGCCTTCGGCCTTGAGAGGCGCGAAGAGCTCGAGCGCGGCGAGTTCGCCCTCAAAGCGCTTCCAGTCGCGGGCGCGCTTCAGCGGCCGCTCAACGCCGGGCGAAGACACCTCAAGACGATCGTAAGCAATGTCCTCGACCGTGAAGAGGTGCGTAAGCTGATCGCTCACGCGCTCGCAGTCCTCAAGCGAAATTCCGCCCTCGGCGGTCGTGTCGATCGTCACGCGAACCAGGCCGCGCGCGAGACGCTCGCAGTCGACGAACTCGTACCCGAGTCCTTCAACCGTCTTTTCCACAAGGGCGCTCAGCGCTCCGGAGGATGAATTCATTGATTGACAAATCCTTCAAACATGCGAAAAGGGCCCCCCGAGACCCCGGAGTCATCCTCCGGAATCAGGGCGCCGCGTTCCGCTGAAATCAAAAAAAAATGGGCATCCCTGCCCATTTCTCTCTCCATGCAGTCCCTCAGCCCGGAGTCGTCTGATGCAACTCTCTCCCGAAGCGGACCAGCAGGCGGCAGACGCAGTAGAAAATCCTTCCGCTCAGATCATGAGCGGCGCGCTGCCAGAATGCGACGTCTCAGAGCAAACTGGAAAAAAGGCCCGCAGGGGCGGTTTCTCGCTGCCCGCAGACAAAGAAAGGCGCCTGGGGGCATTCGGTCTCCGGCCTTCCCAAGAGGAAAGCGGCTCTGACCGGCTCTGAAGAATGGGCCTGATTTTAGGAGAATCGCGGCGGCCGCGCAAGCGCTGAGAGAAGCAAATTTGCGTCTTTGCTCTCCCGGAGAGCGTGTTTTCTCCGGGAGAGTTCAGGTGCGATTCTCAAAACGCTTCCGTCAGAGACGGCCGCCTCTCGGACCGCGGGAGCCTCTCGCCGCACCGATGCCGCGGGGAACGCGCTGCGAGCGTTCGGTGCGCTCGTTGCGCTCAGTGCGATCGGACCGCTCGCCGCGATCCGCGCGCTTGGCGCCTTGAGAGTCGCCATCCTTCCAGCCCTTCTGATAGGCGCGCTGCGTGGGCCGCGCCGACATGTCGCGCCCGCCCTTGAAAGGCACGCCCGTACGGTCGGAAGCGCCTTCCGGGCGCCTTCTCTTCGGGGCTTCCTCGGCTTCGCGCTCTTCCCTTTCCATGCGTTCGCGCCAGCGGATGCGCGCGGCGGCCTTCTCAGCCTTCACCTGCGCGGCCTTCTCGGCCTGTGCTTCCGGCGTCGACTGCTTGTCGAGGCGATCGAGCTCAGCAATCCAGCGCTTCACGTCTGCGGGCTCGAGCTCCTTCATCTTTCCGCGAAGGAGCCCCGAGGGGAGCTCCACGGCGCCGTAGCGCACGCGGATCAGGCGCGATACCGTGAGATTCACCGCTTCAAAGAGACGGCGCACCTCGCGGTTTCTGCCCTCGCGAATCGTGACGGTGTACCAGTGGTTGAGGCCCTTGCCGCCCTCGTCGTTGAGCGTGAGGAACTTCGCCGGACCGTCCTCGAGCTCGATGCCGGTGAGAAGCTTCTGCTCGTCCTCAACGGGAAGTTCGCCCACCGTGCGCACGGCATACTCGCGCTCCATTTCGTAGCGCGGATGCATGAGGCGGTTGGCGAGCGCCCCGGAAGTCGTGAAGATGAGGAGACCCTCGGTATTGAAGTCAAGGCGCCCCACTGCAATCCAGCGTCCGCCCGGAACGCGCGGAAGGTGATCGAAGACGCTCGGACGACCTTCCGGGTCGTCGCGGGAGACGATCTCGCCGGCGGGCTTATGGTAGAGAAGCACGCGCGGCGCTTCGCCCGGCTCCTGAGCCGGACGGCGCACGAGGCGGCCTTCGACGCGGATGACGTCAAGCGCGCCCACGCGGTCGCCGAGCTTCGCGGGCGACCCGTTCACGGTGACGACGCCCGACTCAATCAGGCGCTCCATCTCGCGGCGCGACCCCCAGCCCGCATCGGCGAGCGCCTTCTGAAGCTTTTCAGTGAGGGCATTCGCCTCAAACCCCGCTTCCGCCGGCAATTCCTCAGCCGCCGCGTCCGGACGCGGACGCATCGGACGGGGCTTCTTCATGGGCGCGCGGAAGGGCGTGCGCTTCTTCATCTGCGGGCCCTGCGGGCGATTCCCGCGACCCTTCGTTTCGTTCCTGGTCAAAATTAAGTTCCTCCTGCAGCTGCATCGAGCCGATACCGGGCGATTCCTGCGCCTCCGGGTTTTCGTCGCCGAGCTCAAATTCCTCGGACGGCGCTTCCTTCAGATTGGGCAGCTCTGCCAGGCTTTTGAGACCCAGATCATTCAAAAATTTCTTCGTTGTTCCAAGGAGCGCCGGTCGTCCCGGCGTCTCCCGCCAGCCCACGGTCTCGATCCATCCGCGGTCCTCAAACTGCTTGAGAAGCTGCGCGGTGAGGGTGACGCCGCGGATTTCCTCGATGTCGCCTCTCGTCACCGGCTGCCGGTAGGCAATGATGGCAAGCGTTTCCATCGCGGCGCGGGAGTAGCGGGCCGGGCGCTCCTCCTCGAGGCGCGCGAGCCAGGTCATGGCTCCCGGCGCCGTGCGGAAGCGCCAGCCGCCGTCCGCGAGCTCCTCGAGCCTCATGCCGCGGTCTTCCCAGAAGCGCTGGAGCGCCTCGAGCTCCTGACGGATCGTCTTCGCGGACGGCCCGTCATTGAAAAGACGCCTCATCTCCCGGATGGTCAGGGGCTTTCTGGACGTGAGAAGCGCCGCCTCGAGAATGGTTTGAGAGGTGAAGTCGGCCATATGACCCGATGAGGAGCCTGCTGTCGGCTCTCTCCCCGAAAACGAAGAACAAATTCGATTCTAGATCGAAAAAGCAAAAAAAATCCCGGACTTTTGTTTGTCCAGGATATCGGTCATCTGTCTTGTGGCGGAAGGGGTGGGATTCGAACCCACGATACGGTATAACCGTATACCGGATTTCGAGTCCGGCGCATTCGACCTCTCTGCCACCCTTCCGCGTCAAGAGAGAGGACGCATATTACAGAGCTTTTCGGAAAAAAGCAAATTTCCATAAAGAAAATCCCGCCGCTCGCGAAGAGTTGGCGGGATTTTCTTCAGATTGAAGCGAACTTCAGGGAATTACTTCGCAGCCGGAACGATCTTTTCCTTGCCGTTCATGTAGGGGCGAAGCACCGTCGGGATCGTGACGGAGCCGTCGGCGTTCTGATAGTTCTCGAGAACAGCAACGAGGGTGCGGCCGACCGCAAGGCCCGAACCGTTCAGGGTATGAACGTAGCGCGTGCGGCCGTTTTCGTCCTTGAAGCGGGCGCCCATGCGGCGGGCCTGGAAGTCCTCGCAGTTGCTGCAGGAGCTGATTTCGCGGTAGGTGTTCTGCGCCGGGATCCAGACTTCAAGGTCGTAGGTCTTGCAGGAACCGAAGCCGATGTCGCCCGTCGAGAGCGCCATCACGCGGTACGGAAGCTCGAGCTTCTGCAGAATGGCTTCAGCGTCGTTCGTGAGCTTCTCGAGTTCGTCGTAGGAGCCTTCCGGACGGACGATCTTCACCATTTCGACCTTGTCGAACTGGTGCTGGCGGATCATGCCGCGGGTGTCGCGGCCGTAGGCGCCGGCTTCGGAACGGAAGCAGGGCGTGTGGGCCGTGAGGTAGATGGGGAGGTCCTTGGCCTTAAGAATCTGGCCCGCAACCGAGTTGGTGAGGGTCACTTCCGCGGTCGGAACGAGATACATCTGTTCCATGTCGGAGTAGGCGCCGCCCTTCTTCGCAGCGAAGAGGTCCTCTTCGAACTTCGGCAGCTGGCCCGTGCCCGTCATCGTGGTCGCCGTGACGATGTAGGGGGTGTAGCACTCGGTATAGCCCTGTTCGCGCGTGTGGACGTCGAGCATGAACTGAGCGAGCGCGCGGTGCAGATGCGCCACTTCGCCCTTCATGAAGCAGAAGCGGGCGCCGGAGAGCTTCGCGGCGGTGTCGAAGTCAAGACCGAGGGGAGCGCCCACATCGACGTGATCCTTGATCTCGAAGTCGAACTGGCGCGGCGTGCCCCAGCGGCGGACTTCAACGTTTTCCGTCTCGTCCTTGCCGATCGGCGTCGTGGGCGAGGGGAGGTTCGGGACGCGAAGCATCAGATCATGAAGCTTCGTGCGCGTTTCCTCGAGTTCGTCCTCGAGCTCGGCGAGCTGAGCGGGGATTTCAGCAGCACGGGCGAGAAGCTCGGTCGCGTCCTCGCCAGCCTTCTTCTTCATGCCGATGTCCTTCGAGAGGGCATTGCGCGCAGCCTGAAGCTCTTCGGTCTTCTGCTGCACGTTCTTGCGGCGGTCTTCGAGCTCAGTGAAGGCCTCCACGGGAAAATCGAAATTGCGCGTCTTCAGGCGAGCCACCACTTCCGGAAGGTTCTTCCTGAGCATCGTCACATCGAGCATGTTTATTTGTCCTTGGATATTGACATGAATGACGCAAAGTCCAGCTTCTCTCGTCTGATCCGGAAAAGCGGATTCTGCATCCATAAAAAATCGGTCCACCCTCTTCCGGGCATCCGGGCATTCGGCATGCCGAATGCGCGAGCCGGGGCTTCTGAGGGAAGAAACTATTATTTTCGCGGTTTCCGCCGCCCTATGCAAATGAACTAGCCTTGTCCGCGCTTTCTGCCGCGGCCTTCAGCGCGCGCTTTTTCGTTGAGCACCTGAAGGCCCTTAAGCTTTTCAGCAATTCTTGCCTCGGTTCCGCGGTCCGTCGGCACGTACCAGCGCTTCCCCTCGAGCCCCTCGGGCAGATAAATTTCGCCTGCAGCAAAGGCCCCGGGCTCATCGTGCGCGTAGCGGTAGCCTTCCTTGTAGCCCAGGTCCTTCATGAGCTTGGTGGGCGCATTCCGAAGGTGCATGGGAACCGGGCGAGTGCCGTCCTTTCTGATGAAGTCTCTCAGCTCATTCATTGCCGTGTAGACGGCGTTGCTCTTCGGAGCGCAGGCGAGATAAACCGCCGCCTGGGCGAGCGCAAGCTCGCCCTCGGGGCTTCCCAGGCGCTCGAAGATTTCCGCCGCCTCAAGCGCGACGGTCGCCGCCCTCGGATCCGCGAGTCCGATATCCTCCACGGCCATCCGCATCAGACGCCTTGCGATGTAGCGGGGGTCGCACCCGCCGTCGATCATGCGCATCATCCAGTAGAGCGCCGCATCCGGGTCGGAGCCGCGCACGGATTTATGCATGGCGCTGATCTGGTCGTAGAAGTTGTCTCCGCCCTTGTCGAAGCGCCTCAAGGTTGCGGGCGTCGTTTTTCTGAGAAACGAAGCATCAATCTGCGCGATTTTGCGCTCGCGCGCCATGGTGCAGGAGACATCGAGCGCATTGAGGCAGCGCCGCGCATCGCCGTCGGCGAGCGTGATGAGAATCTCCCGGGCTTCAGGCGTGAGCTCGAGCTCTGCAAACTCGCGCTTCATCGCGCGGTCAATGAGTTCGCCGGTTTCTGCTGGCGTCAGGCTTTCGAGCTGGTAGACGGTCGAACGCGACAAAAGCGCGCTCACCACCTCAAAGGACGGATTCTCGGTCGTTGCGCCTACAAAGATGAAGAGCCCGGACTCCACGTGCGGGAGGAACGCATCCTGCTGACTCTTGCTGAAGCGGTGCACTTCGTCGACAAAGACCACCGTCGGCTTTCCGGTTGCCGACATGGTGCGCTTCGCCTCATCTACCGCGTCTCGAATGTCCTTGACGCCCCCGAGAACGGCGGAAATGGCAATGAAGGGCAGATCAAAGGCATCTGCCATCAGACGCGCAATCGTGGTTTTGCCGACGCCGGGCGGCCCCCAGAGAATCATGGAGTGCGGGCGGCGGTTTTCAAAGGCCACGCGCAGGGGCGCCCCGGGCCCGAGGAGCTTCTTTTGTCCAATCACCTCATCGAGCGTATGCGGACGAAGCCGCTCCGCAAGAGGCTGCAGCATGGGCTTCACCGGCTGACCCGGATTTCGTGCTGAGCGGCGGGGCTCATCAACTGCATCACTGCCGAAAAGCGTGTCCTCAGGCATAGCGTCAGGAAACCTCTCTGATGAAGAAGAAAAATGGAAAAAGGATTGTACCGAGCGAACAGACAGCACAGACGACAAAAGCCCCTGCTGACATCAAATCAACAGGGGCTTCGTTTATAGGGAGCCTGG
>NZ_CALDXB010000037.1 GCF_937923675.1 uncultured Sutterella sp. | reverse complement strand
TATATAAATATAAATCATTTGAATAACAAACGAGCCGGCGCTAGATTTCCACTCATTCAGGAAACGAATGACATAAGTCATTCCCAACATCAGACGAACAAATTCACGTTCGCTTTGCATCACGAGATCAGGAGATCAAAAATGGCGTCCCTCGGACTCTTCAGACTTTCGCTCGTTGCCGGCGCAATTCTCGCTGCCGGCTCCCTCCAGGCGGCCGACGGCACCTTCACGGGTTCGGCTCCGGGCATCAGCAGCGCCGTCACGGTGGAAGTCGCCGTCAAAGACGGAAAGATCACGTCCGTCAAGGCCGATACCTCGGGCGAAACGGAAGGCTACGGCCGCGGGATCGGAGGGGAGATGGCGAACCGCATCCTTCAGAAAGGCTCTTCCGACGTCGACGGCGTCTCGGGCGCAACCATTACGTCGGGCGCCATCCGGGCCGCTGCGGAGAATGCGCTCCGTCAGGCAGGTCTTTCAAACGGCACCCGGCAGAAGCTTCAGGCCGGCACCTATACGGGCGAAGCGCACGGCGCCAAGAGCATGGTGAAGGTCACGATCGAGGTCGACGATGCCGGACGGCTCTCCTTCAGGGATATTTCTGCGGGCGACACCGAGTATGTGAGCGAAACGGCGCTCCGCGAGGTGAGCCGCAGGATCGTCGACGCTCAGTCGCTTGCGGTCGATGCCGTCACGGGCGCGACGCTTACGAGCCGCGGCCTCACGATGGCAACGGGCGACGCCGTCCGCAAGGCGGGCGGCAAGGTTGAGGAGTGGCAGATGGGAACGCCCAAAGCCGCGATCACCGAGGGCCCGGCCGAGGATGCCGACATTGTGGTGATCGGCGGCGGTGCGGCCGGCATGATGGCGGCGCTGGCGGCGAAGACCGACCAGGCGCTCTCGGGCCGCTCCAACAACCTCAAGGTCGTTCTCGTTGAAACCAAGGGCTACCTCGGCGGCGACCTCGCAATCTGCGGCGGCTACATTGCGTCCTACTCAGGGAGCTTCCTCAACGAGGCTTCCGGCCACACGATTGACGGAAAGACCGTGGCTGCCGCCTCGAAAGCCATGCGCACGCCGGCAGCCGCGGCAATGATGAACGACGAACTCGCCGCGCGGGTCGTGGATGCGACGGGTCAGGTCATGACGCGCCTCGTTGATCAGGGCGTGAGAATTCAGGCGGCCGACGCCACGATCGGGAGCGTGCGCACGCCCTACTTTGAGGACGGCGTCATGCACTACACGGTCGCCCGCACGTCGAATGCCGAGACGGGCTACCGGAGCCTCGACGACGGCTACGACGACACGACGGGATCGCCCTGGGTAGCTTCCGGGATTGCGAAGCTCCTTAAGGACGCGGGCGTCGACATCCGCGTTGAAACGACGGCCGAGGACGTGAGAACCGAAAACGGAAAGGCCTCGGGCGTCGTGGTCGTAAACGGCGGCACCCGTCACCTCATCCGCGCCAAAGCGGTGATTATGGCTACCGGCTACTCGGGGCTTGATCCGGAATCGGTGCGCATGTTCTACCCGCAGCTCGCGGGCGTCACCCGCACGGGCGGCGCCGGGGTCACGTCCTTCGCGCCCAAGTGGATGATCAGGAACGGCGGCGAAGCGGCCCTCAACCCGGCAAGCTCCACGATGCTCGGCTACGACTCGGTGATTGGCCTCGACGGCCCGGAAAGCATGATCTACCGCGATCTTGAGCTCCCCTGGGTGAACGTCCACGGCGAACGCTTCATGTCGGAAGCTGGTCACCCCTTCATTTCCCAGCTTGATCCGGAAAACAAGGCGAAGGTTCCCGCGATCCGCCTGATTTCCCCGACGGGCCATTCGGTTGCCGAAGTCATGAAGCAGGACGGCATGCATGCCTGGATGATCTTCGACGATGCGTCGCCGGCGGCGAAGCTCCTCACCCGACTCAAGGAATCGAACCTCGCCTGGAGCGCCGATACGCTCGAAGACCTTGCAGAAGCGGCCGGACTTGATGATCCCGCGAAGTTCGCGGCGACGATCCGCAAATACAACAGCGACTACGAAGCGGGCGGCGACACGGTCTTCAACGCTCCGAAGAGCGGCATGACGCCCGTTCTGAAGGCTCCCTTCCATGCCGTTCGCGTGACGGCCGTCAATACCGTTGCAAATGCCGCCGTCTTTGCGGACCGCGACCTCACGGTTCTCACGGGCCCGAAGGGCGCTCGCATTGAAGGCCTCTACGGCGCGGGCGGCGCCATCGGGAACGCTATCACGAATGCGGGCTTAGGCGCCCACAACGCCACGTCGCTCGCTTCAGGGAAGCTCGCGGGCGACGAAGCGAGAAAGGCCGTTCTCGGCACGAAGTAATTCAACCGCTCTCTGCCTCCGGGACGGCGCCGTTTCTTCTCTCCTTTCCGGCGCCGTCCCGGGCACCTTTGAACGGCCGCGCCTCACCGGTTTTTATCCGAATTTTCACCGAAGAGAATCATCATGAACCGCAGACAAACCTTTGAGAGAGCCGCTGCTCTCGGACTCATCGGCACTTTTTTTGAGACTTCCGCCATGGCAAATACCGCTGCCTCTGCATCTTCTCAGACGAAGCTTCCCTTTACGGATGCTTCCGACATCCTCGCGCGCCTTACCGACCGCGAGATCCCCGGCGCCGTTCAATTCGACGCCCGCATGCGCGCGCTCATTACGGCAGCCGCCCTCACGCCCCTCAATGCAACTTCGGTCGCAAAGCGCGCCGTCGCGAAAGCCATTCAAGCGGGCGTCCCCGCCCTCGACCTGCGGGAGGCCGTCATGCAGGCGATGGCCTACTCGGGGCTTCCGAGCGTCATTACGATGCTTGAAGCCTTAAACGAAGCGCTCACAGAAGCCGGCCTCCCGTTCCCTGAGGAGAAGGCTGCCGTCGTTTCGGACCAGGACCGCTTTCAAAAGGGCCTGGCCGAGCAGAAAGGCATCTTCGGGCCCGCTATTGATCAGATTCACGCGAATGCGAAGCCTGACGAGCGCTTCCTCATGGTGGACCTCCTCACGGGCTTCTGCTTCGGGGACACCTACACCCGAACGGTCCTCTCGTTGAAGGAACGCGAACTCCTCACCTTCGTCGTCATCGCCGCCATGGGCGGGTGCGAGCCTCAAGTGAAGGCCCATGCAACGGGAAACATCCTGGTCGGGAACACCCGTCAGATGCTCATCGACGCAATCATCGTCATGCTTCCCTACATCGGGTTCCCGAAGGCCCTCAATGCGCTCGGCATGGTGAATGAAGCGGCGCCCGCCGGGAAGTAAAAATGGAATACCGTCATCTCGGCCGCACGGGGCTCCTCGTGAGCCCGCTTGCGCTCGGCACCATGAATTTCGGCAACGCCTCGGAAGAGTCGGAATGCCGCTCGATTCTCGATGAGGCGACGAACGCCGGCATCAACTTCATCGACACTGCGGATGTCTACGGGCCGCCTCAGAGCCCCGACATCCGTCAGGGGAACGGGCTTTCGGAGGAAATCATCGGCCGGTGGCTCGCTGATTCGGGTAAGAGGAACGAACTCGTCCTCGCGACCAAGCTCTACCAGCCGATGGGCCCGGGTCCCAACGACCGGCGTCTCTCGGCCTGTCACATCCGGGCCGCCTGCGAAGCGAGCCTCAGGCGGCTTAAAACCGACCGCATCGATTTACTTCAGATGCACCACATCGACCGGAATACGCCGATCGACGAAATCCTCGAAGCCTTCTCCCGCCTTATAGCCGAAGGGAAGGTCCTCTATGTCGGAAGCTGCAACTTTCCCGGCTGGTACATCGCCGCCATGGAATGCGAGGCTCTGAACCGCCATATGCTCGGACTCGCGAGCGAACAGTCGCTCTACAACCTCGCCGAACGTACGGTTGAGCTCGAAGTCCTTCCCGCCTGCCGGCACTTCGGTCTCGGCTTCCTTCCCTGGAGCCCGCTCGGGGGCGGCCTTCTCGCAGGCGTGCTCGGCAAAACGCTTTCGGGCCGCAGAGCATCGCAGGCTGCCTTGCAGATGATCAAAAAGCACCGCAGTCAGCTTGAGGCCTATGAGCAGCACTGCGCGGAAATCGGCGTGATGCCGGCTGAAGTTGCCCTCGCCTGGCTTCTCGCGAACCCGCTCGTCACGGCGCCCGTCATCGGTCCGCGCACGACGGAGCAGCTCCGCATGAGCCTCAGGGCGCTCGATGTGAGGCTTTCGCCGGAAACAATGAAGCGCCTCGACAAAATCTGGCCGGGACCGGGAGGCGAAGCGCCTGAGGCCTATGCCTGGTAGCGAGCCCGGAGATGACGGAGAAGCTCTGCGCTCCAGTCCGATGAGCGCTCGCTTCTCTCTTATGCCGAATTCCTATAATTAGTTCTCTTAATCGTCAAATCTCATTAATCTCTCCCTCACGCTTCTCTGGAGACATGTCATGGAACTGCGGTCGCTGCGCTATTTCGTTGAGGTTGTCCGGCAGAAAAGCTATACCGCAGCGGCGCAGAAGCTTTTCGTCACGCAGCCCACGCTTTCAAGACAGGTCACGGATCTTGAGGAGGAGTTGGGCCAGGTGCTCCTTGAGCGCACGACGCGCCGTATTGTGCTGACCGAAAAAGGAAGCCTCTTTTACCGCCGCGCGGTGAGCATCCTTGCGCTCGCAGAGGAAGCGAAGCGCGAGGCGATGCACGCCGAGGAGATCGCGGGCGACATCACCATCGCCGCGGGCGAATTCTCAGCCTTTTCCGCCATTGCCCGCGCGGTTGCGCGTCTGCAGGCAGCCTACCCCGTCGTTCGATGCCACTTCAGAAGCGTCACGGCTGACGTGGCGGCTCAGCAGCTCCGGAACGGCGAAGCCGACTTTGCGGTCTTCTCTGCCGGTGCGGATCTCGCAGATTTTGAAAGCCTCCCGCTCCCCGAATCTGCTCCGTGGGGCGTTCTGGTTCCTCGCGGGACGTACGAAAAACTCCGCGCCGTCACGCCGGAAGCGCTTCGTGAGATCCCGCTCTACATCCCCCGCCGCTATTCGGGCGAGGAAGCCGGCGCCTTTGCCGGCTGGTCAGGCTATCCCCTTGACGAACTTAAAATCCGCGGCACCTACAACCTCATCTTTAATGCGGCGCTTATGGTGCGCGAGGGCGCTGCGGCACTCTGCGCCGCAGGACTCGTCCGGGAGGACGAAGACGTGCGCTTCATTTCCCTCGCGCCGGGACTCTTCTACAAGGCCGTCGTCACTTGGCCGGCAGGGCGCCCCCTTACGCCGGTTGCCCGGGAGCTTCTGAAGGAAATCCGGGCAGTTCTCGCCGAAAGCACGTCGACCAATACTGAGCGCTGAGCCTGGTTAAAGACATCCGCAGAACCAGGAATCAAGCGCACTCCTGCACCAAAGATGCCGGCGCTGATCAGTCACTGCAATAGAGGATTGGCGGCCATTCCTACTCTGACTAGGGGATCGCATATGTACGCCGGAGTCTGAACCCGCCTTTTAGTTAAAATTCCCCGTCCGCCCGCATGAATGGAGGCATGGCTGCGGCGAGGGATTTTGGCGTTCGGAGTCCGCCGGATCGCGATATTCCCTTCGGAATATCCGTTGATTACCAAAACCGAAAAAACTGAGGGCCACACTGCTTTATGCAGAGCGGCCCTCTGGAGGCTAGGGTATGCCTAACAAACAACCCCCTAGTGACGCCAGAATATCACAACCGAAGTGTCGGAGCAAGCAGTACTGGAAGAAACAAAACACATTGTAAATCAATGATTTACGTTGGAATCAACGTGCACAAAATTCTTTCGGCGCTGACGCTTCTGATATTCATCCTGGCGTCCGTGTTTTAGTCTAAGACCGTCGGAGGCCTGAGAAACCTCCGACGAACACGGCAGGATTTCCCAATCACCACGACCGCCAGAGCCCTCAACGAACTCGAGGCACTCCTGTACGAAAAACTCTTCAGGATCGCATTACGGTTCTTCGACGACGCTCTTCCAGGCAACGAATCGCCGCTCCTCACCGCTGAAGACGAGCGCGGCGCGAAGGATTTCTTTTCCGGAATGGGCCATGCCGTAGCGGCGGGCAGAAATCTGCTTCGCCGCCTCTTCAAGACACTTTTGAGCGTCGGACGACTTACGGGCAAATTTGAATTCGAATACCCAGCGGCGGGCTCCGACATCCACTTCCAGGTCGCTTCTGCCGAGCGCCGAATGATTTTCCACCTTCGGAAGCATTGCAGCGCCGATCAACAGCACCTGCAGATACGCGCGGCAGGCCGCTTCGTCTTTAATCGGATAGCGGAGATAGTCGATTGCGCCCACGGCCTGGTTGAAGCAGCGCACCACATCATCGAGAGTCCCTGCTGCCATTGTTTCGGAAATGAGCGGCTCCCCGGCCCCTTCAATCGGCTTCCCCTTCAAAAGCTCTCCGGCATAAAGCTGAGCCATGGACACCGCCACCTCACGGTTGGGGTATCCGAGGACTGCAAAGCCATTAGACCTCATCTCCCGGATGGTGAGGTAGCCCGCCTGAGAGAGGAGAGCCTCGAGGCCGATTTCATCAAATTTTCTGGCCTCTCCAAGCTCGCTGGCCTGTATCTGCCGAACTTCATCAAAATTTGAAGGTCTTTCAAGATCATGATTTGCCAGGTAGCGCATCAGGACTGTCGGCTGCCCGCCGCTTTCATACCAGTAGTTTGCGAATCCCTGCTCTGGATACATAAAGAAATTGAGAATGGACCACGGGCAGAACACATGTCTGCGTGCATTTGCATCTACCGTAAAGCGGTCAAAGCAAAAGCCGTCGTAATATTCCCGAAGTTTTTCTATTAATTCGTCTTCACTGAGGTTTCGTATTTCGGAAGCTTCCTTCAGATAGCCTGCGAAATATGTCTTAATTTCCTCTTCGGTGAGCCCCAGAAGCGTGCTGTAGGCAGGATTAAGAGAAACGTCATCGAAATGATTGAGCTCCGAAAAGATGCTCGTCTGACGATAGCGTGTGATTCCCGTCATGAAAAAGAATCTGAGGCACCCGTCATTGGATTTAAGCATCAGAAAGAACGGGCTCATGATCGAACGGACGGCATCAAAAAGCGCCTTATTGTGAAGCGACGTCGTCAATGGCGAATCGTATTCATCGATAAGGAGCACCAGCGACATCACGGGTCGCGTCGCGAGCCATGCGGAGAGCTGCGTCATCAAAGGCTCGAGCGTTTTTTGAGCATCGTACCTGAAGCCGACCTCCGCAAATCTATTCATGAGGAGTGCATTGAATTTTTCCTGAAATTCCTGAAGATCAGCAAAGTCCCGTATTTCCGAAAAGTCGAGCCTTACGACTTCGTATGTCTTATCCGTCCATAGTTTTTCAATCGCAAGCCCTTTGAAATCCCGAAGTCCGTATTTGAAAAGCGTCTCGAAAGTCGATACCAGGAGCGACTTTCCGAACCGACGCGGACGGGAAACGAAAACCTTGCGGCCATCACGGCAAAGCCGAAAAATAAGTGCGGTTTTATCGACGTACACGCACTGCTCCTGTCTCAGCGCGCGAAAGTCGGACCGCCCGAGCGGGAGCGGCCGGCGAGGTTCGATGATTTCGGATGATGCTCCCCGAATGGCAGTTGCTTCCGCCTTCATTTCCGCAGACAAAGCCGCATGAGAATTCCTCTGCCGAAGCAGTGCGACACGACGGCCTTTCAGCTGTTTTTCAGGGATCGGAAAGTTTTCAGGATGCAGCTGGTACTCCGGCGTCGGGATGAAAACCATTTCCCGCACCATACCGAGATGACGGGAAGTCTTTCCGCCGCTCCTCGCTTTGTCCGCTTTTGAACGATAGCGATAGTGCACGGCTATGCCGCCCGAAGGCGTTCGGGAGAGGTCGGCATTCTTTGGGAGATTGGAAATCAATGCCTTGTCGGGAAGCGGATTCTTCGTTCTGCGAGCATCAGACATGGTTCATCTCCATTTATGGCCATATGCATATATCCATTAATTATGACATATCCTTTGCAGCACCATTCTTCACCTCAGGACACCCGCACGGATGGTGGCACGGCAGCAGCGAGGGATCCGGGCGTTCGGAATCCGCCGAATCGCGGTATTTCTGTTGGAATATCCGTTGATTACGCAAACCCCAAATAACTGAGGGCCACACTGCTTTATACAGAGCGGCCCTCTGGAGGCTAGGGTATGCGTTCCAAACAACCCCCTAGTGACGCCAGAATAAACAACGAAGTACCGCAGCAAGCGGCACCAAAAGAAAAATAAAACACCATGAAAATCAATGAATTACACTGAACTCAACGTGCGTAAAATTCTTTCGGCGCTGGCGCTTCTGATATTCATCCTGGCGTTCGTGTTTTAGTCTAAGACCGTCGGAGGCCTGAAAAACCTCCAACGGACACGGCTGAATTTTCCAATGACCAGCACCGCAAGGTCCGAACGAACTCGAGGCACACCTGTCTAAACGACTCCCACCTGAAAGCTGAGCCATGGACACAGCAACCTCACGGTTGGGTTATCCGAGAACAGCAAAGCCATTAGCCTCGCGCCGAAAGGTGGGGCCTTGCTTGTCAAATAGCGCTTACATTTACGTTAAACGTATAAGCGATATCGTTGCTTTGGACTTCCTTTAGGTTCAATTGGTTCTAATTTCTTGTCAGCCACTAGCTTTCGAACGTGATTTGCAATTGTTGCACGTGAAAGACCAGACATCTCCGTTAGAGCTTTAATAGATAAACTAGAGTGATCGCTCAACGCATTTAAGATAGCTTGATCGACGTTCTCCCACGTTTTCCCGATCATTTCATCATTTATCCGTCTCCGCTTATTAAATGTCAACTTGAAAAAAGTGATGGTGTCTTTAACAGTCGGCGGCGGCATCAAAGATTTAGCCAACGCCGCTTCAATCACCATAAAGCCGGTTCCTTTGTTTTCGACAACGAATCCTGACTCGAATGGTGTATAAGTCAGCAACCGTGAGAGATATTCATTTCGTGTTGAAGAAATTCCGTCCTTCCCAAGACTTTCTACAGTAGTGGAGCCGTACAGTCCACCGGGATTGGTAATTTCCAGGCGATCTGCATACATGTTGATCTGGACTTGGGAGCCTCGGCCTTCTGGAGAATAGTCTCGGTGCTGGAGGGCATTAGCGACGGCTTCTCTTACTGCTTCAAGCGGATAGTCCGGAATGTCTTTTCGCAAGCCGCCTTCAATTACCGCACCAGTATTCATGCGTTGCTGGACGAGGGCAAGTGCTTCCAGAAGCATCTCCGGAATTGAGCCGATGATTTCTTTCGAATTCAGATAGCGAAGTTGACCTGTTTCTGTTTCGACTTTATCGACGCCTGGATACACAGAAAAGACAATTTCGAGGCGGGGGAAATACTTTTGCGGAAAAGTTCCGGCAGCGAGCAGCCCGGCTATGGTTGGACAAAGACGATCATTGATTCGGGTTAAAACGCCGAGTTGAATCAAAATTGTTTCTTTAGAAAGCTTCCCAAAGACACGCGGGAACAACTCTCTAGCCCGTTTGGCAATTCCTTCTACTGTGTCGGCGTCAAGATCATCAATTGATGCAGCCTCAACGGGTTCGATGTCAAATTGCGGCTGGTGCTGCGCTTCAGAAAGTCGATCCACTTCGTATGGTGTCAAATGGCGATCACCATCGCCAGAGCGAATGAAGGCTCCGTCGTACATGCCTCGCTTAGAGATGTAGCACGGTTTCATGCGCTTCGGCATTTCCGGAACTTCTGCCACTACAAGCATTCGATCCTCAAAGCGCATCTTCTCCACTTCCATACGGACAATCGGCGTCATTGCATCGCCGATTGTCTGCATTTGGGCGTATATCTTGTCCGCATTGAAGCCGTCAGCCGGTTTGAAGCCGTTCTTTTCGGACAAGCCTAAGATGATGATGCCGCCATGCATGTTTGAAAAGGCTGAAATCGTCTCCTGCAGTTTCCTGGGAAGTTCCTGCACAGATTCCTTGACTTCCCATCGCTGTGTGTCGCTGCCAAGACTGCGCATGCGATGAATGGCTTTGATGAGTGTTTCTTCATTGAGTTCCGGCATAAAAACCTCACAACCTACCAGCTAAATGTTCAGTAATTAGCTAGTTACCTGCTATTTTACTTCAAATTATACAGTTACTAGATACTTAACTAGCTAATTAGCTAGTAGTTAGCAGGTTACCGAAGAATGTCTTTTACGCGGCTATTCTTTGTTATATATGTGAATTTTCAGTGTCTTTTGGCCTTATCGGCAGATCCGTTACCTGCTATTTTGTTTTTGAATACGCAGTTACTGTCTAACTAACTGGCTAATTAGATAGTAGTTAGTTAGTTCACGAAGGCCCGGTATATAGTGACGCCGGAATATCACACCCGAATGGACAGCAGGAGTGCTCACGCTCCCGTCGACACCACCGGCACGAGCCGGATGAAGTTGGCAGGCCGCTCGAGATGCTGCGTGATGATGTCGTAGAGGTCTCCCGGTTCCGAAGAAAGATCGATCACCTCCCAGCCGAGGGCATTCCCATACTCCTCCGCCGCATCCTCAATCTCTCTTTGAATATTGTCGGCCGGATAGTCGAGAAGGAAGTGCACGATGATCTTGTTTTCGGCGAACTTCCTCATGATGTCCGGAAGAATATCAATATCGCTTCCCGAGAGACCGCTCGTGTAGCCGCCGCCCGTATCGCGCCCGACGTTGATCCAGGCGTGCTTAACGGTGGACGACGTATAGGGAGCCGGGTAGGTCCCGTCATTGCTCCAGACCCCTGACCAGCCGGGCGAGAGCAGCCGGTACGCCCAGGTGAAGTGTTCGTCTACGCAACCCATCATGCCCGGCATGGAAAGCGCCACATGGTCGAGAATTTCCGAAACGCTTGAACTGTTGGCGAGAATCGGCATCACGGGACCGCACATCGGATAGGAAACGATGCCGTTCACAAGGTCGCCTGCGGGCGCCTTCTTCAGGCTCACCCAGGAATTATTGTCGTAGGCGATGAAGCCCCCCATGCGAAGCGAAGCGTTGTAATCATCCTCCCAGAAGGATTCCGGGGCGCAGATGACCTCCTTCCCGTCGTACCTTTTTGCGCTCAGCGGCCACGCCGTCATGTTGCTTAAGCCGTAGAGGCCTGTGGCATAACTGTCAAGGTTGTACGTCTGCTTATAGCTTTCGGTCACGGTTCTGCCGTCATTGACGAGGAGAACGAACTTGTCCTCCTCGGACGTTGGCGCCGTATCGAGCTTCGAGAGAAAATCGTCCATATCCTTCTCGCTCTGCAGATCGGGGCGCGCCACCATCACGAGGTCGGCCTCGTAGCCGGGGCCGCCGGGCTGAAGGAGATCGTCGACGAGCGAAGGATTGATTTCCTCGAGCACCTTCTTTCTCAGTTCGTACGCCGCTTCCGTGCCTTCATAGTAGGGATCGTCCGGACCCTGAAGGCGGCGGCTCGCCTTGCTGACGAGGTCTGCATGCTGCTTCCCGATATTGACGTTCACGCCGACCGCAACGATGCTCACCTTGATCATGTCGTTGCTTGATTTGCCGTCAAAAAGCTTGTCGAGGACCTTCGACATGCCGGAGGCCACTTCCTGACCGCCGTCCGACATGCCCGACTGGTCGATCGTGAAGACGACTTCGAGGGGCGACGCATAGAATTCGCTTCTTGCCTTCTGTGCGGAAGCATTGTTGCGGTCGAAAATTCGTGCGATGTCGCCCGTCATGCGCGGCTTGCTCCGGTAGTCCGTGCTGACGTATAAGCTTGAATCCGTGACTTCGAGCGTCACATTGCCGAGCGTGAGGGAATTTTCGAGCGTCCGCGCATTCTCCTTCGCCCAGGCGAGCGCCGTGGCGTTATTGAGCATGGCGTCGCTTCCCGTCGACTTGATTTTGGCAAGCGCCACGGCGGTGGAGTCCGTCACGAGCTGCATGGTGTCCATGTTGTGGAGCTCGCGCCCGAGGAGCACCGAACCCGTGCCGAGCGATACGGAAGGAAGCATCCCGACGCCGAGAAGGAGCGCCACGGCGCCCTTACGCTCGCGGGAGAAGCGGCCGAAGGCGCGCTTCAGTTCCTGAACGGTGCGGCGGACGACAAATGATGCACGAACGCTTTTCATTTGCGTGAGCCGCGGCAAAGCTCAAACATGAGTGCGGACTTGTCGACGTAGACGCACTTCTCATCTCTCAGCGCCCGAAAGTCGGACTGCCCGAGCGGCAGCGGGTTTCTTGTTTCGAGCGCGGATGACATGCTTTACCTCCCCGAAAGTCCTGATGCTTTGTGCCTTTTGCTCGAGCTCCATCTTACGGCCTGGCGGTGTTCCGCATTTCCAGCTTCTTTCTTCTCCAGCGCTGAGCCCCGAAAGGCGTCATGTAAAGATTCCATCGCGCCTCCTCAGTCAATAGAAAAGAGTCGAAATTCCTCCTTCGCATTGGTGCAAACCCGGAATAGACTTTCCTCCGCCCAATAGCGCCCGACGCCTTCCCTTCATGAGTACCGGGCGCTGAGGATAGAAAAACAGAGGAGAGAAACATGACTCAGATCGCACGCCGCCGCCTGCTCCAGGGCGCTGCGCTCATACCTGCCGCCGGCGCTTTTGTCCCGGCCGCAGAAGCCGCCTGCGTGAATCCCATTCCCGCGAAATTTAATGAGACCTACGACGTCGTCGTTATCGGCTCGGGCTTTGCCGGGCTCGCGGCCGCTCTTGCCGCGCATGAAGCGGGCGCAAAGACCGCCGTCTTTGAAAAGATGGCCTTCATCGGCGGCAATTCGTCGCTCTCGGGCGGCATGCTCGCCGTTCCGGGTTCGAGCGTGCAGAAGGCTCAGGGCATCAAGGATTCGCCCGAAGCTCTTGAAGCCGACATGGAACGCATCGGTCTCGGACTCGGCGACCCGGCGCACATCCGCTTCGTCTGCGAAAAGGCCTCGGAAACCTTTGAATGGACGCGGAAGGTTATCGGCGTCGAATGGAATGAGAACCTCACGGGCAAGGGCGGGCACTCCGCGTCGCGCTGCATGATCACGAAACAAGGGACGGGGCAGGGGATCATCGTCCCGGCGGTAGCGAAGCTTAAGGCCGCGGGCGTTCCCATCCGCACGGGGTGCTTCATGGAAGCGGTCCTTCGCGACGCCGACGGCCGCGTGAAGGGCGTTCGCATCCGCGAGGGCTATGTCTTCGGCAAACCCGGTTCCGGCAAGGTCAGGACCATTTGCGCAAAGCGCGCAGTGATTCTCGCCTGCGGCGGCTTCGGCGCCGATGTGCGCTACCGCAAGACTCTTGACCCCAAGCTCGGCGAAGCCTTCCTCACCACCAATCAGCCCGGCGCCACTGCGGAAGCCTGGCGCGAAGCGAGCCGCATCGGCGCGCGCATCATTCAGGCCGACTGGATTCAGTGCCTCCCTTCCTGCTCGCCCCTTGAACAAGGCATGGGCATTGCCACGCACTTTGCCTCGATCTCGGGTTCGCTCTTCGGCTTCTGGCTCTCCACCCTTTCGTCCTCGCGCTTCGTGAACGAATTCGGCGACAGAAAGCTCTGCACCGACGCCATTCTCACCGTCATCAACAAGGGCGGTCAGGCGCTTGCGTTCTCGGACGACGACGGCGTGAAGCACCTCGAAACGCTCCGCCCGGGGCTCTTCGCGAAGATGCTCGCTGCCGGCACGGTTGAGAAGTTTGCCGACGCCGATGCGCTCGCCAAGGCCTACCGCATGGATCCCGCTAAGCTTCGCGCTGCGATTGCCGAATACAACGACAACCTCGCGAAGAAGTCGGATCCGAAATTCGGCCGCCGCTTCGACAAGGCCGCGAAGCCCATCGGCTCGGGCCCCTACTACGTCTCCCGCATGAGCCCGAAGGTTCACCACTGTATGGGCGGCGTCGCAACCGCCGTCAACACGGCCGTCCTCGACGTGATGACCGACAAGCCGATTCCGGGGCTCTTTGCCGCGGGCGAATTCGTGGGCGGCATCCACGGCGCCGTGCGTATCGGCGCATGCGCCGTGATGGACTGCCTCGTCAACGGCCGCGAGGCCGGCATGGAAGCCGCGAAGTCCAAAGCCTGGATCTAAGACCCGGCTTCTTCACTGAGCGTTTTTGAGAAAGGGATGCGGATTCTTCCGCGTCCCTTTTCTTTAATTCTGATCGGCATCAAGAACGCTTTCGCCCGGGCTTCTGCAGTTGACGGCTCAGCTTTCCAAACATGGGAGGAGGCATTATCCTTCGCGCTATCCCGATTTGGAATAGCGGATAACGCTTTCGCCTTTTTTCAAGAAGCCTGGAAGTACTTTCTATGCAAAAACGTCTTTTCCTCCGGGGCGCCGCAGCGGCGCTCGCGTTTGCTCTTGCTTTTCCTGCCTTTGCCGACCGCGTCGTCACCGACCAGATCGGCCGTTCGGTCACGATTCCCGACCATGTGAACCGCGTCGTGGTGCTCCAGCACCAGACTTTGAATCTTCTTGTTCAGATGAACGCATCCGATAAGGTTGTGGGCGTTCTCGCCTCCTGGAAGAAGAACCTTGGGCCCCAGTTCGTCCGCTTCGACAGGAAGCTTGAGACGATGCCGATGCCGGGCGACCTCACCTCCGTCAACATCGAGGCGGTTACGGCGCTCAAGCCCGATGTGGTCTTCATCGCCAACTATGCGCCGAAGGACATGATCGAATCCCTCGAGCGCGCCGGACTCCCGACGGTTGCGGTGTCGCTGCGCCGCGACGCCAGGGACCAGAAGGCGCTCCTCAATCCGACGATGAAGGATGAGGACAGCGCCTATACGCTCGGTCTCGAGGACGGCATCCGCCTCATTGCGGACGTGGTCGACCGCAAAAAGGAAGGCGAGGAGCTCATTCGCTACACCTTTGAGAAGCGCCGCCTCGTTGACTCGCGCATCGGGAAGCTTCCCGAGAACGAGCGCGTGCGCGCCTACATGGCGAATCCCAACCTCACGACCTACGGCTCGGGCAAGTACACGGGCCTCATGATGGAGCACGCCGGCGCCTACAACGTCGCCGCGAAGACCATCAAAGGCTACAAGCAGGTCTCGATCGAAGAGGTGATCGGCTGGGATCCGGCCGTCATCTTCGTTCAGGACCGCTATCCGAAGGTCGTGAAGGAGATCCTCTCCGACCCCGCGTGGGCCGGCATCAAGGCCGTGAAGGACAAAAAGGTCTACCTCATGCCTGAATACGCCAAGGCCTGGGGCTATCCGATGCCCGAAGCCATGGCGATCGGCGAACTCTGGATGGCGAAGAAGCTCTATCCGGAAAAGTTTGCCGACATCGACATGACGAAGGCGGCCGACGACTACTACCAGCGCTTCTACCGCGTCCATTGGACGGCTGATGACGAGAAGCAGTAAGTCGCTCAGGGTGGCGGTCCTCGCGGCGGGAGCCGTCGCCATTGCCTTCCTTTCTCTCGGCGTGGGGCGCTTCGCGATCTCGCCCGGAGAGATTCTCCATGCCGCGCTCGGCGCGCTCTCCGGCATTTTCGGAGGGGCGCCGGGGATTTCAGAGAGCGCCCAGTCCCGGATTCTCTGGGAAGTGAGGCTCCCGCGGGTTCTCCTCGCCTTCTTCGCGGGCGGGGGACTTGCGCTTGCGGGCGCGTCGCTTCAGGGCGTTTTCAGAAATCCGCTCGTCGATCCGCACATCATCGGCGTTACGGCGGGCGCCGCCTTCGGCGGAGCGCTGAGCCTCCTCATGGGCGCCTCCATCCTCGTCATGATGATCGCCGCCTTCGGCTTCGGCATTCTGGCGCTCGGCCTCGTCACGCTCGCGGCCTCCCTTTCCGGGCGCGACGACCGGCTGATCATTGTTCTTGCCGGCATCATCGTGGCGGGCGTCTTCTCCGCACTGGTCTCCCTCGTTCAGTATTCCGCCGACAGCGAGGAGACGCTTCCCTCCATCGTCTTCTGGCTCATGGGGAGCTTTGCCACCGCAAACTGGCCCAAGACGCTCGCGGCATCGGGACTCATTCTCGCCGCCGCCCTCGTTCTCATAAGGCTTCGCTGGCGCATCAATCTTCTTTCGCTTGACGACCGCGATGCGGCTTCGCTCGGGATTCAGGTGGGGTGGCTTCGCCGGGGAGTGCTCTTTCTCGCTGCCGCCATCACCGCCGCTCAGGTTTCGGTAAGCGGCAGCATCGGCTGGGTGGGACTTGTCGTCCCGCATCTCGCACGCATGATCGCGGGCGCCGATCACCGGCATCTGATGCCCGCCTCCTTCTGGCTGGGCGCGGGCTTCATGGTGCTCGTGGACGATACCGCCCGCACGATGACGAGCGCGGAAATTCCGCCCGGCATTCTGACGGCGCTCATCGGCGCGCCGGTCTTTGCGGCGCTCCTTCTGAGAAGCCGCAGGTTTCTCTAAAGATTTAGCCCGTTTTTCTCCGGTGCATCAGATGGCAAAAACTGCAGCACGACCGCTCCTCACGCTTCGCAATCTGGCATTCGGCCGCGGCGAGGCGCTCTCGGCTCCGATCTCGCTCGAAGTCTCTCCGGGGGAGATTCTCGCCATTCTCGGGAGCAACGGCCGCGGCAAAACAACGCTCCTAGACACGATCGCCGGCATTCTGCATCCGCTTTCCGGGGACATCTGCCGAAATGCCCGCATCGGCTTTGTTCCGCAGCAGTTTTCCACCACGCTCGCCTACTCGGTTCTCGACATCGTTCTCATGGGACGCGCACGGGAGATCGGCACCTTCGAACTCCCCAAACCCGAGGATGAAGCCGCGGCCATGAGGGCGCTTCGGCGCCTCGGGCTTGAAGCCCTCGCCGACAGAGACTTCCGGCGGCTTTCGGGCGGTCAGCAGCAGCTCGTCGTCATTGCACGGGCGCTCGCGGGCGGAGCCGAACTTCTGCTTCTTGACGAACCCACGGCGGCGCTTGACCTGAAGCGCCAGGAGACGGTCCTCTCCCTCATGGAGTCGCTGGCCGCCAAAGGCACCGGCATCATCTTCACGACGCACGAGCCGCTTCACGCCGGGCTCGTTGCCGACAACGCGCTCCTTATGCTCCCCGGGGAAAAATCTCTTTACGGAAGCGCAGACAAAATTCTCACGCCGGAGAACCTGTTTGAGGCCTACGGCGTGAGAATCGATGCAGTTGCCGGAAAAGGCGCGAGACGGCTCATTCCCGACTTTGGAATCAGGCGCAGAAACCTGCCTCAGCCATGAGGCGGAGGGCTTCCTTAGATTCAAGCCACCGGCTCAGAGAAGCCGCGCGCGATGTCATGAGAAGCATCCCGTAGCGGGCATCCACGTTTTCGTCTGCCGGGATCTGCAGCGTCCTGAAGTTTTCGGCCGGATAGTTCACAGCATTGGACGCATAGGAAAGGAAGACGTCGGCCTTCCGCGAGAGGAGAACCTCCTTCACCGTGACGGTCTTTGCGCCTTTCCCCGGCACCGCGCCGCCGACAAGCGCGCGGGATTTTGCGCGAAGGATCGACGGGAACTGCCTTCCCCAGCGCGACGTGAGGTCGAAAAGCTTTTGAGCATAATCTCCGCCCGGATCGGCGTGCGGGGTCGACGTGCCGATCCGAAGTCCGGCAGTGAGAAGAAGCCTGAGCCAGAGAGGCTGGTCGCCGCACTCCCCGCGAGTCAGTTCGTCAACGCGCCTTGCCGCAGGCCCGCGCCTCGGGAAGACCAGCATGAGGGCATTTCCGACCCAGGGCGAAAGGGAGAGGCCGATGCCGTCACGCTTCAGATTCTCGGGCGACTGCATGTCGGCAGAAAGGAAAAGATCCGGACGCTCGCCCCTCAGAATACGGGAGGCAAGCAGCCCCAGGGCTGACGCACATTAATTTCTAATTTCAGCTGGAATCTTTTGATTTTCAGC
>NZ_CALDXB010000036.1 GCF_937923675.1 uncultured Sutterella sp. | reverse complement strand
GATAAAACTATACAGGGCTGAGCTTCAATAAATATTTGTAATCGTCAGCCCTGTCAAAAGCGAGAAGCCCCCTATTCGTGCCTGTTTTACGAATGGGAGTACCCTCTATGCACAGGCGGCCTGACCCCAAGCCGCCTATAGCACCATTTGTCAACTAAAGCATTGCTTTGTTAATAGTCTTTCGGGATCACGACCATCTTCCGGTTGATGTCGCTCACCTTCTGGGCGCCGGTAAGAACCATCGCCACGGCGAGCTCGCTTTTAATCCTGTTCGCGAAGAGCGCAACGCCGTCCACGAGACCGCCGTGCGCCGCACGGACGAAGTGGCGTCCGACGAGCGTGCACTGAGCGCCGAGCGCGAGATACTTCTCAACATCGGTGCCGCGGGCCACCGTGCCGTCCACCATGATGAAGCAGCGGCCGTTGACCTTGTCGGCAATTCTCGGGAGAACCGCAGCCGTCCCCGGGGTGTCGGCAAGGGTGCGGCCGCCGTGGTTGGAAACCACAATGCCGGCAGCGCCCGCCTGCACGCAGAGCTCGGCTTCGTCAGGCGTCATGATGCCCTTGAAGAGAAGCGGAAGCGGCGAAGCCTTGACGAGTTCCTTCAACTGTTCGAAGGTCTTCGGCTCAACGGTCTGACCCTTCGTCGCGCGGGCCGCGCGGCCGGCGCTGTCGAGGTCGATCGTAAGCGCAACGACGCCGGCCTGAGCGGCGAGCTTCATGCGCTCGATGATGTCCTTGTTGAGACGGGGCTTGAGGCCCACGAGGGCCTTGTAGCCAAGGGACTTCAGCGTCTGAAGGCGCTCTTCAAAGACGGGGAGCGGATCGCCGATGCCGTCCGCGACCGCGCCGAGCGTGCCCGCCTTCGTGCAGCCGCCGCAGATGGCGGTGACGAACTCCTGTTCCGTGAGCTTCCCGCCCATGTTGTAGGTCGTGCCGCCGGTAGGCGCAGCAACCGCAGGCATGGAAATCTTCGTGCCGAAGAAGTCGATCGACGTATCCGGAACATGCACGCCGTGGACGACGCGGCTGTTGAGCTGCACGGCGGCGAGCGAATCGTAGTTTGCCTGGAAGCCGCGGTTGGCTCCCATGCCGCCGAATCCGGGCACCTGTCCGATGCAGGGGCCGCGGCCGTTGCACTCCGGGCAGACGTAGCAGCGGGGCATCATCATTTCGCGAGCGCGGTTGCGAACCGCTTCATAGTCCATCTTGCCTTCGAGCGGACGAACCTTCGGCTTCTCAGCTTCAGCCGCAAAAACGGGAGCAGCAGCGCCTCCGAAGGCCGCGGCAGCGCCGAAAGCGGCGCCGCCCTTCAGAAAGCCGCGACGATCCATTAGGACTTGTTCAGACATAAGAATCTCCTGATTTCTCGAGGAACCTGAGCTTTGCTTGAAGTTTTGAATTGGGGTCGCCCAAGGTTCCTTCATCCTTTCGGACAAGGAAATTCTCCAACATATGAACTAGAAGTACTTATGTTCAGTCGTGCATATTTGAGCTTCATCACCCCGGCTGAAGAGGCTTACAGACTGCTGCGGGCAAACCCAAAGATATTGCAGAGCGCTTCACAGACGTCCGAAGCATGAAAAGGCTCGCCCCGGACATGCACCGGAACGAGCCTTTCATAAGCATCAGAGGGGAATCGCCGCAGACCCCAAGCCAAACCCAGGGCCAGGCCGTCTCACTCAATACCAGTCATGCTTCTCCGCACGATCGAGCTTCGCGATGCGGTTCATTTCCTCGACGCTCAGCTCAAAATCAAAAATCTCCGTGTTCTCGCGAATGTGCGCGGGGTTCGATGATCCCGGGATCACCACGACGCCGCGCTGCAGATCCCAACGGAGAATCACCTGCGCCGCAGACTTCCCATGCGCACGACCGATAGCGTTGAGGACCGGATCCGAGAGAAGCGCCTCCGTGTAGCCGCGGCCGCCCAACGGATACCAGGCCTGAACGGTGATCCCGAGCTTCTGAATGAAGGGAACAACGTCCTGCTCCTGGTAGTAGGGATGGATCTCGTTCTGAACGAGCGCAGGCTTGATGGAGACGCGCGGCAGAAAGTCCTTAAGCTCCTTCTCGTACCAGTTGGAGAGGCCGATCGCGCGGATGCGCCCCGCCTTCACGGCTTCTTCGAGCGCGTGATAGGCCTTCACGTCGTCCGACCCGGGATGGTGGAGCAGCACCATGTCGACCGTGCCGATGTTGAGACGCTCGAGCGACTCATCAATGGCGGCTTTCGGGTCCGAATACTGATCCGGATAGAGCTTCGTGATCACGAAGATCTCATTCCGCGGAATGCCGGAGCGGCGAACGGCTTCACCCACCTCGCGCTCATTGCCGTAGATGTGCGCAGTGTCGATGAGACGCACGCCGTTTTTGAGCGCCTCAAGGACCGACGAAACGCAACGGTCGCCGTGAAGGCTGTAGGTGCCGATGCCGTAGATCGGCATGTGAATCCCGTTCTGAAGTTCGACGGTGCGCGTTTTCATGTTGAAGCCTCCGGGATTGGTCGCATCCGATTTCGATGAGCTGTCGTCGGTCGGCGGCATCGCCTCCCGGGCAGACAGCATGGGAGCCATTGAACTGAGGGCGAGCGCAAGAAGCGCGCTGCGGCGCGAAATGAACATAAAGCCTCGCAGATAAACAAGTTCCAAAATGCCTGATCGCTTCAGGGCGCCCTGAAGACAATCCACTCTTTCAGCTCAATTTACGGGCAGCCGCCGCGCCAAATTTGAGTTTTCCTCCACAAAAACTGCCTAGAACTGCTTTTTAAAGAAAAGGCAAATGACTTTCTTCCTCCAATCAACAGCCGAAACGGATGCGCAGGCTCAGCGTCTCGCGGTCCTCCTTCACCACGTATCTTTCCCTCCCGGCGCTCCCCGCCGAACCTCTTTTTCTCCCGCCTTCGTGGTATCTCGGCCGTCAGCCGGCATCCGCTGAAAACACGTCTTCCCAAAGCTCCCGATATCCGGCAAAACCAGCTCTCACCGGGCTTTCTCTTTGTAAAGACGGGATCCCGGCACCCTCATTCAACGCAACTTACCCGTATGCGCATATCCCCAAAGAGGCATCTCGTTTTCGTTAATGATATTCATTTTCATTATCATTAGCACCAAGCCAAGTCCGCAGAACGTCATGCGCATATCGCGCGAGGGACTTGCGGGCTCGTCGAAAGAAAACGAAAGGAGAAAATCAAGATGGATCAGTTCCGCATCGAAAAGGACTCTATGGGCGAGGTCAAGGTTCCCAACGACAAGTACTGGGGCGCCCAGACCGAACGCAGCTATGAGAACTTCAAGATCGGCATTGAAAAGATGCCTGTGGAGATCGTCCGTGCCTTCGCGCTCCTGAAGGGCGCCTGCGCGCTTGCGAACCAGGAGTTCGGCAAGCTCGACGAGAAGCGCGCCGCCGCCATTGAAGAAGCCTGCGACGAAGCCCTTGAGGGCAAGCTCGACGGCAACTTCCCGCTCGCCGTCTGGCAGACGGGTTCGGGCACGCAGTCGAACATGAACATGAACGAAGTGTTTGCGAACCGCGCCATCGAAATCCTCGGCGGCAACTTCCGCGACAAGGCGAGCCTCTCGAAGGACCAGCTCGTTCACCCGAACGACCACGTCAACATGTCGCAGTCCTCGAACGACACGTTCCCGTCCGCGCTCTCCATCATGTCCGTCGTCGAAACGACGAACTACCTCCTCCCGCGCCTCGAAGGCCTTGAAAAGGCCCTCTACGCCAAGGCTGATGAATTCAAGGACCTGATCAAGTCGGGCCGCACGCACCTTCAGGATGCGACGCCGCTCACGCTCGGCCAGGAATTCTCGGGCTACGCCTCGATGCTTACGCACAGCCGTGAAGCCATCCTCGCTGCCCTTGAACCCTGCCGCGAACTCGCGATCGGCGGCACCGCCGTCGGCACGGGCATCAACTCGCCGGAAGGCTTCGGCGCCAAGGTTGCTGAAATCCTCACGAAGAAGACCGGCCTCAGGTTCAAGGATGCGCCCAACAAGTTCCATGCGCTCACGAGCCACGACGCCGTCTGCCTCCTTCAGGGCGCGCTCGCGGGTCTTGCCGCCGACCTCATGAAGATCGCGAACGACATCCGCTGGCTCGCCTCGGGCCCGCGCTGCGGTCTCGGCGAAATCAACATTCCGGCCAACGAACCGGGCTCCTCCATCATGCCGGGCAAGGTCAATCCCACCCAGTGCGAAGCCGTCACGATGGTTGCGGTTCAGGTGATGGGGAACGCCACCTGCATCAACTTCGCCGCGAGTCAGGGCAATTTTGAACTCAACGTCTTCAAGCCCGTCATCGCCTACAACCTGATCCAGTCGATCAAGAACCTCGCGGACGTCATGAAGTCCTTCGAGATCCACTGCGTCACGGGCATTACAGCCAACAAGGAGCGTCTGCACGACCTGATGGAGCGCTCCCTCATGCTCGTGACCGCCTTGTCTCCGCTCGTCGGCTACATGAACGCCGCGAAGATCGCCCACTACGCTCATGTCAACAACAAGAGCCTCAAGGAAGCTGCGCTCGAACTCCAGCTCTGCACTGCGGAACAGTTCGACCAGTACGTCGATCCCACGAAGATGATTCACCCGAATCCCGTGAAGAAGTGCTGCTGCGGCAAGTAATTCCTAGCCGGTTTTCGGCTTCATAAGCGCGGAAAGCAACAAGCGGGCGGCATCAGGCGCACCTCAGAGCGTCCGGTGCCGCCCGCTTTTCTTCGCTGCGAAAAGACATGAAGGCAAAAAAGCGCAATGGCCTCATGCCGCGGACATTCGTCGCCGCGACCTGAGGCCTTGTTTCTCTCAGCTCATCCTGGCGCGTCCCGCCGCCCAGGCGGGAATGAGCGCGCAGAGGCCCCCAAGCGCAAGGGTCAGCAGAAAAAGCCGGAGTTCATTCAGGGAAAGCGCCGGACTCATCGCGATCCCCGTCTGATGCGCGAGCCCCATCGCGCAGAGCTCGGCAATGCCCCACCCCAGAATCACACCCATGACGGCGCCCATGCCGACCACCGCCATAACGATGCACCAGAGAAGGAGCGCGACGTAGCGCTTCGGCGCCCCGAGAACGCGAAGCTGCAGGAGCGTCGGAAGCCTCAGCCGCCCGAGGAGGACGCCCGTGACGAGAGTTGCCGCGAGCGCGATCACGAGCGTGAGCCCCGTGATGAAGGAAAGCGCTTCAGACGCCCCGCCCATTGCGGCATAAAGCTCTACCAGCACCTCGCCCGAAAAGACGCCCATGAGGGGAACGGGATTCACGTCAGCCCCCAAAACCGTCATCTTTGAGAAGTCCTGCCGGAGCCGGTAGGCATCCGCCACGGTCACGGGCTTCACGACGATCGCGGACATCCCGGGGAACCTGGAAAGGTCCTCGGTCAGCCAGTGCTCGAGCGGTTCCGGCGTCCCGGCGGCATGCTGATCGTGCTCATCAGCCTCAGCATGGGCGGCATTCGCTTCATGACTGATCCCGTGAAGCGCCCAGACGCGCTCGATCGGCACCATCACGGCGCGGTCCCAGGGCGTGCCCGTGGGCGGCATCACGCCGACCACGCGGAATTTCTCCCCCTGATGCGCGTGCCCGGCGCCGTGGACTCTGCCGTGCACCGGGAGGAACTCATCCCCGAGTTTGAGGCCGCTTTCCGCACCTGCCACTGCTTCAAGGGGCGCCTCGAAAACGCGGCCCTCTGCCACATTTCTCGCCCCTCCCTGAAGCACCATGCTCTTCGTCGTGCCGACGATTGCGGCATTGCCGATGCGGTCTCCGAGCGCAATCGGCGCGTACCAGCGGACGCGCTTTGAATCCCTGAGCGTCCTGAGGGCCTCTGCGGGTACGAGGGACAACGGTTCATCACGAAGGTAAACGGTGCCGAGAAGAAGCGACACGGCGCTCCCCTTTGCACCCACGAGGAGGTCGAAGTCGTCCGCGGCCTGAGCCGACGAACTTCTGAGCATTCTCTCGGCAAGACCCGTTGATATGGCGATAGAAAGTGCAAGCGCGAGAACAAGCGCCATGCCCCCGAGAACACCGAGGGAGCGCTTCAGCTCGCTTTTGAGCAGCATCCAGACATGCATTCAGAGCTCCTTTCAATTCCCTTCAATGAGGCGGCCTTCGGCAATCACCACCTTCTGCGGAAAGTGCGCGAGGACCCGCGGATCATGCGAAACAAGGATCAGCGTGGCGCCGAGACGCTTAGCCGCGCCGATGAGCGCCATCGTCACTTCCTCCGCCCTCTTTCCGTCGAGACTCGCTGTTGGTTCGTCCGCAAGGATCACTTTCGGCGCGGCAAAAAGGACGCGCGCAAGCGCCGTTCTCTGCATTTCGCCTCGCGAGAGGTGCACCGCGCGGGTTCCGGAGCGCACGCCGTAGTGGTCGAGAAGCTCGCGTGCCCGCTTTCTGTCGTCTGCCGTCGGCCGCCGATAGAAAGTTGCCGGGAGAAGCACGTTCTCCTCGGCCGAAAGATCCTCGAAAAGCCTGAAGTCCTGAAAAAGAAAACCGCAGTTTTCTCCGCGCCAGCGGTCGCGCTCGCCCTCGGGCAATCGGGAAAGAGTCGTTTCACCCCAGCTCACGGCCCCTTCGGTAGGGATGAGGATCCCGGAGATGAGCTTCAGAAACGTGCTTTTCCCGGAGCCCGACTCGCCCCTGACGCCGAGAAGGCTCCCTTCGGGAAGCGCAAAGCGCGAGGAGGCGAAAATCGTGCGCAATTCGTCGCCGTCCGGCACCGTGAGGCGGAGGTTTTCGAGTTGAAGGTCAAAGGGCTTCATCAGATCACCTCGAAGCGGGCGTTGACGAGTCTCACGAGCGACACGAATCCCGTTTCCTCGTCCATGCGGCTTCCGAGCTCAAGCGTTCCCGTCACGGCAATGATGCGGTTCGCCTGCACGAAGTCCTGCTTTTCGGAAAGAAAGACCACGATGATGCTCTCCGGCCAGTCGGCGTCGGTGCTGCAGAAGGGGCAGAGACTCACGGGCTCCTTCGTGAGGACGAAGAATTTGGCGTCAGCCTTGAGGGGCGGCGCCATGAACCCCAGGATCGTCACTTTCTTCCCTGCGAGGCTTTTGAGCTTCTCGGAGAGCTTCAGACCCAGAACGGAATACCCCGCGTACATCTCGTCAAAGGTCAGGTTGGGCTTCGGTTCCGCCCGCGCCGGAAGACTGGTGAAGATGGGCGCAGCAACCCCTAAAAGCACGATGGAGAGGAGCTTTCTTCGAAACATGTGTTCCTCTTTTTTTGAACCTATGAAAACGGGACGGAGCGCGGCCGATGGAAATCTTCGGCTGCATTCCGTCCCGATGACGGGCATTTATCTGCCGGATCAGTGGCCGAGGGCCATGGCTTCAGCCATTACGCGGAAGATTTCCGTCGAGTTCATGAAGCCCTTGATCTCTTCAGAGCGCGGACCGCGGGCCGTGACCACGAGGTCGTCGACCGTGTGAACGCCCTGGGATTCATTTCTCGGAAGGTTCCCTTCAACGAAATGACCCCCCTCGACGTTCTTGTAGGTGTCGTCGGCCACGTATTCGCCCTTTTCGTTCTTGACGGCCGGATTGAAGGTCTTATCCGGATAGGGACGATAGGTTTCGTAGTAGTCGGGGTGAGCGCCGAAGAAGACGGCAAGGCGCTTCGAGGGGGCGAAGTTGTCGGGGAACCCGTCCTTGTCCTTATCCTCGTAGTTGGGGTAGCCCGCTTCGGCGTAGACGCCCACCTTCTCGCGCATGTCCTTGCCGGGCTTGTTGTCGTCAACCGTGCCCGCAACCGAGATCGAGTGCGTGTGGTCGCCCGTCACGATGAGGAGCGTGTCGGGGTGCTTGTCGACGTACTTCTGAGCGAGCTCGACCACCTTGTCGAAGGCAATGGTGTCGCCCACCGAGCGCGTCCAGTCGAGCGGGTGCGAGAATTTGTCGACGAGACCGGCTTCAAGCATCAGGAAGAATCCGTTCTTATTCTGCTCGAGCACCTTGACGGCGGCGTTGAAGGAGTCCGTGAGATCAGGCTGGTTCGGGAACTTCTTGACGGTATTGCCCTTCCACTGATGACGGTCGATCCAGCCGTCCATATTGCCCGTGTGAAAGAGGCCAAGGAGCTTCTGCGGGGCCTTCCCCTTCACGGCATCGTTAAGTTCCGTGCGGTCGGTGACGAACTGGTAGCCGTCATTCTTGAACATCTCAATGTAGTTGGTCTGGTCCTTTCGCTTCGAGCCCGGCACGCCCTGCGGGAGGAAGTAGGCCGAACCGCCGCCCAGAATCACGTCCGGACGGACATCCCAGAACATGCCGACGATGTCGGCCTTGTCGGCGCGGCGGCGGGTATGAGAGACGACGGAGGCCGGCGTTGCGTCCTCGATTTCAGCGTCCGAAACCACGCCGATCGCTTTGCCGGTCTTCCTGCGAAGGATTTCAGCAATCGTTTCCTGGCGGGGATCGTCCTGCGAGGCCTTCGTGCGGTCGGCATAGACGCCGAGCGCGTTGACGGACGACTTGTGGCCCGTCATGTAGGCCGAAGCCGTGTTGGCGGAGTCGGCCGCGATCGTATCGACCGAGCTCGTGCCGAGGAGCGCCATGTGCGGCATGTCGTCCATGGCGAGGGGCGCGTTGTACATGCCGTTCGTCACGCCCTTCGAAAGAATGCGGGCGGCGGTGCGGTGGCCGACGGAGAGGCCGTCGGCAAGGAGAATGATGACGTTCTTCGCCACGGCCTTCTTGGGCGTCGTGTAGATGTCCCAGTTCGCGCGCAGCTCGCCTTCAGGCGACTTCACGGTGACGGTGTACTTGCCGGGCTTCTTGATTTCCACATCGCGCAGGATGATGGCCGAACCCTTGGCGTCGATTTCCTCGGCAACGTAGATCTCGTCGCCCTTCAGAACCTTTTTGTAGTCCTGGCCGTTGATCTGAACCTGAATGTTCTTTCTGTCGACGACGGTATCGAGCTCGACCTTGAAGTCGAAGCGCGCGTTCGTCATGAAGCGCGCCTGGTCGACCGGATAGATCTGAGCGGCCTGAACGGCGCTCGCGGCAGAGAAGGAGAGAAGCACAGCAGCGGCTGCGGCGGAGAGGATGTGTTTATTCACGTCTGTTTCCTGAGATCGGACAATTTGATTGAAGGGAATCACCGCCCTGCGGCCGGGCACACCCGGACTTCCTGCGGGATCCTTCAAAAAAGTCTAGGAAGCAGATGCAACAAAGCTCTGACAGCAAAATGACGATTGGGCGACAAGGTGCAGCTTCTACTCGTCAGGCTTCATGAAATTGTCATTGAGTCCAGATGAAAACCACACCGAAATACCCTTTTAACTTATTGATATTCATATGGAAAATAAAGGTCAGCATGCTGAGGCTGACACTGGGCTTTAGCCATGGATCCACCCCCTTCTAGTCATCATTGGTTATGGTGCTCAGGCCCTATCCGGCCGAGGATTGAACTGTTTCCCGGACGAAGCATCGATTGATTCACGATGTCTTCGCATCCAGCCAATACTCGGAAATGCTGAAAGGAGCAATAGACTATGACTACCCGCAGAAACTTCCTTCGATATGGATTCATCAGCGCGGCCGCCGGGCTTGGCGCCGGTACTGCCGCATCAGTCTCCGCGTCGCCCGTAAAGGCGCCTGCCCAATATGACGAAACCTTCGACCTCGTCATCATCGGCGCTGGCGGCGCTGGCCTCTCGGCCGCCGCGCACGCCGGCGAGCTTGGTCTCTCAGCCGTCGTGCTCGAGAAGAACGGTCTCATCGCAGGTTCTTCCATGGTCTGCGACGGCAAGTATTCCGCTGCCGACACTGCCGATCAGCGCGCCGAAGGCATTCACGATTCAGAAGAGAAGTTCGTCGAGGACCTTCTGCGCGTCGGTCAGGGACAAAATAACCCGGATGTCGTCAAAAGCCTCGTCAAGGCGCTGAGCGTCGAATTCAAATGGCTCACGGACCGCGGCGTAAAGTCCTCCTACGTCGGCATCGCCACAGGCATGAGCGTGCCACGCGCTCATAACTTCAATCCTGCGGAGGTCCTTTCGCTTTACCAGAAGACGGCGCGGGAAAAGGGCATTGAAGTACGCTTCTCTACCGACGCGAAGCGTCTCCTCTGGGATTTTGAGAAAAACAGGATTTCCGGCGTTTCCGTCAGGACCAAGGCCGGAGAAAAGCGCATCGGCGCCAGATACGGCGTTCTGCTTGCCACCGGAGGATTCGCGCGCAATTCTGCTCTCTGCGCCAAGTACAACCCGGCCATCCGGAACGTTATGGCCATGAGCGGTGCGGGCACTGACGGCGACGGCATCCTGATGGCTCAGGCCTACGGCGCAGACTTTCTTAACCCGGACGTCATTAAGGCAACCTACGGCTTCACGCCCAGCGCCAAGTCCATCAAGGACAAGTCGCAGGTCTACTATGTCGGCGCAATCATCGTCAATAAGGACGGGAAGCGCTTCGTCAATGAATCCCTCTCCTACAAACTCCTCGGCGACGCCGCACTGAAGCAGCCCGAGGGCAAGAGCTTCCAGCTTTTCGACCACGCCATGATGAAGAAGTCCCTCGAAACCGACGCCCGAGAGCAGCGCTTCTGGGGCATGATTGACAAAGAGGGCAAAACGCCGTTCGGTTATGTTGGGAAGACCCTAGCTGATGTGGCGAAGCAGGCTGGGATCGACCCCGCCGTACTTGAAGCCACGGTCCGAGAATACAACGAACTTGCTCCTAAGGGCCTTGATCCGCTTGGCCGCAAGAGCCTCGGCTCCGGCTTCGGCACGCCCCTGCCGCTGACCGAAGGGCCCTTCATTCTCATGCCGACCACTGCGGTTCTGCTCTCTACCTACTGCGGTCTCAAGACCGACCCGCAGACTCGCGTGATCGACATCTTCAACGAACGCATCCCCGGCCTCTACGCTGCCGGCGAGGTCATGGGCGGCGTTCACGGCGCCGCCTACATGACCGGCACCGGCTTCGGCAAGGCGCTGGCCTTCGGCCGCCTCGCGGCAGAGGCGGCTGCTTCCGACAAGGGCAATTAAGGTTCCGAGCTCCTTCTGTACTTTGACTGATCCGCCAAGAAGGGATGGCTACTCCTAAAGCCATCTCTTCTTCCTTCAGGATTTGGATTCAGATGCCAGCCCCGCAAGCAGTTCAGCGATCTTAGCAGCATTGTGAATGCCAAGCTTTCGGTAAATCGAGGCTCGATGAACCTGCACGGTATTGATCGAAATACCTAGTGCCGCAGCAATCTGCTTGTTGAGAAGCCCTTCGGAAATAAGCCTTGCAGCTTCCTTTTCTCTCGGTGTCAGGGTATCCCAGTTGCTCTGTTTTGCGGCTGAAGCCAGTTTCTTCTCTTTTGCGCGGAGACTTCGCGAAACGGCGTCCTCCACCGCAGAGAGGAGCTTTTCTTCGGCTACAGGCTTCTCAAGAAAAGTTAGCGCTCCGGCGCTCATGGCTGAAACCGCCATTTCAATGCTTCCGAAAGCCGTGACGAAGATGATCGGCAAGTCTGCCTCGTCAAGCCTTCCGAGCTCCTGCTGCAAGGCGAGGCCGTTCATCCCTGTCATTTCGACGTCGAGAATCACGCATCCCGGCTTGCTCAAATCATCCTCAGCAAGAAATGCCTCGGCAGAAAAAAAGCAACGGACGTCCCAGCCCGCCCCTTCCATCAGGTAGCAAAAGCCTTCACACAGCTCTTCATCGTCGTCTACGATGCGCACCAATGCATTCTTTCGGCTGAGCACGAGAGGGTCATTCATCCTTTTTTTCCTTTTCCAAAGCAGGAAGAGTAATTGTGGCGCAGACCCCAACCGGCAAATTGGCCGTATAGACAAGAGACCCGCCGTAGGCTTCTGCGAGCCTTCTCACAATGATTATCCCCATACCGAGTCCTGAAAACTGCTCTCCTCCGGCAGAGGATCTGTTGACGAAGCGGGCATGAATCTTTTCATTGAGCAGGTCCGGGTCGCCTTTGCCGTTGTCGGAAACGTTTATCCGCAGTCCGCGTGAGGGAAGCTCAAGCGCGGATATCTGCACATCAACCTTGCCGCCCGTCTCTTTGCCCGCCGCTCGAACAGCATTTTTGACGAGATTGAGGATCATGAGCTTCAGTTCATAGGCTGAAGCCCTGTACTGCAGATTTCCATGAGCGGACCACGTTATCCGGAGCTCAGCCGGCAAAACCGTCTGCAGTTTGAACTGATTCATCGTCTCATCGAGAATGCGTCCGGCATCAAGAGATTCGCGCTCCCCCGACTTCAGTTCTCCTCGTACCGCATCGATGGCTGCTGCCGTATTATGAAGAATTGCGGCAATCCGCTTCAGCCCGTCGAGTGCGGAAGCAATGTCGGGCTGAGCACGTTCGAGGCGAAGCCGCACCCCATTGATGAAGTAGCTGATTGTGGAGATAGGCGCCTTCAGTTCATGAGCCAGAATCCCGCTCATATGATGGAAAATGACCTCTCTTTCCATCGCATCCGCCACCTCCCGGCTCTGCAGAGCCTGCTCCTGCATCTGACGCAGCTCGCGATAAGAAGCCTTTAGTTCATTCGTTCGCACCTCAACAAGATACCGGGTTCGGAAATAATGAAGCACAAAGCCCCCGGCGATCAGTAAAGACATGATGATCCAGAACCGAAATTCCTTCCATATGCGAGAGATCGTCCACTGATTGAGGTATGCATACGGACCGAGCTTCAGATCCTTAAGAAGCGCATCCACGCCGTAAAAGTCGGTTGCGACGCTCCAGCTGAAGCCGTTCGGCTTTGTCGGAGGCATGGAAAGAAGGGCCTGAAGCACTTCCTTAGCAGCAGTGCCTGCCGTCTCAGGCTGCGTCGAAATGGTGTAGGCGGCATAGAGCTCTGTAGAAACTTCGCAGCGTTCCGATGATCCGCTCCGAACTGCCATAGCCCGGAGCTTTTCTATGCCCGGATATCCTAGATCCCGATACTCTTCGAGCTGACAGCTTCTCAGAATCCCTACATCTGCCCTTCCGGAAAGAACATCCTCCAGGATGACGTCCATAGGCATGCGCCGTTCAATAATCTTTGAGAAGAAATGATGGGGATCGAAGCCGGCTAGGATGATCTCGCGGGCGGCCATCTGCCAGCCGACAAAGGAACTCTCCGGAAGAGCAGACACCTTCATGCCGCGCAGGGAATCAAGCGTTTGCAAATCCGTGCGGGTCTTCAGCACTACGAAGGTAGAGCCAAGGCTTCGATTCGCGTCTGGCTCCCGTTCGTACACGGAAGTTGCAAGATCCTTTAGGCCAAGGTCAATGTGCTCGCGGTAGAACCCGGAGGTTGTAAGAACGAAGTCAACCTGCCGCATGCGGATCGCTTCCGCAAGCTCTTCGACGGCGTAGCCTCTGAATTCGGCAGAGACAGAAAGCTGAGTCTTCAGCCACTTCTCTGTTTCTCTGAAAAGTTCGTTATGCACATTGGCTTCAGAAAGCGAGACGTAGCCAAAGACAATGTCTGCTGAGACGGTTTCGGAAGTGCTCTTGGCCGCAGAGGCTGAGGCGCTGTCAGTACCAGTCCAGAAGATCAACAGGCAAAGACAGCCGAGCAATGCGGATGCTTTTTTCATGAATTCTTGCGTGTAAACTAAAAAATCCTTAAATTTCATTGATATTTTTAGTTCAATAATACTATCTTCCACAAAACTTAATTATGGCGAGCGACCCCGATTTTGATAAAATTACTAATTATTTTGATAAATAACGAAGATAATGAGTGAGAAAGCACAGTACCGACCCGCCGCAGCCGAAGTACACCGGAACAATCCGCTGATAGAAGCGCTGCCGGTCTACATGGATCGGTCTCCGCGGGAGATCCTGAAGATGCTCTCCCTGGCGCCGCAGATGCCGCATGATCGAGGCGCCTCTCTGCCGAATGGATGAACAACCTCCTGCAGGCGTTTTTTGTGCCGACGAGTCGTCACTTTGCGCTCTTTGCAACGATCAACATGCTGATTCGTCAGGGCTACGTGCTTCGCAAGCCGATGACGCCGGAACGCGCGGAGTACCTGAAGGATCTCTACGCCCGGATGCAGGCGGGCGAAAAGGTGCTGGAAGCTACCTTTGAGGAAGAAGTGCATGAAGAGCTGACGGCGAGCCTGATCGGCGCCTCCGGTATGGGCAAGACCCGCACTGTGGAAAGGATTCTGAAGTGCTACCCGCAGCTCATCGAGCACGATCGCGAGCACTTGGGCGGGCGCGTCCTGCAGATTGTCTACCTCCATGTCGAATGCCCGCATGACGGCAGCGTCAATGCACTCTGCCGCAATCTCCTCAATGAAGTCGACCGTCTCACGGGGAACGACTACCGGCAGAAATTCCGCATAACGGACCGCACGACGCTCGAGACGCTGAAATCGACGCTTGCGAACGTGCTTGCCCTGCACTACGCGGGCATCATCGTTATCAACGAGATTCAGAATCTCACGTCGAGCCGCAGGAATCGGGAGATGCTCTTCAATTTCATCGTGAGCCTTACGAACTCCCTCAACGTGCCGCTACTATTCATAGGGACGCCGAAGATCTATGGGTTTGCGACGAGCAACATGCGCACGGCAAGGCGCTTCGGCACCAGAGGATTCATTTACTGGAAGCCTCTGGAGAAAGGTTCAAAGGAATGGAAGACCCTTACCGCGGAGCTTTGGAAGTGCAGCCTCCTGCAGGGAGATGCGGACGAAATGCCCGAAGAGATTGAAGAGAAGCTCTTTGAAAGGAGCTTCGGCATCGTGGAAGTCCTGCTGAAGCTCTTCATTCTGACCAAGAACCGGATTCTGATGCACTCTCCCCGAAAGAATGCCGGAACAGCCCGGAAAATGACGCCGGAAGCCATAGACTGCATCTTTGAAGCGTTCTTCAAGAACATGGAGCCGATCCTGACGAAGCTTCACAAAGGCGACATGGATGCCCTGCGCAAGCTTGAGGACTTCGCCATGCCGGAGAACCTCGAGGAACTCACGGCGCAGATGCGTGCTGAAATCGACCTGGAGCGTTAAGAAGACCTCGGCGAGGTTGAGCAGTGCTCTTTCGCGCGGCGCCCTTCATTCAATCAATTCGAACATTGAGATTGAAGGCGTACCGGTCGGAAGGCATGATCGAGAGCGTGATGAGGAGCGTTCTGTTGCGGTCGCTGATGTAGCGCCTCAGAATTCTGAGGGCAGGAACGCCGGGCTGAGCGTCGAGATTTCTTGCCGCCTCCTCTGAGAGCGCCGTCGCCTCGATGGTCTGGCGAACTTCCACGCAGCGGCGCCGATAGTGCGAGCAGATGAGATCAATCATCAGGCGGTCCGGGTTCTCCTGTGAAATGCGGACCAGCCTTCCCCACTCGGGCGGGATGTATTCCGTGGTCCAGGCAATCGACGGATCAGAAGGACGCGCGCCCTCGCGAACCATTGAAATCCGGATCATGGGCTCTCCCGCCGGGCAGTGAATCCGTTCAGAGAGCGTCTTGTCGACGACGATTTCCTTCACTTCGAGGAGCTTTCGCGGATTCCTGACTGCGAGCCGATCGAGGTCTGACATCGTGCTCAGCTGTTCGTCAATGCTGCTTACGCGCCCGCGGGAAACAACGCGCGTGCCGACATGGGGCGTGCGCTTGATGAGGCCGTGCTTTTCGAGCTTTTCGAGTGCGGACCGGATCGTCGCCCGGGAAACGCCCTCCGCCTTCGCAAGATCCACCTCGCGCGGCAGGAGTTCCCCAACGGGATATTTCCCGGTATTGATCTCGCGGACGATCTTCTGAGCAATTCGGTCGTAGAGGTTGTCGGCGGGCATGAGAAAGGCTCGGGGCAGAAAGCAGAACTAAACGGAACAAATCCGCCCGAGAAGCACTCCTCTTCCGGGCGGATTCATCTTAATGCAGCGTCAGTCGACGCTCAAAAGGCTGCTTCTTCTCAATAGAGACCGATCGCCTTCCACCAGAGCATGCCGACGGAGAAGACCACCGCCACGCAGAAGGTCACGATGAAGAAGTTGATCCTGTAGAAGCGCGGCCGCGTGAAGTAGCCCTGCCCGAAGTAGATCGGGCCGGGGCCGCCCGCGTACTCCGTAATCCCCCACATCGTGTTCGAGAAGATCGCGAAGCAGATCGCCACCATCATTGCCGGCGCGCCGGCTGCAATGCAGACCGAGGCAAACGGAACGTACATGGCGGCAACGTGCCCGGATGCCGTCGCAAAGACGTAGTGGAGATAGATGTAGCCGAGGCCGAGAATCAGGAAGGTCGTGATCCAGTCAAGGCCGGAGAGGGACGCTGCAAACCCGACGGTCATCCACTTGATGAAGCCGAGTTTCGTGAGGCCGGTGGCAAGCGAAATGATGGCGCCGAACCAGACCACGGTATCCCAGGCGGCCTTGTCCTTCAGAACCTCGCCCCAGGCAACGGCGCCGGTCACGAAGAGGAAGGCAACCAGACCCAGCCCAATCGCATTGGCGTTGAGCCCCGTAAGAAGACAGGTACCCCATCCGACGAGCGCCAGGAGGAACCCCACCGCCACCAGGATTTCCTGGCGCGTCATCGGGCCCATTTTGCGGAGCTCCTCCTTCCCCATAATCTTTGCTTCCGGAGTGCGCTTCAGTTCCGGATTCATGAACTTGTAGTTGAGGAACGGCATCGCGATGAAGCAGACCATGCAGGGTACGACGGCCGCATAGAACCAGCCGCCCCAGGTGAGGTGCACGCCCAGCGCATCAGCGGCGAGCTGCGCGCACAATGGGTTGGCGGCCATGCCGGTCATGAACATGGCGCCCGTGATCGGCGTGATCTGGAAGCACGTCATGATGAGGAAGTCGCCGATGCGCTTTCCCGTCGGGCCCGGCTGGGACCCAAGGACCTGATTGATCGATTTGGCGACCGGCAGGATGATGCCGCCCGAGCGCGCGGTCACGCTCGGCATGGCCGGAGCCATGATGAGGTCGGCGACGCCGAGGGAATAGGCAACGCCGAGGGACGAGCCGCCGAAGAGACTCAGCGTCTTGTAGGCGATGCGGCGCCCGAGGCCCGACTGAACGAAGCCGATGGAGAGAACGTAGGCCGAAAAGATCATCCAGACGGTTGCGGATGAAAAGCCTTTCAGCACGTCGCCAAGCGGCAGCGTCCCAGTAAAGTACGTGAGCGCGAGGGCCACGAACATGACGGCGCCCGACGGAATCGGGGACGAGAGAATGCCGGCAATCGTGGCGGCAAAGATGGCGAACATATGCCACGCTTCGGGCTTGAGGCCCTCCGGAGCGGGAGTAAGCCAAATAAGAGCAAGCACCAGAACCGGCGCCGCCCATCTGAGCATCTTTTCCTTCATGACAAAACCTCCAGGCTGCTGCTGGAATGCGAAAGCTGTTGGAACCCGGGAGCGAGCCGCTTGAATGAGCGGAGGGAGGATGAGTCGGGGAGCCCATCCTCCCTCAGACCGAAGCCGCTGTCTGGGGCCCCGGAAGCTCGATGCGAAGCGTTATTCGGCGTACTTCGCCGTCACGCGGTCCACGAATTCGGGAGCGAGACCGATGTAGGTATGGGGATTGAGCATGTGGTCGATTTCGTCTTCGGTGAAGGCATCGGCCACAGCGGGAGTCCTCATCAGGACGTCCTTCAGCGGGATTTCCTTTTCGTAGGCTTCCATGCAGCTCTTGTAGACGATGTCGTGCGCCGTCATGCGTCCGAGCTTTGCGGCGAGGTGCATCATCACGCACTCGGACATCATCAGACCCTTCTGGACGAAGAGATTGCGCTCCATGTGCTTCGGATAGACGATGAGGTGCTCGAGAATGTTCTTCGACTTGGCAAGCGCGCAGGCGAGCATCCCGCAGGTGCGCGGAATGGCTTCCCATTCGGAAATGAAGCAGCCCCAGTCGCGCTCGTTTTCGCTCACCATCGATTCGACGATGGTCGGAGCGGCGCTCCTCACATTTCGGCAGAGCGCAATGACGTTTTCGAGAACGGCGGGATTGCGCTTGTGCGGCATGGTGGAGGAGCCGACCTTGCCCATGAAGAAGGGTTCCTCAAGCTCGAGAAGTTCGGTGCGCTGGAGCGAGAAGATCTCATGCATGATGCGGCCGAGGGTGCCCGCACAGATGGCGAGCGTGCTCACGAATTCGGCCTGATTGTCCCGGGCGACGTGCCAGGCAATCGTCGGCACGCCGAGGCCGAGAATTTCCATCATGCGCTTTTGCGTCGCGAGGCCGTGCTCGGGCTGGGACGCGAGCGTGCCGACGGCACCCGCCATTTCTCCGACGAAAACGCGCTTCGCCATTTCCTCAAGCCGCTCGATGTCGCGACCGAGTTCATCCGCCCAGACGGCGGCCTTGTAGCCGAAGGTGATGGGAATGGCATGAACGACATGCGTGCGGCCGGCCATCACGGTGTGCTTGTGCGCTTCGGCAAGCTTCAGCGCATGCTGCTGGCAGAGCTTCATGTCGCGCAGAATGATCTGCCAGGCATTGCGCTGCATGAGAACAAGACCGGTGTCGTAGATGTCCTGGCTCGTCGCGCCCCAGTGCACGAATTCGCCGGCGCGATCCGGGAGCACGGCCTTGAAGGCCTTGAGGAGCGGCACGATCGTGATCGAGCTCTTGATGTACTCGCCGATCAGGGGAATGTCGAGGAGCTCCGCGCGGGCATATTCGTTAATGATGTCGGCTTTCTCCTTCGGGATCACGCCGAGTTCGCCCTGCGCCTTCGCGAGCGCGGCTTCCGTATCAAGCCAGGCCTGGGCCCAGGCCTTGTCGGAGAACACCGCGCGCATCTCGTCCGTGCTGAACATCGAGCCGAAGATCTGGCTGTCGAGTACCGTGGATTCCATTTTTTGCTCCCTTTGCAGAATGTGGTCTTTTGGTCTGAATGGGAACCGGAGAACGTGGTCGAAGCAGCTGATCCTTTCCTCGTGCATGCTCGTTTCGCCGACGGCAGCTGCCCGCTCTCCGATTGCCTGGAACCCATTTTTCGGGAAACGATTCGAACGCGTCGATCAGGAGCCTTTTGTTTTGACGGATCTCACGATGGAACCGACGATGCTTCAGGATTGTTTCTATAAATATCAATGCAATAGCAATATGTCCGGTTATGACATGCAGACTTTAAATACGGACTTATTGCGGCATCCCCTATTTTGCAGTCATCAACAGGATGCGCCGCATCTGAAAAATATGGATAAGTACGGAACTTATTGACTTTATGTATGGTCAATGCGCTTCCCTGATCAGACATCCATTGCCATGCCTCACAAGCGTCGGCCCGGGAAGATTGATACATCCTCCCGGGCCGTGTGCTGAGCCTGGTTTCGCTTCAGAAAAGATCAATGCGATTCAGCGTAGGCGGCGGCATTTTGACCGGCAATGCGGCCGAAAGTCACAATGTCGGCAACGGCGTTCCCGCCGATGCGGTTTCCGCCGTGCACGCCGCCCGTCACTTCGCCGGCAGCGAAGAGACCAGGGATGCTCTTTCCGTCCTTCGACTGAACTTCAGTCTTCGGGTTGATCGTCACGCCGCCCATCGTGTGGTGGATGCCGGGCGTCACTTTCGCGGCATAGAACGGCGCCTTGTCGAGCGGGATCACCATCTCGGGGCGTCCGAAAGCCGTGTCCTTCCCCGTCTTGTATGCGTTCCAGTAGTCCTTGAAGGTCGCCTCAAGGTTCGCGACCGGGACGTTGATCTTTTTCGCAAGATCGGCAACAGAATCAGCCTTCACGGAATAGCCGTGCTCGAAGTAGCCGCGCGAAAGCTTGTTCGAATCAAAGATGGACTGATCGTAGATCAGATAAACCTGCTGACCCGGCTGCTTCAATTCGTTCTGAGAAACGACGTCGCGCGTCAGCAGCTCGTTCGTGAAGCGCTTGCCCTCCTGATTGACGAGAATCGCCCCGCGGGCGCGCATCGACTCGGAGATGAGATGGCCGTCGCGCTTGATGACGGTCGGATGAATCTGAATCTGATCAATATCCGTAAAGGCCGCGCCCGCCTTTTCCGCAAGCTTCAGGCCTTCGCCCTGAGCGCCCGGCTGATTCGTGGTTGAAAAGCCTTTGAGCTCAGGACGATAGTGCGCGACGAGGTCGAGGTTGGCACCGAAGCCGCCCGTAGCGAGAATGACGGCCTTCGCATCAATTGTTTCCTCGCCCTTGGGCGTCTTCACCTTGACGCCCGCAACCTTGCCGTCCTTCATGACGATGTCGACGACCTGGTTGTTCTTGCGGATGTCAATCTTGTCGGCATTGGCCTTCTTGAGGAGCACGCGAAGAACTTCAGGGCCGACAGCGGAGCCGTCGCAGGGACCATGACCGCGGGCGATGGACTGTCCGCCGCCGCGCCCCTTTCTGAAGCAGAAGTTGGCGCCGAGGTCCACGAGCCATTCTTCGGAGTAGCGGGCGTTTTCGGTGAGCGTCTTAAGGAGAGCGGGATTGTTGAGGTTGTGCCCGCCCTTCATCGTGTCGTCGTAGAAAATCTTCGGACTGTCGTTCGTAACGCCTGCCGCAAGCTGCTGCTTGGTGCCTGCAGCGTTCATCCCGCCCGAAGCGAAGTTGGTGTTGCCGCCGAGGTAGGGCATTTTCTCGAGCACGACGACGCTCGCGCCGTTTTCCTTGGCGAGGATTGCGGACGAAAGGCCCGCGCCGCCCGAACCGACAACGACGACATCAAAGCCTTCGGCCATGACCGCAGCGGCGGCCGCCATCAGGACGGCGCCGGTGAGCAGTTTGAATTTCATTGATTTCCCCTTTTTTGAGTTCAGAACCTCTTCAACAAGAAGTCCTTTGCTGATTTTCGGCTCTATCAAGCTCCCTCGTCCATTAGGAAATGTTCAGGATGCCTGTCCAACCTCAATGACGAACGCCGTCCCACAGCTCCCTTCATCGGTTCACAACAGAACGAATGCGCGAAGATGCGGCAACGAGGAAATTCATCCCTGACGCTCAACGCCGTACTTCTTCTCGAGCTCCCGGTACTTATCGAGCCCGATGAAGCGGTTGAATTCATTGAAGGGCATGAGGTCGCCGAGGAAGCTATCGCTCGTGCCTTCCCTCGCAAGCGTCGAGAAATTGTCGAAGAGCGTCTTCGTCACCATGTAGAGCGACGCGCAGGACCAGAAAACCCCGGCGTAGCCCATCGCCTGAAGCTCGTGCGCTGGGATGATCGGAGTCTTTCCGCCTTCGATCATGTTGGCGAATAGATGGACGCCCGTTCCTTCAAACTCCCGGGCAATGCGCTCGACCTCGCCGCGGTCCCTCAGCGCCTCGATGAAGAGCGCCTCCGCTCCGGCCTCGGCATAGAGATGCCCGCGCCGGACGGCGTCCTCGAGGCCGTTCACGGCTCTCGCGTCCGTTCTCGCCATGATGAGCGTGTCGCTATCGATCCTCGCGTCGCAGGCGGCGCGGATCTTTTCGGCATGTTCCTCTGCAGGAATCACGGCCTTTCCTTCCATGTGCCCGCAGCGCTTGGGCCAGACCTGGTCCTCAAAGAAGATGCAGGCGGCTCCGGCCTTCTCGTATTCCTGTTCGGTCCGGATGACGTTGAGGGCGTTCCCGTAGCCGGTGTCGCCGTCGCCGATTACAGGGATGTCCGTCGCATCGCAGATCTGCTTCAGGGCTTCCGTCATTTCAGAAAGCGAGAGAAGCCCGACATCGGGTTCGCCGAGGCGCGAGGCGGAAATCGCGTAGCCGCCCATCGCGAGACAGGGAAGTCCTGCGGCCTGAGCCACCTTAGCCGAAAGCGCATCGTAGATGCCGGGCGCGATCATGAAGCGCCCGGTGCGCAGATTCTCGCGGAAAGCCTTCCGCTTCTCATTGGCTGTTTTCATGCTGCTTCCTCCTTTTCGGCAGCGAGACGGGCAAAGACGCGCGACGCGCGCTCCCAGTTGAAGACGCCGCAGCGGCAGCTTGCCGCCACCTTTCTCGCGGCGCTCTCCGGATCCAGATTTCCGCACTCGATATCGCGCACGAGCTTCTGAATCAGCGCGAACGAAATCATGTTGTACCCGCACACGGAGGCGATTTCGAGCACGGGCTCCTCAGGCAACCGTTCGGTTTTCCCGAAGAGGCCGAGCGAAATGTTGACGGTGTGGGGCTTCAATCCTGTATTGCAGCAGGCCTTCGAAACCTGATCGAAAAGCCCCGACACCACGATGGAAAGCCCGAGATCCTCGCGCTTCAGATCCGAGAGAACCTCCGTCACGTCGTCGATCGAGCGGAAGACCGCATGCGAGACGGTGTTGTCCTTTGTCTTCGCGGCGATTTGAGCGAGCTCGCCCGTAAAGGCATTCCCCGCAACGTTCCCGTAATTCACCGGGTTGTGCGAAGCGAAGATTTCGAGCGCCCGCGCGAGTGCGGGGGCTGCGCCCTCCCTGTTCACGCCCCGGGCGGCCATGGCGAGAATCACGTAGTCTTTTTTGAGTTCATCGAGTGAACCCCGGCGATGCAGCGTATGCGTCATTCGAGAGCCTCCTGGAAGGGTCGTCCGAGACCGACATTGGTTTTGCCGTTGGGTCGATGCCGGACCTCGTTGTCGCGAAGAATCTGAAAGAGCCGCGCCTCTGATTCATCGGGTCGAAGGGGTGCGGCGAGCCCCACCGAGAACACCGTATCCACTTCCCCGGCGGCGGCTTTGAGCACCGCCGCGAGCGCGGGGACGCGGCTCTCCTCAATGTCAAACTCAATCAGGGCGGAAAGCACGCGTTCGCCGAGAACCTCTGGCCTCAGGGTTCCCTGCGACTCATCGGTCATGAGGGACGTCACGGGATTCTCCTTCTGGAACCGCACGCCGAAGGCGGCGAGCGCTTGGGCGATTACTTCAACATCCCGGAGCGACGCGCTCACGCCCGGGCGGCCGAGCTCGACCGATACATTCACGCGGCCGAGCCTGAGTCGTCCCGTCACGTCGTTGGTCTTCATCTCTTCCGTGCCGCGCCCGAGAACGCCCGTCGACTTGTGCGGGCTCGTCACATCGGAAAACTGGGAACGAAGGCTCCTCGGATAGACGAGATCCTGAGCTTCAATCGCATTGACGGGACAGACGTTCGAACGGAGGCACGTGCCGCATTCGACGCACTTCTCCTCGTTGATGACGGAGCGCCAGCCGTCGGAAGCTGCGCCGATCGCGTTCACCGGGCAGTACGGCCGGCACTGACGGCAGCCGACGCATTTTTCAGTGATGATCATTCTGGGGTCCTTGATTTTTTGGGTATTGACCTTCTTCAGCCGTCAGAAAGCCGGCACCACGGAGCCCTTGTACTTATCGAGCACGAAGGCCTTTACCTCCGGGCTCTGGAAGGCGCTCTGGAGCACCTTGAATTCCGGACGATCCTTATCCTCGGTGCGCACAACGAGGACGTTCGCAAAGTCGGAATCGCCGCCCTCGAGGAGGAACGCATCCTTCGCAGGCGAAAGCCCCGACTTCACCGCCCAGGAGCCGTTGATGACGGAAAAGCCCACGTCGGGGAGCGACCGCCCGAGAAAGGCGCTGTCTGTCTCAAGGAACTGGAGATTCTTCGGGTTCTTCACGATGTCGTGCGTCGTCGCATGCACGCCTGCGCCGGGCCGAAGACCGATGATGCCGTTCCGTTCAAGAAGCTGAAGCGCCCGGCCGAGATTGGCGGGGTCGGCGGGCACGGAAACGAGCATCCCGTCCGTGATCTGAGACTTATCCTTAATCTTGAGCGAATAGACGCCAAGCGGGAACACCACGGTTTTCCCGAGCGGCGTGAACTCGTAGCCGCGCTGCGAGATGGCCTTCTCCAGGAACGGCACATGCTGGAAGGCGTTGACGTCGATGTCCTTGACGGCAAGCGCTTCGTTCACGTGGCCGTAGTCCGAAAATTCAACGATCCGGACGTTGAGGCCCTTCTCCTTCGCAACTTTGGCCGCGACTTCGGCCACCTCGGCATGAGGCCCGGAAAGGGTCCCAAGCTTGATTTCCTTATTTCCAGCCTTATCTCCGCAGCCGGCAAGCGCAAGCGTCAGGACGGACGCAATTCCGGCAATCACAATACGGCGCTTCATTCCAGATGTCTCCTCTTTTTTCAATGTTTACCAAGCGCCTGAAGCGCTTGACCTGAGGAACACCTTACCGGGGAGATGCTGCGGGCGGCTCTTACCGCTGCCCGGGATTTGCGGTATTACGATGCCGTATCTCTATTCTTGTTCGAAGCCTGTCGTATTACCTTGCGGGATAGGCAGTCACAGCGAAGGACGCGTCCCCAAACAAGCTTGGCGCCAATAGATTCCGCCTCACTTACCGAGCTCACGCTTGCTTACTTCACTCTGCGGCAGTGAATATCTGGTGGCAGGGCCCTTGCCGGACCTGATGATGTGCCCTTCTGCAACAAGGTTTTTGAAGTGGGCTCTCAACGTGAATTTATTGATAGAAATGAGTTTTTCGGCTTCAGAGATGCTGAGCTTTCCGTGCGCTTTGAGAAGCTCAATGATTCGCAGAGAAATCTCAGGCATGGTTTTAAGCAGATTCTCTGCCTCTACTTTCCGCTTAAGGTTTCGCACTTGCTTCACGAGCGCCTTGAGGAAATAGTGCAGCCAAACACTCCAATCGGGCTCGGGCTCCCCAAGCGTTTTCTGGGTAGCTCTTAAGGAAACGTAATAACTATCTTTCGTAGCTTCAATTACGCTTTCTAGAGAACTGTATGGTGCGTATACATATCCATGTCGTAAAAGAAGAAGCTGCGTGAGCGCTCTTGAGAGGCGCCCGTTGCCGTCTTCGAAGGGATGAATGGCAAGGAAGGCAACGACAAACATGCCGATTACGATCAGCGCAGGAAGACTGCGCTTAGTCAACTCGATGTTCGTCCACTCCAGAAGCTCACCCATGAGGCGAGGCGTTTCAAAAGCAGTCGCCGTCTCAAAAATAATGCCAACCTGCTGTCCGCTGCTGTCGAATGCCGCGACACTATTCTCCCCGTGCTTATACTCGCCGCGATGGCGTTCATCCTTATCGCTTGTACGCATGAGGAGACTATGCATCTGACGGATGATGTTTTCGGTAAGGGGCATCTCCTCCCATGAGTCATATATTTCGTTCATAAGGAACGCATAGCCGGCGACTTCCTGCTCATCCCGCGTTCGAAATGACTGCTTGGACAAACCCGCCATGATTCGCTCAACTTCTGCGTCTGAAAGTTTGGAGCCTTCTATTCGGGTAGATGAGCCGATACTTTCGATGGTGGCTATTCGCTTTAGCTCTATCAGCCGCTCGGGAGCAAGGTTGCCGTAAGCTTTCCAGCTTCCCTTAAACTCTTCGATTTCAAGGAGCAGCGAAACAATTTCTCTATCAAAAACAAAGGAATAAGAATTTAGAACGAGCTTCATCAAAAAATCAATTATTGATTAGATCTTATTAAATTAAGATCAGATCTTATCAGATATTTGTTAGTTCATATTAGATTTTTATTAGATCTTATTAGATTAACAGTAAGATCCATAGCATTCTTACTCTCCCCCAATGAACGACTCTGGACAGACCCGTACTCGTTCCTACTAAGCCAATGTCCAGAAAAATACCTTCTGAAATAAAAGAAGCCCTCCGATTCCCGTCAAAGGAACCGAAGGGCTTCAATGCGTTCAGAGTCAAACGCTTTCAGCCGGCATCAGAGAATCAGTGATTCTCTCCGCCCTGGTGCTTGAACATCCTCAGGCCCGTCGTCATGGACGAGAGGGTCGTGGCGCCGCCCATGATGTCCTCGCGGAAGGACATGTACATGTGAGCGATCGTGAAGATGATGAGCACGTACATGAGCGCATGGTGGATGGTGCGCACCGACTGAACGTCCCCGAAGAGCGGGAACACCCAGCCGAACCAGGCCATCCAGGACTCGCCCCATCCCCAGGCCTGGGCGTAGAGCGCGAGACCGGTGATGATGATGCCGATGGAGCCGAGCACGTAGAACCCGAACATCGCGAGCTGAGCGAGCGGATTGTGGCCCGCATACTCAGGCGACGTCTTCTTCATGAAGAGGTAGTAGGCAACCTGAGCGAAGACGCCCTTCCACCACTTCCAGGACCAGAGGGGCGGAATGAAGATCTGCCGCGAGTACTTGTTGCCGACCACCGCCCAGTAGAGGCGGTAAATGAAGAGCACCGTATAGATGATGCCCGCGGCAAAGTGCGCGAAGCGGATGTAGGCAAAGTCGTAGGTCGCCCACGTGTCGCCCAGGTTTGAGACGAGCGGCGCGCCGATCAGAAAGCCCGTGGCGATCATCACGAACATGCAGACCATCATGGCCCAGTGCCAGACTCGAACAGGCGCCTCCCAGACATAGAGCGGGTGCGTGCCCGCCTTCATGTCGACTTCGTAGGTGACTGGATCGATTTTCATAGGATCCTCCTGAAGGAGACCGCGTCAGCGGACCTGCACCGAGCAGAGCTCCTCGCCCTCGGGGTTGAGAAGGTGCGTGGCGCAGGCAAGGCACGGGTCGAAGCTGTGGATCGTGCGGATGATCTCGAGCGGACGCTGGGGATCAGCCACCGGAGTGCCGATGAGCGAAAGCTCATAGGTGCTCTTCTGCCCTTCGTTGGAGCGCGGCGAGGCGTTCCAGGTGGTGGGCACCACGGCCTGCCAGTTTTCGAGCTTGCCGTCCTTGATGACGCAGTAGTGGGCGAGCGCGCCGCGGGGGGCTTCGCAAAGGCCCACGCCCTTGCATTCCTTGGGCCACGTGGAGGGTTCCCAGAACTCCATGTTGGCCGCGGCCTCGTCGCCCGCCTTGATGTTGGCGGTGAGGTCGTCGACGTACTGGACGAGCTTCTGAGCAGCCCAATGGCATTCAAGCGCGCGGGCGGCATGGCGGCCCAGGGTCGAGAACGCAGCCTCGAGCGGGAGGTTGAGTTCCTTCAGAAGGTCGAGCGCCGGCTCCTTGATGTGCGGCACGTTCTTCGCGATGCCGATCGCAAGGCGGGCGAGCGGGCCCACTTCCATCATGTGGCCGCGCCAGCGCGGGCTCTTGATCCAGGAGTACTTGCCGTCAGGCGTGAGCCACTGGAACTTCGTGGGGGAGCCTTCGGAGCCCTTTGCGAACTCGTACTTCTGCTCGGTAATGCCGTCCCAGGGGTGGAGGCCCTTCGTCTGATCCGGGTACTGGTACCAGGAGTGGTCGACGAATTCCTGAATCTGCTCGGGATCGCGCGCATCGACCTCAAAGACCTCGTTGAGGTTGCCGTTCAGAATGGCGCCCGAGGGGAGCTGGAGGGACTTCTCGGAAGAGTCGTTCGCGATTTCGGGGAAGTCGCCGTAGGCGAGGCAGTTGACGCCGGCGAGCCCCTTGCCGTACTTGAACCAGTCCGGATAGAAGGAGGCGATCGCCTTGATGTCGGGGAGGTAGACGTTTTCGACGATGTCGACCGCATGGCGCGCAACCGCGCGCATGTAGTTGAGCGTCACCTCGTTCACCATCGTGCCCTGGCCGCCCGTGTCGTGCATGTTGATCGGGCAAGCGACGCCGCCCACGAGATAGTTCGGGTGCGGGTTCTTGCCGCCCAGAATCGTGTGGATGCGCACGACCTCGCGCTGGAAGTCGAGGACCTCGAGGTAGTGGGCGACGGCGAGAAGGTTCACCGCAGGCGGGAGCTTCATCGCGGGGTGTCCCCAGTAGCCCTTGTTGAAGATCGAGAGCTGACCGGATTCGACGAGCTTCTTCACGCGGTTCTGAATGTCGCGGAAGTAGCCCACGGCCGCGAGCGGATGACGGGGCGAAATCTTCTGCTGAATGTCGGCGGTTTCGCGGGGATCAGCCTGAAGCGCGCTCACCACGTCGACCCAGTCGAGGGCCGACAACTGATAGAAGTGAACGATGTGGTCCTGAACATAAAGGGTGGCGTTCAGAAGGTTGCGGATAATGTTCGCATTCTTCGGAATCTTGATTCCGATCGCGTCCTCGACCGCGCGGACGGCGGCAAGGGCATGAATGCCCGTGCAGACGCCGCAGATGCGCTCAACGAACGCCCAGGCGTCGCGCGGGTCGCGGCCCTTCAGAATCACTTCAAGGCCGCGCCACATCGTGCCCGTGCTCATCGAGTCGACGATCTTTCCGTCGTCGCCGAGCACGGCCTGCACGCGCAGATGACCCTCAATGCGGGTGACCGGGTCAACAACAATTCTGCGTTCGCTCATTATTCCTTCCCTCCGATTTCCTTATTCGTTTTGGCGCGCGCCTGAGCCACGGCTGAGAGCGCTGCGTGTGCGGCGGCAGCCGCGCCGACGACGGCGACGGTTGCAAGCCCCACTTTGTCGACCGTTGCCTCGACGCCGCCGAAGATGGGCGGCAGAACGGTCGTTTCGTGCTTGTAGAAGGACCCCTTGTCGAAGAAGTTGGGTTCGGCGCAGCCGATGCAGCCGTGACCCGACTTGACCGGCCACGAAAGGCCTTCGTTCCACTGCACGGTCGAGCAGGGCGCATAGGTCGTCGGCCCCTTGCAGCCGACCTTGTAGAGGCAGTAGCCGAGCTTCGCGCCGGCGTCGTCGAACTTCTCGGCGAACTGGCCCGCGTCGAAATGGCCTCTGCGGTAGCACTTGTCGTGAATGCGCTGGCCGTAGAACATCTTCGGACGGCCGAGACGGTCGAGCGGCGGCAGACGATCGTAAGTGAGGATGTAGGTGATCACCGACGTCATCACTTCCGGAATCGGCGGGCAGCCCGGGACGAGCACGATGGGCTTGTCGGTGATGATTTCCGTAATCGGAACGGACTTCGTGGGATTGGGCTTCGCGGCCTGTACGCACCCCCAGGCGGCACAGGAGCCCCAGCCGATCACGGCCTTGGCGCCTTCGGCAACCTTCTTGATCTTGTTGAGGAAGATTTCGCCGTTCGGGATGCAGTTGATGCCGCCTTCATTGAGAGGAACGTTGCCTTCGACGGCAAGGATGTAGTTCCCCTTGTACTTTTCCATCGTCTCGTGGAGCGACTCCTCGGCCTGTTCGCCCGCAGCGGCCATGATCGTGTCGTCGTAGTCGAGCGACACCATGGAGAGGACGACGTCCTGAACCACCGGCGAATAGGAGCGGATGAAAGATTCTGAGCAGCAGGTGCACTCAAGGCCGTGGAGCCAGATGACCGGCGTACGGGGCTTCGTTTCCATCGCATGCGCGATTTCCTGCGCGCCCGCATTGCCGAGTCCGAGGCTCGCCGCGGTAAGCGAGCAGAACTGCAGGAAGCTGCGGCGGCTCACGCCCTGACGGCGAAGTGCCTGATATTGGGTTTCAAGCATGTTGGGTCTCCCCCTCGTTCATTTTTCATATATGCAGGCGGCCGGGCCGGAGGGTTCTTCCCGAAAGCCTGCCGGGAGCGCGCGTTTCGAATGTTCCCCTTGCGCCCCTGACAAAATCTTCAGATTCCCGGGAAAAGGGAATGAAAAGCGTCATCGAAAGAATAGTTTTTGACGCGATCTCCGGGCTATAGGCCATGAGCGCAGAGCGCCTACCCATAAAGTTCTACCTATGAGTAACCGCGGACAGTGCGTGCGGGATCTCTCGCCCGAAAGCACTAGAGGCCCCTCTTCCTTTGACGGATACCGCTTCCCGGATGCTCTTTCTATACTCGTTCGAAAAAGCGCGTCCTCATCGATTGTAAACAAAGATTCGGTGCAAATTTTTCCATTAATATGAAGAATTTCACGCACCTCATCCAGTCTCCTAGAGAGCCCGCGTCTTTCCGTTTCAGGAGCATTCATGGATCCCAAACCCCGGGCTTCTTTTGCTGAGTCGCCGGCAGGCTTTTTTGAGGAAGGCATGCGCCGCATTGCGCGCGAGCGCATGGCGGGTCTGCCCATCGTCAATCCGAAGATTGACGTCCGTGCGGTCGACTTCCGCCGCTGGGGCAACGACTGGATCGGCGTCATGGTGACGCCGTGGTCGATCGCCGCGGTTTATGTCTGCGGCGTCGCCGAGTCGTGGGTCGAGGTGCCCGTCGGCAAGGTGCGTCTCATCGAACTCCCCGCGGGGGATTTTCCCTTCATTTCGGTCGAGGACCCGATCCTCGGGCGCTTCCTCTCGCTCCCGCTCAAGAGCCCAGTCCTCGATATGGCCGACCAGGAAACTGCGGACGAATTCGCCCGCGTGGCGCTCAAAACCATGCTCACGACATCCTCCATTCCGGAGGACGACGAGGATGCGACCGCCTGGGCGCCGCCCGCTGCGGACGGGGCGCTGAGGCGCGTGATTCCGATCAAGGTCGAGCCCCCGAAGAATTATCTTGAGACCCCGGCGCTCACGCCGAAGCCCGAACCAAAGAAGCGCGACGAAAACGAGAAGTTCTCCCGCCGCGACTTCTTCGGCCGCGGCCGCCGCTGGGTTGAAAAGAAAGCGGAGGCGCCTCAAAAGCATCACCTCGAAGCCGCGCGCCCCGGGGAACTCCCGGCTGAAGAGAAGGCGCCGGCTGAGGCCGCGCCCGCCGCTCAGCCCCAGGCCCATGCGGCAGAACCCGCAGAAGGGAGGACGAAGCCATGACCGCTCCTGATGAAGCCGCCATCCACATCCACGTGCTCCCGAAGCCCTGCGGAAAAGCCTCCGTCTGCGTGTCCTCAACGCGCACGAACGGCATCGCCCGGATGCTGGCCGCAAACGAACACCGTGCAAACGCGAGACGCCTCATTACGCTCCTCTACGGCCTCTGCCCGATCGCGCATCTGACGGCCTTCGACAGCGCGCTTCTTGCCGCCCGCGGGCGGCCGAGCGAAAAGCGCGGGAGCGCCTTCGCCCGCCTCCCCGAGGCTGCCGTCACGACGGAAGCCATTGTCGAAAATCTGCGCGTTCTCGTCTGCGAGAGCGAAAAGCTCGAAGCGAGGACCGCGCTCCTCGGGGGCTTTGCCGCCCCTCAGGAAGGAAAGCCGCCCCTGCCCCTCACGCCGATTCTCGGGCAGGAGGAGCACCGTCAGATCGGAGCGCTCCGCGCGAGGCTTGCGCTCATCGCGCAGCTTCTCGTGAAGCTCGACCCCCATTCTGAAAAAGGGCCTGATCCGGCGCTTTTTCAAAGGCTCCTTGATGCGCTCTCGGCACTCCTCGCGGAAGCCCGGACGGCCGCCTCGCGGCTTCTCTTCGGCATGGAGCCGGAAGCGTTTCTGAAGAATCTGAAGGAAGGCCGGTTCGACCTTCGCCGCTGGGCCGAAAGCCATGCCGGAACGATTCCTGCCGCGCACCTGCTCCTCTCTCTTCTTGCCGAGCCTCGTCCTCCGGAAGCCGACGTTCAGTTTCTGCCCGAAAGAAGCGAAATCATGACGCCCGACTTTGCCGAAGAGATTGCCTACCGGCTTCTTAACGACTCGGGCTTCGACATGGCGCCCTTCTGGCAGGGTGCGCCGAGACTCACCGGCGCGTTGTCGCGCATGCGTAACAACCCTGCCGTGCGGGATCTTCTGATTTCGGAAGGCATTTCCCCTGCGGCGCTCACGGGCGCAAGGATTGTTGAAACCGCGTGCTTCTTCGCGCGCGCTAAGGCGCTCCTCGACCTGTCATCGGGGCTCATCGACCGGGCTATGCCGAAAGAAGGAGAATCCTCGCCCCTTTCCACCTCCGAAGAGGACGGCAGAAACGTTCTCTGGACCTATGGCCCTGAAGCGGGCATCGGGATAAGCTTCGTTGAAACGGCGCGGGGCCTTCTGATGCATGCCGTGAAGCTCACCCCCTCGGGCGAACTTCAGACCCTCAGAATCACCTCGCCCACCGAGTGGCAGTTTTCGCCCAACGGTGCCGGCCAGCGCATGGCATCGCTTGCTGCGAAATCCTTCCTCTACCCGAAGGACGACATGGACGACCGCGCGAAGCTTGAAAACGCAGTCGAACGGGCGCTCTTCGGACTTGACGCCTGCGTGCCCACCGTCTTTGCATGGAACGGCTCCAGACGAAGCAAATCTGAATCGAAGCCATGCATGAACTCTCCATCGCCGAAGGAATTCTCGAAATCGTCGAACGCACCGCTCGGGCAAATGATGTAAAGCGCGTGAAGGCCGTGCGGGTCTCAATCGGAGAGCTCGCCGGCGTCGACATCCCGAGCCTCGAATTTGCCTGGACCTCGGTAAGAAAAGGCGGCCCCGCGGAAAACGCGGCGCTTGAGATCGAGCGCCCCCGGGGCGAGGCCTGGTGCCTCGCCTGCGAGAAAACAGTGCCTTTGAAGCGCTACGGCGACCCCTGCCCCGAGTGCGGCGGCTACCGGCTCGCCGCCACCGGCGGCACGGAAATGAAGGTGGTCGACATCCTCGAGGCCGCGGACGGCTGAACGTCCCCGGAGGCCTCCCGCAAGCGACAGAAGAACCACCAGAACCCCATTGAAAAAACGTTTTCGCTCCCTAAAGCGGAGGAGGGAATAAAGAAATGTGCACTACCTGCGGCTGCGGCCATTCGGGTCCCCATATGCATGAAGTCCGGGACGCCGACGGGAACATCACCCTGACGGTCCACGATCACGACCACGAGCATGAACATGAACATGCCCGCGATCATGATCATGATCACGGTCATGAGCACGGACATTCCCACGACCATGCGCATCCCGCGCACTCGCACGACCACGACATGCCCGAGGGCCGCGCGATCGCCGTGGAAGAAGACATCCTCGCGAGAAACGACGCCATTGCGGCCGAAAACCGCGCGCGTCTTGCCGCCAGCCACGTTCTCGCCCTCAACCTTGTTTCGAGCCCCGGGTCGGGAAAGACTGAACTCCTGACCAAGACCCTGAGAACGCTCACGGACATTCCCTCGGCCGTCATTGAAGGCGACCAGGAAACGACGAACGACGCCGCAAGAATCCGCGCGACGGGCGTGCGGGCGCTCCAGATCAATACCGGAAAAGGCTGCCACCTCGACGCTCAGATGGTGAAGCGCGCGATCGAGGCGATCAAGCCCGAAGAAAACTCCATTCTCTTTATTGAGAATGTCGGAAACCTCGTCTGCCCGGCGGAGTTTGATTTGGGCGAAGCGCACAAGGTCGCGGTGCTTTCCGTGACGGAAGGCGAGGACAAACCCCTCAAGTACCCGGACATGTTCCGCGCGTCGTCGCTCGTCCTCATGAACAAGATCGATCTTCTCCCCTACGTCCCCTTCGATGCCGACAAGGCCGAAGCGAACGTTCTCCGCGTCAACCCGAAGGCGAAGGTGCTCCGGGTGTCTGCGACCACGGGCGAAGGAATCGACAAGTGGTGCGCGTGGCTTAAAGCCCAGCTCGTCCTCGCGAGCCTTTAAGGGGCTTCCGACAAGTTCATTAAGGGAGAGCGGATGATGGCAAGAGAAGCGCGTCTTGTGCGCGTCGAAGGGCTCGTCCAGGGCGTGGGCTTTCGCCCCACCGTCTGGCGCATCGCCGCGGCGCTCAACCTTGCCGGCGAGGTCTTCAACGACCCCGAGGGCGTCGGGATTTTTTTGGAGGGCGACCCGAAGGCGCTCGACGCCTTCCCTGACGAACTCCGCCGCGGGAAGCCCCCGCTCGCCCGCATCGACTCGATCGACGTGAAGCCCGCTCCCGTTCGCGGGGTCGACCTGTTTGTGATCACGCCGTCGCGCGCCGAAGGGGCCGTCACCACGATGATCACGCCCGATGCGGCGACCTGCCCCGAGTGCCTTGCGGACATCTTCGATCCCCGGAACCGGCGCTATCGCTACGCCTTCACGAACTGCACGCACTGCGGGCCGCGCTTCACGATCACCCGCAGGCTCCCCTACGACCGCCCGCAGACCTCGATGTCGGTCTTTCCGATGTGCCCGGCGTGCCTTGCGGAATACGAGGACCCGGGCGACCGGCGCTTTCATGCGCAGCCCAATGCCTGCCCCGTCTGCGGACCGAAGCTCGAGCTCATTCGCGCGGACGGCGCTCCGGTCCCCGGCGACCCGATCCGGGAAACGGCGCGCGTCATCCGCGAGGGCGGCATCGCTGCGGTCAAGGGAATCGGAGGCTTTCATCTCGTCTGCGACGCCTCGAACGCGAAGGCCGTGAAGCGCCTGCGCGAGCGTAAGGGCAGAAACGAGAAGCCGCTCGCCGTCATGTGCGCAGGGGTTGCGTCCGCGAAGCGCATTGCCTGGGTCGATGCCGCCGAGGAGAAGCTCCTCACGGGCACGGCTCACCCGATCGTACTTCTCCGGAAGAAGCCCGAAATCGTCGAATCGGAAGCCTTCCCCGGCATTGCGGACGGGCTCTCTGAAATCGGCGTAATGCTTCCCTACACGCCGCTCCATGCGCTCATCTTCCACGCTCTCCTCGGAGAACCCGAAGGAACGGCCTGGATGGAAGAACCTCACGACCTTTATCTCGTCATGACGAGCGCCAATCCTGGCGGTGAGCCGCTTGTGATCGGAAACGACGAGGCTAGGAAGAGGCTCTCCTCCATCGCCGACGTGCTCCTTCTTCACAACCGCGAAATCCTCATCCGCTGCGACGATTCGGTCGTGCGCTCGACCGAATCCGGCCCCGTCTGGGTGCGCCGCGCAAGGGGCGTGACGCCCGAAGCAATCCGCATCCCGGAGGTAAAGGGCGCGCCCGACGTGGCGGCGACGGGGTCCTACCTCAAGAACACGGCCGCCATGACGCGCGGGCGCGAACTCTTTCTCACGCAGCATATCGGCGACCTCGACCGGATCTCGAACTGCCTCGCGCTCGAGGCGGCGCTCGAACACATCCGCTCGCTCCTTGATGTCGAGCCCGGCGCCTTCGCCTCCGACCTCCATCCCGACTTCTTCTCGGGCGAACTCGCCCAAAAGCTCGCCGAGGAGAAGCAGAAGCCCCTGATCCGCATTCAGCACCATGCCGCCCACGTGGGCGCCGCCATGGCTGAAGCAGGAAGAAACGAACGGACGCTCGGCGCCGCGCTCGACGGCGTGGGACTCGGAAGCGACGGCAGGGTCTGGGGCGGAGAGCTCCTTGCGGTCGGCCCCGACGGGTTCGAGCGCTTCGGAAGCCTCCATCCGCTCGCGCTCCCCGGCGGCGACCGCGCAGCCCGGGAACCCTGGCGCATGGGGGCCGCCATCCTCGCTGAAGCGGGACTCGAAGACGCGAGGTTCGAGCTCCTTCACGCCCTTCGCGGGGATCTTCCGGCCATTCCGGAAATGATGCTTCGCGAAATTCCAAAGCTCATTCATTCGCCGAGAACCGCCCGCACGAGCGCGCTCGGACGGTGGTTCGACGGCGCGGCCGCCATTCTCGGACTCGTCTTCACGATGCAGGACGAGGCGACTGCCGCCATGCGGCTCGAGAGCATCGCGGCGCCTCACATCGATGAAGCCGCTCCTCTGGAAGGAGGCTTTTCAATTGGGAAAGGCGTGCTGTCGTTCCTCCCGCTCATGCGGCATATCGCTGAAGTCCGGCTTGCCGACCCGTCGAAAGAGACCGCCGCGAAGCTCGCCGCTCTCTTTGAGGTCACCGCGGCCGATGGCATCGCCCGCTGGATCATCAACGGACGGGAGCGCTCGGGGCTCGACGGCCCCGTCATGCTGACGGGCGGCTGCATGCTTAACCGCGTCCTCTCGTCGCGCATCCCGAAGATGCTTCTGGATGCCGGCATCGAACCCCGAATTCCCCATATCGTGCCTCCGGGCGACGGAGGGCTTGCCCTCGGTCAGGCGCATCTTGCGCGCCTTGCCCTCGCCCGCGGCATGTCAAGCTATCCCTTTATCCGGGATCACGCTGGAGTCTGATTCTATGTGTCTTGCAGTTCCTGCAGAAATTCTCTCCGTTTCCCCGAACGGATCCGATGCGATGGCATCGATCGGCGGCATTGAAAAGCCCGTCGACGTTTCCCTGATCGACCATCCGGTCCCGGGCGACTGGGTGATCGTGCATGTCGGATTCGCGCTCAACCGCATCGACGCGAAGGAAGCCGAGGAGACGCTGCGCATTCTGGAAAGCGCGGGCGAGCTTCGCGAAGGCATGACGATTACGTCGGGCGGAGCGCGCCCATGAAGTACGTGGATGAATACCGCCGCGGCGACGAGGCGCAGAAGCTCGCTCAAAGAATCCGCGAGGAGGCCGATCCTTCCCGCGACTATCGCTTCATGGAATTCTGCGGCGGGCACACGCACGTCCTTTCGCGCTGGGGTCTCACCGACCTTCTTCCGCCCAACGTCCGCATGATTCACGGGCCCGGGTGCCCCGTCTGCGTGATGCCGATCGGCCGCATCGACATGGCGATGAATCTTGCCCTCAAGGAAAAGGTGATTCTCTGCACCTACGCCGATACGATGAGGGTGCCGGCATCGAAGGGCCGGAGCTTCTTCCGCTGCCGTGCCGAGGGCGCCGACATCCGCATGATCTATTCCCCGATGGATGCCGTGAAGGCCGCCCGCGAAAATCCCGACCGCGAGGTGGTCTTCTTCGCAATCGGCTTTGAGACGACGACCCCGCCGACCGCGGCCGCGATTCTCGCCGCGAAGCGTCTGGGATTGAAGAACTTCTCCGTCTTCTGCAACCACGTGCTGACCCCCGCCGCGATGGAGCACATTCTCCTCACGGCCCCGCAGCGGCCTGATGCACCTAAGTTGAACGGCCTTGTCGGCCCCGCGCACGTCTCGACCGTGATCGGCTCCAACCCCTACCGGCACTTCAGCGAAAAATGGAGGATGCCTGTCGTCGTCTGCGGCTTCGAGCCCCTCGACATGCTCCTCTCGATCCTGATGCTCATCCGCCAGGTAAACGAAGGCCGCGCCGAAGTGGAAAACGAATTCACCCGCGCGGTGACGGCGGAAGGGAACGTCAAGGCGATTGAGCTCATGGACGAGGTTTTCGAGCGGCGCCCCACGTTTGAGTGGCGCGGTCTCGGCACGGTTCCGAATTCAGCGCTGCGCATCCGCCCGGAATTCGCGGAATTCGATGCTGAAAAGCGCTTCGTGATGCCTGAACTCGTGGTCCCCGACAACAAGGCCTGCGAATGCGGCGCCATTCTGAGAGGCGAAAAGGAGCCGCGGCAGTGCCTTCTCTTCGGGAAGGCCTGCACGCCCGCCCACCCGATCGGCGCCTGCATGGTGTCCTCTGAAGGCGCCTGCGCCGCGGCATACAGCTACGGGCGAGCCCGGTCCTGAAGATCCGGCCCAAAAGTCCCTAAGATTCATTACGGCAGGAAAGGAAAAGAATATGACGGAAAATAATCTCAAGCGCGAACGCGCAAGCTCCGGCCGCAGGCTCGACATTCTCCGCGGCGCCGTCGAAATGACGCACGGCTCGGGCGGAAGGGCCTCGGCGCAGCTGATCGGCGAACTCTTCGCCAAGCACCTCACGAACGAGTGGCTCGACCAGGGGCACGACGGGGCGGTGATGCCCCCGATCACGCGCCCGGTTGCCGTCTCCTGCGACGCGCACGTCGTGAAGCCCCTCTTCTTCCCGGGCGGCGACATCGGGCGTCTTGCCGTCACAGGCACCGTGAACGACGTCGCCATGTGCGGCGCGAAGCCCCTCTGGCTCTCCGCGGCCTTCATTCTTGAGGAAGGCTTTCCGCTCCGGGACCTCGAAAAGATCGTTCAGTCCATGGCCGAGACCGCGAAGGAAGCGGGCGTCGCCGTCGTGACGGGCGACACCAAGGTGGTTGAGAAGGGCCACGGCGACGGGGTCTACATCGCCACCACCGGCATCGGCGAGCGGCTTGCCGACCACATGATTTCCGGCTCCCAGGCGCGTCCCGGCGACCGCGTGATCGTTTCGGGCTCGATCGGCGACCACGGCATGACCGTGATGAGCCTGCGCGAGGACATGACTTTCGGCACGGATCTGAAATCCGACTGCGCGCCGCTCGGGAAAATGGTGGAATGCCTTCTCGCCGCCGCGCCCGGTGCGCACGTGCTGCGCGATCCCACCCGCGGCGGGCTCGGGACGACCTTGAACGAAATTGCCGCCGAGAGCGGCGTCGGCATCACGCTTCATGAAGCCCAAATTCCGGTGAAGGACGAGGTCCGCGCAGCCTGCGAATTCCTGGGGCTCGATCCCCTTTATTCCGCCTGCGAAGGGCGCCTCATTGCAATCGTCCCGGAAGACGAGGCGGAGGCCGCGCTCGCCGCCATCCGGAGCGACCCGCATGGGACGGGAGCCGCGATCATCGGCGAAGTGACGGCGGAGAATCCCGGATTCGTTGAGATGGTGACCCTGATGGGCGGCCGGCGCATGGTCGACTGGCTCACGGGCGAGCAGCTTCCGAGAATCTGCTGATCGGATCCGGAAAAGCCGCTTTGAAGGACGAAAACAGATCGAAAACCCTAGGGCGACGGATTTTTTCAAATGCCTGGTGCAGGGAGACCGAACGGCTCCCTGCGTATAATCAGAATCGTCGTGAAGTCCCCTGAGCGTCGCTTCCGGCAGGCCTTCGGCTTTATCGGGCCTGCGTCATGGCTGTATGGGAAAGTACCGCCGAAGAGCGGATTTGAGGAATCTTCGACGCGCCTCAAAGGCTCCGACATTCCCAAAGTATTTTGGACAGCAATGATGCTTGAGATGCCTAACCAAGTCACGGTCTCAAGTACTTCAGCGATTCAAACGTTTGACGATCTCACCTTTTAACTGTACCGTAACAATGTTCCCGCAACAGCAAAGTCTGCCGGGGTCTAAGTCCTGCCCTTAAGTGGGCAGGCCTCTACGGAGCGGAGATTGCAATCCACCGTAGCGACAATCGGCCCTCGTACCGAAAGGTCGGGGGCTTTGCTTTTCTTCCTCCCCAAAATGCTTGAGCAGGAAATCGTAGAAGCGTTCGAAGACGCAGTCATCACGGCGGGCGTTGACGTAAGCCAGCGTGGAACGCTCCAGTGGTAACGCCCGCCGCCATTTTGACGGCTGTCCTGCAACTGGCCGCGGCGCATTTTCAGGGTTTTTCAGTTCCCGCGAACCTGAGATTTTCAGACGAGTTGCTCCACTCTCTCATTAACTAAAGAGCGAGAGTCTTTCCAGATCACTCGGTGCGTCGCCGGAAAACCAAGCCGCAGAGCTGAGAACAATGCCCTGAAGCAGCGTAGTTTTGCCCGTTTGCCGCGCACCGAAAATAACATCCGCTTTGGGCCGCGTTTGAGCCGCGATGGAAGCCTGCATTTCTCGAGGGATGAGTTCCATAAGAAAAACCTCGTTATGACGGAGAATTTTCCGGAAATTTCTCCGTTACGGCAGAGAAATTTCCAGGAAGATTCTATTCCCTGAGGCGGAGGATCCTGACATAGATCACCGGCCTCCATCCGCCTTTCAGCGCCTGTTTCGCTTTGCCTGCGGCGCGTACTTTGCAATGCACTCGTCGATCACGCGTGCGTTGTCGCCGCTCACCACTTCGACAGCAGCTCTCTCGTCTGCCGTCAGGCCTTCAAAGAAGACTTCCAATACCTTGGACGCGCGGCCTTCATGCGCCCAGACCAGACGGTTCTTCTCACGGTCAAAAACGGCGGTGACGACATTCTTTCCCTGGGTGAAGCTCCTCTCATTCACTGCAATGTGCCGGAGGCCGCTGAACCGATTGCCGGCGTCCTGCGTCTCTTTTTCTCTGACGCGCTCCGCGCAGCGGGAGACGGTGGCCCAATCGATGCGCATGAGACGGGCAGCGAGCGTCGTAGAGACGCCTGCAGCCAGGATCGCCGTCTGCCAGTCAAAGTCCATGGTGAAGCGCGACCCGGGATAAGCCCAGGGCACGGATGCCGTAACGACGCCGTGCTCCGGGCACTGGATGCGGGGAGGCGCGTAGCGCAGATAGACGAGCACGTCTCCCCAGTCGAGGGCGCGCCAGGTTCTCGCCGGACGCCCGCCGCGGTCGTAGCCCGGACAGTTCTTCCCGCACTGCGGACACAAATGCTGCAGGCGCTTATATGGCTGCACATCGACCGTCAGGATCCTTTCCTGATCGGAACCAAGTCCGAATTCGCAGTTCTCTACGACGATGTTCTCGAGATTCAGAATGTTTTTCAATAGCTTGGAGGTCAGATCCATGGGATGTCCCGGTTCACCTTGAAAAGTTCGCGCCATGGCCTCGAGCGATGGCTTTGGCGGTTGGGAATCCTACTGGAAAATCATCAGGCTGAGCGCCTCAGCCGCCCCACTCTTATGCAGAAAGCTTCAAACAAGCTAAATCAGCGCGATATCGGGCAGGATCCGGTTTTCCATATCGTGATCCACGAGCACGTAGTCCTCGTCGGAAGCGCCGTCCAGCGAGAACCGGCGGGCGCCCCGCATGAACTTTTCAAAATACATGTCGCGGAAGACCTCGCACATGACGAGCGATTCTTCATCATTGCCGCCTCTGTAATCCTCAAGAACTTCCTCATCGAGCTCCGTCCCGAATTTGTACCCGCGGCGAATGAGCATGTCCTTCATAGCCCACCAGTAGGGGCCATAGGTGAGATAGCAGGCAGGATCCTCAAGAAGCCTCTCGCGGATTACCGTGAGGCCATACCCGACCAGGTTGGTTGTTCCCTTTCTGGCTTTGAGCGTCCGCTTCATGGTGCGGACTTTCGCGCGAATGCGTTTGAGATCCATCTTGTATTCCGTGTATTCCATAGCAGGAACTCCCGAAATCTAAAAAAAAATACATTAATATATTTAGTATTATTTCCAAGTTCTTGTCAACCTTTCCAGCTGCGATTGTCTTTTCTCCGCCCGAAGTCTCCCGAACCGCTGCCGCTCCGGGGATCGCAGCGGGAACTTCCGGAAATGCGAGAGGGACCCGAAGGTCCCTCTCTTTTGCTCATGACGGATGGATCAATTTCGGCACCGATGCCTCAGGAGAACAGGTTCCATCCGGGAAATGCCGTCGCTCCCTTTTCGTCAGAGTCCCTTTGCCGCGCTTTCGCCGGCAACCTTCCCGAAGGTGAAGACATCCGCGATGGCGTTCCCGCCGAGACGGTTCGCGCCGTGAATGCCGCCCGTCACTTCGCCCGCGGCGTAGAGGCCCTTGATCGGATTGCCGTCCTTATCGAGCGCCTGAGCGTGCACATTGATGCGGATGCCGCCCATCGTGTGATGCACTGTCGGAACCTTGGGGCATGCGTACCAGGGGCCCTCCGTCATCGGCGCATCATCCGTATTGGTCGCGACGAAGCCGAACTTGTCTGGCGTTCCCTTGTTGCTCGCCGCCTTGTTGTATTCCGCAACCGCGGCCTTGAGATTTGCTGCCGGCACGTTGAGGATCTTCGCCATTTCATCGAGCGTTTCAGCCTTCTTCACGCGGCCGAGCTTCAGCATGTCCTGCATGGTGACGCCCATGCGGTCCGGCGTCGTTTCATCCGGGTAGCGGAGCTTGTTCATCAGCAGGTAATAGGTTCCGCCGGGCTGGGCAAAGATCGCCTTGCAGAGCGTGTCGCGCGCCGCGCTTTCGCTCACGAAGCGGTCGCCGTTCTTGTTGATGAAGAGGCGGTTGCGTCCGGAAGTCGCAATATCCTGCATGAGGCCGGTGCCGGGCGTGCCGTTCGGGTGAAGCTGAATGTCGGAGAGTCCGATGATGTCGGCCCCGGCTTCACGTCCGAGTTCGATGCCCTTGCCCTGCGCCGCGCCGTTGATGTTCGTCGTGCCGATGCGCTTGTCGAGCGAGACCTCCTTCCAGACGCCGGTATTCACTTTCTGACGCATCGGGATGTTGGCGCCGAAGCCGCCCGTGGCAATCACCGTGCTCGCGGCATTGACGGTGACGGGCTGCTTGCCGTAGCGGAGCGCCTTCACGCCGACCACGCGGCCGTCCCTGACGATGAGATGCTCGGCAGGCGTATCGGTGAGGATCTCAACCCGGTCGCCGTAATCCGCAAGGCGCTTTTCGAAGACGGACGTATAGGCCCAGCCGGCAGGCTTCTTGCCGTAATGCGAACGCTGACCGAGGGAGCCCGTTGCCGAACCGATCTTGTCCCTGAATTCGACGCCTTCCTTTTCAAGCCAGGCGACCGCATCCGTGGCGTTGTAGGTAAGGTAGTGCACCAGTTCGGGGTTCCCGACATAGTGGCCGCCCCTCATCGTCGCTTCAAAGAAAATGGGCTTCGAATCGACAATGCCCTGCGCCTTCTGACGCTTGTCGTCAACGGCATTGAAGGCGCCGCCCGAGACCTGAGTGGAGCCGCCGAGGTAGCCGAGCTTCTCGAGAACAACGACCTTCTTCGCACCGGACTCGAGTGCCGAGAGGGCTGCGGCCAGGCCGGCCCCGCCGCCGCCGATCACCACGACGTCAGAATCGATCGCAAGAGGCGCTGTCGGATGCTGCTCGACCTTCTTCTTCCATTTCGCCATGTCTTCGTCCGTCGCGCCCGCCTTGGCGAGATCGTCGCGAACGCCCTTCAGGAACGCAAAGCTCGTGAGCGTCGCTCCCGTCACCACGTCGACGCCGACCGACTGATTGTCGACGACCTTCTTTGCAAGCTTCTCGAGCGCCACGCGGCCGACGCCGTTCGACTCAAGGTTCTGTTTCGAATCGATCGACGCAACCTTCCCGTCCTTTACGGTCACCTTCACCGTAAAGGGCGCATTGTGGCCGATGACCTGGGTTTCATACGTGCCGTCCTTAAGTGCGGCCGATGCGCCGGTGCTCATGAGGGCGAGGGCGGCCGCGAGAGCGGCGGATAATGCGATGTGCTGCTTCATAGTTCTCTCTCCAGAGATTGTTCACTCGTTGGGATAGAGAATATTCAGCCGGGTACCTACGTATCCGGTACTTAAGTACACGCGGGCTCCCAGAATTCATAAGCCCGGAGAGATTCATGACAAACGCTGCGCCTCAAAGCCGTCCTTTATTTCTTCTGACGCTCTGCCTGCTCCTCCCGGCGCTCGCTTCAGCGGTCCCGGAGCCGGCGATCCGGATCGGCATCACCCCGGGCGGTCATGAACCGGAACACGTCTCCGTCTTTACGGAAACGAAGCAAGCCCTGGAGGCGCATTTCGGCAAAGACCGCGTGAGCTTTGAGACGATTCATGTCGACAAGCTCACAGAAGACGTTCTTGCGAACCGCCTCAGCTTCTTCATTTCCACGGCGGGTCTCTCGCGCCGGATGATGAACAAAGGCACAAAGGACCTCCTCACCATCACTTCGAAGCGCTTTCCCGACCCCAACCACGCCTACGGCTCGGTCTTCGTCGTCCGTGCAGACTCCCCCTACAGAAAGCTCGACGACCTCCGCGGAAGACGGCTCGTCGCCAACCGACCCATGGGCTTTTACGGCTACGTCGCCGCAATGGGCGAACTCGAGGCGCGCGGCTACGACCATCTCGGGTTCTTCTCCAAACAGGTCTTTCTGGATGCAGGAAGCTTCAGCGTGCTCGCTTCGCTCCTTCGGGGCGAGGCCGATGCGGCAACGGTGCCGAGCTGCTTTCTTGAGGACAATTTTCCTGCAGATGCTCCGGAACGAAGGGCGCTCAGGATTCTGGAGCCGAAGCCCGGCATCATGCCCTGCCGCCGATCAACCGCCGACTATCCCAACTGGACGCTCTCCGCCGCTCCCGGAACATCGCCTGAGCTCGCGCGCGAAGTCATGCAGATTCTCCTCAACGCGAGCGACGCATCCGACTACCGCTGGAGCGTTGCAACCGACTTCAGCGCCGTCGACGAGCTCTACCGGAACATGAAGACGGGCGTCTACGACGTGCTGAAAGGCTGGACGCTCAAGGGCTTCTGGGAAGAATACCGACCGTGGATCCTTGCCGGCGCGGCGCTTCTCGTGCTCCTTGCCCTCTACAGCCTGCTTCTGAAGCATCTCGTCAGCCGCAGGACCGCAGAACTTTCCCGGGCGCTCAGCCGGCAGCTCGAACTCCAGAAAGTGGCGGCAGCCGCAGAAGAGCGTTTTGAGTCTCTCCAGAAGGTCGGCCTGATCGGACAGATGAGCTCGATGATCGCGCATGAGCTTCGACAGCCGCTCTCTTCCCTTTCCGCCTACATCCACGGACTTCTCCGGATGACGGAAAAGCCCGATTTTGACGCATCCGCCGCCAGAGAGGCGCTTTTCCGGATGGCCGCCGAAACTCAGGATGCGGAAAGCATCGTCAACAAAGTCCGCGCCTACGCACGCCGCAAGCCTTCAGACAGAGAGCATCTCGATGCCTCGGCAGTCGTGAAGCAGGCTCTGGAAGTCTTCCGCGCGAGCGGGCGCTTTTCGGGCAGAGTATTGAGCGAACTTGAAGGGAGTCTCCCCATCTTTGCGGATTCCATGGAAATCGAGCTTGCCGTGCTTAATCTCCTTCGAAACGCGGCAGACGCGCTCCATGCGGACAAGACGCCCCGGCCCGAAATCCGGGTATCGGCGAAAAAAGCCGACGGCCACTGCCTCATCAGGATCTCCGATAACGGCTCGCCGCTCTCCGAAAAAGAGCTCCGGGCACTCGGAACGCCGCTGCAAAGCACGAAGCCGAGCGGTCTCGGTCTCGGCCTTGTGCTTGTCCGCTCCATCGTTGAAAATCATGGCGGGAAGCTTCTCTTTGAAGCGGGGCCCGGGAGCGGTCTTTCAGCAGTTATTAAGCTACCTCTGGAGAAGACATCATGAAGAAGGAACAAAATGCGCTCATCCGCATTGTGGACGACAACCTCGCACACTGCGAAGCGCTCCTCTTCATGCTGCGGGCGGAAGGGTGGACGGCGAAGGCCTATGAGAGCGGCGAAGCGTTTCTTCAAGAGGACGACCCCGACCGTCCGGGATGCGTCGTGCTTGACTATCAAATGCCCGGCATCAACGGTGTGGAGCTTCAGGCGCTGATGCTCCGGCGCGGCTATACCCAGCCGATTGTTTTTCTGACCGCGCATGCCGACGTCGACATGGCGATCACGATCTTCAGAAAAGGCGCCGACGACCTGCTCAAAAAACCGGTCAACCCGGAAGAGTTTCTCCGGGCTGTTGATGCCGCAGTGGGCAAAGACCTTAAAGCCAGACAAACCCCTGTCGGGAGCGGCGAGGAATCAGAACGCTGGGAGACCCTCACGAAGCGTGAGCGGCAAATTCTCGATCTGGTTCTCATCGGGCTCCTCAACTGCCAGATCGCGCAGCGCCTGTCGCTGAGCGACCGAACCGTCGAAACGCACCGCGCGAATGCCTACCACAAGCTCGGCGTATCGAATCTCAACGAGCTGCGGCAGCTGAAGCTCCGCCTCGGATAAGACTGCCGCTTGAAGCCCATTCGCCCGAACGGGCGGCGCACTTCCATCCCGCGCCTGAAAGACGCCGCGTGCGCTCTGAAATAAAAGGACCGGCAAAGCTTCCTCAAGCTCCCGGTCCTTTGTCATGGGAACATCCGCAGATTACTTCTGCAAAATCTTGATGTTCCTCAGGCGGTTGATCGCGTCCTCGAGCACCCGGTCGTCGCCCTTCGCAAAGTGCAGACGAATGTAGTCGTGCACGGGCTCGCGGAAGAAGCTCGACCCCGGAACAGCGCCGAGCTTCACCTTTTCGGCAAGGTCGAGGCAGAACTGATAGTCGTCGTCATAGCCGAAATCTTTGATGTCGACGAGCACGAAGTACGTGCCCTGCGGACGGAAGTACCTGAGGCCCAAGGAATCGAGTCCCGACAGGAAGAGATCGCGCCGGTGCGTGTATTCGGCCTGAAGCTCTTCGTAGTAGTCGTCGCCGAACCTGAGGCCCGTGACGGCAGCCTCCTGGAGGGGCGCCGCAGCGCCGACCGTCAGGAAGTCGTGAACCTTGCGGACGCGGTCGAGCGCTTCCGCGGGCCCGAGGACGTAGCCCAGGCGCCAGCCCGTGATCGAATAGGTCTTCGAGAGCGAATTGCAGACGATCGTGCGCTCGCGCATGCCGGGGAGCGCCGCAAAGTACGTATGAACCGCAGGCTTGTAGATGATGTGCTCGTAGACCTCGTCCGTAATCACGAAGGCGTCGAACTCCTTCACGATTTTCGCGATCGCAAGGAGCTCGTCCCTCGTGAAGACCTTGCCGGACGGGTTCGACGGATTGCAGAGAATGAGGGCCTTCGCGCCCTGACGGAAGGCATTACGGAGCTCCTCTTCGTCAAACGAGAAGGCTGGGGGCTTCAGCGGCACGAAAATGGGTTCTGCGCCCGAAAGGATCGCGTCGGCGCCGTAGTTCTCGTAGAAGGGCGAGAAGATCGCCACCTTGTCGCCGGGGTTCACCGTTGCGAGAACGGAGGCCATCATGGCTTCCGTGCCGCCGCAGGTAACGGCGACCTCGGAATTCGGAGCGTATTCGAGTCCGCTGAAATGCTTCACCTTTTCGCAGAGCGCTTCGCGGAAATTCTGCGCGCCCCAGGTGGTCGCATACTGGTGCGGTCCCTGGTAGGCGACTTCCGCAAGGCGCTTCAGCATCGGTTCGGGCGGGTTGTAGTCGGGGAACCCCTGCGCGAGATTGAGGGCGCCGTATTTGGCGCACACGCGGCTCATGCGGCGGATGACGGAATCGGTAAAGGTGCTGCTGCGTTGACTCAGCGTGATCATGAATATCTCCCCTGCTCGAACGAAAGGCTTCGATGGCGTTTGTCTCATGATTCTGCGCTCATCCGCAGAGAGATCAGGGATTGATTGAAGTAATACCTGCGCCATCTCAATGCGTCCCATACCAACGACCTAATCCAAACGAACTATCAAAAATGGGAAGAACTTTTCTCTGAAGTGATCGGAGACGCGAGGAAAGATCCGATAGGCGCATCCAATCGATTCCAATAGATTGTTTTCAAGGGGTCCGCACGAAGCCGACCACTTCTGGCGGCCCCCACGGCCCCGAATAAAGAATCGGGCGCAATCACAAAAATCAACCGCAAAAAGGAATCCGACCAAATGCCTCTCTCCAGAATTACGCTGGCCGCCGCAGCCGCTGCACTCTCCCTCACGGCAGCTGCCGCCTCCGCCGCCGAGGTTCAGATCTCCGGCATCATTGCCGAAGGCGTCTACTACACGAACCCGAAGAACGGCGACGATGCCTTCAAAATGGCGGGCTACAAGGAAACGCCGTGGGATTCCGCCATCAACCTGAAAGGCACGGAAAAGCTCTGGGACGACTGGTACGCGGGCTTTCATGTCGGTTCGACCATCGCGCTCGACACCGGGTCTCTCGCCAACCCGGATCACCTTTTCGGCTCCACGCGCCTCTTCGTCGGCAACAACGACATTGAGTTCTCCTTCGGCCGAATTGCGAACTTCTCCTGCGCGACGCAGCCCTATTCCATGTACATGCGGCTTCGCGCCAACATGACGAACGCGAGCTTCGTCGGCATTGCTCCGGCAAACGTCACCTTCAATGCGCCGCAAAACCTCGACAATGCCGTCGCCTTCTCGACCAAAGGCACGAAAGGCTTCTTCCTTCAGGGTCTCTATTCCAACGGCTCGGAAACTCAGGAGAAGAACTACGGCTGGTCGGACCGCAACATCGTCGCCCAGCTTGCAGGCGGCTGGACGGGCGAAAAGCTCCGCTTCGGCACCATCCTCTCCTGGGAGAAGCCTGACCGCCTCAATCCCGAGGCCCCGAAGAAGCACGACACCTTCGGCACGCATCTGATCGCGAGCTACGACTTCGGGCCCGTTGTCTCTGCCGTTACCTACTACCACGGCGAAAACGACTGGCGCATCGGCGCCGCTGCCGACCTGAGAAACCAGATGGTGGGATCTACCTCCTACGACAAGTCCGCCAAAGGCCTGAGAAGCAACGCCGTTGTGGTGACGGCCGCCTATCCGGTGGGACGCCACACTTTTACTGGGTCCCTCACCTACGGGAAGTTTGAGTGGCAGGGCAACAAGGAAGGCCTCAGCGAAACGGAAGGTACCGTCATTTCGGGCGGCAGCGTCTACTACTATGCGCTCTCAAAGCGCACGCGTCTTTATCTCGCCGCCTCCTACGCTGACGGCGACAAGCTGTTGTCCAAACCCGCCCGCTTCAACCAGTTCATGGGGGCGGCCGGCATGATATACAACTTGTGATTTTTCCCAGCGAAACACTCCTCTTTTCTTCATCTCCTTTCTCGGAAGTCTGTCCCGGAAGAGGCCCCGAAAGCCTCTCCGGGATTTTTTTGCTCCGGAGTCTCACGGGAAGCGCCGGACAAGTCGTCATGCTGCCGGGATGCTTCATCGCTTCGGGGTTTGAGCCGTCTCCCGCCGCGTTTGGGAGCGCGAATCAATGCTAGCCTTCGCTTTGAGCAATGTCCATCGGCATGCGCCGTCAGAGCCCAGGAAAACAATGGAATACAACTCCCGCTTCCTCGAAAACACATCCATCTTCACAGCTTCGGAAGAGGACTGCCTGGAGTCGCTCGCAAACGAATATTCAATCGACGCGCTTTTGCGCAACCGCCGCCAATTTGAGAATCGCGCCATCGATTACGCCTATGTCTCAGGCAAAATTGAAGGCAACAAGTACTCGCGCAAAGGCGCGGCCATGCTGCTCCAGTACGGCATCACTGAGGCTGGAAGAACGTATCAGGATGCCGCAATGCTCGTCAATCTCCGCGACGCTTTTGTGAGCGTCATGCAGGATCGTGAAGAGAAGATCAGCGGCGTCCTCTCGAAATCCTATGTTCGCTCAATCCATTCGCAGATCACCGACCAGCTGATTCGAACGGAAGCTAGGGGCCAGATTCGCCGCCGCCCAGTCGCCATTGCGGGATCCGGATATATTCCGCTCGCCAGTCCGTACGCATTGGAAGATGCGTTCGAAACGATTCTGGAAACAGCCGGGAAAATCACCCGCCCGTTTTCTCAAGCCGTCTACGTGCACTGCAACCTGGCTTACCTTCAGTATTTCGAAGACGGGAACAAGCGCACCTCCCGCTTGATGCAGACTGCCGTTCTGGCAGCTCATCAACTGACGCCGATTTTCCTTCAGGAAAAGAGCATCCCGGATTATCTGGCATCTGTGCTCCATTATTACGAAACGGGCGACCACACGCTCTACAAGAACTTGTTCCTCGAGGAGTACAAGCACTCCATTGAAGAGCTCCAGGGGAAAGCGCCTGAGCAGCTCCTTGCGGAAAAACGAGCACTCGAAAGCATCAAGAGCGCCCGCCGCTGAGCCCCCTCTTCGAATCAAGTTCTCTCACCCAAAGTAGTCGCCCGTAACGACAACCTTCATGACAACAAAGGACGCGACCATGAAAGAAGCCAAAGCCTCCATATCCCTGAAAATCACTCCTGAGGAGAAGAAGGCATTCTCAGAAATCGCAGACGCGTTGGGGATGAGCCGTTAGCTGGAATCCACCAATTTTACCGGGGTGGTTCCTTTGTTCAGCTCTCT